>NZ_JAMXWM010000016.1 GCF_024125445.1 Sporolactobacillus shoreicorticis | reverse complement strand
GTGATAAAAATAAAAATTTGCTTAAAGCAGTCTGGTTTTGTTTTCTCATGATCACACGATACAAATTGCAAATTAATAAAGACTATATAATTGAATTTAAAACTATATCTTTATGAAAATGATTCAGTGGAAGTTTGGGAAGATGAGCTTTGTCGTTGTCTAATTCATGTGGGCTGTATAATCAATAGACGCTAATGAAGTAAGGAAATTTTATAGCCTTAACTTATATAGAATAATTATTAGATAGAAAAAAGGCATATGAACTATAACTAATTAATCATCACAATTGACTGAATTGGGTTGATCTTTTTTTATATATGTATAAAATGTGATTGAAGAGTGATAAATTTGTGACGAAAACATTGTATAACTTAAGAAAATGTCACAAATCAAAAAGAAAGAAGTTGGGATTAGTGAAGGTTTCACTGTTTACAACATGTTTGGGAGACTTGTTTTACGTTGATGTTTTAAAAGATGTAACAGAGGTTCTTGAACGGCTAGGATGTGAAGTGGATATTCCTGAGGGGCAGGTTTGCTGCGGACAACCGGCATATAATAGCGGTTACGCGAAGGATACGAAAGGTCCGGCGAAGAACATGATTCGAGCATTTGAACATTCAGATTATATTGTGTGTCCGTCTGGATCATGTGCGACCATGTTCCATGAATATCCTGATTTTTTTGCGGATGAACCGGAATGGCAGGAAAAAGCGAAGCGCATTGCGAACAGAACCTACGAATTTACACAGTTTATTGTACGTGTCTTAGGTGTTGTTGATGTGGGCGCGGAATATCATGCAAGAGCGACACTGCACACCTCGTGCCACATGACGCGACTGCTTGGTGAACGTGAGGCTCACTACACGCTGCTGAAACATGTGAAAGGCCTTGATTTAGTTCCGCTTCCGAACAATTATGACTGCTGCGGATTTGGGGGTACGTTCTCTGTGAAGATGTTTCCTATATCAGAACAAATGGTTGATGAAAAAATTCGTCATATTGAAGAAACTGATGCTGAAGTGGTCGTTGGCGCCGATGCCAGCTGTCTGATGAATATTGGCGGACGAATGAAGCGGCTTGGAAAACCGATAAAGGTATTGCATATCGCACAAATTTTGAATAGCCATCAAACTGAAGGAGCTGAGCATTATGCCGATGAAAGTCGGAAATCGACCATTCTTTGATGGGGTTGACGAAGCAATCCATGACTCTTTTATGGTGAACGCCGTTTCTTCAGCACAGGATGGGCTGCGCGGAAGAAAGCTTAGTGCAACTATCGGGGACAAAGCACTAGGTGATTGGGAAGAATGGCGAAGTGCCGGTGAAGAAATCAGGGCACATACACTGAATAATCTAGATTATTACCTGAAACAGTTGAGTGATCATTTTGCAGCTCGCGGAGGACATGTTTTTTTCGCTGAAACAGCGGAAGAAGCACGCGACTATATAAAAAAAGTATGCAAAGAAAAAAATGCAAAGCATGTAGTTAAAGCAAAATCAATGGTCACTGAAGAGATCAGTTTGAACGAGGTACTCGAAGAAGAAGGCTGTGAAGTACTCGAAACAGATCTTGCTGAGTTTATTCTTCAAGTCGATCATGATCAGCCATCTCATATTGTCGTACCATCCGTTCATAAAAACCGGCAGCAAATTCGTGTTGCATTCAGGAAATTGGGCTATGAAGGAAGTGATGACCCCAAAGAACTGGCAGGATTTGCACGCAAGACACTGCGTAGCAAGTTTTTGAACGCTGATGTGGGGATAACCGGATGCAACTTCGCGGTCGCTGATACCGGCAGTATCTGCCTCGTAACGAATGAAGGCAATGCAAACATGGTGACGAGTTTTCCGGAAACACAGATCACGGTAATGGGTATGGAACGCCTTGTTCCAACCTGGAAAGAACTTGATGTTGTGGTTTCTTTGCTTTGTCGAAGCTCAGTTGGTCAGCGCCTGACGACCTATGTTACGGATATAACTCCAAAACCAAATCAAGATGCTGTTGACAGTCCAAAAGATTATCATTTAGTTATTGTTGATGCAGGGCGTTCCAATGCTCTTGGAACAGATTTTCAGTCAGCGCTGCACTGTATCCGCTGTGCAGCCTGTATCAATGTATGTCCTGTCTACAGACATATCGGCGGACATGCTTACGGTTCGATTTATCCGGGCCCAATCGGCGCAGTGCTTTCACCGATTCTAGGGGGATACGAAGAGTATGGCAAATTGCCCTATGCTTCCAGTCTTTGTGCAGCATGTTCAGAGGCTTGTCCTGTAAAAATACCATTGCATAAACTGTTAATACGTCATCGTGAAAAATACGTGGAAGGCGGTGGCCATCCGCCGGTTATGGAACGAGCAGCGATGAAGGGATTCAGTATTGGTGCATCCTCTCCAGCGATTTTCAGAGCAGGCACTAAAATGGCACCGATTATGTTAAAGCCGCTCGTCCATAACGGATCCATTCCAAAAGGTCCGGGACCGATGAAACCTTGGACTCATGGCAGAGATCTTCCGGCACCAAGCAAAGAAAATTTCAGGGATTGGTTTAAGAAACATAAGCAGCAGTCGGCAACGATTCGGACGAAAGGAACAGGTGAATCATTATGAACGGAACAATTGAAAATCGTGATTCGTTTCTTGAGAAAATAGCCGGGAAATTGAATCGAACGCCGGGTGAAGCTCCGGAATTGCCGATCTGGGCACATAAGCCCCAGGAACGTGTTTATAATGATTATTCTGAAGAGCAGCTTACAGTCATGATGAAAAAAGCATGCGAACCGATTCATACATCAGTTTATGAAACAACTTTGGATGGACTTGCAAAACAATTGGTGCAATTAATTGATAAATACGGTGCGGGTAAAATTGTTGCGACCAAAGATGAACGATTTGAAGCGTTCGGTCTTAGTAACGTTTTAGATAGCTATCAGGTTTATACATGGAATTATAAAGAAGGTCGCAAGAATATTGATAAAGCGGCAGAAGCGACTATTGGTTTGTCGATTTGCGATGTGATGCTTGCTGAATCAGCGACTGCAGGTCTTTTCAATGATAAAGACAAGGCAAGGAGTGTCAGCCTCCTACCGGAAACATCGGTCGTTATTGTTCCAAAAAGCTGTATTGTTCCTCGGATGACACAGGCGATGCAGTTGATTGAGAATAAAGTTGAGCATGGAGAAGAAGTGTCCTCCTACATCAATTTCATTTCCGGACCAAGCAATAGTGCCGATATTGAAATGAGACTTGTTGTCGGCGTTCACGGACCAATTAAAGTTGCCTATATTATTGTTTCTGATGTATAATTCAGTTCAACAATGAAAACTAAAAGCAGACACCAAAAAAGGTGTCTGCTTTTGGTTCTACAGTTAAATTAATGGCGAATTTGTCCGTTTCCTTCAATGAGATATTTGATACTTGTCAGTGCATTAAGTCCCATTGGGCCTCGTGCATGAAGCTTTTGCGTACTTATTCCTATCTCTGCTCCAAATCCAAATTCTTCACCATCGGTAAATCGTGTTGACGCGTTATGATATAAAGTCGAGGCATCAACAAACTTGAAAAAGGTCGCAACATGTTCCGCATTTTCTGTGACAATTGATTCTGAGTGCTTGGTTCCATATTTATTAATATGTCTGATCGCTTCGTCCAGATCAGAAACAATTTTAACGGCAATGATTTTATCAAGATATTCAGTGGCCCAATCTTCTTCTGTCGCCACCTTTAAGTCAGGAAATTGTCCGGCAATAATTGGATCAATCCGGCAGGATACGTGTTCTTTTTGTAAAGCATCCAACAAAGCAGAACCAAATTGATCAAACCATTTTTGATGGATGATTACTGTTTCGATTGTATTGCAAACAGAAGGACGCTGGGTTTTTGCATTCAGCACAATGCTGATCGCCATTTCAGGTTTTGCTGTCTCATCAATGAACACATGGCAATTTCCTGCTCCTGTTTCCAAAACAGGAATACTTGCTTGTTTAATGACCGTTTGAATGAGTCTGCTGCTTCCGCGCGGAATGAGAACATCAATCAATCCATTCAACCGGAAAAATTGACCGGCTGTTTCATGACTTGTGTCTTCCAGTAATTGAACGCTGTCGGCAGGGAACTCTAGCGTATTAAGTGCTGCGCGAATGACAGCGACAATTGCTTTATTCGTATCAAGAGCAGAAGCGCTGCCACGCAAATAGACAGCGTTTCCTGTTTTTAAGCAAAGGCCTGCTGCATCGACTGTAACATTCGGTCTGGCCTCATAGACCATTCCAATGACCCCGATCGGAACGCGGATTTTTTTGATTGTCAATCCATTGGGACGGTCCCAGTTTTCCAATTCATCACCGATGGGGTCCGCTAAATTTGCCAGATGCTCTAAAGCGTTTGCCATTGCAAAGATACGTTCTTTGTTAAGCATTAACCGATCAAGTAACGAATCAGTCATTCCTTTTTGTTGTGCCCGTAGCATGTCTTGCTGATTGGCGGCTATGATTTCAGCGGCATGGGCACGTAAAGAATCGGCAATTTGATTTAAAGCACTATTTTTTTCTTCTGTCGATTTTGCAGCGATTACTTGAGATGCCTCATGTGCTAACTCTGCTTTATGAATTAATTCATTGTCCTTAGTATCATTCATGGGTAGCGCTCCTCTCGTAAGCGGCCGGTTTGAGAACTGCGGTCCACGGTACCCAATTATCACGGTGCACAACCTCCGGGTGACCGCCGTTAACCGTAATCATGGCACGGCTGCTCGACATTCGTTTAATTTCATCAAGCTGTTCCGATGAATAATTGACTTGACCTTTGCCAAGTACATGGCTTTTTTGATCGGTAATTTGAATCACTTCTCCGGCAAGAAAGTGTCCACTGATTTTCTTAATGCCAGCAGGGAGCAGACTTTTGCCTTCCTTCATTAGTGCCCTGACCGCTCCGTCATCAATTTCAATTTTTCCTGATACCGGCGAGTGAAGCGCAATCCATTGTTCAGAAACATTAAGCGATGGTTTTAAACAGTCGGACCCGATGTATGTGCCATCACCATTTCCGTTAATAATGGCAACAAGCTTGTCAGGACCTTTGCCCTTTCCGATGAACGTCCGAACACCAAGAGAAAGTGCCATCCTTGCCGCTCGCAGCTTCGATTTCATGCCGCCGGTACCTACCTTTGAGCCTGTGGCATCACTTGTTTCGTCAAGCAGATGTTTCGGCAGAGTGTCGAGAAAATGGTAGCGGATCGCATCATCATACTCATTCGGATTCTTGTTATATAAACCGTTGACATCCGTAAGAATGGCAAGAAAATCTGCATGAATCAGGCCGCTTACAAGGGCGGATAACATATCGTTGTCGCCAAAGGTCAACTCGGCAAGTGAAACCGAGTCGTTTTCATTGATAATTGGAATCACAGAACGTTTGAGCAGCTCTGTGAGCGCTGAGTAGGCGTGACTCATTTGTTCACGCCGTTCAAAATCTTGGCGGGCGAGCAGCAGCTGTCCGATGGTCATTCCGTATTTGTGAAAGGCCTCTGCATAATTATTCAGCAGCATGACCTGACCGACGGCCGCCGCGGCTTGTTTCCCGGCAATGGTGACCGGTCGTGCCGGATATCCCAATCCACCGTAACCGGCTGCAACAGCACCCGACGATACAAGAACTACCTCATGACCGTTCGCTTTTAACCTGGCAATAGCATCGACATGATCCTGCAACTTGGCAAAATCGAGTTTTCCGCGAGCATCCGTCAAGGAACTGCTGCCGATTTTTACAACCACTCGTTTTATTTCCATAATCTATTGTTTTCCCTTCGTAAAAAAGCCTCTCTCCATCCTAAATTAAAAGGACGGGGAGAGGCCTTGCCCGCGGTACCACCTTTGTTAGTACAGCACAAGTCCGTACTCACTTGGATCTTCGTATCGTGAAGAAGACGATCCGGTTTTCATCCGGACTGCTCAAGGGCAGGTTCAACATGAATGACGCGAGGCATCTCACAGCCGATGGATGCCATTCTCTTGCGCATTTTTCATTGTTTACTAATCCCCGTCAACGCCGTTTTATAATTGATATCATTATATTCAGCTATTGAATAGAAGTCAAGAGGATAGACCTTCAAGCAAATACTTTTCCCTATAAAAATCATGATGGTACAATAAAAAGAGTTCAAATAAGGAGGTTTTTGCTGTGGCATTTACATTGCAGATTGGTGAAAAAGCACCCGAGTTTTCATTGCCGGCGACCGACGGAAAAACATATGATTTAGATCATTTTGCAGAGGCGCGTATCCTTGTCGTGTTCTTTACATGCAATCATTGTCCCTTTGTTCTTGGTTCAAACGAAACCACGAGAAAAGTTGCGGAACATTATCAGAATAAAGGAGTTCGGTTCGTCGCCATTAATTCAAACAGTGAAGAAACGCATCCAAAAGATTCCTTTAAATATATGGTTGAACAGATGAATGAAGAAAAATTTCCGTGGGTTTATTTGCGTGATCAATCGCAAGATGCAGCGCGCGCATATGGCGCCTTGAGAACACCTCATTTCTTCGTTTTTGATCAAGAGCGGAAACTGGTTTATACAGGACGCGAGCTTGATAATCCGAGACAGCCGGAGAAGGCGACGGTTAACGACTTGGATCGTGCACTGAGCGAGCTCACTGATGAGAAATCAGTGACGATACCGCTGACTAATCCGATCGGATGCAACGTCAAGTGGAACGGTCAAGATGCGCATTGGATGCCGGGCGAAGCTTGTGATTTAGTATAGTAGAATGTCCTTCCTCGGGTCGACAGCTGAGGAAAGGCTTTTTTTTTAATCAGCCTTTATATTGATTGTAAAATGACAATGCTAATAAATAGCAATGCGGTTGTGGCAAGATGCACCAGTCGTACATGATGAAAAATAAAATAACCATTGGCGAGTCTTGTTATCAGGCAGAGGAGAAGAATAATAATTGACTGCAGTATGGCCGTGTGATACATAAAAAGATAAAATGAAAGAATGAGGCTCGCAAAGTGTACAGCGATAAAGATGCTGATTATGAAGCAGCGCCTCTTTCTTATAAAATAAATACCTCCTGCAATAAGACACGAGAGTGAGTAAAAAAATAAAGAGAAACTCGCGATCATTAGAATGCCCCCTTTATTACCTTAATAGGGTTATTAAAAACGATGGGGTTAACCCCACGTCAAGCGGATCGAAGGAGGAATCACGTGAAAATCGGAGAATTTGTCAAACGATGTAAAACAACGAAGGATACCGTTCGTTATTATGAGGAACTGGCACTACTACAACCGGACACGTCCAATCGATATAAAGCGTATAATCAAAAAAATTTAGATGATTTTATGGCCATCAAAGAAATGCAGTGCTTGGGACTGTCTCTGAAAGTCATTCAAAATGTCTTTGAAATGAAAAAAAAGAATGGTTGCGGTTCGCAAGAGTTGATCCGGGATGTAACGAAAGCACTTGAAGATCAGGAAGCCAGGCTAATGAATGAAGAAATCAGAATTCATACTCAGCTTGAGCAGCTTCGATTACTGAGCGGAGAACTCCAATCATTAATTGTTGAGAAATAAGAAGGGATGTGCATGGTCATCGTACAAAATTATGATTTTGATCAAGTGACTGATCGAAACGGGACCGCTTCGATCAAATGGGACGAGGCAGATCGGCTTTTCGGCGGTGAGCATCTCATTCCTTTATGGGTGGCAGATATGGATTTTCAGGTGCCGGCTGAAATTACGGAAGCACTTTCTAATCGAATTCAGCATGCTATTTACGGCTACACCTCCGCTTCAGAAGACTATTACCAAATTGTGAAGCAATGGATGGCACACCGTCATCAGTGGGCAATTAAGAAAGAATGGATATGCCACAGCCCGGGAGTTGTTACGGCGTTAAATCTTATTGTCGACGGATTTACATGCGAAGGGGACAAAGTGCTGATACAATCTCCGGTTTATCCGCCGTTCGCTAAGTCGGCGCTGAATCAAAATCGGGAGTTAGTTACGAATCCGTTAATCAATGACAATGGCGTATATCGCATGGATTTTGTTGATTTAGAGCATAAGCTTTCCAACTCAAAGGTCAGCCTTATGATCCTGTGCTCGCCGCATAATCCGGTTGGAAGAGTTTGGACCAAGAGAGAATTAGCGAAAGTAGCGGAACTTGCGAATAAATATGATGTTCTTGTGGTTGCCGACGAAATTCATCATGATCTCGTGTTTGAAGGTCATCATCATACGCCATACGCACTGATTTCTGAGGAAGCAAGTGATCATTCAATCATTTGTACCGCACCAAGCAAAACCTTTAATCTTGCAGGCCTGCAAATATCAAATATTATCATTCCAAATTCTTCTCTTAGAAGGAAGTACTTAAAACAGGTGCGGCGGTTCGGTTTAGGCGAGCCTAATACATTAGGAGTGACAGCTGCCGAAGCTGCTTATCGATTTGGTGAAAGCTGGCTCGATCAATGTCTCACTTATATTAAAAAGAATGCTAATTTTGTTACCAATTTCTTAAAAAAGAACTTGCCGGATCTAAAAATGACACCAATTGAAGGAACCTATCTTGGTTGGATTGACTGCCGAAAACTGGGATGGGATAAACTGCGGTTGCAACAGTTCCTAATCAAAGAAGCGGGTCTCGCACTTAATCAGGGGTATGCGTTCGGTACGGATGGAGAAGGATTTGTTCGAATTAATCTTGCATGTCCGCAAAGCTTGCTTAAAGAAGCAATGAATCAGTTGCAGTCTGCTTTTCAGCATCACTTATAAGTCCGGTCTTGACTTGCATATGAAACTTTTTACAAAATAGAAACGTATTAATAATATACATAAAGTATAGGAGGAATTGATACATTCGATGAAGAAGATTATGGCTGCATTTCTTGCATTAGCGCTTATTTTCACGCCCGCCGGAGATTTTGTTTTTCATAGTTCCGATCAACTGGTGAGCGCGAAAGGTTATCGATCCGGAGTTAAGAGTTTTCAATCGAATCGAGGTACGGGTACGACTTCATTTTTTAAGAGCAATCGTAGTCGCAGTCAAAATACACGTACAGGAACTTCAGCAAGAAATTTTACTGGTGGAAGCTTTATGCGTGGAATGATCTTCGGAGGACTGTCCGGTTTATTATTCGGCAGTTTGTTCTCACATCTCGGTGGATTTGGAATGATGGCCGGCTTTCTGATCAATTTGATTGCGATCCTTGTCGTCATTTCACTCATCCGATATATTATCACGAGTTTTTCACGACGGAAAAAGCCTGAGGATTCCAATCCGTGGAAACGATGAGCATTTCCGAACAAGATATTGTCAATGCACTATGTATCCATTTAGCAGATAAAAAAGGCGTTGCGCCGCAAGAAATTCAAATTGAGCTTCTCTACGATGATGACTATGGGTTTTCAGCTGAAGCTTACGTTGGAAATCGCAAGCAGATTCTGATTGAGGCAAACATTATTGAAGCGCTTCGCTTTTGGATTGAAACCGAATTAAAAGAAAACCCATACGGATCGCTTCGATTGGCGCTTGATGAAGAAGCTGGAATTATTGCGCATTATCAAAGTTAAGATTTAATTGTGGAAAAAAACTCCCGGACTGCTCCATTCAGCAGGTCTAAGGGAGTTTTTAACTTATATAGATAAAGAGAACATTTCAAAAAACTGAAGACTGATTAAGAGTCAGTCCGCCGTCACTTTTGGAAAGCGCAGATGAAACGTTGTGCCGCTGTGCTCCTTGCTCGTAACGTTCACAGATCCTTTGTGATTTTTTACAATTGTGTACGTAACCATCAATCCGAGTCCGGTACCCGACGCCTTTGTTGTAAAAAACGATTTTCCCAAGTTATTGAAAATGTGCTGCGGGATTCCCGAACCGGTGTCCTGTATCAGGACTTTTTCGTATTGGTCAACGGAAGTTAAACGGATTGTAATCGTGCCGTCACGATGAATGGCTTCAAGAGCGTTTTTAATAAGGTTAACGAAAACTTGTTTTAGTTGGGTCTTATCACCAAAAATAAAATGAGAGCAGTCTCCCGTATCAAGAACCATTTGAATTCTGAGATTCATCGCCTGCGATTCGAATAGTTGCAGCGTTTCATGAGCAATGTTTGAAAGATCAACTTGGGCAAAACGCTCACTTCTCGGCTTCGTAAAATATAACAGTTCACTTGTGATTTTTTCGATTTGTTCAATCTCGCGCATAATAATATCAAGGTAGTCTTGATTGAGCTGTTCAGTGGTTTGCATCAATTGCAAAAAGCCTTTAATTGAAGTGAGCGGATTTCTAATTTCATGGAGAATTCCTGCAGACAATTCCCCGATAACTGAGAGCTTTTCAGATTGAATCATACTTTCCTCAGCTATTTTGCGGGTGCTGATGTCACGAATGGTTAACTGAACGAGAGATTGGTCCTGATCCGAAAAATGAAGAAGAGTTATTTCCGCGGGAATTTGGACATTACTACTCGAATGTATGGAAAGCTGGACGGACTCCATATCGCTTTGGCGGCAGCAGATCTTATTCAGCGAGGCGTGTATTATGGGCATATCCGAAGGATCAAGAAACATGCCAATAGAAAGGCCGGACAGCGAAGTATGTTCATCAAAAGAGAGTAAGCGATTAGCCGCTCGATTTGAATAAACAATTTCGTCTCCGCCAAGGATCAGGATGGCGTCCATAACGAGATCAATCATTTTTTTAAAATCTAATTCAGTAGAATTGCTGTTACTAGACATACCTATGCCTCCTAAGAAAATGATAGGTTGAACAAAACTATTTGTAAATATATATGAGGCATTTTTAGTAAATATTTCTTATTTTAGTTTTATATTGTTGAAAAATAATATGAAAAGTCGAAAAAGAGAATGTATGTTCTGATTTAGGCAGGTGTCACGATAAGTTCACAATTGAGGATTGTGAAACAACGCTAATTCCATTAAAATTTAATTGAAAACAATTATCATTATCAAAGAAGTTTGGATGTTCATTCTTCGCTATTAATCCCAATTGTTGCTTGATGGAAGGAGAATAGTTATGAAAAATACGAACCTATCATTACTTAATGAAACGAGCTGTCATCGGATGGGTTCTAAAACTCAATGCACTCCTGCGATACCACTAAGCATGGTTCACACGGGGGAACGGGTACATGTGTCTTGTGTTTGCGGTAAAGATGAAACGCGTCGGCTTCTTGGCAACCTTGGATTTGTGGAGAATACAGAGGTTACGATCATTGCCGAAATGGACGGCAATGTCATTGTATCAATAAAAGGCACAAGACTGGCAGTCAGCAAAACGATGGCCAGACGTGTCATGACTGTTTAATCATTGGAGGAGGATCTGTGGCCATGAAAACATTAAAAGAAATACAACCCGGTGCAACCGTATCTGTAGCCAAAATCCATGGAGGAGGCGCACTGAAAAGGCGAATTATGGATATGGGAATTACAAAAGGGACGGAACTTTTTGTTCGAAAAATTGCACCACTCGGCGATCCGATTGAAATTCAAGTACGTGGTTATGAACTATCCATTCGTAAGGTTGAGGCTGAGAATATTGAACTTATCTAATTAAAAGCGTTTATCGATAGTAAAATTTGAACTTGGGGAGGACAGTGACAATGAAAATTGCTTTAGTCGGTAACCCGAACTGCGGTAAGACTACGATGTTTAATGATTTAACCGGCAGCAGTCAATATGTCGGCAATTGGCCTGGGGTAACAGTTGAGAAGAAAGAAGGCCGTCTTAAAGGTCATAAAGATGTGATTATTACCGATCTTCCAGGAATTTATTCACTTTCACCCTATACTCTTGAGGAAGTGGTCAGTCGTAATTACCTGATTCACGAACGTCCGGATGCGATCATTAATCTGGTTGACGGTACAAATCTGGAACGCAATTTGTACCTGACAACTCAAGTTGTTGAATTAGGCATTCCAACAGTCATCGCTTTGAATATGATTGATGTGGTAAAAAAGTCGGGCGATAAAATAAATGTGAAAAAACTCGCAGATGAACTTGGATGTCCTGTAATTGAAACATCAGCGGTTAAAGGAACAGGGTCTATGGCAGCTGCGGAAAAAGCTATTGATTTGGCCGCCGAGACAGTCAATCCTGCAAAACAAATATTCAGCAAAGAAGTTGAAGTATCCATTGCATCAATTTCATCACTTGTAAAGGAACATTTTGAACCGGAACGTTTGCGCTGGTATGCCGTAAAATTCTTTGAACGTGATGAAAAGGTTCTGGCAGGAGCCATTCTGTCCGAAGAATTACGGGCAAAGCTGGATACGATCGTAAGTCAGGCCGAAAAGAATTTTGAGGATGACAGTGAGTCGATAATTACGAATGAGCGCTATGATTATATTGCGAGCATACTTGAAGATACATTACATAAAAAAGGCAGGAAATTGACAGCTTCTGACAAGATTGACCGGATCGTCACAAATCGCTTTCTTTCACTACCTATTTTTGCAGGTATTATATGGCTCGTCTATTATATTTCGGTAACGACACTTGGAACAATTGTGACTGATTGGACAAATGATACCTTATTTGGTGGGTGGATTACAGAAGGTGCAAATCATTTTCTAAAAGTAATCGGGACAGCTGACTGGCTGAACGGATTAATTGTTGACGGCATTATCGGAGGTGTCGGTACAGTGCTTGGCTTTGTGCCGCAGATGCTGATTCTCTTTTTCTTTCTTTCCATTTTGGAGGATTCCGGTTATATGGCGCGTGTTGCCTTTATAATGGACCGAATTTTCCGACGTTTCGGTCTATCAGGAAAGTCGTTTATTCCAATTCTGATCAGTTCCGGCTGCGGTGTTCCGGGTATTATGGCAACACGGACAATTGAAAATGAGAAGGATAGAAAAATGACGATTATGCTCACTACATTCATTCCGTGTGGTGCAAAGTTAACGATCATTACGATGATTGTAACAACATTTTTTCCCGGCTCTACTTGGATCGCACCGGCAATGTATTTTCTAGGATTGACGATGATTGCTGTTTCCGGGATCATCCTGAAGAAAACAAGACTGTTTGCCGGTGATCCTGCACCGTTCGTTATGGAGCTTCCATCCTACCGCTTGCCGTCGCCTAAGGGCGTTGTCATTCATATGTGGGAACGGGGAAAACATTTTATTTTCAAGGCAGGAACAATCATTTTCATTGCCTGCGGGTTAATCTGGTTCCTCTCCTCATTTGGGTGGAATATGCGCATGGTTGATGATATTGATCAGAGCATTCTCGCTACACTTGGTCAATTGATCAGTTGGTTCTTTGCCCCGCTAGGCTTCGGTACTTGGAAAGGTGCGGTGGCGACAATCAGTGCGCTGGTGGCGAAAGAAAATGCAATCGGCACTTTGGCAGTTTTAAGTGGCGTTTCTGATGAATCGAATACCCAAGCACTCATTGCCGGTGTCGGTTCAATGTTTACAGGTGTCAGTGCTTTATCTTTCATGCTGTTCAATCTCTTTAATCCACCTTGCTTTGCTGCGATCGGGGCAACGAGCAGAGAGATGGGCGGTATTAAATGGACATTTATTGCCTTGGGCTATCAAACTCTGCTCGGCTATAGTATTGCCTTCGTCACCTATCAATTAGGCAGCGTGTTCTTCCTTGGTAAGAGTTTTGGGTTTGGTTCGATTCTTGCCTTAATCATTGTGGCGTTTGTACTCTATATGCTTTTGCGGCCTGCTCCGCGGTCAACTGACATTAAGCTGCGCAGTACCGGGGCACACGCTTGAGCCATTTATGTGAACTTAGTAATGATGGGAGGCTTGATTGTGAACCTGTCGACACTTCTTGTTCTTTTAATGATCGGTTCAATGTATTTTTTGGCGATTCGTTATGTAAAGAGAAATAAAAATGTGTGCACGGACTGCGGGTTGAGTGGATCATGTCCTATTGAAAATCTCAAACAAAATGCGCGACACAAGCCGTGTTCCATTACGACTGCATCGATTCGAAAACCGACAACCACTGAATTGCGTGCAATGATTCGCAAGTAATCCGTATTAGAAACACGGTGGAAGGATCTGATTAAATGGCGACGTTTCTTATTGTTGCATTTCTCATCATACTGGCTGGATTTGCTTTACGCAGCACAAGGAAAAAAATGCGGTCGGGTTGCTGCGGATCCGGTGATGTGCCTGTAAAGAAAATAAAGGTTCATGATCGGAATGCAGCCCACTATCCGTATGTAAAGACTTTGCAGATTGATGGGATGACTTGCCAGAATTGTGTGATTCACATTGAAAATGCGCTCAATACTCTGGATGGTGTCTTGGCAAAGGCCAGTTTGGATAAACGGCTGGCTACGGTCCATATGCGGCATCCGCTGCCGGCAGACGAGCTGCGACGAACCGTTTCGGCTGCCGGTTATACGGTTATGAGAGTTATAGATAATGGCTCACCGTACAAGTGAATTTTAAATAAAAACAACGAAAAAGCGTCTCATTTTGACTAAATGAAAACGTGCATGTAAATGAAATGTTAGCCTTTACATTTTTGAAGAAAGGGTTTACAATAATTTTGTTATGAGTTGTTAAATGCCCATCATAATACTTTGCACCTTGCATGGTTACCCAGTTATTTTATATGGATGTGTTAAATTCCTGTATTGATCGGATTGCCCATCACGATCAAGGAATCAAGTTTTTAACGTAATCAATCCATAATTGATCCCTTGAGTTTTCAAGGGCTTTTTTTATTTTGCGTTTGCTTGTATTAACTGGGTGCGACTACGGGCAATCCGCTACCTGTGCGTTTGGTTCAGATTCTATGTGCTTTGCTGTAAAATCATATACTCCCTGATTGTAAAAAAAAACACTCCGCATGGAGTGTTTTTCAAATGAAATTATTTTGTTTCTGCAGAGGGAAGTACTTCTTTATCGCTAGGGCCCTCAGCAGTCAGGTAGTAGCGATTGAGCGGCTTCAGATCGTCATCTAATTCATAAACAAGTGGTGTACCTGTAGGAATGTTCAGACCAACGATTGTGTCCGCATCGACGCTGTCAAGGTGCTTAACAAGCGCACGCAGAGAGTTGCCATGAGCAGCGATAATTATTTTTTTGCCTTCCTTGATTTTCGGAGCAATTTCATTGTTCCAATAAACAAGTACACGATCAACCGTGTCCAGAAGATCTTCCGTCAGCGGTTGTTCCGATTCAGGAAGATCAGCATATCTCGGATCGTTCAGCTGTGCAACAAAACGCTCATCATCTTTTTCAAGAGCCGGTGGCTTAATATCAGCGGAACGTCTCCAGATATGTACCTGTTCAGCGCCGTATTTTTCAGCAGTTTTTGCTTTGTTCAGTCCTTGAAGCGCGCCATAATGACGTTCGTTCAGACGCCATGAATGTTCGACAGGAATCCAAGTAAGATTGAGCGCGTGAAGCACATTCCACAAGGTGTGGTTTGCTCTTGTGAGCACAGAAGTATAGGCTTGGTCAAATGTGTAGCCGTTTTTCTTCAGAATTTCTCCTGCTTCTGTTGCTTCTTGTTCCCCTTTTTCCGTAAGGTCTACGTCAGTCCAACCAGTAAAACGGTTTTCAAGGTTCCAAGCACTCTGACCGTGCCTGATCAATACGAGTTTGATCATTAGTGTGAAACACTCCTCTCAAATTTGCACAATTCGATAATTAATGCACACCCGATAGTTAGTCACATTGTATGCATGGGCGTCATGCATTAAAAGTATCGACGTGATGAAGCCATTTTACTCAAATCACTTGCGTCAAGCGGCATAGAATGACGAAACAGTGATTTTTACATCAATTAATTATACCATGCTTTTTTATCTTTGACATTTTCATCTTTTAAAACAATGTGAAAGTATTGTTATCAGCCAATGCTCATATTATAATGATCATACTCAAAAAAAGAGAGAGAGAAGACGTGAAAAATGAATGGTTTCTTAGGGTCATATAAGAGGAAGGACAGCAAGGAAGGATTTTTGCATGAAGTGGCGGCGGTTTGCGTGTTAACGGGGAAAATTCTGCTGCAGAACGGGGCGGAAACATATCGGGTTGAGGATACGATGAATCGAATCGCAAACAGCTTTTCTGTGCATGACGCTCAGAGCTTTGTGACACCGACCGGGATTATCTTTTCCATCGAAGATCATGATGTGACGCAGCTTGTGCGAATCAGGAATCGAGGAACCAATCTGCGCAAGGTCACGCAGGTAAACACTTTATCAAGAAGGGTTGCTCATGGCGAAGTCAGTCTGAAGGATCTGCACCGCGATTTGCTACAGATCGATCGTTCTACAGTCGCCTATTCGAACAGCTTGCAGATTCTTGCGGCCGCGATTGCCAGCAGTTGTTTTTTGCTCATGTTCTTGGGGAAATGGCAAGATTTTCTTCCGGCATTTATCGCAGGCGGTGCCGGTCAGGCCGGAATGATTTATCTTCATAAGCTTGCAAAGGTCAAATTTTTTTCTGAATTCATGTCGTCGATTTTCATTGGAATGGTTGCATTAGTCAGTGTGAAGCTGGGTATTGGTGTCGAAATGAATAAAATTATTATTGGCGCCGTGATGCCGCTCGTTCCAGGAGTACCGATTACAAATGCTGTGAGGGATATCATGGCCGGCGACCTAGTTGCCGGATTATCGAAGAGTGCGGAAGCGGGTCTGACGGCCTTTGCTATTGGCATTGGCGTGACAGCTGCAATTGTGCTCGGTTGAGGTGATTTCATGCACTTATTTCTTGTTATTACCATACAATCAATCACGAGTTATCTTGCCACATGCGCGTTTGGGATTATTTTTAATAGTCCATTTAAACCGCTGATTCACGGTGGGCTGATTGGAATGATCGCTTGGCTGATCTATTTCTTTCTGTTTCACTTTAGCGGTAACGATTTTATTGCTACTTTTGCTGCATCGCTTGTTATCGCACTCATGAGTCAGATTTTTGCACGATTATGCAAGAATCCTGTCATTCTATACAGTGTATCAGGAATTATTCCGCTTGTTCCCGGGGGACTTTCTTATTCGGTAATGAGTCGTGCAGTGGATAACAATTATGATGTTGCCATTTATTTTGCTGAAAAAGTATTCGTTTTGTCCGGAGCTATTGCTATGGGACTCATTTTTGCAGAAGTGTTTTATCAGATTTTCGAAAAAATAAAGCATCGAGCTTCAAGAAAAATAACCGCCGGTCTTTTTCTTTCAAAAAAGTGAAACATTTCTCGAAATAAACTGTAAATTAATGAGACAATTTGTTAGTATAAGTGCAAATGGAACAGACCGAATGAAAGAATAATGTTCATCCGGTTATTTTGAGAGGTGAGCGGTTATGAAATTGATCTGTTTTGGAGATAGTGTGACACGAGGAATTACTTTTGTACGCGGAAGATTTAAAATTATTCGCGAAAACTATCCTGCATTGCTGCAACGTTTCCTTGGAGAAGAGGACGAGGTCATCAATAAGGGTGTTTTTAACGATAACTCAGATCTTATGGTACAAAGACTTGATCATGATGTACTTGAGGAGCATCCGGATCTTGTACTCATCAATGTGGGCGGAAATGATTGCAATTTTTCTTGGGACCAGGTGGCAAAGCTTCCGGATTCGGAACATGTACCGATTGTTCCGATTGATCGCTATTTGTCGAACATCAAGCTGATGATTGATCGTATCTCAGCGGCAGGCGCCCTTCCTGTGATCTTAAGTCTGCTGCCGCTTGATCCGGCTAGGTATTATCAGTCGCTGATGACTCATTACAGCCACTCGATCGGCCATTGGATCGGTATGTGTGGAGGCATTGAGCACTGGCACGGTATGTACAACCGCGCACTCAAAGAATTTTGCAAAAAAAGCGGAACAACGCTCATTGATGTTCGTTCCGCTTTTAAACGAAAAGGTGATTTAAGTGAGCTGATTAATGAAGATGGCTTGCATCCGACGGCTCAGGGATATAAAGCGTTCGCCGAGATTGTAGCAGGCTATGTACCTGAGCTCAAAAAAAGTGTCATGAAAATGCATGCGTTATGACATGAATATTAAAAAAGAGTAAGAGAGAAGCTCATGGGCTTCTCTCTTACTCTTTTTTTTCTTTCAGTGCTGCTTTTAATGCGTCGGCCAGACTGTTCCCGACCGATTCATTGCTGTTATTTAGTTTATTAAGCAGGCGGCGAGTTTCTCTTTTGTCTGCTTTTTTCTTCATTTGATCTGCTTTTTCAATAATTCCGCATGTACGGCACTGGAAGTACAATCCCGCTTTTCCTTTGTGCATTTCCATCTTTTTATGGCAGGTCGGACAGCGCTTATTTGATAACTTCGGATCTCTCCGCTTTCGAAATCCACAGACGCGGTTAATGCAGACGAGGACTCGCCCGCCATCACGGTCACGAACCTCTTTCATCGACGAGCCGCACTCCGGACATTTAGAACCGGTTAAATTATGAATTCTATAGTCTTGCTGGCTGTTTTTAACTTCGCTCACCATTTCTAAGGTGCGCTGGCGAATTTTTGTCATAAATTGATTCGCATTTCCGCTTCCTTTTTCAATATCTTCTAATTGCTGTTCCCAGTCTGATGTAAGCTCCGGAGATTTCAGATCCTTGTTTACAAGTTCAATCAGCTGTTTGCCCTTTCCGGTAGGACGCAAACGGCCATTCACGCGCTCTACAGATTCAGCGAGCAGTAATTTTTCGATAATATCCGCTCGGGTAGCCGGTGTTCCCAAACCAAATGTCTCCATTTTTGTCAGTAAGTCAGCCTCTGAGAAACGGGCAGGAGGCTCTGTCATTTTCTCATCAAGCATAACCCGGCTTATCGGCAGTTCCTGCCCTTTTGTCACATTAAGCCGCTGTCGATTCATTTGTTTGCCGAATGACCCGTTCAATTGTTTAAAACCCGGATCAATTTCTCTTGTTTCTTTCAAGATAAACGTTTCACCATTGACTTCTAATTCCGCGCGCAAGCTCTGAAATTTATACTCAGGATAAAAAAGGGTTAAGAATCTTTGGATGATTAAATCGTACAGATGATGCTCATCATCGGACAAATCATGAATAGAGACCGGTTCTTCCGTTGGAATCAGGGCATGATGGTCGCTGACCTTTGAATCGTTGTATACAAATGCAGCTTTTACTTTGCCCTTTTGCTTGTGTAAAATTGGACGTGTTTCATCGCCATAGGCGGAAGAAATTGCACGCAGCCTCTCAGGCATCGTTGCAGCAATATCTTTAGTGAGATAACGCGAATCCGTACGCGGATAGGTAACGATTTTATAACGCTCATAAAGATTCTGCAGAATGTTCAACGTTTTTTTTGCTGAGAATCCCAGCTTTCGATTCGCATCACGCTGTAATTCGGTTAAATCGTAGGGAAGCGGCTGTCTTTCTTGCTTTTCTTTAATGTCAAGACTGCGAACAATGGCATCATGACCGGATACTTTATTCTTCAAAGCAACAGCATGGTCCTTCGTTATGATGTGTGATTGGTTCCCATGTTTCCAAGAAGCGGTGGCGCCATTGAGATCAATGGATAGCGTCCAGTACGGCTTGGGCTGGAACGATTGAATGGTTTGTTCGCGTTCTAAAATCATGGCAAGCGTTGGAGTCTGAACCCGCCCGGCAGAGAGCGAGTCATTATATTTTGTCGTAAGCGCCCGTGAAATGTTGAGCCCGATCAGCCAGTCTGCTTCTGAGCGGCACACGGCGGATTGAAACAGGTTGTCATAAGCTTCCGAAGGTTTCAGTTGGTTGAAACCGTTGCGTATCGCTTTGTCGGTTTGCGAGGAAATCCATAATCTTTTGACCGGTTTGCGCCAATTGATTTTCTCAAGAATCCAACGTGCGACGAGTTCGCCCTCACGCCCTGCATCAGTTGCGATAATCAATTCACTGAGATCGGATCGCTTGGCCAGCTTGGCAATTGCTTGAAATTGTGCGCGCGTTTGTTTAATCGGTTTCGTTTCCATCTGTTTTGGGATGATGGGCAGATCTTCAAGCCGCCAGGTTTTGTATTTATGATCGTACTCTTCAGGCATTTTTAATTCGATAAGGTGTCCGAGTGCCCAGGTAACAATATAGCGCTCTCCTTCAATGAAGCTGCGGTTCGTCTTCCGGCAGTCGAGAACCCGCGCAATTTCACGGGCAACGCTTGGTTTTTCGGCTAAAACAAGTGATTTTGACATATACAGAATTCCTTTCTTTAAATAAAACACAATTTTACCAATACAGCTTATTATAACGGAATACACGCATAATTTCAGGCACAGGAAAAAAGGTCAAAAAAGATCAAAAACAATTTGACCTTTACTGACCAAATGGCTATAATAGTGTTGTAAGGGTTAGAAGAGATGAGTTCAAACCCCGTAATTAAAAATCAAACATGTTTAAAAGGAGCGATCAGTCATGTAATTTCATGGTTATGAGGCATCAAGTGTCAACGTAACGTGAAAAAGCAGATGCGACTTTTGGACAGCCTTAAATTAAAAATGAGGAGGAATTAATTATGGCAAATCTTTATCCAACAAAAAAAGACCGCGACGGATTCTTTGATTTCCTGCCTTCCTGGTTTGATGAATGGGGGCACAACTTCTTTCATAACGGCGGATTGCAGACATTCGCGGCAGATGTACAAGAACGTGACGATGCATACAGTGTGAAACTGGATTTGCCGGGGTTCAGCAAAGAGAATATTCATCTTGATTTTGACCGCGGCGTGCTGACTGTTGAGGCAACGCGTGATCAGCAAACCACTGAAAAAGCTAAGGATGGCAGCTTCATCCGAAAAGAGCGTGCGTCCGGTTCTTATACACGTCATTTCATGTTTGACGGCGTTAAAGAAGACGAAATTAAGGCTGCGTTTAAGGACGGAGTTCTTGAGATCACATTGCCGAAGAAAGAAAACAGCAAGCATGATCATAAGGAAATTACAATAAACTAATGAAATGAAAGTTCAAGCTTAAAAGATAGAACAGATGATTAAATCAGATGTAAACAGTTGAGCAATTAAAACGTGTAAAATTAAAGAGGGCGTCTCAGAGACGCCCTCTTTTTTACATAAATAAATGATTTGTATGCGGTTTATTTTTTTTTAATGCATAAGAGTGTGTAACTGATTCATCAAGCAATGATCACTGTTTCGCAGTATTGTTCCAGAAATTTCTTTACGAGCAGGGTTTACTTCATTTGGAAATAATTATATAATTGCTACATTGATTTTAATAGGAATGGAGGTGAGCGTCATGAAGAACACACAGAAGATGGTAAATGAAGCAAAGTTTTCATTTGTATATTTTGTTGCTGATTTAGTGACACTTGCCTCTTTTCCAAGGCACCATTGACTTATTAACCGATTGAGTTTACGGTTTTTGTCTATGAAGCTGCAGGAGAAGGGTATTCTATTCTCCTGCGGCTTTTTTGTGTCTTAATAGAGAGGGATGTTTGACAAGGGGGTTGTCCGGTGCGTATTTTTATTGATTTATGGTGGTTTTTCAAGCAAGAACGCTTGAAATATTCTTTTGGTGTCATCTTCCTCGTTTTTTCAAGCTTTTTATCGATGATTCCACCTTACGTCGTCGGCATTTTAGTTGACGATATCAGGACAAGAAGTTTAACACCGCTCATTTTAGGAAAATGGATTGTATTCCTGATCATCATTGGCATTATTTATTATTTTACAGGCTATGTTTGGCGCCAATTAATCTTTGGTTCATCGATTATTTTAGCCAATCAGTTAAGAAATGATCTCTATAAACACTTCACAAAGCTGTCGCCTAATTTTTTTCAAAAAAGGCGAATCGGCGACTTAATGGCGCACGCGACAAATGATATAAATGCAGTTCAAGGCGCTGCGGGTGAGGGCATTCTCACTTTGTTTGATTCGATCACATTAGGCGGCATGGTGATCGTAACCATGTCCGTGTTTATCAGTTGGAAACTGACCTTAATTACGCTGCTGCCGATGCCGATTATGGTCATACTCACCATGTATTACGGATCACTGCTGCATAAACGCTTCGGGAAGGCGCAAGCCGCTTTTTCCGATCTCAACGATAAAGTGCAGGAAAACATATCGGGTGTTCGGGTGATTAAAGCGTTTGGTGAAGAAGATGCGCAGATCGATATGTTTCGTAAAGCGTCTCGAGATGTGGTCGATAAAAATATCGCGGTCGCAAAAATCGATTCGTTGTTTGATCCAACCATAACGTTCATCGTTGCCTTTTGTTATTTTCTCGCGCTCATTTTCGGATCGGTCTATGTGGTCGGCGGGTCAATAACACTTGGCGGATTAACAAGTTTTACGCTCTATCTCGGCCAACTGGTGTGGCCTATGCTTGCATTTGGTTTTCTTTTTAATATTGTTGAGCGGGGCAGTGCTTCCTACGATCGAATTCGACGGCTTTTAGCAATAAAGCCGGAAATTACCGATCAGGAAGGGGCATCCGATCAGGTGCCGAGCGGAGCGGTTGATTTTTCCATTCGGAGTTTTCGCTATCCGGGAAGCGATTCGGATGCGCTGAATGATATCCATTTCAAGGTTGAACAGGGTCAAACATTAGGTGTTGTGGGGAAAACCGGTGCCGGAAAAACTACATTGCTGCGTTTGCTGCTTCGTGAATTTGATATTCAGGATGGTCAAATCAGTATTGGCGGCACAGCAATTCAGGCAGTTACGCTTGACGCGCTGAGAAGCGCGATCGGTTATGTGCCGCAGGATCATATTTTGTTTTCAGCGACCATTGCGGAAAATATCGCGTTTGCCAAACCAGATGCGTCACAAGAAGAAATTGAACGCGTGGCCAAGCTGGCGAGCATTCATGAGGATATCCTCCATTTTAAAGAAGGCTATGCGACAGTTGTCGGTGAACGAGGCGTGACGTTGTCAGGGGGGCAGAAACAGCGTATTTCAATTGCTCGCGCGCTGCTTGCCGATCCCGAACTGTTGATTTTCGATGATTCGCTTTCTGCAGTTGATGCGCGTACTGAAGTTTCCATACTTCATGCACTCAAACATGAACGGAGGAATAAAACAACGCTGATATCTGCACATCGTTTAAGTGCAGTTGAGCATGCTGATCTCATCATCGTCCTTGGTGAAGGCCAAATTATCGAGCGAGGGACGCATGAAGAACTTATTCAAAAGGAAGGTTGGTACGCAGAGATGTACGCGCATCAACAGCTTGAGTCACTTGTTTCGGAAGGAGGCGCAAAGGCGTGAACGAGGAACAGAATTCAGCGCAGCTCTCAGAACATCATGTCATGAGACGTCTGCTGTCTTATCTTCGCTATTTTAAGAAAAAAGTAATTATTGCCTTCATTGTGTTATTGATTGCTACCGGTGCGGATGTTCTCGGACCGATTGTGATGAAAATTTTTATCGATAACTATCTGACGCCGCGCGTATTTCCGGTTCAGCCGCTGATTTTGCTTGGGTTCTTATTCATCGGCTTGTATACGATTTCTGCTTTATTTAATTATTACCAAGTCATTTCGTTTCAAAAGATCGCATTGAATATTATCCAAATCATGCGCGTCGAGGTATTTTCTAAAGTGCAGCATCTGGGCCTGCGTTTCTATGACCAGACACCGGGCGGAAGTCTTGTGTCTCGAATTACAAATGATACGGAAACCATTAAGGATCTGTATGTCACAGTATTGTCAACAATTGTCAACAGTACGGTTATGATGATCGGTATTTTCGCAGGCATGTTTTTCCTTGATGCTCGTCTGGCGCTTATTTGCTTCATTCTCATGCCCTTTCTTCTGGCACTGATGTGGGTGTACCGCACGCTGAGTTCGAAAATATACAGAGTCACACGCGTGAAGCTCAGCCAGCTGAACGCAAAACTGAATGAATCACTGCAGGGGATGTCCATGATTCAGGCGATGAGGCAGCAGAAACGGTTAAGGCGCGAATTTGGAGAGATCAATAACGATCATAAAAAAGCAATGCTAAAAAGTGTAAGCCTAAACAGCCTTATGCTCCGATCGGCCGTTTATTCAGTTTATCTTATCGGTTTAATGATGATCTTGAGTTTTTTTGGTATTCAGTCATTCGATCACGTCGTTAAAATCGGTGTTTTGTATGCATTTATCAATTATCTTGATCGATTTTTTGATCCAATCAACCAAATTATGCAGCAACTGACCATTTTTCAACAGGCGATGGTTTCCGCAGAACGGGTTTTCGGTTTGCTTGATGATCAGCGTCTGGCGCCTGTTCAGCAGGAAAATAAGCATCCGGCAGTGCGGGAAGGACGAGTGGAATTCCGTCATGTCACATTCGCCTACGATGGCAAGAATATGGTTCTGAAGAATATATCTTTTACAGCAAATCCGGGGGAAACCGTTGCACTGGTCGGCCATACGGGAAGCGGAAAGAGTTCGATCATTAATCTGCTCATGCGTTTCTATCCGATCAAACAAGGCGGTATCTTCATTGACGGACAACCGCTCACCGCATTTTCTGATGACGAGCTGCGAAAACGTATCGGTTTGGTTCTGCAAGACTCCTTTATGTTTGTTGGCGATGTAGCTGATAATATTCGACTCAGCCACGAAGAGCTCACAGACGAACAGGTAAGAAAGGCAGCCGAGTTTGTTCAGGCGGATAGCTTCATTAAAAAATTACCGAAGCGCTATCATGAACCGGTTGGGGAACGTGGAGCGACCTTCTCTAGTGGTCAGCGGCAACTGTTGTCCTTCGCTCGAACAATGGCACAAAATCCGAAAATACTTGTATTGGATGAAGCGACAGCGAGTGTCGATACGGAGACGGAGGAAGCCATTCAAACGGCTTTATCAAAAATGCGGAAGGGCAGAACGACGATCGCTATTGCCCACCGTCTATCAACCATTCAAGACGCTGATCAAATTCTGGTGCTCCATAGAGGCGAGATCGTAGAACGCGGAACACATCAAGAGCTGCTTCAGAAAGGTGGGTTGTACTTTAATATGTACCAATTACAGCACGGAAAAGGTGCGGAGGAAAGATCATCTGCTCAATAAGAAGCAGCGAATTTTCATGAATGATTCACTGTAGGAGAGCCGTTACGATCGGTTCTCTTTTTCTTTTCCGAACTCAAGTGTGTTTATTCTTTCGAAAGTGCAGGGAGTTGACATATAATAATGGATGTAGCAGAAGTGTCTGGAGAAATGGATTAAGGGGTGACTTCCAACCGTGGCAAAACAGATTGTTTCAATTAAAGTTCCGCTTACTCCAGGTGGCGGCATGACCTTAAAACGTGCGATCAGGCTTTTTGAATTTATCAGAAAATCTCGTTGCAAAGCATACTTTTCGAACGACGGCTCAACTTTTCCGATCGAGAAATTACCGCAAACCATCACCTATCTCTCGTCTGTGCAAAAGAAAGAGGTTCTGCTCGTACTGGAAGGCGAGGAAGCACAACTACTGCAGCAGAAAATTATGGACAGTATTCTGACTGCTCAAAAGAATGCCCGCGAAAATCTCGGACTGTACCGGCATGGCTAAAGCTAAGTTAAAGCAAATCTTCCGGTGTTGAAAAATAAATTGTTGATCAAAAAGAGCAGGACCTAACCGAGGGCGTCCTGTTCTTTTTGCATGCAAAAAGAAAGTGCGTGCATCAACTGTGTAGGCCAAGCATACTATTGAATCTAGGAAATTGAATCGGATATACAAGGAGCGAGGACAATGTTTAGGCGTATTTCCGTTTGTGCAGCCGGTATAATAGGAATAGCTTTGACTGTGATTCAATTTATTTTTGGCGCTTGCTCCTATGTCGCGGCGCATTTTGACAGTGGAATGATTAATGGTTTGCGTCTGAATACGGATCGGATCACTTCCGCAGGTGTTCTTTACAGCCTGGAAACATTCAGCGTCCATGCCTTTTTTGCCGGTTTATTATGTTCCGCCATTTCAGCTGTCGCATTATCTGTTTTTATTAAAAAAGGCTGGGAGACAATCCCAGGCCTATGTTTTCTGATTGCAGGAAGTTTAAACAGTCTTATTCTCTTCGGCGCAGGACTTCCCGCCGGCATTTTTCTTGTCATTGCCGGTATTGCAGTTATATCCGGTAAATCGAACCGTATTACACCGAAACCGCCGATTATTCAAAGAAAAAAGATGTCCGATTGAATTATGTGATAAAAAATAAACATCGATTGAGCTTAATTATTCTCGCAAACGCGATTTTTGCTCGAGATCCGATTGATTGTTTTCATCGCTGGAGCCTGCAGGATCCTGATTACTATGTTGCGGAGGGATGACCATTAAGGAACGCGAAGTTGCCAGTTCTACCCCTTCATTTTGCAGAATTTCTAATACTGCATAAGTATACTTTTCTTTTTCCTTCAGCCATTCCCCAACATCAATTGATTTAATGTAAAAGTCGACCAGAAGATTCATGCTGCTTGACGTAATTTTATCAAGATAAATAAACTTTCGTTCTTCATAAACCTCAGGATCATGCATCAGCATTTGTCTGATTTGTCCAAGGCAGCGTTTCATCTGTTCGTTCGTCGTTTCAAGGTCAAGTGGTAAATTGAATGATATGCGCCGTTTGTCCATTTTAGATAAATTGGTAATCGGCGAATTGGCCAGTGTTGAATTTGGAACCGTGACAATTGCCTGATCCAAGGTTCGAATGCGGGTCGATCTGAAATTAATATCCTCAACAAATCCTTCGATTGAGCCTGTGTGGATTAAATCACCGATCGTGAACGGAGCATCGGTGATGATGACAAACCCTCCGAATAAATTGCTCAATGTATCTTTGGCCGCCATCGCGATGGCGAGACCGCCGATTCCAAGACCGGTGATGAGGCCGGTCACATGATAATTCCATTGATCAAGAATCATCACAATTGTGAAAACAACGACAATGAATTTCATGATCTTTGCAAGAAATGGTATGACGATGGTATTGAACTGAAGATCGTATCGATTACCCATGTGATGGAAGAAGATACCAATTGCATCTGAAAAAATATAAAAGCCCCAACCGATTGAGAAGATTGCAGATGATTTAAAAAGCAGTGTAGCAATGGATTTCCACTGATGCGGCATCGGCAGATACATAAGCGCCAAATAAATACCTGCAAAGAGAAGGATAAAAGCGACCGGTTTTCGGAAGGCGCCGATCAATGCGTCATCAACCGGCGTTTTGCTCAACTTTGAAAGCCGGGAAACGAGTTTAAGAAAATATTTGGAAAAAAGCTCCCGTACCAAGAAAAAAACAGCGAAAATTCCTATAGAAATGAGCCCGTCCAGCCACGTGATTTTTAAAATCCAGTTCAGTTGTTCCACTTTATTCACTCCGAAAATCATTTTTATTTCTATAATAGCATGGAATCCATCTGCTTCGTTCATTCAAAATCAGGAAATTACATTTCAAAAGTTGCCAGATTCGCACAACTGTGTATAATGGATATATACAGTATAAACGATTTGGGTGCTGCTTATGGATATTATTTTACTCAATACGGCCGATCAACCGATCTATCAGCAGATTAAAATGCAGATGGCCACGCAGATTCTCAGCGGCGCACTGCCGCAGGGAAAAAAGCTGCCGTCGATCCGCGGATTGGCCAAAGAATTGAAAATCAGTGTCATTACAACGAAAAGGGCGTATGAAGAGCTCGAGAATGAAGGGTTTATTGATACGGTTCCGGGTAAAGGTTCCTTTGTCTCGGCACGTGACCAAACGCAATTAAAGAACCAGCACATTAAAGAGATTCAAGCGAAGTTGATCGAAATCATTGAGGAGGGCAAGCAGTACGATATGACACTTGAACAAATCATTCACTTAGTAAAAAAGATTTATACGAGGGGGAACTGATCATGGAAACGATTTTAGAATTGCGGCATGTCAATAAAGCATTTAAAGGTTTTGCGTTGAAAGATATCAGTTTTTCATTAAAAAGAGGGTTTATCATGGGCTTTATCGGTCCTAACGGTGCGGGCAAAAGCACAACGATTCGCTGTCTGATGGATTTAATTCATCCTGACAGCGGTGAGGTGTGGTTATTTGGTCAAAAATATACGGGTGACAACACGGTGTTAAAACAAAAGATCGGCTTCGTCTATGATCAAGATGTCTTCTTTCAGGAACTGACTGCTGAGAAAAATAAACAAGTCATCGCTCCCTTTTATGAGCGCTGGGATGATACGCTCTTTTACCGCTACGTTAAAGAGTTTCAAGTGCCGCTGAATAAAAAAATGAAGACCCTGTCGAAGGGAACAAAAATGAAATTTGCGCTTGCTGTCGCACTGTCTCATCACGCGGAACTGATCATTATGGATGAGCCTACCTCCGGACTCGATCCTGTCTTCAGAAGAGAGTTGCTCGATGTGTTGTTTGATGTGATTCAGGATGAGAACAAAGCGATCTTCTTCTCAACGCATATTACAACTGATTTAGAGAAAATCGCGGACTACATTACATTTTTACTCGATGGAAAAATTCTGTTCAGCAAGGAAAGAGAAGAGCTCTCCGAGACGTTCAGAATCGTTAAGGGATCGAGAAGTTTAATTACAACAATTAAGCAGGCTGATCCGATTGTCTATAAGGAAACATCGCTGGGTTTTGAAGCATTTATGTTTACGGACCAAACCGAGAAACTGGACAAAAAAATAGCATTTCATATTGAACGGCCGAATTTGGAGGAAATTATGTATTATCTTGTGAAATCAAAGAAGACAGAGACAGCTTACTAATCTGGAGGGGGAGATTAAATGATGCGATCTTTAATGATAAAAGACGTGGTGATTCAGGGAAATCGAACCTATCTAGTTATGCTGGCTATTTTGATCATAATAAGCGCCCAGTCCTATTTCGTGGATGCCGTTTTTAAGCTCAGTATTTTTTCTGTTTTAGTAGCCTGCGTATTTGCTGTAAACACGAATTTTGGAAAGCAAATCAGTGATGAACAAAATGCGCTTTTGATCAGTCTGCCGCTCAAAAGACGCACGCTTGTTACAGCGAAGTACTTGATGATTTCGGTATGGTTTACGGCTGTGTTTGTGGCGTTTTTCGGATTTCGTATTCTCTTTATTTGTTTCTCAGGCGGCGCGGTGATCGGCGATGTGTTTCTTTATTTGTCCGCATTTCTAATCGGAATGAGCACGATGTACATTTTCCTGTCTCTTTATTATTTTTCCTATTACCGTTGGGGGATTAAAATCGCACAAGTGGCAGCGCAAGTCATTTGGCCAGCATGTATCGCCCTACTACCATGGATCAATCTCAATGATCATCAATTGTCGGGCCTGCTTGTTTTAATCAGTGTATTCGCGGCGGTCGTCGTTTTGTTGCTTTCCTACTATCGATCAGTGCGCCTGTTTGAGGAAAGAGATCTTTAATTACTTTTACAAAGGGAGTGTGAACCGATGTATCAATTAATAAGAAAAGATATTCTGACCCAGAGGAAAACTGCTTTCATCGCACCCTTATTTTTGATTCTTTATTTTCTGACCTTGGGGAAGGACGTGCCGCAGCTTGGCGGCTATATCTATTGCTTAGGGATTGGATTTATTGCTTACTTTATGGCGATGCTCTCCAATTTCAATACAAACGAGGGAGCGGATACCGAACAGCGACTGCTGCTCAGTATGCCGGCATCGCGCAGGAACATCATTGCTGCGAAATTTCTGATGATCGCCGTATGGTGGGGGATCGCTTATCTTTTGAGCGTGCTTTTTACATGGGTTTCGGGGATGTTTCACTTGATCGGGACGGTTAACCTATTAAGCGCACCTATTGCCTTTGTGTCGTTATGTGTTACTTTTATGCTTGCCTCATTTTTTTACCCATTTATGTATCAATTCGGTTATCGTGTCGCTTCACTGATAGGGATTGCTGTCTTTTTTGCCCTACCAAGCAGTCTCGGATTTCTTATACAATCAGACTTTAATTTGGAGAAGATTCAGTTCTTGACTGCGCATCCACTGTCCAGTCTTAGCATTGGGACGTTGTTTGTTGTTACTATTTCTTTCTGTTTTTCACTTTCCATTGTAAAAAAGAAGAATTATTGAAAGGTGTTGCCCGTTTATGAAACCGAGTCAAAGTAAAGGCCATCACTATGTTTGTTTTGTTGTATTTTTGGGGATAGAGTTATAGCAGCTGTTTGATCACAATGCGTTTGCTTTTCTTTTTCTGTGCTCTTTTCTTTCTGTTCAAGGGGATCGGATTACATAAGAATAGAGTCGGTTCTCGAAAAAGGCCCTTAATGCTCCTTGTGAAAATATATGATACGATTAAAATATGGAGAACGCACTAAGGAGTGTGACGGGATGAATACAGCACTTGATGATCAATTGAGCCTGCTTGAAGAAAATATGGATTTACTCACGAAACGGTTAAAGATGACATCCGCGAGTACACGGCTCATTCTTGCGGCGACTTATACAGCTTCAGGTGATCGGTTTGATGAGGCCGAATTTCGCAGAATTGACGAACAGATGAAAGGCGCGACCGGGTGGTTTACTGTGCTCAGCCGTGAAATTCGCTTCTGTATTAACGCCATCCTCATTCAGAAACATGCAGAACCCAATTCTGTTCGCGTGATTTACGGCTATCTCATTAAAGCGGGGTTTGCACGGCAGCAGCAGACTTATATTGCAGCAGCCATACTTTCCGGAATGAATCACCCCAAGGCATTTCAAATTTCGGAAAAGGCATTTTCTCTATACCGGTTATTAAAAAAGGAACATCCGATTTTAACAAATAAAAGCGACGTATCACTTATTGTTCTGCTCGTTCAGCTTGAAGAAGATGTGGCTGAACTCCTTGAAAAAGAAGAGCATATCTATACGTACTTAAATAAAAATGGGTTTAGAAAATGCGATGATCTTCAGACGCTCGCCTGTCTGCTGGCGTATATTTCTGAGAGCACCGGCTCAAAACTTGCTCAAAAGACCGCGCGAATCAAAGAGGCTCTGGAAGATCAAAAAATACGTCTTAGGTCGAGCTGCTATCCAATTTACGGCGTGCTTGCTTTACTTGCAAACGAATATGAAACAGCTGGCGCGGTGATTGAGTTCTATCAACAGATGAGAAGTAAGAAGATCAGTTTATTTATCGGCAAAGATCTTTACTTTCAAACGGCGGCCAGTCTATACATCAATGAAGTGCTAAACGGCGAGAACAAACAAAGATTAATTGATCCAAGTCTTCTTGTCATGACGGAAATGGTGATTCGTGCCCAGCAGGCAGCAACAGCCGCGGCCATTGCCGCATCCACGAGTGCCGCAGCAGCATCAAACAGCGGGAATTAATTAAAAAGGTTAGTAAACAATATACTTGAGAAACGGCAATGTGCACATTGCCGTTTTATAGAGTGTTTTTTAAGTTGGCTATTGCTTTATTATTTGTACCTGTCTTAAAACGAGAGTAAAATAACATTAAGAAGAAAGTACATGCATGGTTTCAGTCACTGTTTTTATAAAATCAGGACGAATGAAACCTTTTTAAAACCAAAACGTATGTAAGTCATGCAAGAATAAGGAGTGACTTTTTTATGGCCAAAAATTATGACCTGGTCCTATTAGGTGGTGGAACCGGCGGCTATGTTGCGGCGATTCGTGCTAGTCAGCTTGGATTAAAAACCGCCATCGTTGAAAAAGACGCACTTGGCGGTACCTGTCTCCATAAAGGATGCATCCCGACGAAGGCGTTGCTCAGAAGCGCTGAGGTATACGATGAAATCAAGAAAAGCAGTTCATTTGGCATTGACGTTTCCGAAGTTGCACTCCGCTTCGAAAAAATTCAAGAACGAAAGCAAGCGATTGTGGAAAAGCTGCATCATGGCATTCAGCAATTGATGAAAAAGGGAAAGATTGATGTCTATAACGGTTTGGGGCGAATGCTCGGACCGTCGATTTTTTCACCACTTCCCGGAGCAATATCTGTTGAATTTGCCGATGGAAGAGAAAATGAAATTCTGATCTCAAAAAATGTTATTCTGGCAACCGGATCGAGGCCGCGATCGTTAAAAGGACTGGACCTTGACGGAAAGCAAGTCATGACATCGGATGAAGCTCTGCAAATGCAGGAATGTCCGGCATCAATTTTAATCGTCGGCGGCGGAGTCATCGGTGTTGAATGGGCGTCGATGCTGGCGGACTTTGGCGCACAGGTGACGATCGTTGAATACAGCAATCGAATCATTCCCACAGAAGACAAAACACTTTCAATCACACTTGCAAGAAGCCTGAAGAAGCGAGGAATCAAAATTGTGACCTCAGCAAAGGTACTTGCTGAATCGTTGAAGAAAACGGATGAAGAAGTCACAATCAGCGCAGAAATCGGCGGTCAGCTTGAAACCTTTACAGCTGAGAAAATGCTCGTGTCTGTAGGCAGAATACCAAACACTGAGGATATTGGTCTGGCGAATACATCAATTGAGACAGATCATGGTTATATTAAAACAAACGCCTTCGGTCAGACGAAGGAATCGCATATTTACGCCATCGGTGATGTGATCGGCGGACTGCAGCTTGCGCACGTTGCTTCACATGAAGGGATAAAGGCAGTTGAGCATTTGGCAGGACTTCCGGTTGAACCGCTTCATTCGGAACTTGTTGTACCTCGCTGTATCTACACACACCCGGAGATCGCTTCAATCGGATTGACAGAAGCACAAGCGAAGGAGCAACACGTTGTCAAGGTTGGAAAAGTACCGTTTGGAGCGATTGGAAAGGCACTTGTTTACGGTGATTCTGAAGGCTTTGCAAAAATTGTAGCGGATAAAACGACCAATGATCTTTTAGGAATTCATATTTACGGACCGCATGCGACAGACTTGATTGGTGAAGCCGCGGTGGCAAAATTACTTGATGCGACGCCATGGGAATTATCTGAAGCGATTCATCCACATCCAACATTATCTGAAGTGATCGGAGAAGCCGCACTAGCGGCAGACGGGAGGGCGATTCATATATGATTAAAGCAAGAAGCGGAGAGACGCTCGTGAAAAACCGGCATCAAAATTTAGGACTGTCCGATGAAGTTGTTTTGTCAATGTATGAGAACATGCTGAAGGCCAGAAGAGTGGACGAGCGGCTTTGGCTGCTTAATCGAGCCGGAAAAATTCCATTCGTCGTGTCCTGCCAAGGACAGGAATCGGCCCAGGTCGGTGCAGCGTTTGGCCTGAACCGCGAGAAGGATTACGTTGCACCGTATTATCGTGATTTTGGTTTTGTTTTTGCTTGGGGCATGACGATCAAAGAAATGATGCTCAATAACTTTGCTAAGGCAGAAGATCCAAGTTCTGCAGGACGCCAAATGCCTGGGCACTTCAGCTATCGCAAATTGCGGATGCTCAGTCATTCGTCACCGGTGACAACTCAGAATCCGCACGCAGTCGGTATTGCACTTGCTGCCAAAATCAAAGGAGACGATCTTGTCAGCTTTGTGGATTTTGGTGAAGGATCATCAAACCAAGGCGATTTTCATGAAGCAGCCAACTTTGCGGCCGTCCATAAGCTGCCGGTCATCTTCATGTGTGAAAATAATCAATACGCGATTTCAGTGGGACTGAAGCATCAATTAGCTTGCGCCCATGTCTCGGATCGAGCAATCGGGTACGGTATGTTCGGGAAATCATTTGACGGCAATGATCCGCTTGCAGCATACGCAGCGGTCAAAGAAGCCGCTGATCGGGCTCACCGCGGAGAAGGGCCGACTTTGCTGGAAGCAAATTGCTACCGCTTAATGCCGCATACCAGTGATGATAATGATATGACCTACCGGACAAAGGAGGAGGTCAATGAAGCAAAGAAACACGATGGTGTCCTTACCTTTGCCGCTTATTTGCGATCCGTCGGCGTCCTTACTGAAGTACGAGAAAAAGAAATGGAAGATCAGATTCGCAACGAAATTGACGAAGCGACCGATTATGCAGAAAATGCACCGTTCGCTGATCCTGACTCTGTTTTACGTTACGTCTATGAGGAAAAGAACTGAGGGGGGAGAGTGCAATTGCCTGTACTTTCGTATATTGAAGCCGTGACTCAGGCATTGGATGAAGAAATGAGTCGAGATGAAAATGTGTTTGTGATGGGTGAAGACGTCGGTAAACGTGGAGGTGTATTCCAAGCAACGAAGGGACTATACGATAAATATGGAGAAAATCGCGTTATCGATACGCCACTTGCCGAATCAGCAATTGCCGGAGTTGGAATTGGTGCGGCTATGTATGGCATGCGTCCCGTTGCGGAAATGCAGTTTTCCGATTTCATGCTTCCGGCAGCCAATCAAATCATTTCTGAAGCGGCGAAAACACGCTATCGTTCGAACAATGAATGGTCTGTTCCTATGACCATTCGTGCTCCATTTGGCGGTGGCGTACATGGCGGTCTCTATCATTCACAATCAATGGAAGCAATCTTTGCCAATGTGCCTGGACTGAAAATTGTCATTCCATCGACTCCATATGATGTAAAAGGGCTGCTTAAAGCATCAATTAGGGATAATGACCCTGTTATTTTCTTTGAACATAAACGTGCCTACCGTTTGATTAAAGGCGAGGTTCCGGTGGATGACTATACAATTCCACTTGGCACGGCGGATGTTAAACGCGTCGGTACTGACGTTACCGTGATCACCTATGGGCTAATGGTGCATTATGCCATGCAGGCTGCTGATAAGCTTGCCGCCGAGGGGATCTCAACACATATCCTTGATCTTCGTACGGTATATCCTTTGGATAAGGAAGCAATCATTGAGGCTGCACGAAAAACCGGTAAAGTATTGCTTCTAACTGAAGACACAAAGGAAGGCAGCGTGATCAGCGAGGCAGCGGCAATTATCGCCGAAAACTGCTTGTTTGACTTAGATGCGCCGATCAGACGGCTCGCTGCCCCGGATGCGCCGGCCATGCCTTATGCCGGACCTTTAGAACACGCATTTATGGTGAAACCGGAACAAGTAGAAAAGGAAATCCGGAATTTAGCTGAATTTTAACAGGACGGGGGCAGTTGAATGAGTGTCAAACAAATGACAATGCCGCAATTAGGTGAAAGTGTGACAGAAGGAACGATCAGTCAATGGCTGATTTCCGTCGGAGATACGGTTAAAAAATATGATCCGATTGCCGAAGTAACGACAGATAAAGTCAATGCGGAAATTCCGTCGAGTTTTTCCGGGAAAATAACTGAACTTCTTGTAGATGAAGGAGATACATTGCCCGTTGGTGAACCGATTTGTACCATTGAAGTCGAGGGGGCGGAACCAACTGCTGAAAAGCCGGTAAAGAGTGCGGCAGGAAAAACCACTCAAAAAGAAGAACAAAAGGATACATCAATGAAGAGACGTTATTCACCCGCTGTTTTGAAACTGGCTCAGGAACATGAACTGGACTTGGATCAGATAGCCGGAACGGGCAGAAGCGGCCGAATTACACGTAAGGATGTTGAAAAATATATTGCGTCCGCAGCTGAAGAACGTACCATAACAGAGCCTGCAGCTGTCGCAGCTGCTTCGCAGCCTTCAGCAGCCGGATGCTTTTCTGAGGCTGTTGCCAAAGAAGTGGTAAAGCCGGCGGTCCATGCTCCGCGAACCTCTGTTAATGAAGCGGGAGATCGAGTCGTGGCGCTGACAGGTGTTCGCCGAGCCATTGCGTCGAATATGCTTCGCAGTAAGCATGAAATACCGCATGCGTGGACAATGATCGAAGTGGATGTCACGAATTTGGTGAACTATCGTAATCAGATCAAAGGCGCTTTTTTTAAAAAAGAGGGCCATAAATTGACCTATCTGCCCTTTTTTATTAAAGCAATTGTTACTGCACTGAAAGAATTTCCGCGTATAAACAGCACTTGGGCTGGTGACAAGATTATTGAGAAGAAGGTTATTAACATTTCACTTGCTGTTGCAGCAGATGAGGCACTCTATGTACCAGTGATTAAGCATGCGGATGAAAAAAGCATTAAAGGACTTGCATTTGCGGTAGATGAACTCGCGGCTAATGTTCGTGAAAATCGATTATTTCCGGACGATATGCAGGGAGGAACCTTTACGGTCAATAATACGGGGTCATTCGGTTCGATTCAATCACAGCCGATCATTAATTATCCGCAGGCAGCGATTCTTTCGATTGAGTCGATTGTCAAAAGACCGATCGTTATCAATAACATGATCGCGATCAGGGATATGGTCAACCTATGTATTTCTATTGATCATCGCGTACTGGATGGACTGATTACCGGTCGTTTTCTTGCGCGTGTGAAGGAATTGTTGGAAACGATCAACCCGGAGAATACGCCCATATATTGAGAATTAAACAGTTACGTATTAAAAATCCTTCTGTCTTTGTTCCGGAACAAAGACAGGAGGATTTTGCCCGTTTTGTTTATTTATCGTTTTCATTCTTAATGATTTCCCTTTGATAGTCTCGGCTCAGAGCCATCAATTGTCTGAAAAAGATTTCCTGATAAGGCTTTAATGCCTCACTGGCACTTCGTTCACATGCTTTTTGAATAATTTCATTTTCGCGTTCCGTATCAAGTACGCGGCAATTATGATCTTTTTTGTATTGAGCGACAGCTCGCGCAATCATCATACGTTGATTAATGAGACCGCTTAACTGTTCGTCAATCTTATCAATATTTTGGCGCAGCTTACGTAAATCGGTCATAGCCAGTGCTCCAATCCTCTGTTGTTTCTATTAGTTGAATGCTGCACGATTATTGGTTCAACTGTTTGGTGAAACGGAATGTGAACTTGCTTTCACCCTCCAAATCATCAAATAGGCAGCAAATGAGCTTTTTATTAATTGAATAGGAATGAACCGGAGTAAATTCCATGTGCTTTAAAAAGTATCTGTCAATAAAGATTGGTTTTCATGTGACATTTCTGGATTACCCGCTTGCAGATTCATCGTCGTGAATCAATTCACGAACAATATCCGCGAAACATTGGGCAGCAGGTGAAGCAGGTATTCGTGAGGCAAGCCCGATCGTTCGAAAACGATCAACAGTAAACGGAATTGCTCGAAGCGGCTTAATGTTTTCGGGAAGAACAAGTTCCGGAAGAATGCTGATGCCGAGATGATGAGCGACCATCGCAAGTATCGCATTTTCTTCCATGAGCTCAAAACGAATAGCGGGCGTGCATTGGTGTTCGGATAACAGACGTTTAATTTCGTGAAATCCTCCGAACGCCGGCATGATAAAGGGCTCGTCTTCAATCTGTTTAAAGGCTACTTTCTTTTGGTTGTAGAGCGGACTTTTCGGTGAAACAATGCAAAGCATGCGATCTTTCTTTAATGGAGTGACGCAGACAGACTTGATCTCCGTTTTCGTCACAAATCCGCAGTCCAGTTCTCCGCGAATCAATGCCTGCTCAATTTCTTCATAATTTCCATCGAAAAGGCGGATTTTTACTAAAGGGTACAGCTTATCCATCCTCTCAACAATTTGCGGCAAGAGATGTCTGCAGACGCTTGTAAATACACCGACGGACACGGTCCCTTTTTTCACCCCAAGAATTGCCGAGGCTTCCTGATGCAGGGTCTCATCCATTTGCAGCACTGCGTTTATGGACGGGAGGAGCAAGTCACCTTCATGTGTCAGGGAGAGTCCAACGCGATTTCTGTTAATCAATTGAAATCCAAATTCCTGCTCCAAATTTGTGATGGCATGACTGACCGCAGATTGCGTAAGTCCGAGATGATCGGCTGCCCTTGTGAAACTGTTGAATTCGATAACTTTAGTCAGAATTTGATACTTAATTAAACTCATGATTATCCTCGTTTATCTATGAAATAGATTAATACTTAATATTATAAACATTCATTTTATTAATGACAATGTATCAATTATACTGATGAAGAAAATAATCGAATCGGGGGTTTGCAGCATGAATCAAAAAAAAGCAGACTGGGTGCTTGTCATGGTCACTGTTCTTTGGGGTACCTCTTACTTGTTTATGAAAACTGGACTGGATGATTTAGGGATCTTTACTTTTATTGCTTTGCGATTTTTAATTGCTTTTATCATCATGGCCTTATTTTTCCACCGTGCCCTTCTTCATACGGATTTCAGAACACTGGTCTACAGCCTGCTGCAAAGTCTGATGCTTCTCGGTGTTTTTGCATTTCTCATGTTTGGCATGCTGACGACATCCGCATCAAAGGTGGGATTTCTGAATAGCCTTACAGTTATCTTTGTCCCGCTTCTTCATTTGCTGATCACGCGACGTCTGCCGTCAAGACGCATGATGACCGGAGCAGGTGTCTCATTAATTGGCATTTTTCTTTTAACCGGTACCTCTTCACTCATGCTCAGCAGTGGTGATCTGTTCTGTATTATTGGTGCATTATTCAACGCAGGTTATATTATTTTTGCCGGCCATGTCAGTAAGCAGGTACCTGCGCTTGCGTTCAGTATCTGGCAGATGGGGTTCACCGGTGCTCTGTCCTTGCTGCTTGCCCTGATCCTTGAGCCGTTTCAATTGCCTGTAACCTTAATGGCATGGACTTCCGTTCTTGGGTTGGCAATTTTATGCAGCGCAGTCGGTTATTTGCTGCAAAACATTGCACAAAAATATACTTCGGATCTCCACGCAGGACTTATTTTTTCATTAGAGCCTGTATTTGCAGCGCTGTTTGCCTACCTGTTTGTCGGAGAACGGTTATCTGCTCAGGCGTCAATCGGAGCCGTACTTGTTTTGTTCAGTATTGTCATTATGGAAATCAGACTTGGTGATGAGCGTAAAATGCTTCGGACATGGTTTGCTGTCTCTCTGTTTAAGAAGTTCAGCCGTCCAGATAAGTAAAATAGATAAATAGGGAAGTACACGATTTCTGAGATGCATTTGGAATTACTATGCGTTATAATCTTTATCAGCGCTCATTGATTCATTTTCCGTTCACAGTTTGCATGCACACTGTACATAACAAGGTTGTGTGAAAAGGAGCTGAAGAAACCGTGAACAAAATACTCGTTATTGACGATGATCCGCATATTCGCGAGTTAGTGACTGTGTTTCTAGAAAATGAAAACTTGCCCTGCATTGAAGCAGAAAACGGGAAGCAGGCATTAACAATACTTGATCAAGAATCGATTGTACTTATTATTTTAGATATTATGATGCCTGAGATGGACGGATGGACCTTCTGCCGTGAAGTGCGCCGCACACAGCAGATTCCGATTTTAATGCTGACGGCGAAAGGAGAAACGATGCAGAAGGTTAAGGGCTTTGAACTGGGGGCGGATGATTATCTGGTTAAACCTTTTGAACCTATTGAGCTTGTCATGCGTGTGAAGGCTTTGATTAAGCGCTATCAAGTTGCTGTTTCGCAGCAAGTGCGGATCGGCAGACTGATCTTAGATCAAAAATCCTATACGATTTCACAGGGAAGTGCGCATATTATGATTCCGATGAAAGAGTTTGAACTGCTCTTTATGCTCGCAGGAACACCTGGGCGCACATTTACTCGAGATGACTTAATCGAAAACATTTGGGGTTATGACTATGGGGGAGACGAGCGCACGATTGATGTGCATATCAAGAGGTTGCGCGAGCGCTTTGATGAACAGCAATGCGGATTTAAAATTAAAACTGTTCGGGGAATCGGATATCGACTGGTAGAGTGCCTATGAAAAATCGAGTGATAAACTGTATCAAATCGCTGACAGTGATTATCGGCATGCTCGCTTCACTTACGGTATTATGGACTGTTTTCTATTTCTTGATTCGTTTTATTCTGCACTATGCTTCGCTTCATTTGTCACCGCTTGCTGTGCATCTGGCGAGCGCACTGCTCGGCCTGCTTTTCTTTGGCCTGGTCATATCATTGATTACCAGGCATTTAACGCCGAAACGCCTGTCCTATTTTCAGACAATTATTCAAGCACTGAAACAGATGGCGAAGGGAAATTTTGAAATAAAGCTTGATGTTGCCCTTCCCGGAGATGGAAAAAACCGTGCTAATCCTTTCGTCCAGCTCGTGGAAAGTGTGGACTATATGGCCAAAGAACTGGGGCAGCTTGAGCAAGTGCGTCAGGAATTCATTTCTAATGTGTCCCATGAAATACAGTCGCCTCTTACCTCAATCAAAGGATTCGCGCGCGCGCTTGAGGACAAACACTTGTCCGATGAAAAACGCGAACATTATTTGAATATTATTCAGACAGAGGCGGATCGGCTTTCCAAACTGAGTGACAGCCTGCTAAAATTAACCGCATTGGAAAATGATCGGCAGCCGTTGAAGCTTGAACACTACCGGGCAGACCGGCAAATCCGCTCATGTCTGCTTACTTTGGAACCGCAATGGAGTTCAAAAAAATTGACTTTAACGATTAAATTAGCGCCTGCCTCTGTTTATGCCGATCATGAATTAATGAATCAAGTGTGGATGAATTTAATCCATAACAGCATTAAGTTCACTCCGGATCATGGAGAAATAACGGTCGAACTGAAGGAGAAAAACAGTGAAGTACAATTTCGGTTGTCAGACACAGGAATAGGGATTAAAAAAGAAGACTTTGTTCATTTGTTTGAACGCTTCTATAAGGCAGATCGTTCCAGAACGGCAAAGCGCGGCGGAAACGGACTTGGCTTATCGATTGTTAAAAAAATCGTCGATCTGCATCATGGAGAAATTCATGTGACGAGCGAATATGGAAAAGGAACAACCTTCTTCGTAACATTGCAGCAAAGAAACATGAATGAATCAACACTGGTTAATTGAGAGCCTCGTTAAGAATAGAGACAATAAAGGCAGATATGGTTGAAAGCAACAGTGTGGCAATCAATATATAAATAACAATTCGAAACAACTTTTTTGACATTGTACAAAAATCCCTTCCTTCCTTGATACTTGTCTATTATAGTAGATCTTGGTTAAACTTTTCAATAGGAGCAATATGTTATGATATAGTGAAAGGTTCAAGAAATGAGGGATTTTTTTGATCAATGAAGCACGTTTAGTGAACACCTTTAGTGAACTGGTTCGTATTGATTCCGAAACCGGCGACGAAGGCAAGATTTTTGAACTGCTCAAGCGAAAATGTGAAGCACTCGGGCTGGAGGTTAAAGAGGATCAGGCAAAAAGAAAAACCGGTCATGGTGCGAACATTTTAGTCTGCACACTTCGCGGAACAAAAAAGGGAACAGTGATTTTTCTTGGTACGCATATGGATACGGTACTTCCGGGAAAAGGTGTTGAGCCGGTAATTAAAGATGGCTATATTACTTCAGATGGAACAACGATTCTCGGATCTGACGATAAAGCGGGCATAGCAGCAATACTAGAGGCCATTCAAACAATGAATGAAGAACAGCAGCAACATGCCGAGGTTCAGTTCATTATTACTATTGGCGAGGAGTCTGGTTTGCTCGGAGTAAAAGCGCTTGACATGTCTTTGGTTCATGCTGATTATGGTTTTGTTCTCGATAGCGACGGACCTGTCGGGGATGTAGTAGTTGCAGCGCCCTATCAAGCAAAACTCGCGGTTGATCTATTCGGAAAACCGGCACATGCCGGTATTGAACCGGAAAAAGGTGTATCGGCAATTACATTGGCAGCTAAAGCTATTGCAAAAATGCCACTCGGTCGAATCGATAATGATACAACCGCAAACATTGGCAGCTTTGAAGGTGGTAAAGCGACAAACATTGTCTGTGATTACGTTAAAGTGATTGCGGAAACTCGTTCACTGGTTAAAGAAAAAATGGAGACGCAGATTATGAAAATGAATGGAGCCTTTGAGGATACTGCCATGAAAATGGGAGGAAAAGCCGAGGTTCATGTTGATTTCATGTATCCAGGATACAAATTCGGCAGTGAGGATGCTGTGGTGCGGCTTGCATCAAGGGCGATTGAAGCAGTTGGCAGAACACCGCATTTGTTCCAAAGCGGCGGTGGGAGCGACGCAAATGTATTTTGCAGCAAAGGAATACCAACAGTCAATTTAGGTGTCGGTTATGAAAACATTCATACAGTCAAAGAAAAAATTGCAATTAAGGAATTAGCAAAAACAACTGAACTCGTTCTTGCTTTAGTTGATCAAGCGGTTGAAAAAGATTAATCTTAAGAAAGAATGATGTACGAATAAGGCGGCGAATGGTGATGACAAGCGCAAGAATCATCTTTCATATTGATATGAACAGCTTCTACGCCTCAGTTGAAATCGCCAATCATCCGGAACTAAAAGAACAGCCGCTCGCGATCGCTGGAAAGACGGAGGAACGGCATGGCATCATTGTGACGAGCAGTTATGAGGCAAGAAAAAGAGGGGTGCAGACAACAATGACGGTTCGTGAGGCGAAAAAACTGTGTCCGAACCTCGTTGTGCGTCATCCTGATTTTTCCCTGTATCGCCGAACTTCGGATCAACTATTCGAAATGCTTACAGAATATACTCCATTGGTCGAAAAAGCGTCCATTGATGAAGGTTATCTTGACGTGAGTGCCCAGAATAAAATACATCCTTTGAAGCTTGCAGGCAATATCCAAAACAGGATCGTCAGTGAGCTTCATTTGCCGTGCAGTATTGGTATCGCGCCTAATAAGTTTCTCGCAAAAATGGCATCGAATATGAAAAAACCAATGGGTATGACAGTCATTCGAAAACGACAGTTGGCGGATCTGCTATGGTCGTTGCCTATTGGTAAAATGCATGGTGTTGGACCGAAAACAGAACAGAAATTTAATTCGGAAGGTATCGTGACAATCGGAGATCTTGCAAATCATGATCCGATTCTTGTTGAACGACATTTTGGAGCAAATGGCCGCAGACTTTTTGAATTAGCCAATGGACAGGACGATCGTTCAGTTGATCCAAGTGCCTGGGAGCGTTATAAAAACATCGGACATTCAGTGACTCTGTCTCAGGACACACGATCACTGAAAATAATTCAAGATACGCTGCATCAGTTATCGGCTAAATTAGCTTTTCAGTTAAAGAAAGAACATGTGGCCAGCTACGAACTTATTGTGATGATCCGTTATTATGATTGGACTACGGTTACAAGACATAAAACAACGGTACAACCGTTGCGCAGCTTGGAAGAAATTGAGAATCTTGCATTTTCTGTCTTTCGTTCCAATTGGAAAGGAGATGCTGTTCGCTTGCTTGGCATTACGCTTGCCTCTTTTCAATCCGTGAGCGCTTCGACGAAACAGCTCGATTTGTTTTCGTACCAGAAGGATGCTCAGTCTGAGCGTCTGATCAATTTAGTTGATCAAATCAACGACCAATTTGGAGAAGAAACTTTGCTGCCGGCAACGCGCTTGCTTGATAAGAAACGAATGGGAGATTCATTTGGAATGTAAAAATCGTAAAACAAAAGGTTAAAAATATGTGTAGTTAGTGGTATAAAGGGTGGATTGGATAGAATGAGGTTTACATTTTTAGGAACAGGTGCGGGGATGCCGGCGAAGGAACGAAATGTTACGTCATTAGCCGTGAACTTTCCAGAATATGATGGCGATTTATGGCTTTTTGATTGTGGTGAGGGGACTCAACGACAGATTCTTTATACGTCAGTTAAATTGACGAAGTTATCTGTAATTTTTATCACACACTTACATGGGGATCATCTTTTCGGTTTGCCGGGTATACTTGGCAGCCGATCTTTTCAAGGGGCACTTACACCGTTAACTCTCATTGGTCCAAAAGGGTTAAGGGACTATATAGAAACATCACTTCGAGTTTCCGGAACACATCTCTGTTACTCGGTTAATGTATATGAAATTGATTCAGAACGTACTGTGTATGAGAATGATCATTTTATTGTAGATGCAGGCGAATTGGATCATGGCATAAAAACCTATGGTTATCGGATCACTGAAAAAGATCAGCCTGGAGAATTGCTTGTGGACAAGCTATTGAATTTCGGTGTACGTCCGGGCCCTATCTACAAGAAAATAAAAGAGCAGGAAAGCGTTACGCTGCCGGACGGACGCGTTTTGGATACGGCCGCTTTTATCGGCAAGCGGCGTAAGGGACGAACAATCACGATCTTAGGCGACACGAGGCCCTGTGAGATGTCCTTGCATCTTGCTAAAAATGCAGATCTGCTTATTCATGAAGCGACATTCAGCGGTAATTGTGATCAGCTTGCTCATGATTATCACCACTCTACATCCTTGCAGGCCGCATCAACAGCAGATCATGCACAAGCGAAGGCGTTGATTCTAACTCATTTAAGTTCAAGATATCAGAAAAAAAAGCAATCGGCACTGCTTGACGAAGCAAAAGCAATTTTCCCGATTACTTTTCTCGCTCATGATTTGTGGACTTATGAATTAAAGTATCAATCACGGCATTGATAAAAAAGGATTTGTCATTCGGGAATAATTGTAATTTAAGCATTCGATCTATGTGTGTGCCTGACCAAAGTAAAAAATAAGACTCCCAGAAAAGGGAGCCTTATTTTTTCATGTACATCGATGTTTCATTAAGTAGGCAGATTATTTTGCTTCTGTTTCACCGTAACCGTATGCACCATGTTCGCTGATATCAAGTCCTGCCTTTTCGGCTTCAGCAGATACACGGAGTCCCATCGTTGCTTTCATGATCGAAAGCACAATCAGTGAAGCAATAGCAACAAAAGCAAATGCAGCGATAACGCCGAGTGCCTGAACACCTAATTGATGCAGGCCACCGCCGTAGAAAAGTCCCGCCTTGCCGACGCCGGCAAGGGCAACAAGCTTCGGAGCGGCGAAGAGTCCGGTTGAAAGAGTACCGATAACACCGGAGATGCCATGTACGGAAAATGCATAGATCGGATCGTCAAGACCTTTGCTTTCAAGGAAAATTGAAGTCCAGTAAGTAAACGCACCGGCAACAGCTCCAATAACGATTGCTGCCCAAGGTTCGACAAATGCACAGGATGCAGTGATGGCAACTAGAGCAGCCAGCACGCCATTACACATTGCGCCAATATCAGCCTTTTTAGAGAGGATCATCGCTGCAAACAACGCTCCAAGTGCACCTGCTGCCGCCGCCAGATTGGTGGTCAGCGCAACATAGCCGAAGAACTGTCCGTAGCCTTTCGTTGCAACACCGGTTGATACGGTACTGCCGGCGTTGAATCCGAACCAGCCGATCCACAGAATAAATGTACCGAGATATACAAATGGAATGCTGTGAGCAGGAATTGTTTTTGCTTTTCCATCGACAAACTTACCAATTCTAGGTCCGAGGAGAAGGGTTCCGATTAATGCGGCTGTCGCACCCTGAAGGTGAACGACTGTCGATCCGGCAAAGTCTTGCATGCCAAGCGTGCTTAACCAGCCGCCGCCCCATACCCAGTGACCAACGACCGGATAAATGATCGCAACGAAAATCGTTCCGAAAATAAAATACACAGACAGCTTGGCGCGTTCGGCAAAACCACCCCAGGCAATTGCCAGCGAAACAGCGGCAAACGCCAGTTGGAAAAGGAAGAAAATCGAATCATAACCGCTTGGGACGCCGCTCAGGAAAAATTTAGAACCGCCAATAAATGCATTACCATCGCCAAAAGCGACCCCGTAACCAACTGCCCAAAAAACGATTGAGGAAACGCCGAGTGTAATAATCTGCTTTCCTGTAATGTGGCCCGCATTTTTGCTGCGCAGTGAACCTGCTTCGAGAAATGCGAATCCGGCTTGCATAAGGAGAACTAAAATTGCTGCAACCATAACCCATAAAGAATCCAGACTTACTGTTATTGCATCTGTTGGTTTCATTAAGTTAATGCCCCCTTTTTTTTGATGAAGTAATTATAACATATCATGTCAGTAAAAGTTACAACTAAATATTAAAAATATTCTTTTATTTGTGTAAGCCTTTTCAATTTCAACAATTTAGTCACTATTTTTCATGACTTTATACCCGATATTCTTCATTTATTGAGTTTTTTCATGTTGATTTTCTTTTTTTATTCTATTTAGATAATTGTGAATAAATCCGATTGATTAGCATCTGAAACGGAGAGAAAGTATGTTTTCTATTAAATGCAATGTTATTATAATAGTCTTGTGTAGACAATGAAGATTTAAAACTGAGGGAGTATCATTTATGTTTCAAAATAAAATAATTGTAATTACCGGTGCCTCGAGCGGGGTTGGAAGTGAACTTGCACGTTTGTTTGCTTCAAAAGGTGCTCAAGTTGTGCTTCTTGCCCGCAATGTAGAGAAACTAGCCGAATTACAGAGACAAATTAATATTGAAGGCGGCTTGGCTGATTATTATTTATTTGACTTAACCGACATCGATTCGATTCACTTGATCGTAAAAAAAATTATTTCACGTTTCCACCGTATCGACGTACTAATTAATTGTGCGGGAGTTGGAAAATTCGAATTATTTTCGGAAATGGACTCCGGAATGATTGATCAAATGTTTGCGGTTAATGTACAAGGACTTATTCACTGCACTCAGGCAGTTCTTTCATCAATGATGCAACAAAAACATGGGTGTGTCGTTAACATTGCGTCGCTTGCAGGAATCATAACGACATCAAAGTCAGTCGTCTATGGTGCAACAAAGCATGCGGTAATCGGTTTCTCGAATGGGTTGAGGATGGAGGTAGCGAAGAAAGGGATCCGCGTAATTGTTGTGAATCCTGGTCCGATTCGTACTCCATTTCTAAAGCTTGCCGATCCTTCAGGACATTATTTGGAAAAGGCAGGACGCTTTATGCTTGATGCCCGCACTGTAGCGGAAAAAGTGATTCGAGCAATTGAAAGAAATAAGAGGGAAATTAATCTTCCTTGGTACATGGGGATGGGTGCAAAGCTGTATCAATTAATGCCCGGAGTGTTTGAGAAAATTTTCGGACGTATTATTAATATGAAATAAGCATTTTTTTAGATGAATATTTATATATTTTGCATATTGCGTGCAAAAAGTGTATCATTAATTCGTAAGAAAACGCTTACATTTATTTGTCTGCTCTATTTTGTAAGCGCTATATGACGGGAGGAGTCAGAATGCAAACTGAAACACAAGCATCCGCTAAAGACATGACCGTTGAGAAAGCAAAATGGATTTATACGAAAATGCAAGAGATTCGTCAGTTTGAAACTGCTGTGCATGAAATCTTTGCAAAAGGTGAGATACCGGGTTTTGTTCACTTATATGCGGGAGAAGAGGCGGTCGCGGTAGGAGTGTGCGCTCACTTGACTGACAGTGACAGTATCACGAGTACACACCGTGGACATGGACATTGTATCGCAAAAGGCTGTGATTTGAACGGTATGATGGCTGAGATCTACGGACGTGCGACGGGACTCTGCAAAGGCAAGGGAGGCTCCATGCATATTGCGGACGTATCAAAAGGCATGTTGGGCGCCAATGGTATTGTAGGCGCGGGACTGCCGCTTGCAATCGGTGCGGGACTAACGGCAAAAGTTAAGAAAACAAATAATGTCGCCGTCTGCTTCTTCGGCGATGGAGCAAGCAACCACGGTACGTTTCATGAAGCAGTGAATATGGCTGCCATCTGGAAACTTCCCGTTATTTTTGTCTGCGAAAATAACGGATTTGGTGAAGCTTCAACCTTTGAGTATGCGGCGGCGGCTGATCGGATTTCAGATTTTGCTAAAGTATATAAGATCGCAGGAGAGACGGTGGACGGGAAGGATTTAACTGCCGTTTATGATGCTGCGGGAAAAGCTGTTGCTCGCGCGCGCAAAGGTGAAGGCCCGACGATTCTTGAATGCATGACTTATCGTGACTTCGGACACTTTGAAGGCGATACGCAATCATATAAAGACAAGGAAAAACAACAGAATGCTGTTACTGATGAAGACGCCATTCTCAGATTCCAGGGCTATTTAAAGAAAAACAAAATTTTATCGGCCGAAGAGATCAAGGAAATTGATGATTCGGTAAAGGCAGCCATCGATGAGGCGGTCCGATTCAGTGAGGAAAGTCCATTCCCTGATGATAAAGAAGTCACCACCGATGTCTATGTCTCTTATTAAATCGTTTGGATAAATCTGGAGGTGCTCGCAATGGCAGTTAAAATGAGTTATTCAGAAGCAATTAATGATGCAATACGAGTTGCAATGCGTAAAGACGATGATGTAATTTTAATCGGCGAAGATGTCGCGGGCGGCGCGGAAGTCGATCATTTGCAGGATCAAGGTGCGTGGGGCGGCGTTTTTGGAGTTACAAAAGGAATCGTTGAGGAATTCGGACGTGATCGAGTGATTGATACACCGATTGCCGAAGCCGGATATATGGGCGCGGCTGTTTCTGCGGCAGCAACCGGATTGCGCCCGATCTCAGAATTGATGTTTAATGATTTTATCGGCAGCTGTTTAGACGAAGTCATGAATCAAGCCGCGAAATTTCATTATATGTTCGGTGGGAAAGCCAAAGTTCCGTTAACCATCCGAACAATTGACGGTGCCGGATTCAACGCAGCGGCTCAGCACTCGCAGAGTCTCTATGCGTTGTTCACACATATTCCGGGAATCAAAGTGGTCATCCCAAGCAATCCATATGATATGAAAGGACTGCTGCTCAGCGCAATCTTTGATGACGATCCTGTCGTGGTATTTGAAGATAAAACCCTTTATGGAATGAAGGGTGAGGTCGGTGAAGGATTCTATACGATTCCGTTTGGAAAGGCCGAAATCAAGCGTGCAGGCAATGACTTGACAATTGTCGGCCTTGGGAAACAAGTATATACCGCTTTGAAAGCCGCCGATAAATTGGCAAAGAAAGGCTTTGAAGCGGAAGTAATCGACCCGAGAACCTTGTCACCTCTTGATGAAGATACGATTATCAATTCAGTAAAAAAGACAGGACGACTGATTATCGTCGATGAAGCTTATCCTCGCTGCAGCGCGGCCACTGATATTGCAGCGATTGTCGGAGATAAAGCCTTTGATTATTTGGATGCGCCAATTAAGCGTGTGACTGCTCCTCATGCACCAGTACCGTTTTCTCCGCCGCTTGAGAAGCTGTATATGCCGACACCTGAGAAAATTATCGATGCATTCAGCGTTATGGTTGGCGATAAAGTTTTCTCGGCCGTGTAAGTAATCAGCAATCAATAGTATAGTGGGATACTCCTTGAGTGATCTTGGTATCCCTTCTGAGTTTATCCGAAAGGAGCGAGGAAAAAATGGCGGTAGAAATCATCATGCCAAAAATGGGCATGGGCATGGAAGAAGGAACGGTTGTCGAATGGTTGAAACAAAAAGGGGATTCAGTAAAAAAGGGCGAGTCTGTTGTTTCCATCAGTTCAGATAAAATTGAAAAGGAGTTGGAGGCACCGGAAGAAGGTGTTCTTATTGATATTGAAGCAGATGTTGATGATGTCGTTCCAATCGGCCAACCATTAGGATACATTGGTGCTCCGGGCGAAGCGGTAAGTTCGCCAGCAGCGTCTGCACCGGCGCCGGAAAAGAAACAAGAAGATCAGGTTGTCGAAGTTCCGGAAGTAGCGTCTGATCCTGAACCGTTAAAAGGTGAAGAACCGCGACTTCGCGTATCACCGGCAGCTCGACGTTTGGCGAAAATCAAAAATGTAGATTTAGCCACTGTTACCGGTACAGGACCAATGGGACGAATTACAAAGGCAGACGTCGCCGCAGCTCAGGTTAAAAAAGCTCAGCAGCCAGCCGAAGCAGCTAAATCTGCTCCAACTCCGGTACCGGTATCTTCACTAAGTAACGGGACTGCAAAGAAAGTGACCGGGATGCGTAAAGTTATTTCGGATCGAATGTTCAACAGTTTGCAGACAACGGCGCAATTGACTCTGCAGACTACTGTCGATGTCACGGAACTGATTGCTTTCCAGAAAAAAGCGCGTGAAGCGTATCAAATCAATGATGAAGTGCGCCTAACGATAACTGATTTTATTGCTAAGGCGGCAATAAACGCATTGCTTGAACACAAAGCGATGAACAGTATTTATGAAGGGGATACGATCACGACTTTTGATACCGTTCATCTTGGCGTGGCTGTGGCGCTTGATGAAGGACTCGTTGTTCCGGTCATTAAAGATGCGGACAAAAAATCTTTAAGCGCTGTTTCACGCGAGATTCGCAAAGCGAGCAAGCAAGCACGCGGTTCGGAATTGAATAAACTTCAGTTAAGCGGCTCAACATTTACCATTACTTCACTAGGGACATATGGTGTCGGTTTCTTTACTCCGGTGATTAATCCTCCTGAAGTAGGGATTCTTGGTGTGGGAACTATTTCAGAGCAGCCGGTTTATGTTGGCGATGAGTTGAAGAAGCGCAGCCTTATGCCGCTCAGTCTGACCTTTGACCACCGGGCAGTTGACGGAGCACCGGCGGCAGCATTTTTAGCGACGGTTAAACAAAACCTGGAAGCGCCATTTAAACTGGTACTCTAAAATCTTTGATTTAGTGATTATTTACTGAGTTGAATGTTGTTAAATTAAATGAATTGAATCAAATAGACAAGTTATGCAGGAAACGGATCCGGATAAACGGCTGTTTCCTGTTTTTATTGTTTAGAAAGGATTGATGAAGAAACGGATCGTTCAGCAACTTTTTAACACCCATTGTTTTTGGGATTCTATCTGAGACTTGAATTATATTGGATTAGTGATTATGAAATAGGGTACAATAATGAGGTGGATGTTAGCCGTTTTATCGGCATCTTTGAAAGATTGGGGAATGGTCATGCCGAAATCTAAATATTTTCGTTTTGCAGTTTGGGTGCTTCTGATATTAATAATACTTATGGTAGGTTCTAGACTTACCTTTATTTTACAGCCCATTGGTGTTCTGTTTACGTCGCTAGCCGCTCCTCTCATTATTTCTGGACTGTTGTATTATTTATTGCGCCCGCTTGTTCGAGGATTGGTACGGCTTAAGGTTCCAAAAGTTGTTGCCATAATCATTATTTATTTAGTCGTCCTCGGACTGATCACTTTGCTTCTATTTAATTTTGGCCCGCTCCTATATAATCAATTTCTTTCTTTAATTACAAGCATGCCGGGTTTGGTACAGCAGCTTGGCGAGCAGCTGGTTAACTTTCAACAGAGCGAAATCTTTTCGAAGATGCATTTGGATGAAATTCCATACCTTGATTTTGCCAACCGTTTTTCAAAATCGCTGTCTACAATGGCGACTACAATTGGAAATAACATTCTGTCAATTATTCAATCAATTACCGGTACGGTGCTCATTATTGCAGTCATTCCTTTTATCCTTTTTTATCTTTTAAAGGATGGTGACCGCATGTCTCGAGGTGTCATGAAATTTATTCCTGTGGAGCATCGCGAAAAGGCGGTAGAGATACTTAAGGATATGGATCAGACGCTGAGCGGCTACATTCAGGGTCAAATGATCGTTTTGCTGTTTGATTTTATTTTTATTTATATCTGGTACTTGATTATCGGGCTGCACTACTCGCTGGTACTCGCTCTGGTCATACTGTTTACAAATGTTATCCCGTTTATCGGTTCATTTATTGCAACAATACCGGCCGTAATCGTCGCCTTTATTCAATCACCGATTTTAGCCCTTTATGTCATTATTGGGGTTACTGTTGTCCAGCAAATCGAGGGCAATGTGATCTCGCCGCTTGTCATGGGAAGAAAATTAGATATTCATCCACTGACTATCATCTGTATATTACTTGTTGCAGGAAATTTGGCCGGTATTATCGGCATGCTGCTCGCAATACCCTTTTATGCTGTGTGTAAAGTGATTGTGACTCGTGTTTACAAATTGTTCCAATTGCGCAAGCAGTAACATGATCAGGGGAGGAATTAATCTATGGGGTATATACAGAATCTGAGGAGCAAGATTGGACATGAACCGATTATTCTGGTTGGTGCAGTTACAATCATTCACGATCAGCGAGGAGCAGTGCTCCTTCAAAAGCGCAAATTTCCAGAAGGAAGCTGGGGGCTGGAGGATTGATGGAGATTGGCGAAACTGCAGAAGAAACGGCGAGCCGAGAAATTTGTGAAGAGACTGGTTTAAGCGTTTGCGGACTTCGTCTCTTTCAAGTTTATTCCGGTGTAAAGACACCTTCTGTGGCTGAAAACGGGGATCAGTACTACCCCGTAACGATCGCTTATGAGGCAGGCTCGATTGAAGGCGAATGGCATATTGACAAAACTGAATCAGAACGTTTTGAGTTTCGAACACAAAAAGATCTTCCGAATTTTATTCTGAAGAACCAGAAAAGAATCCTTGATGATTATTTCGCACGGCAGAATCATGAATAGGGAAAAAGCACTGATCAATGGATGATGGATCAATGCTTTTTTCTTTGAAATTTTTATTAATGGATTGTTATTTGGTTCATTCGTGAAAGGCCTTTTCAACTTGACATTCATCGGCAGTAAATGAACCAATAAATCAATACCAAAATTGATTTCAACTAAGTTAATGAAAACGATGCATAACTCAGTTGCTGATTGCAGTTTCAAGAGCAATGTTAATCATGTCGTTGAATGTTGTCTGACGTTCGGCGGCTGTCGTATCCGGCTCGTCTGAGAAAATGTGATCGCTGACCGTTAAAACAGTCAATGCCTGAACCCCATATTTGGCTGCTAATGTGTAAAGCGCTGAGGTCTCCATTTCCACTGCTAGTACGCCATACTCACCTAATTTTTTTACAACTTCCATACTGTCCCGATAGAAAACATCGGCAGATAAAATGTTGCCGGTTCGTAATGAAAGGCCTAGCTTTGTACCGATGCTGTACGCCTTGTGGAGAAGCTCGAAATCGGCAGTAGGCGCATAATCGATATTTGGGAAAACACCGTGATTAATGGATGAATCAGTAGTTGCGGACATGGCCAGAATAACATCTCGAACATGAATTCCATTCTGAACGCCGCCGCAGGTACCGACACGGATTAATTTTTTTACGCCATAGTTACGAATCAATTCATTGACATAAATAGATATTGAGGGAATCCCCATTCCGGTACCTTGTACCGAAACCGGCTCCCCTTTATAAGTACCGGTAAATCCGAGCATTCCGCGCACATTGTTGTACTGGGTTACTTCGTCTAGATATGTTTCAGCAATATATTTCGCACGCAATGGATCACCAGGAAGCAAAATGCGTTCTGCGATTTCACCAGGTTTTGCTTCGATATGAATGCTCACTATATCGTTCCTCCTTCAAAATGAAACAAGTCTAACCTAATTTTATCATGCATACAGCAATGCAGTTAAAATAAATTAATCTTGATAGAGTTCAAGCGGCAGATTATCGGGATCTCTGAAGAATGTAAAGAGCTTTCCGGTAATCGGATCAATACGAATGGGTTCTGTCTTGATCCCGTTGTTGTTCAGTTCGGTAACATTTTTCTCTAAGTTCTCCACGGCGAAAGCGAGATGTCTCAGCCCGCATGCCTCAGGATGTGTTGGCCGCTGAGGTGGATTTGGAAATGAAAAAAGTTCGATTTTTCCGTTTTTTTCATTGCCGATGGCAAGATCCAGTTTATAAGAGTTGCGCTCCTCTCGGTAGACTTCGTTAATTATAGAAAACCCTAACACATCTACATAGAAATGTTTTGATCGTTCATAATTAGAACTGATAATTGCGCAATGATGAATCCCTTGAAATTCCATGGTCTCACACCTTTTCTTCGGCTTCGTTTAGCGGCATTCGGCCCACTGTCTTATTAAGCAACATGTGTAGGAACTTTGTGACAATGCAAGCAAATCCCTTGAAGCAACCGAGTTATTATTTAAAAGTATATCAAAAATGCAGCATGAGAAGGTTATGGGGAGCGACAAAAATGATGTTGACAGTTCGTTGAAAAAGCTGGATACTATACATATGAACGATCCGTCATATGTTATGGCTTTTATATTATTTTTTAGAAAAGAGATGAAAAATTTGACAGCTCATTCAAAGCATGATCATGAGACGGCACACAGCCATATGCATCACCATACTACAAATCAAAATGCTCTGCTTATCAGTTTTCTGATTATTTTCGTATTCATGATTGTTGAAGCGGTCGGCGGTTACTTAAGCGGCAGTCTGGCATTGATTTCTGATGCAGGACATATGCTTAGTGATGCGGTTTCTCTGGGTATGAGCTTTACAGCCATACTAATTGGAAACAGAGCTTCAGCAAATAATCGGAAAACATTCGGCTACAAACGATTTGAAATATTGGCAGCTCTGTTTAACGGAGTATTGCTTTTTCTTATTTCAATCTGGATTATCATTGAGGCAATAGCCAGAATAGCGCAACCAGTCACGATTGCGAGCGGTGAAATGATGATCATCGCATTCATTGGACTTATTGTCAATGTTATTGTGGCCAAAATTTTGATGCAGGGAGAAAAAAATGACAATTTGAATGTACGGAGTGCATTTTTACATGTGCTGGGTGATTTGCTCGGTTCGGTTGGGGCTATTGCCGCATCAGCACTGATTATGTTCTTCGGTTGGGGAATTGCCGATCCGATTGCCAGCATGATTGTATCCGTAATTATTTTGAAGAGCGGATGGAGTGTTACACGCGATTCAATTAACGTGTTAATGGAAGCTAAGCCCGATAACCTTGACTTGGATGAAATCCGCAATCGAATGACTACATTAAAGGGTGTTAACGGAATCCATGATCTTCACATTTGGACAATTACTTCGGGTTTCTTTTCATTAAGCTGTCATCTGACGGTTGAAGAAGGCATTAATCATGATGAGATACTGAGACAGGTTGAGCAATTACTCGCTGGTTATCATCTGGATCACTCAACCATTCAAATCGAGAGTGTCAAGTTTCAAGGCTGCCATTCCGATTGCTCACATCAACGGCATGGATGATGCAGCGGCGCAAAAAAAGGACACATGTTGAGCTTTATCATTGATTTAAAAAGGAATTCATTGCTCTTCCTTTTTATTTTTTTGGCCATATTTTAATAAAGTAAATGTTTATCTTAAGCAATTAACTCGTGCCTAAGTGAATGAATCATTTATTTATAGCTAAATGCAAACGAATGTTCTATAATGAAATGAAAAGAGATTTCTCTTTTGCAAAAAGGCATTCGTTCTGGATCGTTCATTAGTTAAAAAGTTGGGCGATGAACGGTATGGGTAAATTGGTTTAAAGATAAGCTTTTGAATGTTATTAAAAATCGATGTCAACAGCAGATGGGAGATTTTTCAAATGCAACATGAAGCTCTTCTAATTATTGATATGAGCAATGATTTTGTTGATGATCGAGGCGGACTGACTGCGGGACAACCCGCGCAGAAAATTGTTCCGCATATTGTGAATCTTGCTGACAGGTTTTTAAATGAGACGAAACCAATCTTTTTTTGTATGGATGCACATGAACCGAACGATCCGCATTTTCAGCTTTGGCCTCCTCATAATGTAAAAGGAACATGGGGAGCCCAAATATATGGCCAGCTTGGAGAATGGTTTCAAACACATGAGAAGGACCAAAATGTCATGTTCATCCCTAAGCCTGAGTATGATGCTTTTATCCGAACGAACCTTGATCAGCAGCTGAAAGAGCGCCGCATCGACACTGTTCACTTAACGGGGGTATGCACGGACATCTGTGATTTTCTGACTGCATATGGGGCGTATTCAAGAGGGTACAAGACGGTTGCCCATCGCAGGGGAATGGCGACCTTTACGAATCAGCATGACGTGTTTCTTAATCACATGAGGGCAATATTTAAAACGAAACTGACTGATTAGGGGGAGAGGAAGCAAGTTGACAAGTACACATGACGAAAAGTTCAGGCGATGTAACTGGAACACAACAGACCCGATCTATTTAACTTATCATGATCATGAATGGGGACGTCCCCAATATGATTCTCAGAAGTTATTTGAGATGCTCTGTCTGGAAGGAATGCAGGCCGGATTGAGCTGGATTACCATTTTAAAGCGTCGTGAAGCATACAGGGAGGCGTTTGATGGGTTTGATCCTCAATCCATTTCGACCTTTTCAGACGATAAAATAGCGCGGTTAATGAACAACTCAGGAATTATCCGGAACAGGCTCAAGATTAATGCCATTGTTACAAATGCACGCATGTTTCTTGAAGTTGAGAAAGAGCAACCTTTTAATAAGTATCTATGGTCCTTTGTGAAAGGCAAGCCGATCGTTCATTATTATACGGAACCAAAAATGATTCCTGCATCAACTGAGGAATCACTTCTGATGAGTAAAGATCTGAAAAAAAGAGGCTTCAAATTTGTCGGCCCGACGATTTGTTACGCGTTTATGCAAGCGACAGGGATGGTTAACGATCATGTAACCCATTGCTTCTGTTTTCGAGAGTTAATGGGTATGAAAAAGAGATCATTGAGCATCCAAGAAAGGGCTGTGGATCACTAATCAAATTTTCGAATTGTCAGAATGCGCAGACTTGATCAGCAAAAGTGTCAGCAAGCTGAGGGTGAGCATCGCAGAGACGCCTCCAATTGCATTGGCAAACCAGCCCGTGAACATATAGCCGACAGGAATGAGTGCAAATGATCCGAGCATGCCGATGCTTGCGACCCGTCTAAATGCTTCAGGATCTTGAAGGTTTGTTTCCCAGATTAATCCGAAGGCCATGCTTCCCAACCCTTCGAAAATCATGAGCACGATGAGAAGAACAATGTTATGTACGAGTGGCATAGCGATGAATGCAAGTCCGCCGAGAGCGACCCCTAAATAGGCAATTAAACTGCGGTGATGCCATGTATAATCGCAATCATCGACAGAAGATGAATGGTTAACGATCCGTTTAATCCCATAGCCATAATTGTGAACGACATCACGCAGCGGACAATGTCTGTCAGACGCATCAATTTTACCCGATTCACTTTATCAACGATGATTCCCGCAAAAGGCAGGATGACGTTGGGAAGCATATAGGCGGTCATGACAAATCCCATGGCTACCGTTGATTGTGTCAGTGAGTAAACGAGGAGGGGAATGATGATACCTGTAATCGATGAGCCGAACACAGAGAGTGTATTTCCGATCCATAGCGCCCGAAAGGCTTGCGATTGATAAATCGGCATAAAGAAGTGCGGGATTCCCCTTTTGGAAACAGCGGAGGTTCTTCTTGCGTGGAAGTCATTTTTTCACCCCCAAAAAAGCATTTTTCCCCTAATCACTATAAAGCAGAATAACTTATAAGTCATCAATTGTTTATTGCTAATTTTCAAGTAACTTAACTGGGAAGAAGATAGGTCAGGCTGTGGTGAAAAAAGACAGTCGTTCATTACAGTGGACTGATTTGCTGTGATAAAATGAGAAGAGAACATGAGTGATTAGCGGGACTAGAACGTTTAAAATGATGAAGGAAGTGTACCTAATGGATGGACTTACCGAAATAAAGAAAGACTCAAAAGAAATTTTTAAAGGAAGAATTGTTCACTTGTTTGTCGATCAAGTGGAACTGCCAAACGGTGAAATGTCAACGCGTGAAGTCGTAAAACATCCCGGAGCAGTTGCTGTAATCGCTGTCAACAAGGAAGGAAAACTATTGCTGGTCAGACAATATCGTTATCCGTTGGACGGAATAATCTATGAAATTCCAGCGGGCAAGTTAGAACCTGACGAGAATCCTGATGATTCGGCATTAAGAGAGCTTGAGGAAGAAACCGGATACCGTTGTGAAAAAATGGAGAAAACAGCTTCGTTCTATTCATCACCGGGATTCTCTGACGAGTTGCTTCATGTCTATTATACAGATTCGCTTATTGAAGGAAAACAGCACCTTGATCAAGATGAATTTCTGGAAGTATGTGCAGTAAATCTTGAAGAGGCGGTTCAAATGGTTAAAGATCACCGTATTTATGATGCGAAATCTATTTACGCAGTTCAATACATGCAGCTTCGCCAAAATAAAAACATAGGTTAGAGTCGTAAAATCTCTCAATTCGATCATAGTTATCGCTAGCAATCATAGAATGAAATTATAGATTTCATATGATCGAATGTCGGGAGGCTGACAAAATGATTGCAGAACGTTTAAAAAAGGTGCTTCATCAGCATATTAACGACTATTTATCACTCTATACCTTTGTCGCGGGGCTGCTGCTCATGGGAATTATCTTTGGGGCAATTTTGGTAAACTGCCTGCCTTATGAATCCAGAAGTGATCTGCTCCGTTATCTGCAGCAATTCTTCGGTGAACTGGCAAAGAATCAAATTGCTGATCCGAGATTGCTTTTTAAAGAAAGCTTATTTCACGACCTACAGTATCTTATTTTGATTTGGGTTCTTGGTCTTTCCGTGATCGGACTTCCGCTTATCTTTCTGCTTATCTTTGTTAAGGGGATTTTTCTTGGCTTTACTGTCGGCTTTCTTGTCAGTCAAATGGGAATGAAAGGATTAATGGCTGTTCTTGTCAGTGTCTTCCCGCAAAATTTGCTCATCATACCTAACTATTTGTTTATTACCGTTCTGTCGGTCGCCTTTTCATTGAAAATGATTCGTCAGCTTCTGATGAAAACAAGAAATCAGCCAATGCTGCCTCAATTTATCAATTATGGGCTTGTTTTAGCAAGTACAGTACTGGTAGCTGCGTTTGCCTCGGGATATGAAGCATACGTATCTCCGGCGTTAATACGTCTTTTTATATCATGATCAGTAACCAATAACTAACGTTTGTAAATAAAATAATTATAATTTAAAAATAATTATATTTAATTGACATGATTATCAATAAGGATTATAATTTCTCTGTAATAACCGATAGTTATTTTCGGTTCATTCCGTGTTGGTGTGGGTAGCGGCGCAGATTGATAACCGGTATTCCTTAATGACGGATAATCCGTTTTGTGCATCGTTCTTGCAAAGGGGGGGCTTGTATGGAAGGCAGAATCAATCGAATTAAGAAGCAGCTTCATGGGCAAAAGTATAAGCTGACGCCTCAGCGAGAAGCGACTGTAAGGGTGTTGTTGGAGAACGAACAAGATCACCTCAGCGCTGAAGATGTGTACCTCCTTGTGAAAGAGAAAGCGCCTGAAATCGGGCTTGCCACAGTATATCGAACACTTGAATTGTTAGCAGAATTGAAAATTGTCGACAAAATTAATTTTGGTGATGGTGTTTCCCGTTATGATTTGCGCAGAGAAGGTGCCAGTCACTTTCATCACCATCTTGTGTGTATCGAATGCGGGTCTGTGGATGAAATACAAGAAGATCTGCTTGGAGAAGTAGAAAAAGTGGTTGAGCGCAAATGGCATTTCAAAGTTAAGGATCATCGTTTAACGTTCCACGGAATTTGTCATCGTTGCCTAGAGAAGCATGAAGAAGAAAATCGTTTAAATAAAGAAAAAGAGACAGAACAGGAAACAGAAAAGGTGTGACTGTTCTGTCTTCGGCAGCCTGAAACGTTCAGACTGTTTTTTCTTTTTGTCAGTTTTTCTTTTTTAAGTCTTTACTTTTGAAATGATTGATCCATCTGTTTCATATAATGAGGTAGCAACTCTATTTGGACAGGCGGGATGAATGGATGAACACGATTTACCATGTTGGAGTTAAGTGTTTTAAAATAGGCTGTCTGTTTGCTTTACTAACTGCTGCTTTTTATTTCGGTATGATGTGGATGGATCATTTTTTAGATCAAGCACATCGATATGATGAACCAGGATCGGGTGCGGTGGCAGTGATTCGGCATACACAATCAGAAAATATTAAAGTGAAAAATAGCCCCGATTTCTCACGTTTTTTCGATTTTTTGAGAGATGGTGAATAAGCGATTGAGAAAACTGGTAGAGAATTTTTTGGAATTGCTTAATACGGAACGCGGATTGTCGAAGAATACAATTGAAGCATACCGAAGTGACTTAATGCACTATACAAACTATCTGTCCGTTGAGAAGCACTGTAGTTCATGGCAGGATGTCACTGAGATGATCGTGCTTAATTATATGTATTTCCTTAGAGATTCAGGGTGCGCGCCGTCAACGATTGCACGAAAAGCTGCCGCCATCCGCGGACTGCATCGCTATCTGCTCCTTAACCGGAAAACGATCGCTGACCCGTCCTATTCTTTGGAACTGCCTAAAACCCAGCAGAGTCCGCTTCCCCCTTTATTAACTAAAAATCAAGTGGAGCAGCTTTTGGAAGCACCGGATTTGCGAACGAAAATCGGGAAACGCGACCGCGCTTTATTGGAGGTTCTTTACGCTACAGGAATGCGCGTTTCCGAATGTATTCGTCTTGATACTTCACATGTGAATCTTGATTTAGAATTTATCCGTTGTTTGGGGAAGAAAGGTAACGAACGAATAGTGCCTCTTGATTCTCAGGCCATCTTTGCACTCCACATATACATAAAGGCACTTCATTCAGATGAAGAAAAAGTAGATTTAAACCGGCCGCTTTTCATGAACCGGATGAATAGGCGCTTAACAAGGCAAGGAATATGGAAGATTCTCAAACATTATGCGGAAATCGCAGGTATCTCTGTACCTATTTCACCGGAAACATTGAGAAAATCTTTGACGGCACATCTGCTGCAAAACGGTGCCCCGCTCGAATTCATTGATGAGCTGATGGGACGCCAGCATACTTCCGCTGCGATGCAGTACCCGCGTCCGAATCGTTTACCCTTAAAAAAAGTTTACGCAATGTATCATCCGCGTGTTAAATTATAATAAGAAAACACGTACATAATGACTGGGGCGATAAACGCATGAGATCAATTGAAGAAGTAATGGAGAAACTCAGACAGCAGACAGCCCGTAAGCCGGAGATCGGATTGATTCTTGGTTCGGGTCTCGGAGATCTTGCTGACGAACTAGCGAATGCAGAACAAATTCCTTATCAATCCCTTCCTCATTTTCCCGAGTCTACGGTTAAAGGTCATAAAGGCCAATTTGTCCTTGGTGAACTTGAAGGGAAAACGGTGGTCGCCATGCAAGGACGCTATCATCACTATGAAGGCTATTCACTTGCTCAAGTGGCATTTCCTGTTTATGTCATGCAGGCAATGGGCATTGAGAAATTGATTGTAACAAATGCATGCGGCGGCATTAATACAGCGTTTCATCCTGGCGATCTTATGTTGATTACGGATCACATTAACATGCTTGGCGACAGTCCGCTTATTGGCCCCAATGATGATGAAATAGGGCCACGCTTCCCCGACATGTCGCATGCATACAGCCCGGATCTTATTCAAAAGGCGAAGAGAGCAGCTGAGACGCTTGGCATTCATGTTCAAGCGGGTGTCTATTTGGCTACTCATGGTCCGCAATATGAGACACCGGCTGAGATTCGAATGATGCGCATAATGGGAGCGGACGCAGTAGGCATGTCGACCGTTCCCGAAGTAATTGCAGCCAGCCATTTGAGATTAGATATTCTCGGCATTTCATGCATTACCAACATGGCATGCGGTATTCTAGATCAGCCGCTTTCTCATAAAGAAGTCATTGAGACAGCCGATCGGGTTAAAGCTGATTTTACAGCACTTATAAAATCAATTATTTATTCAATTTGAACTTTTAATTAAACAAAACAAGAAAAGAGCCATGGATAAAGTCCATAGCTCTTTTCTTGTTTAAGAGAGAACGTCTTGCTTCGATTTTGTGCTTTTTTCTTGTAGGTGATTTTACGATTCAAGTTCAAAAGAACGTTAGGTTGCCGCTTTCCGTCCTTGCTTTCAAAGATTGAATCGACTTCTTACCGATGATAAAGCGTGGATGGACGGAGCTCAGCGCTTGAATCGGATCTTTTTGAAGTTGTTTGTTAAAAGTGTTTACCGAGCGGATAATCCAAGGCTCGATATGATAGAGCTCGCGCGCAAAACCGTGCTGTGATAGTCATGAAGAAAATGGTAAAACAACTTTTGATATCTTTTCGGATTACGAATAACCTCACGTTCATCAGGGTTTAATTGTGTACGCTTCAAGTTACGGCGCTCGCCTAAAAGAAATGAAACGAACCTCTCGCAATCAATAGAATTCCATTGTTCAATTGAATCTTCCACATGGCGATTATTAAATCCAAACACCTGTTCACAATCCATAATAAACAGCCACTCATCCGTCACTTTTCCAAAAAAGATAGCGTATGAAGCATCTCAGCCGACAAGAATTTTTGGATGCGATTCGCCCATTCAATTCGATCAAGATGGTGTTCCGGTTTGTTCAAGACATGCAGGCTTGTCAGTAATTCGCGGTAGGGCGAATAAACCGCGTGAACCTTTTGTTTGATCCATTGTTCATGAGTCGCATGGCCATGCTCCCTCTAGATAGTTGATTCGCTGTTTAACGAATTAAATAATTAATTTTGCAAAATTATTAAGTATTATAAAGACCGGCTATCAACCTGTCAACAGCAGATAGAAAACTTCTGAAACAATGATTTGTCTGCTCCATAGCTTTTCTTTTTTTGATCCGTATAAAAGAATTGCTCATGGACAGAATGATAAGGATCATAGTGAGGAGGTTTTTTCATGAAGGCGTTTTCTATGTGGATGGCTTGTGCCATACTCCTTTTTGCGACTTTTGTTCCGTCCGCTTCGGCATTTGCTGAAGCGAGGGGAAACGCAGATAAGGAGACTGGTAAACTGAAATCGGCAATCGTTATCGAACAGGATACAGGGAAGATTCTATTTAAACAAAATGAAAATAAAGAGCTTCCGCCCGCCAGTATGACCAAGGTAATGACGCTTCTTTTAATCTTTAAAGCACTGCAAAATCATCAGATTTCATTAAAAGATAAAGTGAATGTAAGTGAGTACGCGGCATCGATGGGAGGATCTCAAGTTTTTCTTGAACCTGGTGAGTCGATGACAGTGGACGAAATGCTGAAAGCGATTTGTATTGCTTCCGCAAATGATGCATCGGTTGCGATGGCAGAGCATATTTCCGGTTCGGAGAAAGCTTTTGTGGCTCAAATGAACAAGGAAGCAAGTAAACTTGGAATGACGCACACACATTTTGTCAATCCTACAGGGCTTCCTACTAAAAATCATTATACAACTGCTCATGATATGGCGGTGATGGCTCGGGCACTTCTGAAGTATCCGCAAGTGCTTCACTACACATCTAAATATGAAGATTATTTAAGAGAAAATACCGACAAGAAATTCTGGCTCGTTAACACCAATAAATTGATTAAAACGTATCCTGGTGCGGATGGTTTAAAAACCGGTTTTACGAATCAAGCCAAATACTGTCTGACGGCAACCGCACAAAGGAGCGGGATGCGTGTTGTAGCAGTGGTAATGGGCGCGGCTTCGCCAAAGGAGCGAAATAAAGAAATTGCAGGCTTGATGGACAATGCATTTGCCGCCTATGTGACAAAACCATTATTAAATAAAAATAAAACGGTAGCGATGGCAAAAGTTAATAAGGGCGATCATGCACAAGTCCCAATCGTCACGCAGCAACCGGCTGTTCTGCTTTTGAAAAAAGGAGAAAGTACCAAGGGATTAAAGAAATCAGTAAAAATAGACAAATCGCTTCAGGCACCTATAAAATCAGGCACGGTTGTCGGTCGGTTTATTGTGAAGAAGAAGGGCAAAGTGATTTCACAGACACCTCTGGTTATCAAAGATAATGTGAAGCGTGCGTCATGGTGGCAGTTATTTAAGCGAAGCGCGGGCACTATTTTGACGCATTAACGAATTATGGCCAGATTCGTGACAATGATGTTCTTGTTTTGTTGAATTGACACTAGTTCTGTCGGCAGGCAGGAGTCAAAGAGAAAAAGAGAGAAACTAGTATCATAAGTCATCGGGATTCGATGGTGAACCGACCGCAAAGGATCGGAATGAACTTGGAAAAGATACAATTTCCGTTCAGGGAGGGAGGAAGCAGCATTGAGTTTAAAAATGGATTTAGAAGTAAAATACGGCGTGCTGTGTATCCGGCTTGAGGGTGAACTTGATCATCATACTGCAGATGAATTGAGAGAAAAGGTAAACCATGTCATGGACGATGAACCGGTTCATCATATTTTGCTGAATCTTGGCAGACTCAGTTTTATGGACAGTTCAGGACTGGGTGTGATTCTTGGTCGTTACAAGAGAATTTCTGGACTTGGAGGAGAAATGGTTGTTTGCTCCATTTCTCCAGCTGTTCGACGCTTATTTGAATTAAGCGGCATGTTTAAAATTATCCGTCTGGAAACTGATGAAGACTATGCGCTTCACACTCTGGGGGTGGCCTGAATGAGAAACGAGATGTCATTAACATTCTCGGCAATCAGTGAAAATGAATCATTCGCTCGAGTGACAGTGGCTGCGTTTGTTGCTCAATTGGATCCGACACTTGATGAATTGACAGAAATAAAAACGGTTGTCTCTGAAGCGGTAACGAATTGTATTATTCATGGCTATGAAAATAGCGGCGCAGGCAAAGTGATGATAAATGCTTTTCTTGAGGATGGAGTTGTGACCGTAACCGTTCATGATGACGGTGTAGGCATAAAAAATGTTGAACAGGCAAAGCAGCCGCTCTTCACAACGAAGCCCGAGCTTGAACGATCAGGGATGGGCTTCACAATCATGGAAAACTTTATGGATCACGTCACGATTGAAACGGAGGAAGGAAAGGGAACGACGATCATCATGACCAAGGAAATCGCCCGAAACCGAGCGGTATGCAAGTAGGGAGACATGCACATGGAACTTGATCGCAAAGCAGCATCTAAAGAACCGTTGCTGGACGATGATGAAGTAAAGCGGTTGATAAAGCAGAGTCAATCTGGTGATCATGAAGCGCGCGACCGCCTTGTTCAGAAGAATATGCGCCTTGTATGGTCGGTTGTTCAGCGTTTTATTAATCGGGGATATGAGCCAGATGATCTGTTCCAGATTGGCTGCATCGGACTGCTAAAATCCGTTGACAAATTCGACCTTTCCTATGATGTTCGGTTCTCTACTTATGCCGTACCGATGATCATCGGTGAGATCCAGCGCTTTATTCGTGATGACGGTGCGGTTAAAGTCAGCCGTTCATTGAAGGAAACAGGAATTAAAGTTCGGAAAAAAAAGGACGAGTTATCGAAAAAACTTGGCAGAAATCCAACAGTTGGAGAACTCGCCGATGCGATGGAGCTCTCACCAGAAGATATTGTTCTGTCTCAAGAAGCAATTCGCGCACCGTCGTCAATTCATGAAACAGTTTTTGAAAACGATGGCGATCCAATCACCATTCTGGACCAGATCTCGGACAATGACAGTGGGAAGTGGTTTGACAAACTGGTTGTTCGCGAGGCGGTGGAACAATTGAATGATCGTGAAAAACTGATTGTATATCTTCGTTATTTTAAAGACCAAACGCAAACAGAGGTTGCGCAGCGACTTGGCATTTCGCAAGTACAAGTGTCGCGGCTCGAAAAGAAGATTCTTGAAGAAATCAAAAGCCAGATGGCCGAATGAGCGGTCACTTGGCTTTTTTAGTTTGCTTAAAAAGGATAAATGCTTAAAAGATCAGCGAAATTCAGCGGAAGCAGTAATGATGCTTATTTTTCTTTTTTTCATTGTGTTTTTGTTAAAAGGAGTATGTTTTTCGTTCCCCCATTCATTCGATTAAGCCTTTGGTTAAGCATAATTTTCCGCGCATGGCAAATACTAACCTTCAGCACAGATTTGGAAGGGAGTATCTGTTCATGTTGAATGATCCCAAGAATTATAAAGAAAACGTCAAGGCATATCAGCCTAAAATACCGTATTTCATGAATTGTTTAAAGGCTTTTTTGGTTGGGGGGATCATTTGCATTATTGGGCAAGGAATACAAACCTTTTATATGCATTTTTTCCACTTCTCCAAACAAACGGCGGGAAATCCGACGGTGGCGACACTCATACTTATAGCGGCGCTTATGACCGGATTCGGTGTTTATGACAAGATCGCGAAGTTTGCGGGAGCAGGAACAATTGTGCCTGTTACCGGTTTTGCTAATTCAATTACAAGCAGTGCCTTGGAACATAAAAGCGAGGGTGTGGTGCTCGGAATTGCTACGAACCTGTTTCAACTCGCAGGAGAAGTTATTGTATTTGGTGTCGTGTCAGCAGCGGTATTAGGTGTTCTTCGGTTGTTCATTGAACATGCGTTCTAAGAGAATATCACGCAGTACCCGATCTGATCAGGATGACGATTAACTTCAAAACTTATGATATGAGGAGGAGCGGTGAAATGAGCAAGATAAAAAAACAGACGTGGCGATTTAATCATCCGATCTATTTAGCAGCTACAGGGACGGCTGTCGGTCCCTTAGAGGCCAGGGGGCCGTTATCAGGAAGCTTCGATAAAGAGTATGAACATTTGAATTGCGGTGAAAAGACATGGGCAAAGTCGGAACGGGCGCTTATGCGCCGAGCAATCTCTTTTTGCCTGGCGAAGGCCGGAAAGGCAGAAGGCGATATCGATCTGTTCCTGGCCGGTGATCTAATGGACCAAAGCGTAACGTCAAATTTCATTGCACGTGAGAATCGCATTCCTTTCCTCGGTATGTTCGGAGCTTGCTCCACATCAATGGAAACGCTAGCGACGAGCGCACAGCTTGTTGACAGCGGGTTTGCTGATCATGTTTTGTGTGCGGTCAGCAGCCATAATGCAACTGCAGAGCGGCAATTCCGTTATCCAACAGAATATGGCGGACCGACAAAATTAACCCAAACCTTCACCGTAACCGGTGCCGGGGCAACCCTAGTTACAAAAGAACCGGGAAAGGTCAGAGTGCGAGAAGCGACAATAGGAAGAGTCATTGACTGGGGAATTGACGACGCGAGCAATTTAGGTACTGCAATGGCACCTGCTGCTGCCGACACAATTTGGAATCATTTTCAGGATACAGGACGTAGCCCTGAGGATTACGATATGATCGTTACTGGTGATCTTTCCAGCGTCGGTTCTCCGATTCTTGATGAGATTCTTCTTGAAAAGGGCTTAGATATTACGAATGTTCATCAGGATTGCGGAACGATGGTTTATACACCGGATCAACCGGTAAACGCCGGAGGAAGCGGTTGCGCTTGCTCTGCTGTGGTTACTTATGGCTACTTGTACAATCGACTTGCTGAGGGATCACTGAGGCGCGTGCTTGTTGTTGCAACAGGTGCACTGCTCAACAGTTCGACCCCAAAAGAGAAAGAAACAATTCCGTGTATTGCACACGCCGTTTTGCTTGAATCAGCAAAGGAGGGACAATTGTGATTTTTTTGTATGCCTTTCTCGTTGGCGGCACCATTTGTGTCATCGGACAAATTTTAATGGATGTCTTTAAATTGACCCCTGCTCATGTTGTCGCAGCTTTTGTGGTCATAGGCGCGCTGCTTGATGTATTTGGTATCTATGACCATTTAATTGATTTTGCCGGTGCGGGCGCTACAGTCCCGATTACCAGCTTTGGTCATTCACTGCTGCACGGTGCTATGTCGGAGGGCCATGAACATGGCTATCTGGGGATTGCAATGGGAATCTTCAAGCTGACATCGGCTGGTATTACATCGGCGATTTTATTTGGGTTTTTGATCGCTCTGTTTTTTAAACCAAAGGGTTGAACCGGCAGCATTATGGAGGAGTCATAATCATGGAAAATCAAAAAGAACGGTTGCCCATTCATACGGACATTGCTGATAATGCGGATACGATGCAGAAAACTCTTGATTTCGGTCCGCATAATTTTGATGTTGGTTTAAGAGAAATCAGGTTGCTTGATCGAGAATGCCGAATATATTATACAAACAGCTTGGTAGATTCCAGCATCCTTGTTGTCATGATGCGCGAATTTATGCGCTTCTCCAATGAAAGTTCAAAGAATGTTGATGTGTTTCAGGAAATCAAGCAACATTTAGTGCATCAGCAGGTCGAAGAAATTAATACGATTAATGATGCTGTAGACAAGGTGCTGACCGGACGTATTGTTGTGTTTATTGACGGTGAAACAAAGGCATTATGTATTGATTTACGACACTACCCTGGGAGGCAGCCGCAGGAGCCCGATGTTGAAAAGGTTGTGCGCGGTTCTAAAGACGGATTCACAGAAAATATTATTGAAAATTCCGGCCTTATTAGAAGACGTATCAGAGATCCTCGTTTTCGTTGTGAACTAACACAAATCGGTGTCCGTTCAAAAACGGATGTCTGCCTTTGCTATTTGAAAGATGTGGCTAATCCCGGTTTGATTAAAACGATTCGAAAAGAGTTAAACGCGATAAATGTAGACGGTATTCCTATGGCAGATAATGCACTTGAAGAATTTATTTTAAAACAAGGTTGGAACCCGTTCCCGCTTGTTCGCTATACCGGCCGACCGGATGTGGCTGCAGTACATTTGCTTGAAGGTCATGTGGTGATCATCACCGATACATCACCAAGTGTTATGATCTTGCCGACGACGCTCTTTCATCACGTGCAGCATGCGGAAGAGTATCGACAGGTCACCGCTTCGGGCGCGTTGCTTCGCTGGTTTCGTTTTCTGGCAATTTTGGCGTCTGTATTTCTTGTTCCATTATGGCTCCTGCTTGTTGAAGATCATTTACTGCCGGATTTTCTCAGCTTTATCGGTCCGAATGATAAGAACTTCAATGTTCCGTTACTTCTTCAGATTCTCATTGCTGAGGTAGGTATCGAAACACTGCGACTGGCTGCCATTCACACACCGACATCGCTATCTACCGCACTCGGACTCATTGCCGCGGTATTGGTAGGACAAATAGCGATTGAAGCAGGAATTTTTGTTAATGAGGTCATTCTCTATACTTGTGTGGCTGCGATCGGCGGATTTGCAACACCTAGTTATGAACTCCAATTAGCAAATAAAATGGCTCGTATCGCCTTAATTTTGTCAGTAGGTTTGTTTCACATACCTGGTTTTATGATTACTACAACGCTGCTTATCATTTATTTGTCGCACGTCGTAAATTTGAATACACCCTATTTGTGGCCGTTTATTCCATTCAATCCAACGGGACTTTATAATATTATGATTCGTCGTGCACTTCCGACATCAATCGTTCGGCCAAGTATTGTGCGTCCACTTGATAAATACCGCCAACCTGCAAAAGGCAAGACGAAGTAATCTTGTCTTCCATAGTAAATCATGATACACTAACACTAAAATTTTGATCGTATTCAATTTTTCGGAATTGTGCCGATTTCAGAGGAAAATGGTGGCTCCGGCTGTGCTGTTAAATTAGTTTTGGGCGACTTGGGGCGTAACCATGAAATGGGATCGAGAGACGGAACATTTTCCTGCTGATCAGGGGATTTTGCTATTGATTAAGCAGTTTTGTCTTTCGATGGGGGAGGTAGTTTATTGTACGGAACACAAGCAATTAACGGCCGGGGACATCTGTGTATCGGCGGCATTGATACGACAGTGCTCGCCAAAGAGTACGGGACACCGCTTTATGTCTATGATACGGCTTTGATTAAAAGTAAGATCAATGAATTTAAACAAGCATTTGCACGGCATGCCGGCGTAAATTGGCAGATTGCTTATGCCAGCAAAGCATTTTCATCGATTGCCATCATTCAGCTGATTGATGAACAAGGGCTGTTTCTGGATGTTGTATCTGGCGGTGAACTGTATACGGCATTAAGCGCAGGAATGAACCCAAAGAGGATTCACTTCCACGGAAACAATAAATCACACGCGGAATTAGCGATGGCATTAGACGCGAAAATCGGAGCCATCATTGTCGATAATTTTTTTGAATTAGATCTTCTTGAAAAAATGTGCGCAGATCGCAATCAAGAGATTGATATCTTGCTCCGCGTTACTCCGGGGGTAGAGGCGCATACACATGAATTCATTATGACAGGTCAGGACGATTCAAAGTTCGGATTCAATTTGGGTAATGGAATGGCGGAGCGGGCGGTGAAACAGTCGCTTCAATCGCTGCATCTTAATTTGATCGGCATCCACTGTCATATTGGATCTCAGATTTTTGAAACAGACGGATTTGCTGGTGCAATCAAAATAATGATAAAGCATGTGAGTGCATGGACACATGATTTTGGCTTTCAGCTTCAGGTGCTCAACGTCGGCGGCGGGTTTGGTATCCATTATACGGATAGTGATCGTCCTCTGCCCATTGAATGTTATATCGATACCATTGTGACTACGGCGAAGAAGGAATGTGACTGCTATAATTTATCATTGCCGTCACTGTGGATTGAACCGGGGCGTTCAATTGTCGGTGAAGCGGGTACCACGTTATATACAGTGGGCTCATCAAAAGACATTCCAGGTATACGCAAGTATTTGTCTGTAGACGGCGGCATGTCGGATAACATTAGACCCTCGCTCTATCAGGCCCAGTATCAGGCAATCTGCGCCAATAAAGCCAATGAAGCTGCACAAAGTCAGGTTGCCCTTGCTGGAAAATGCTGTGAGTCTGGTGATGTTTTAATTAAGGAGGCATTTTTGCCCGAGTCGTGCACGAACGGCGATCTCATTGCTGTGTTCTCAACAGGAGCTTATGGTTATTCTATGGCTAGTCATTATAACCGTATTGCAAATCCTGCTGTTATTTTTGTTGAAGATGGGGAAGCTTCACTGGTCGTGCGCCGAGAGACATATGAGGACTTAATTCGTCAGGATCTTGCGCTCAAGGATTTATCGCGGAACAACTGAACCTGTGGATGTGAACAATCGAATGGATGCACAGGTCTGTTCTTTTGGTTATAATATAAAAAGTGAACATAATTCCTAAATATTTTGTGAAGATTTCGGTATCTCATAGTTATGAGGGGTTCAAAATGCTGATTCGCTATAAGAAGAGTTATGAAAAGATAGCCATGGGTCTGCTGTCTTTTATCCCGTCTGAAAAAGAGATAAAGCTACTGCTGCAAACCATCAAACGATATGAAGATGAAGAGAGCTGGCAGCTGTTTTTATGGAAAGATGATGAAGATGTACTCGGTGTGATTGGAATTCAGATGATTTCCGACCATGAAGCGGTTGTTGAACATATTAGTGTCAATCCGTCTTACCGTGCTGAAGGTGTCGGCAAGAAGATGATTCTGGCACTCGGTAAAATGATTGGCGAACAGGTACACTTGGTTCCTTCCCAGACAATCAAGTCATACTTTGACAAATGTTTTGAGGAAGGCGATGAAAAGGAAACCAATTCATAAACTGGTTTCTTTTTTTTGCCTCTGCACCTTATACATAAGAAAAAGAAGAATTCACGGAATACATGTTCTGTGCTATGATTATGGCATTAAGTTTGGAATCAGGGGGATACGGCTTGGAATACAAAGTGAAAATTGATGCTTTTGAAGGCCCTCTTGATTTGCTTCTGCATCTGATTAAAAAACTTGAAATTGACATTTATGATATTCCGGTTGCTGAAATCACAGATCAGTATTTGGACTTTATTCATCATATGCAAAAACTGGAATTGAATGTTGCCAGTGAATATTTGCTGATGGCAGCAACACTGATTGCAATGAAGAGCAGGATGCTGCTGCCGAAACCGGAGCTGTTAAATGATGAAGATGATGATTCCTATGAAGATCCGGAAATGACACGCGAAGCACTTATGCAACAGCTTCTCGATTACCGACGTTTTAAGGAAGCTGCGGAAGCCTTGAAGGATAGTGAGAAGAAACGTCTGCTGCTGTTTGCTAAACCGCCATCGGATCTGACACGTTATGAGAATAACGATTTAACGACGATACCGCTTTCGGGAAGAGCAACGATGCATGATATGCTTCGTGCGTTCCGGCGTTTAATGCTGAAGAAAAAGTTGGAGCAGCCGCTGAACACGAAAATTGACCGGCAGGTATTACCGATTGGCCAGCAAATGAATTTGGTTTTACAGAAATTGAAAACATCGGATCATGGTTTATCCTTTCACTCTATTTTCTCTTATCCAGATCGGACGCATCTCATTGTCACCTTCCTTGCTCTGCTTGAACTGATGAAGATGAACGCTGTCACATGTGTGCAGAGTGCAAATTTTGATGACATATTGATTAATCTTGGAGAAGGAGCAGATGATTTTGAAGCCAACGAAAATCCGTTCGATTATTGAAGGCCTTCTTTATCTGACAGGAGAAGAAGGGTGTTTGATCGAACAAATAAATAAAGTGCTTCCCGAATGCACCAATCAAGAAATTATAAATTACGTAGAACAAATGAAAAAAGATTATGAGGCAGATGAGGCGAGCGGATTGATGATTGTTGATCAGCCAAAGGGTTATCGTCTGACAACAAAGCCGTTTATGGCGAACTACGCGGAATCATTCGCAGCTATACCAAAAACTGCACCGCTTTCACAGGCAGCACTTGAAACGGTTGCGATTGTTGCATACAAGCAGCCGGTGTCGCGTATCGATATCGAAGAAATACGCGGTGTCAAGTCGGAACGGGCACTGCAGACGTTAGTCGTCAAAGGACTCATTAAAGAAGTAGGAAGGGCAGAAGGCAGCGGCCGGGCGATCCTTTACGGTATTACGCCTGTGTTTCTCGATTATTTCGGTTTGCATGACTTAAGCGAACTTCCGCCGCTTTCTGAAATGATGAAGCATCAGAACGAGCAGATCGATGCCTATGATTTATTCTACGATCACTATAAAGAAACGATTAAAGAACTTTAAAGGAAAGCCCGGATTCTTAGCAGCATGTGTCCTCAACAGATGGCTTAATTTGGAAAATCATCGTAATGTATAAGCACTTAAAAAGCTATTGGCATCCATTTGTTAAAGGAATTTTCGGACAGGTTATTGCTTTTGCCTTGTCTGTGCCGGCACTTGCTGCCGTTCCTGCCATAATTGCAGCCGCTATAATTCACGGAAGTTTTTTATCGCCTCCGCTTCTTTTCTTGCTTGAAGTTTTGTTCCTTGTACTTTTTGCCGCCGTTGTTCTTGCTTTTTATTTCTGCTGCTTGGCCGAGAGGACCACTGTTGTCTGGTGTGCTTTATCTGCCGCTTGTCTTATTCTCTGGTTTATTTTTTTTCAGGTTGCGAAGTTTTATATTTGAATGAAAAAAATCATAATCTGCTTGTCCCGGCATAACTTGTTACCAAGGGTGTCCAAAAAATTCCGGGAAAAGCAATGAATACGTTGCATTCTGGCCAGGCTCTCTTTGCCTGATCTTCCCGGTTCGTTTGCCCTTCTGAAAAAGTCCGACTGGATCAGGACAGGGGATGGAATTTGTGGGGATTGTATTAAAGAGAGTCTTTTTTTATCTGCTTTGCTTTGCATTGATTTTTGCTTTCTTTCCGCATATAACAAGGGCCGCGGAACCTAAAGTATCCGCGCAGTCTGCTGTGCTTATGGATCAATCGTCCGGACGCGTTCTATTTAAGCACAACAGCAATGAGAAATTACCTATTGCCAGCATTACTAAGGTTATGACAGCGATTCTAGCTATTGAATCCGGCAAAATCAATCAAACATTTACAGTGAGTCAAGAAGCACTCCATACAGAAGGATCGTCCATATATTTAAAGGCCGGAGAGAGAATGAAGCTTGAAGATATGGTGTACGGACTCATGCTCCGCTCAGGAAATGATGCATCACGAGCCATTGCTGAAGCGGTAGGGGGTAGTGAATCCGGGTTTGTTCTATTGATGAACGAGAAGGCACGTGTACTTGGAATGACCAATACCCATTTTACGAATCCTAACGGTCTTGAAAATCCGGATCATTATTCAACCGCCTACGATATGGCGCTGCTTATGCGTTATGCGATGGAAAATGCACAATTCCGCAAAGTCGTCGCGACAAAAATTCACCGCGTTTCCGCTACTAATAAAGAAGCGGCACGGGCGTGGAAAAATAAAAATAAAATGCTTCGCTTGTATAAATATGCGACCGGAGGAAAAACAGGTTTTACTAAAAAAGCGAGAAGGACACTGATTTCAACCGCGTCAAGAAATCATCTTGATTTAATTGCGGTCACCTTAAATGATGGTGATGATTGGAAAGATCATCAAGATCTGTTCGATTGGGCCTTTGACAGATTCAAGCCGATTCAAGTCGTAAAAAAAGGAAAATTAAAGGCACATGTCCATCCTTTTTACCAAAATAAACTCTATGTGAAGCGCTCTATAATACTCCCTTTGACCAACAGTGAAAAAAATCAGTTGAAAAAGAATTTATTGCTTATAAAGCCAAAGAAGGATCCGCATTGGAAGCCTGCATCGCCTGCAGGACGTTTGAACGTGTATGTGGAAAAGCAGAGGCTTGCTTCGCTCCCTGTCTATTATCATTCAAATAGTAAGAAGAAAAAAGGAATTTGGTCGCGTTTTAATGGTTTTCTGCATGCAATCGTTACTGGGGAAGGCCGATAAGCCTATGATCAATATAATTTGGGTCGCTCTTTTTCTTATCGGTATGGGTTATGCTGCCGTTAATGGAACAATGGATCAGGTTAACAAAGCATTATTCACTTCAGCAAGCGATGCTGTGCAAGTTTGCTTCGGATTGATCAGTGTTTTGATCTTTTGGATTGGGTTGATGAAAATAGCAGAGAAATCCGGATTGTTGGATAAACTGAGCCGTTTATTCAAACCGGTGATGAAAAAGATTTTTCCTGAGGTACCACCGGATCATCCGGCAATGGGCTATATCTTATCAAATACAATCGCAAATATGTTTGGACTTGGAAATGCCGCGACACCAATGGGAATTAAGGCAATGGAAGAGCTCAAGCGGCTCAATGGGGGGAAAACGACACCAAGCCGATCCATGATCACTCTGCTCGCTTTAAATACATCGGGGCTGACGTTAATTCCAACAACGGTGATTGCGATCCGTATGAAATATGGAGCGTCCGTACCGACAGAGATTGTTGGTCCAACCTTAATTGCAACATGCTGCACGACTGCCGCGGCTCTTTGCATTGACCGTTATTTCTATCATCGAAGGAAACGAAAGGGGAGAAAATGATGGGTTTAATCACAACGTTTTCAACCTGGCTTGTTCCTTGTCTGATCGCTATTGTATTACTCTATGGAACATTGAAAAAAATCCCTTCATACGATGCTTTTGTTGAAGGAGGAAAGGAAGGATTCTCCTTAGCCATATCGGTGATGCCTTTTTTAGTGGGGATGCTTGTTGCCATAAGCGTGTTTCGTGCTTCCGGTGCCATGGACGCATTGCTCCACCTAATCGCTCCACTGCTTTCGGCTGTCGGAATGCCTCCGCAAGTTCTTCCACTTGCGCTGATGCGTCCGTTATCGGGGACAGGAGCGCTTGGATTAATGACTGATCTTATTCATACTTATGGTGCTGATTCGTTTATCGGCCGGCTTGCATCCGTGATGCAGGGGAGTACAGATACGACTTTTTACGTTGTTACGGTCTATTTTGGCGCAGTAGGTATTCATCGAATAGGCGATGCGTTGAAAGTCGGTCTGCTGGCGGACTTAGTCGGTGTTATCTGTGCTGTATGGATCGTAACTTTAATGTTCAGCTGAGCACACATTGCTGTCCGGCAGGGCTTTTTCTCCATGATTCATGCGCTATTAATTTACGGGCTCATTTGTTAAAAAAATGAGCTTTTTATGAATAAGCTCATTTAAGTAGTAAATAAGATTCTTTAGCAAATCCTTGCTTTAATTATGTAAATGGAAAGTGAATAAATAATGAAACTTGAGAAAACATTTTCGGCGCGTTATGATATTTCTGAGGTGGAAGGATGGAACGTTTACAAAAAATCATTGCCAGAGCAGGCGTCGCATCACGGCGCAAAGCCGAACAACTAATCGTAGAAGGTAAAGTACAAGTTAATGGTGTTACCATTACGGAACTTGGTACAAAGGTATCGGTAAACGATAAGGTGACTGTTAATGGCATACCGCTTGACAAGGAAAGGCTCGTCTATTATTTATTTTACAAACCGACCGGCGTGATCACGACTGTAAAGGATGACCGCAACCGAACAACTGTTGTTGATTTTTTTAAACAGGTGCCAGAACGTATTTTTCCGGTCGGCAGGTTGGATTATGATACATCAGGGGCTCTTTTAATGACGAACGACGGTGAGCTCGCTAACAAATTGATGCATCCAAGTTTTGAATTTGATAAGACGTACATAGCTCATGTTAATCCGATCCCAACTAAGGATCAATTACGTCAACTCGCTTCAGGAATTCGTTTGGAAGATGGCATGACCGCAAAGGCTCGCGTTCAACTGCTCGTTTCCGATAAAGAGAACGGAACGGCTTCGGTTCAGCTCACGATACATGAGGGAAGAAATCGACAAATTCGCCGCATGTTCTCCGCTCTGCATCTTCATGTTCGTAAACTGAAACGCGATCGATATGGATTTCTTGGATTGACTGGACTGCATCCGGGTGAAAGTCGTGCATTAAAACCGCATGAAGTGAAAACATTAATGCATATAACGCGACATTCATAAATAATACTGTATTTTTTAAAGAAGTTGTTTAAAATAAGACATAGGATTGACACAAATGCAAAAAAAGTCAGCTTTTGTATTTTGAAACAATGGAATGAGTCATAATCGAACAACATCTATGTATTTCCTTAAGTGGGTTAGCTCGCAGAAATCATCTTTGAGATCGGTAAAGTGATAAAGAAGAGAGATAACGACGGACTTGGGCGAAAAAGGGAGGATCTGAATGGAAGAGAAGAAAGCGGCGATTCTGCTTGTTGATGATGAAGAGAGAATCCGTAAGCTTCTAAAAATGTATCTTGAGCGTGAAAATTATGCAATTGATGAAGCGGGAGACGGAGAAACAGCGCTTCAAAAAGCATTGGACAAAGATTATGATTTAATTCTCCTTGATCTTATGCTGCCGGGTATGGACGGCGAAGAAGTATGCGAAAAACTGCGTGAATTTAAAGCGACACCGGTGATTATGCTGACTGCAAAAGGCGAGGAAGCAAATCGAGTTCAGGGATTTGAAGTCGGCACAGATGACTACATTGTCAAACCGTTTAGTCCGCGAGAGGTTGTGCTTCGCGTAAAGGCTTTATTGCGCCGTTCCTCAAAAACGAAATTTTTGGAGACTGAAACGACGACGAAAAATGTGATCGTATTTCCTCACTTGATGATTGATCACGATGCGCATCGCGTAAAGGTCGATCAGCATGAGGTTAATTTGACGCCTAAGGAATATGAGCTTCTCTATTATCTTGCTCAAAACCCGGATAAGGTATTTTCAAGAGAGCAATTGCTTAAGGATGTCTGGAATTATGAATTTTTTGGTGATCTTAGAACGGTGGATACTCATGTGAAACGACTGCGTGAAAAGTTGAACAAGGTTTCTGAAAAAGCAGCAGAAATGATTATTACTGTTTGGGGTGTTGGCTATAAAATTGAGGTCGATTCCGCAACATGATGATTTGGCGCAGTATGATCGGCAAACTCTGGGCAACCATTATTGCAATCGTTACAATCGTACTCCTGTTCCTGACTTTGTTTTTGCTGCAATTTTTTGAAAACAGTAATATTCAGCAAGCAGAACAGCAAATGGAAAAAATTGGTGTAAAATCAGCACATTTACTCACAAGTACATCGGATCATACGGTTAAAGAAACACTCAAATCGGTAAATGATATTGCGGATGTATATAATGCGGGTTATGTGCTGATTATTGATGACCGGGTATACAGCGGTCCTAAGGGGGATTCCAATCCCGGTCTGACGCGCAATTTTTTTGAAACGGATGCGGTATTGAAGGCTGTTCTCAATGGAAAAGAAACGGTGAGTAAGGTCGGTTCTTTTCAAGTGCAAGAGAGGAATAAAAAGGTGAGCAGACGGCTGCTGATTGTCGGTGTTCCGATACAGAAAGATGCAAGCGGGCATAGTGCTGTGTATATTATTCAGCCTGTTCAAATTGCACAAAGCGCACTCGATCAATCGAGAAAACTGATTTTTATTTGTGCCGGTTTTTCCATTCTGCTCACCACATTTTTCGCCTTCTTTCTCTCAACACGAATCGGATCTCCGCTGCGAAAGATGAGAAAAGCTGCACTCCAAGTTGCGCTTGGAAACTTTGATATGAACGTTCCTGTTATTACGCGTGATGAAGTCGGCGATCTGGCTGTTGCTTTTAATAATATGAGAAAAAAGCTGAAAATGAATATGAATGCTCTGAATCAGGAAAAAGAACAACTTTCCGGAATTTTGCAGAATATGGCGGATGGCGTTCTCTTGATGAATATGAATGCGCAAATAGCCGCCAGCAATCCTCCGGCAGATCATTTTATTTATTCCTGGAACTATGAGCATAGCACGGAATCAAACGAACGAAAAACCCCTGATCTTTTAAAAGCACTGTTTCTTGATGTATCAAAAGACGGTGTGCAAAAAGCGCGCGAATTGAGTGTTCAGGGGCGTGTTTGGGTAGTAATCATGAAGCCTCTCTATGATAAAGAAAAAATACGCGGTGCTGTGGCCGTGCTGCGTGATATGACCGAGGAAAGGCACAATGATCAAATGGTTAAAAGTTTCGTAGCTAATGTAAGCCATGAATTGAGAACGCCGATTGCGATGATGCAAGGCTATAGTGAAGCGATTATCGATGATGTTGCTGAAAGTGCCCAAGAAAAGAAAGATATGGCACAAATTATATTGGATGAATCGAAGCGAATGGGACGTTTGGTTAATGAACTGCTCGATTTAGCTAAGCTTGAGACGGGACACTTCCAGCTTGTTCGCCGTGAAATCGCGCTTGATGCGTTTTTTCAACATATTGTTGTGAAATTCAGCAGAATAGCCAAAGACACAGGAATTGAAGTAAAATCCGAATTAGCAGGAGTGAACGGTCAATCATTTTTCTTGGATCCTGATCGTGTGGAGCAGGTCATGACAAATCTTATTGACAATGCGTTACGGCACACACGAAGGGGCGGCACGGTATGCGTCGAGGCCTACATTGAGGAAAAATTGCTTTATGTCTTTGTTCGTGATTCTGGAGTCGGCATTGCTAAAGAAGATATTCCATTTGTTTTTGAACGCTTTTATAAAGCAGATAAAGCAAGAACAAGAGGAAAGGCGGGCACCGGGCTGGGTCTGGCCATCGCGAAGCATATTGTTGAGGCACATGGCGGCGAAATAAGTGTTAACAGCATAAAGGGAGAAGGAACCACATTTCAATTTACGCTGAGATGTGATGATCGTTCCCGCGACTAAATTAAATCCAAGGAATAATACCGGCAAATGATGAAAGAGGTTTGAAGCAATTATTTTGCTTCAAACCTCTTTCATGTACACAATCAGATGATTAAATGCCGGCAGCGTGATCTGTCTTTCCGTTAAACGGGGTATCTGAGATGCGAATGGATTCGGTTGGGCAGCCTTCATAAGCATCGGCAAGATCCTCAAGTAATTCTTCAGGAACAGCAGTGTTGCCTTTGTTGTCATCTAGGAGTGCAAAGGCAATACCTTCATCATCATAATCATACAGATCCGGAGCGGTCGCTGCACATGCGCCGCAGGCAATGCATGTTTCTTTATCTACGATTGTATATTTTTCATCCATAGCTATTTCCTTTCCATAATCTACTCAGATGACTTTCACATCTTTATACGCGATCTTTTTTATTTTAGCGATGTTAAACGATCATGTTGTTTCTTGGCTCCTTTTCATGGTTGATGATTTTGGAGGTGAACGTAGTTTCACACTTCGTTCATCAAGCAGATGAACCTTTCAGAAGGCTGAAAGAAAGGCATGATTCTAGGCTGTTCACGAATGAGCCAAAAAATAGTGACGGACAGCATAATTTTTTAACACAGCTCTTATTTTAAAGAAGCGGTTGGATCTTTTCAATAGTATTCACCGATTGAATTCATGAACATTTGTCGAAACATGGCTTGGAAAAGGGTAAAATAAAAGAAAGCATTGTACGATAGACAAGCACGGATTGGAGTTGGTGCCCTAATGTTCAGCGAGGCGCTTCTTCTGTTCCTGATTAGGCAGTTCCACGGAGAACGTACTGTATCAGGAATATATCATTTATTAAAAGGCAAACAATCGTCTCAAAGCATACAGGACAGTTATTTGTTTGGGGTGAAGCCGTTCTTTCATTTATGTGATGATTTGGAACGTCAATCATTCCAAAAATTAATTGAACGTCTGCATGATTGTGGGTGGATACAGTGTGTAAATTCAAAACAGACAACCTTCATTATCACTGAAGCAGGAAAGAACAAACTGAATAAATCTGGTATTGAACATACGATTCCAGATGGTGTTAAGATAACGAATTACGTAACGACTGAAGGACAATTCTGGCTAAAACTGCAGCTTCTTATTCAAACATTATCGGCACTCCGCTATCATGAGACTGCTTTTCTGCCAATAACCAAGCAGCCACCGGTGACCGAAGCGATTCGACGTATTGTTTTGAATCGTTCACTGACTCGCAATGAATTAGCTCATCAATTGTATCAAGAACTATGCCGATTGTTGACTCATATTCCCCGAGCTGAAGCAGATCTGTTTGCAGCCCAGTTTTCCGGATATCAAATGATCGGGCTTACCATGAAACAAATCGCCGACGAATCCGGGAAGGATCTGTATGAATGCCGAATGCTTTTCAAATCGGCACTCAGAAGACTCATGGCGGATGTATCAAATAATAAATCGCGTTACCCTCTTGTTGCTTCATTAATAAGTCCTGCAGTGAGCAGCCTTTCGAACACTGCCGCGGTTACGCTGCGTCTCTTGAGGTCCGGTCTCTCAGCTCTGGAAACAGCAAATCACAGAAATTTGTCACTGAGCACGATTGAGGATCATTTAGTTGAAATTGCGTTGAAAGAACCAACATTTGACTTGTCTGAGTACCTTGCCGAAGAATTGGAGCAGCACATAGTTGAGCGTGCACATCGCCTGAATACGCGTCGGCTTAAAACGATTAAAAACGACCTGCGGGAAAATGCTTCCTATCTTCAAATCCGCTTAGCTCTTGCAAAAAATACACTTCGATAAAGGTGAGGATTTATATGGAGAAAATGATCGATTTAGACGAGGAAGATTGGCTGCGCCAGGCTAAGACAATACTAAAGAAAAAATTCGGCTATCGTCAGTTTCGCACGGGACAGCAGAAAATCATTCAAGACGTTTTAAACGGTAGGGACGTCTTTGCGATGATGCCGACGGGGAGCGGTAAATCGCTATGTTATCAAATTCCCGGGTACATGCTTAATGGTACTGTATTAATTGTTTCACCGCTTTTGTCATTAATGGAGGACCAGATTAAGGCATTGCGTTCCGCGGGTGAAATGCATGCGCGCGCATTGAACGGAATGATGCACGCACGAGAACGTGTCCGGGTGCTTCGCCATTTGCGTGACCTGCGCTTTCTCTATATTTCTCCGGAGATGCTTTGTCGTTCTGACATACGTGAAGCCTTGGCGAAAATAAAAATCTCCCTTTTTGTCGTTGATGAAGCACACTGTGTATCGCAATGGGGACATGAATTCAGACCGGACTATCTGCACCTCGCCCGTATCCGAGAACAGCTTGGGCATCCTGCCTGCCTCGCTGTGACCGCGACAGCGGATGAACGTGTGCGGGAAGATATCATTCGATCTTTGGGGTTGCATAAGGCTGCCCAGACGATCATGAGCGTTGACAGAGCGAATATTGCACTTGTTGTTCGGGAAGTCTCAAGTGACGATGAAAAAATGGAACGTTTGTGCACGCTGCTTCGCTCCACACGGCTTCCGGGAATTGTTTATTGTGCGAGCCGCGACTGGACTGAGAAACTGGCTCAACTTGTGCACTGCAAACTCGGAATCAGGGCCGCTTTTTATCATGGCGGAATGGAGGCACTTGATCGAAGAAAAATACAAAATCAATTTTTAGATAATCAGTTAGATCTTCTGTGCTGTACCAATGCCTTTGGTATGGGGATCAACAAGCCTGACATTCGACTCGTTGTTCATTTTCATTTTCCCGCAACAATGAATGCATACCTTCAGGAGATCGGCCGCGTTTCACGTGACGGACAGCAGGGTCTTGCCGTTCTGTATTATTCACCGCAAGATAATCAATACCCTGAGGGATTTATTAACAGTAATTTTCCGGAGGAGAGCTTTTTGCGTCATATTTATTACGAATTAGACAATGGAGTCCTGACGATTAAAAATAAAGATCAGTTTTTGAACGATTTACAGGAGCGGGGATCGAGCGAAACCGCTGCCCGTTTCATTTATGAACGAGTGCGTGAAAAGCCTGTACATCAATCCTTTCAATCAATTTTTAAACGAAGCAGGTCAATTATTGAGCAGCGCCGAAGCGTATTGCTGCGCGATCTTCTCGTCATGAAGAACTATTTAGCAGCAACAGAATGCAGACGAACTTATTATTTAAATATTTATCATGAAAGTCCAGGGAAAAAGCCTGTTTATTGCTGTGATCGATGCGGGATCAGTCTTGCTGATTTTGATCAGGCGAACTTTGATGATACGGTGATTCATCGGGAACAGCTGATGAATTGGAAAGAAAGACTGCCCTATATTTTTAAAGAAGGTGATCGGTCGATGCAATGAACCGATCTGATCATCATTTTTCCAATGCTGAACTACGTCGCGCGCTCTATGTATCACAAGGTCTGCTTTTGCTGCTGTCCGTCGTGTTTATTTTGATGTTCCCTGCATCCTTTCTTCCGACAAAATGGTATGTATTCGGTTGGATGGATCTTATGATTGGTGTTTGTTTCGGAATGGTTATGGTTGTGCTCCAGGCGATGATTGAGCATATTTTGCCGCGCGCATGGTTTGATGACAAGGGGATTGATGAACAGCTGTTTCATGCCTTTCCTCTGCCGGTGCTTGCTCTTATTATGGTTGCTGTTTCTTTAATTGAAGAGACTCTGTTCAGAGGTATTCTTCAGCATTTACTCGGATATGCTGCTGCCAGTCTCATTTTTGCCTTTGTACATGTTCGTTATGTGACAAAGCCGGCACTTCTGGCAATAACTCTTGCCCTGAGTTTCGGTCTCGGTTTTCTGTTCATTCAAACCAATAGCCTGACTGCACCGATCATCGCACATTTCACAATGGATACATTGGCTCTTGTGATCAATGATGTGAAAAGGGGGCGTCCTTGATACGTTCAATAATGACTTGTAAGCTGTGATTGTCCTAATTTTGTGGTCACACTCATATTTATGAGTATGAGAGAGGTGGAGGACATGTCGCTTCAGGAGTATCGCGATAAAGGTCGGATTTCCGGAATCACATTCACTATTTTGATGGAGCTCATTAAAAGGAAGAAGGAAAAAGACAAATGGAAGCGCAGAGAAGCAGTTCTTGGTCTTTGTCTTACATTGTTTGCAAGTATTGGAATTATTTCTATTTTTTTCATTTATCCCGGTACGCTCAATTCGATGCATCATCTGCATACAATGATCAGCCGTCCGTCAAGCTGGGCTTTCCTCATCCTTTGCGGCACTTTTCTTTTTTTCTTTACTTATTGTCACGGGGAACGTGAGGATGCTGAGGATGATTACGACGAATTGCGGGAAGAAGTTATTGACCGTGAGAAAGAGCTGTGGCTGAAAGATCAGCCCGACCAGTTTGGCGACACTGTTCGATATGGGATTCTTCGATATTTGAAAAAAGAATTTGATATCAATTTATTCTATAAGTAATGATAAAACGACTGCTTCCAATCTGTTGAAAAGCAGCCGCTCAATCGCTTGTCTTGTTCGTCGTTAAAACACTCTTTTTTTTGATTGTTCTTCTTTAAGCAGTTCGACGGCTTCTCGGAATCTTTGCGAATGAACGATCTCACGCTCGCGTAAAAAGCCTAAGGAATCATTGATCTGCGGGTCATCTGAGATATTAATGATCCATTGGTAAGTCGAGCGCGCTTTTTCTTCCGCTGCAATGTCTTCATACAAATCAGCGATTGGATCGCCCTTTGACTGAACGCCCATGTCGAACTTCTGACCGGCAGCATTGTGATAGTAGACGGACTTGCCATGATCGACATAATGTTCGCCCAAACCGGCTTCCTTTAATTGTTCCGGCGTTGCGTCTTTTGTGAGCTTGTAAACCATTGTAGCAATCATTTCCAAATGGGCGAACTCCTCGGTCCCAATGTCATTGAGCAGGCCCATAACCCGGCTGGGTATGGTGTATCTCTGATTCAGATAGCGCAGGGCCGCAGCAAGTTCGCCGTCGGCACCGCCGTATTGTTCAATCAGGAATTTTGCCATCCTTGGATTGCAGATGCCGACGCGCACCGGATACTGCAGCTTCTTTTCGTAGTACCACACTTAAATCCGCCTCCTCGGTCATCAATTATACTTGCCACGGCCATGGTGTATCCTTCCATTGCCACGGATAAGCGGATAAACTGTGCCCGAACTGTCTCAAAGGGCCGTACCGTGCTTCGAATCCGTCACGAAGTTCGGCACTTTTCTTAGCAGTTGAATTGAACTGCTTCAGTGCTTCAAGGTCATTAGGATGAGTATCCAGATAAAGAGTCAGTTCAACAAGCGTAAAGTCGACGGCTTGAAGTGCCTTCAGATCAGAGTAATAGCTGTCCGGTACTTGTGTTGGTTCATCCATCTGTGTTCAGCTCCCCTCTTTTTGAGAGATATGGATTGGTATATGGTGTAAAAAGTCCCGGCCATAGTGTGCCGTGAGCGAGTGCTTCAAACGGCGAGAACTGTTCCATGCCCTGCGGCTGAAAACCAAGATAGAGCTGCACGGGTGTCTCATAAGAAATTGGTCCGAGCGGCGGACATGGATCATAGGGACTGACGTATGGGATATACCATTTTCTAGATGTTGACAAATCTGTGCCTCCTTTCTCAACTATTTTTCGATTCATCAGTTCTTTATATGCTGCTCCAGCTTGTACATAGACCGATTGATTCCATTGATTTTATTAATCAGGACCGTATAAACGCACATTCGTTCGAATCTTTTAGCAGAGGCACGGCTATATGCCTTATGATGCGGAGTGATTTCCAATGACTGTTGATCTATTGGCTGCAATGATGACCTTTTTTGTATTATTAATTGCTTACATGTTTCGTGAAGCGCACTTGAATCGTTTAATTTCCATTAACCTTGAATTTGATGAGCTGCCCGAACCATTTATTGGAGAGAAACTTTTTTTTATCTCAGATATTCATCGACGTACGATTTCGAAAAAATGGATCGATTCGTTTATGTATTCTCCAGACTATATTCTTATTGGAGGGGACCTCGCTGAGAAAGGTGTGCCGCTTGCCAGAGTCCGCAAAAATATCAAAATACTGTCGGAAATTGCTCCCGTTTTTTTCATTTGGGGGAATCATGATTGGGATTTCGGATATGATCGGTTAAAAAAGCTGCTTGATGAAAGCGATGTTGTGATTTTAGACAACACGACATATAGTGTAAGAAAAAATGGTGCGACTCTTAATTTTTCGGGTGTAAATGATTTGCTGCATCATCACGCGAATTTAAATAAAACACTTGCCGCGCGAAAAAACGGAGCACCTACGCTATTGTTCAGTCACAATCCGAATATTAAGAAGGTACTGACAAAGCGAATGGGTATCGCTTACTGCATTTCAGGACATACGCACAGCGGACAAATTAACTTATTTGGATTTACTTTGAAAGAGAAGGCAGGGGTAAAAGAGCTGCCATTTGGAACACTAATAATCAGCAGCGGTTACGGAACAACCAAACTGCCTTTGCGTTTAGGTGCAAAGCCTGATGCATTAATGCTTACTTTCATGCGGAAACAAATTGAAAATGTGTAAAAGCATGTACAATTATGTCTTTGCGTTGTATACTACATTCAAGTCTCTCGTTCGACGATTTGGTAGGCGAATCTGCTCTTTGCTCTCATCATCATTGTTGGATACATGTCCTGGCAAGAGACACCGAAATTCGTCAAGATCATATAACTATAGTATAGGTTTGCGACACTACACAAAAGTGATTAGGCTGGACGGCAAGGAGGATATTTGCGATGCGACTGGAACGTTTAAATGGCGACAGGATCAAAATTTTCCTGACTTTTGACGATCTCAAAGAACGAGGCATTACAAAAGAAGATATGTGGCACGACTTGCCGAGGGTCGAGAAATTATTTCGGGACATGATGCTTGAGGCGGATGACGAGCTGGGTTTTGAAGCATCCGGCTCGATCGATGTTGAAGTATTCTCTCTCCCTGCGCAAGGAATGGTTGTCATTGTGTCAAGGGGAAGAAAAGATCGTGATGATGATTCCGACGATGACTTTGAAGATGATGAGGATTTCATTCAAATGCAGGTAACTTTGGATGAAAGTCAGGACGTACTTTATCAGTTTGAACAATTCGATGATGTGATTGCATTATCGAAAGCACTTTATGATTTAGGGGTTCGAACAGGAAGCCTTTTTCTATTTGAAAACAAATATTATATACATTTTAATGAACAGCACTTAACGGACGCATTTGATATCGAAACGCTTGTCGCTATCCTTGCGGAGTATGGAAATACATCAACCATTACCATTTACAGACTTGGAGAATATGGTAAATGTCTGATAAAGGACATTGCCATATCCGAGCTATATCGCTATTTTATTAAAGCTCCGCATTCTTAATCACGCGGGGTTTTTCCCTGCGGTTGCATAATCAGGTTAAGGATGGATGATTGCTACATTAGACTTTATGCAACAGCATGCCTCTTGATGAATCAATAGCTGCGTCAAATGGAAAGACGACAGAGAAAATGTTCTGCAGAAGAAGAGAAAGGAAGATTTGGGTGTCGGTTGATCAACACGATCTTATAACGAAGCACAAACGCTTCTTAGCATCGGCTCAGGCGATGATCGAAGAAGCGCTTGTTGAACTCGGCTATTCGCAGGATGTGTTTGAGCTGTTGAAGGAGCCGCAGCGGATGCTGTCTGTTCGAATACCCGTAAAAATGGACAACGGACAGGTACGCATCTTTTTGGGTTACAGGGTTCAACACAGCTTTTCAACAGGACCAACTAAGGGCGGCGTTTTATTTCATCCTGAGGTTTCGGAGCCCTTGATGAAAGCTTTGTCTATGCTGAACAGTCTTAAAAACGGTTTGCTCAATATTCCATTCGGCGGTGCGAAAGGCGGCGTCATCTGCGAACCTAGGGAGCTGTCTTTCCATGAGCTTGAACTTCTAAGCAGAGGATACATACAAGCGATTCGTTCCGTTATCGGACCCTATCAGGATATTCCGGCTCCGGATATTTTCACCAATTCTCAGGTGATGGCCTGGATGATGGATGAATACAGCAAATTATGCCCAGATCAGTCGGCCGGATTTATAACAGGTAAACCAATTGTTCTTGGAGGTCTGAAAAGCCGCGAAAATTCGGCCGGCCGAGGTATCGTCTTATTTATTTCCGAAGCGGCGAAAAAAAAAGGTATTGATTTGCAGCATTCAACCGCAATTGTGCAAGGATTCGGGTCACTGGGAAGCTATGTCGCCAAATCGCTGGCAGATTCGGGTGTGACCATTACCGGGCTATCAGATGCCTATGGGGCGGTTTATCGTTCGGCAGGATTAGACATGAACACATTGATTGAGTGTCGGGACAGTTTTGGAACAATAACCAAGCTTTACAAGCATACGCTGACAAGTCAGGAACTTGTTGAAAAGCCATGCGATATTATGGTGCTTGCCGCTGTCGCGAACCAAGTTACAGTTAACAATGTTCTTAAAATCAGAAGTAAACTTGTGGTTGAGGCCGCGGATGGAGCGGTATCCGATGAGGCTGCCGATTGGATGACACAAAATGGAATTCTTTTTATACCTGAAATCTTGACCAGTTCAGGTGATATGACTTCCTCCTATATTGAATGGGTTCAAAACAGACAAGGCTTGATCTGGAGCAAAGAGGAGGGCGAACGCCGAGTACGTCAGATCTTGGCAGATGCGTTTACGCGTGTTCATAATATTGCTCAGGAACGCGGTATTTCATTGAAGACAGCGTCCTGTTTCGCTGGTGTATACACACTCGCAGAATCTGCACGTGTTCGCGGTTGGATTTAAATGAATGAATGATAAATAAAAAAGTAATGATATTTTTAAACGATTATGTGTGTCCATAATCGTTTTTTTTGTGCAGTAAAAACGATC
>NZ_JAMXWM010000015.1 GCF_024125445.1 Sporolactobacillus shoreicorticis | reverse complement strand
AGTCCGTCATAAAACAGTATAAGAAAACTATATTGTTTATGGGCTACTATCAAGTAAAATGTCTAAAACAGGTGTATCGTTTGCTATGAGCGATACGCTTGTTTTTTGCTTTTTCTGTCCTAATAAGTTAGGAAGAGTTAAATGAATTTACTGATTGGAGGGCAAATATTATACTAAAAAGAGAACAGAATTTGCGGCTTCATAGCCGCTGTTCTCTGTATATGGAAGACTTAATTAGTCGCGCCCCTTTTATAAAACATGGCGGCATTAGGAGGAATGTTGCCATGTTTTATTATGCTTATTTGTATCCATGCAAAGGCTGCAAATTAAGGACAGCGGCCTAATGTGAGCCAGCCGACAACAAATCAAGCTATCACTTTAGGCCACTAAATCATAGCGGCTTCGGTTATCCTGTTCATTTTGTTTTATTACTTTTGATTCAAAAAGGCTTGACTTTGCTGGTCTGGTTAGCGGAGAGATTCGAAATGCTCATAAATAACAGGTAAGCATATAATTTGGTTCCCTTCTTGACAAGTGATCGTTTGTTCACTATAATGATAAGTGAACAAACGATCACCATATTTATTGATGGAGGTTATTATGCCAAAAAACGAAACACGGGATACAAAGGAAGTTATTTTGACAGTTGCACTAAAATTGTTTTCTGAAAGAGGTTATGATGGAATTGGTATCCGTGACATAGCAAAAGAAATCGGAATACGGGAGAGCGCCCTTTACAAACATTATAGCGGAAAACAAGACATTTTTGACTCAATTCTCAAAGACATTGAGCGTCGTTATCAAGAGGAAGTTTCTACTTTTATTCCCTCTGAAAACAGGGCCAATATTCTTTCAGGAGAAAATGATGTAAGAGAGGAATTATTCCGTATCAGCATTACAATGTTTCAGTTCTATCTTAAAACAGAGTATGGCTCGCAACTGCGTAGAATGTTGACAATGGAACAGTATAGAAATTCGGAGACAAGCAAGTTTTTTAGGGAATTGATAATAGACAAGGGCTTAGATTATATATCAGGCGTGTTCACTAATTTAATAAATGATGGGGTTTATGTTGATGCTGATCCAATGGTAATGGCCTTGCAGTTTTATTCACCTTTGTATTTGCTGTTATCAAAATACGACAATCAGCCCGAAAAATATGAAGAAGCTTTATCTTTTTTAGAAAGACATATTACGATATTCAATAAAATCTATTTAAGGAGTGATAAACAATGAAAGAAATTGGAATATTAGCAGCAGAGTGGTTTATAACCAGCCTGATTGTTTATGCAGGACTATCTGGCAAGCAACTATTATTCATTAATGGGCCGAGGTCGGCTGTTATTACTTTGGGCGTAATCGGATTTGCAATGTGCATGATTATGCCAACAATCGGCAAATTTATCAGCAATGTACCTGCTCACCCGCTCACCATTTTGGGGTACATCTTTGGGACAATCGCATTACTTACAACAGCAACACAACTATTCAAATGGAAAATCCCCATCCTTTATGACTCCAAAATTGCGCTTTTTGTAGTTGCTGGCTGCATTGTCATAAAGTCGATTATTGGTAGGCTTGCACCATTGGTAGTTAAATAGATAGCTGAAAAGAGGGCGTTCTATGAATGTTGAAGTGCGTTATTATTCAAAATCAGGTAATACAAAGAAAATTGCAAATGCTATTGCGAAACAAGTAGGGATATCCGCAAAGTCAATCCATGAGCCGCTACAAGGCGAAGTCGATATATTATTTTTAGGAACAGGCATATATGCTTTTGATATTGACCCGGAACTGAAAGAATATATCTCGACCCTAAATCCAACGAGTATCAAAATGGTTGTAGTATTTAGCACCGCAGCCATAGTTAAATCGGCCTATGAAAAGACAAAAAAATATCTTCAAGCGCAAGGGCTTAATGTGTCAGAAAAAGAATATCATTGCCCCGGACATTATATGATTTTGCGTACAGGCCGTCCCAATTCTGATGATATAAAAAAAGCCGAGCAGTTTGCAAAATCAATAATTAACAGTTTATGAAACGATTAGTTTGGAGCGATATCTATTAACTTCGGGCCAACTTGGCCCGAAGTCCAGTTCCGCTGTCGTTCTCCGCCCTTCCCATTTCGATTCACGAACCCTAAAAATCGAAATGGAGGAACGCTTTATGGCTAAAATCAATCTGCGGGCACGACAAGACCATTTTGTTTGCTCCATTTTGAGAAAAAAGGGTGAGGAAGCTTGCCCCACGCATTTTATCTGTGCTGTTGTTCTGGAAGAAATGGTGCTCCGGCATTTGCAGTATGTCACCAGCTTTGTAACGGCGCATGAGGATATATTCCGGGACAAAATAAACGCCAAACATACAGCTGACCGCAAAAAGCAAACCGCCCTACAGTACAAACAGATTGCACAAGCTGAACCGCGTATACTGAATTATCCAAGCTATTTAAGCGGATGTATGAGGATAATGTAAACGGAAAATTAAATGATATTCGTTTTGGAGAATTGTCAACGATTACGAAACGGAACAGGCCGACTTGGAAAGCAAGCTGGAACAGTGGCAAGGCGAGTTGGACGAACAGGAACAGCGTACCGAGGATGTGGAACGGTTTATTCGCAAGTGCAAACAGTACACAGACTTAACGGGGCTTACACCAACTATCCTGAATGATTTAGTAGGGATTCTGCCGGAACTGAATAACCCGATACATGAAGAAATGGCATAGCTTTTACGCTACGCCATACTTCGTTCAAATACTGTTTTACTAAGGACGGCCAAACGAGAGGTTTTATAATTTTCATCATGTGATTTTTCCTTCCGTGCCACGTGCCATACTAATTAACATACTAAAAACCCCCTACCTGAATTGTCAAAACAACTCATGATAAGCGGTCTAAAACTACATAAAAATGAGTTTATGGATGGAACTGGAACCTGCGCAATTTTTACTTCACAGCGCGGTTAATGGAGCATAGGGGGATCGAACCCCTGACCTCTGCCATGCGAAGGCAACGCTCTCCCAGCTGAGCTAATGCCCCATAAATGATCACGACAACGATTATACTGCCAGGGAAATGATTGGTCAACCCTATTTATAAAAAATTTTGATATAAGGGGATCACTTATTTTGAAAACTTTTATTTTAACACCTATTCTTGATTTTAAAAAGATTATGTCAAAAAATAAACGAAATTTTAAAATATTACCAAATTGAAAATCTTATGTCAATAAAATGTTTAAATTTTTTAATAAAATATTTATTTTTCACGTCACATTTCCTGACATTAGAGTTATAATTGTCTATGAAATTTTTTTTAATTCAAAATAAGGAGACGTTGGTTGTGAGTATTTTTAAAACGAAGCCAATTGCCAACTTGGTGGCCGAAACAAAGGGAAAGCAGGGATTGAAGAAAACATTAGGCGCCAGAGATCTGACTCTGCTCGGCATTGGGTGCATTATCGGCACCGGCATTTTTGTCTTGACCGGTGTTGCTGCTGCCGACCTGAGCGGTCCCGCACTTGTTCTTTCATTTGTTTTTGCTGGACTCGCTTGTTGCTTTGCCGCACTCTGTTATGCGGAATTTGCATCGATGATTCCGGTCGCAGGCAGCGCGTATACGTATGGTTATGCGGGTTTGGGGGAAATTTGGGGCTGGATTATCGGCTGGGATTTAATTCTTGAATACGCTGTTGGTATTGCGACTGTCGCCATCGGCTGGTCGGGTTATGTTGTCAATTTACTGAATAATATAGGCATTCATTTACCGAAAGCGATTATCACTTCGCCGTTTGAGGGCGGTGTCATTAACATACCGGCGATGGTTGTCATTGCCTTGATTGCTTGGCTGCTGATAAGCGGTGTACAAAATACATCAGGTGTGAATAGTGTTATTGTCATTATAAAAGTGGCTGTCGTTTTGCTATTTATTGTGCTGGCTGTATGGCATGTCAAACCGGAAAATTGGACACCGTTCATGCCTTACGGCTTTAATGGTGTGATTTCCGGTGCGGCTGTCGTGTTCTTCTCGTACATTGGTTTTGATGCGGTGTCGACTGCCGCTGAAGAGACACGTGATCCTCAGAAAAACATGCCTAAAGGAATTATTTACTCGCTTTTGATTTGTACGGCACTCTATATCGCTGTATCTGCCATTCTAACCGGAATCGTTAAATATACGGCTTATAAGACTGCGGCCGGCCACAATGCTCCGGTTGCATACGCTCTTGATTTAATCGGTATTCATTGGGGAGCAGCACTCATTTCTGTTGGCGCGATTTGCGGTATTACTTCCGTATGTCTGGTTCTAATGTATGGCCAATCTCGAATTTTCTTTGCGATGGCAAGAGACGGTCTTATTCCCAAAGTTCTTGGCGGGGTAAGTAAAAAGCATCAGACGCCCGCAGTATCAACGACCATTGTTGCCACAGTCTGCGCCCTGACTGCCGGTTTTTTCCCGATCAGCATCGTGTCGGAACTGGTGAGCATCGGTACGTTAATCGCTTTTATTATTGTCTGCGCTGGAACGATTGTTCTTCGTTATAAACGCAAGGATCTGAAACGTTCCTTTAAGGCTCCGTTTTTCCCGGTTACCCCTATTCTTGGTATTCTTTCCTGTGCTTATCTCATATCAGGATTGCAGCCGGCAACATGGATCCGATTTGTCGTTTGGTTTGTGCTCGGGCTGATTGTTTATTTTGCTTACAGCTATCACCACAGCACGCTTCGAAATGGCGAACCTGCGGAATCGAGTAAAAGCGTGTAAACTTGCAGTGAGACTTTTAATCAATCATGATTTTTTCCAATCTCCGTACATGTTTTAATGTGTGCGGGGATTTTTTTCACTTCTTTTAATAAGATGAGGTGGTAATAAAAAATGCGTGATCCTGTCAAAAATTTTTGTAAAATGATCGGTTATTTGTATTTTTTGCTAATGTGTAATGAGATATTGTAAAGACTACATAATATCGAGTTAAACGGTTGTTTGAAAGGTGGGAAGACGAATGAGCAGGGAAAAACTGTACACGCGCCTGTTCCAAGCAGCTTATTTTATAATAGGTGCGGCGATCGTCGGGCTTCTCTTTTATTTTTTCGTCCTTCTGCTCGGCAATCATTATACAGATGATGAAAAATTGGTGATGAGCAGGACATCGGTAGTGGTTGACGAGCAAGGACATGAACTTTCGCGGCTTTATGCAGAAAATCGCGATCCCGTTGCATTAAAAAAGGTTCCGAAACAAGTGCAGAATGCGTTTATTGTGACGGAAGATCTGCGTTTTTATAAGCATTCAGGTATTGACCTTCGCGGCATCATGCGCGCATTGGTGACAGATATTATGGCAGGGGATAAAGCAGAAGGGGCAAGTACGATTACGCAGCAGCTGGCAAGAAATGCTTACCTTTCTAATGAAAAGACATGGTTTCGAAAATTCAAAGAGGCGGCAATTGCGGTCAGTCTTGAACGAAAATACAGCAAGAAACAAATCTTGGAAATGTACTTAAATCAAGTTTATTTTGGTCACGGAATTTACGGCATTCAAATGGCGTCCGAATTTTTCTTTAACAAGGATGTCGGCCAGTTGACTGAAGAAGAAGCCGCACTTCTCGCAGCACTGCCAAAGGGACCGAACGGCTATTCACCAATTCTGCATCCGAAGAAAGCATTGCTACGGCGTAATCTGGTCCTCTCTTTACTTGAGAAAAACGGTTATTTAACTGCGGAACAATCGGTGCGGCTGAAAGGCAAAACCCTGGGACTTAATGTGCATAAGATTCAAACGCATCCTGAATTTGATTCATATATGGATCTGGTTAAAGAAGAGGCAGCAAAAAAATATCACATTGGAGTCGATGACTTGATCCGCGGCGGTTATAAAATAGTCGTACCGATGAGTCGGGAGGCACAATCCTCCTCCTATAATGCATTTAAGAACAACATTTATTTTCAAGGCAGCAACCCAAATCAAACGCCGCAGGGCTCCTTCATCCTGATGAATAAAAACGGTGGCGTACTTGCGGTACAGGGCGGTCGAAATTATGTTCGCGGCAGCTACAACCGAGTCAATGTCAAGCGACAGCCGGGATCGGCCTTTAAGCCCTTGGCAGTCTATGGACCCGCACTGGATTCGGGCAAGTATCAGCCCTACTCAATGCTTCAAGATAAGAAAGTTGCTTATGGCAAGTATCAGCCGACAAATTACAGCGGCCGCTATAGTGGTGAAATGACGATGTATGACGCCATTACCGTTTCACAAAATGCGCCTGCGGTTTGGCTTCTCAACCAAATCGGCATTTCAAAAAGCAAGTCTTATTTGTCGAAGATGGGAATCAACCTTTCGGATAACGGTTTGGCAATCGCGCTCGGCGGCTTGTCCAAAGGCGTTTCGCCTCTGCAAATGGCTTCTGCATATACAGCTTTTGATAATGGAGGCAGCCAATCCGAGCCCTATTTTATTCAGGCAATTTACGATCATCAGGGGAAAAAAATAGGTGGGGCAAAACCGACAACCAAGAAAATTTTCTCAGAACAAACGGCTTGGTATATGACTCGCATGCTTCAATCGGTTATGAAAAACGGGACAGGCCGGGCGGGGTACAGCCAGGCCGAGATTGCCGGAAAAACAGGATCAACGGCGTACACGAAAAACGGATTGCGTGATCTATGGTTTGTCGGCTATACGCCCGACGTGGTGGGGGCTGTCTGGATTGGATATGACAAGACGATTAAGGATCAATATCTGACCGGTTCAAGTAATGACGCGGTCAGATTGTATCAATCGGTGATCAACAGCATGCCTAAGGAACGCAAACTGGCCTTTGAAAAGCCTGAAAATGTGACGGACTTGGATCATCCCATACGTTTGACAGCAGTGACTCAGTTAAGCGCGAAAGGTGTTCTTGGCAAGTACGCGCTTCCTGCCCTCCAGCTTAGCTGGAACGGAAGCTCCGATAAACGAATGATTTATCGTATTTATGTTGAAGTGGATGGAAAGAAGACATTAAAAGGGGAAGTTAAAGGGAAAAACACATATCGAATTGACTTTGTCAATCCAATGAGCAAAGAGAATTACTATGTTGTTCCTTATAATTCACAGACAGGAAAAACAGGAACGGCATCTCCTTCGGTTGAACTTAACTGGTTCTCCAAGATTTGACAAGAGTTGTAAAAGAACACAAATAAAAACGGTATGGAGAAAATAAATTCTCTTTTGCCGTTTTTTTATCTATTTAAACGTTTTGATTTCGAATGAATTCAAAGATACAAAAGCTTAATCTGACTCCGATACGTTGCGGATTTCTCGTCATTTATCATCAAAAGATATAAAATAGAGCATGTGTAAATAATGTGTTCGTCGAAGTATCAATGTCTGTGATTTATTGATTTCAGATCAGTAAAAGATAATGAAGGGTTCTGTATACAAATGAGTAGAAAAAAGATTGGTTTGCTCGTAATGGCTTATGGCACACCGTATCAAAAAGAAGATATCATTCCTTATTACACAGCGATTCGGCACGGGAGAAAACCGAGTGACGAGCAAATAGAAAACCTTGCTCGTCGCTATGGAGCCATTGGAGGGACCTCCCCATTAGCGAGATTAACGCGCGAGCAAGCCGACGCACTTGCTGAACGATTAAACGCAATGCAAACGAACAATGAATTTCACACATATCTTGGTTTGAAATATATTCATCCGTTTATCGAAGATGCAGTGACTCAGATGCGCAGTGACGGCATTGATGAGGCTGTTTCTTTGGCTTTGGCACCGCATTATTCTCGCTTTAGTGTTCAGTCTTATATTGATCGTGCTCAAGCGAAGGCGGAGGAACTCGGCGGAATTACCATTACATCGATTAAGAGTTGGTTTCATGAACCTCAATTTATTCATTTTTGGAGGCAAGCTGTGCTTTCTGCTTTTAAAGAAATTTCGGAGAATGAACGTGATCAAACCGTTGTTCTCTTTACTGCACACAGCCTTCCGGAAAAAATACTCAAAAATGGCGATCCATACCCGCAACAAATAAAGGAGACAGCAAGAGCGATTGTGGATGCCGCAAAGATAAAGAACTATGCTCAGGCGTGGCAGAGCGCGGGAAAAACATCTGATCCGTGGCTTGGCCCGGATGTCCTCGATCAGATCCGCTTGCTCCACAAAAAAGAAGGCTATAAACATTTTATCTTCTGTCCGATCGGGTTTGTTGCCGAACATCTGGAGGTACTTTACGACAATGATCAAGAATGCCGTGCACTTGTTGAATCCCTTGGCGCAAGCTACCATCGTCCGCAGATGCCTGACACCGATCCGCTCTTTATCGAAGCGCTGGCATCGGCGGTATTGGCCGCCTGCCGTTCTCATGTGTCTCTGACAGCAAAAGGATGATTTCTTCTTGTCAGAGTCGTTCACTCGTGATAAAATGCTTATTGAAACAAAATGACTATTTTGGTCATTTGGTCATAATTTGAAAATGGTGATGACTATGGCTGTGGATCGAAAAGAAAAAGTTATTCGTGCGGCGGAAAAAACCTTTGCTTCGTTCGGATATAAAGCGACGACCATGGATCTGGTTGCCCGCTTGGCCGATGTCGGCAAGGGAACGATTTATACTTTTTTTACGAACAAAGAAGAATTGTTCTATGAGATTATGAATCAATTTATTCAACGAATTAAGAAAATCGCGACCAATGCCATTCATGATGAAGACAGTTTTTTTGTCAATCTTCATCGGGCGCTCTACTCAATGCTCGAATTGCGTAAAGAACATCAATTGACGATCAAGCTGACTCAGGAATTTCGGGAAGTTGGCACTGCCCAGGCGGAAAAAGCACTTGCCGACATTGAAGATGCGATTCTCGGATTTATGGAGGAGTTTATCAGCAAGGCGGCAGCCAAAGGGGAGCTTAAGGCATGCGACCCTAAAGTGACCGCATTTGTCATTCTTCGCCTTTATATTTCTCTGGTTTTTGATTGGGAAATGCATCACAGTCCGCTCTCCAGTCAGGAAATTGCCGACTTGTTTGAATTGTATTTAGTTCACGGTTTAAAAAAATAATGGTTTCGGCTGTTATTTTTTTGACAATAAATGACCAAATGACTGAATTAGTCAATGAGAAAAAGCAAAGATGGGAAACTGGGAATCTAGAATTAAAGAAGGTGGGTAGTTTATGAATGTGATTCACTTGATTGTCGCGGAACTGAAAGCAATTGCCGCTAAACCGCACAACATTGTTGTGATGCTGGCGGTCATGTGTGTTCCGCTCCTCTATGCAGGCATGTTCCTTTATGGATTCTGGGACGCATTTGGGAAGACGGGGAATCTTCCTGTAGCTGTGGTCAACCAAGATGACGGCGCAGTTATCTCAGGCAAGCATTTGAATGCCGGAGAGGATCTTGTAAAAAAACTGAAGAAGAATAACGACTTTGACTGGAAGTTTGTCAGTGCGAAGCAGGCGGAGAATGGATTTAAGAATAACCACTATTTCATGACGGTGCGCATTCCCGCTTCGTTTTCAAAGAATGCGACCACTCTGACGGATAATCAGCTTAAACCTGCGAATCTGCATTACCGAATTAATGCGGATTATAACTTTATCGCATCGCGCATGGCGGACGCTGGTGTAAAACAGTTGAAAACGCGTGTATCAAACGAAATTACAAAAACCTACGCCAAATCCATGTATACGCAACTCGACAAGTTGACAGATGGACTGGATGACGCGGCGAAGGGATCGAATAAGCTCGCCAAGGGAAGCAAAAAAGAAGTCAATGGATTGAAAACGCTGAAGAACGGCTTTAAGTCTCTTATGAATGGGACTGATCAACTGCAAAGCGGTGCCGACAAACTTGCGGATGGGGCTTCAGCGTTGAGCGATGGTGCCGCCCAGCTTGCAACAGGTACTTCGAAAGTCAATAACGGTGCCAAACAACTGGCTTCTGGTAACTCGCAATTGAGCAACGGCGCTGGGAAACTTGCAAGCGGTGCTTCAGAGCTCAGCAACGGCTCCGGCCGTCTTCACGATGGCGCCAACACGCTAAGCGGCGGCGCAAAAAGTTTGAGCAACGGTGCCAATACACTTAATCAGGGAATCAATCAGTATACAGGCGCTGTAGGCAACCAACTGCTTCCTGGAGCGTCTGGTCTGTCTGGTGGATTGAATCAACTGAACAGTGGCATACAGAATCAGAACCTTGTCCGTCAAGTGAATCAGCTGAATACAGGAATGCAAAAATTTGCTTCATCGATCAGTGAACTGCAACAAAAACTCAGTTCATCAATTGATCCGGAGGCAATTGGACAAAGTGCGAGTAAGACAATTGATGCCAAACAAATTGGAGAACAAGCCGTTCAAAACGCAGAAAACAATGGACTCAAACAGAAAACAGTTGAATCAGCAGACAATATTGCGAAAAGCGTAACACAAGGAATTACTCAATCAATGGCAACGCAGCAAGCCAAAGATCAGTTAGCAAATCAATTAAAAAATGATCCGGCTCTTACTCAAATAATTAAGCAAATTATTGGAAAATCAGGAGGTTCTATATCTGCTGACGATCTATCTAAGTTGATTGATGCAACTGCACAATCGACAGCTTCAACACTTTCTGGTCAAATTAACAGCAATACTGACTCGCTGGCGAGTCAAATCAATCCTTCTTTGCTTGATGGAACAAAACAAACGATCAGCACAACGGCGGCACAAACGGCTCAACAAGTGGCTCCGAACGTTGCGAACCAGACCGCTTCCCAAATAAAAAGCGGTATCGTATCCGGGTTAAATCAAAAAGATCCATCAACCGGATTGACGCTGAACGGAGCGGCTCAGCAATTAGCCAAGGGTACTTCTCAATTGGCAGGGAAGAATGGAATTCCATTGATTGCGTCGAGCATTAATCAACTCTCAAATGGTGCCGGTCAATTGTCCAATGGTTTAAATAAATTAAATGAAAATTCAACTGCATTAAACGGCGGAGCTTCTTCTCTGGCTAATGGAGCATCAACACTTTCCGGCGGCGCTGCTGATTTGGCGAATGGTGCTTCAACTTTAAATGGCGGAGCGTCCTCTCTAGCCAGTGGCGCATCAACACTCTCCAGTGGAGCTTCTACTTTAGCCAACGGAGCGTCAACGCTTGCTAACGGCACACATTCACTTGCCAATGGCGCAAACACGCTTAGCAATGGTGCAAATACGTTGAGCAGCGGTACGAATAAACTGGCAACAGCCTTAAAGAGTGCCGGATTAGGTCAGCAGAAGCTGTTCAATGGAATCAATCAGCTTTCAAATGGAGCGCAGCAAATTTATTCCGGCAATACGAAGCTTGGCACAAATCTTGCTGATGCGCACGGGGAGCTTGCGAAGACGCCGACAAATAATGCTCATGCGACGAAGTTCGCGGAACCGGTGACGTCGATTGACAGCTCGAATCAGTCGGTTGATACGTTCGGTTCCGGGTTTGCACCGTACTTTATTTCTCTTGGCCTGTATGTTGGGGCGTTGCTTCTGACAATTATTTACGATCTCGGCAAGCCGGCCGGACTGGCAACCTCCGGGTGGAATATTGCACTCAGTAAGTTCTTCATCACGTTGCTTATGTCGATCGGTCAAGCGCTGCTCATTGATGTTGTCGTCTTGAAAGGACTTGGGCTGCAGGTCGATCATCCATTGGCTTTCATTGGTTTCAGTATACTTACGAGTATGAGTTACATGGCCCTTATTCAATGGCTTGCTGGTTCGTTCAACAATGAGGGACGCTTTGTCGCCATCGTGATTCTAATTTTCCAGCTTGTAACAAGCGGAGGCGCGTATGCGATTGAACTGATACCGAAATGGCTGCAGTCTGTGTCGCATATCTTGCCGATGACCTACAGTGTCAATGGCTTCCGCAATATCATTGACGGAAATCAGCATCAAATGCTGGTTCAGAATACATCCGTCCTATGGCTTTTTGTTGCCATTGGTTTGATTTTAAGTATAGTGACGTTCTCGATTAAATTTCATGTGACGCATAAAAGAATAAAAGCAAATAATTATGAAGGAACACCAATTGAATAACTGAAACAAAAATGCCTTCAGGATTACGTCCTGAAGGCATTTTTTTAATCATAGATTTTCCGTACGACCGATATAAGCGATTTTAAACACACCGTTTTCAAAGAAAAGTTTTGTTACGCTTGTATTTTCAATAGAAGAAACATGTATTTTCTCATCGGACAACATATAAATAAGACAACTGATATAAAGACCATGGCTGACTACTAGGAATGTCTCTTCTTCACTGTGCGCCAGCACACTGAGGAAGGCGCGTATTCGCTCTTTCACATCGTCATAGCTTTCGGCCAGCCCGGTTGTATCCATTTTTTTCAGTGTTTCTAGCAAATTGATTTTTAGTTCGTCCGGTGAGTCGCCGTTTAGTGCCGAATTTCCCGATATCTTACCGACCGCTTTCCACACCATATCATTCTGGTCGCCTTCGAACTCGCCGAAGCTCACTTCACGCAGATTTTTTGTTTCGGTCGGTACAAGATCGGCATTTAACGAGTGATCGAGGATGAGTCTGGATGTCCGTCTTGTCCTCCCAAGGTCGCTTGTATAAACAGCATCAAAAGAAATGCCCTGTGACTTAAAGAGTTCACCGAGATCAGCAGCCTTTTGCTCGCCGATATCCGTCAGCGGTGTATCGGAAATGCCTGACATTTTTCTAAGCTGATTAAAGAGCGTCCGCCCATGTCTCACGAAATAAATGGTTTTCATTCATATCCTCCCATTATTGATCCTTTCGAAGCTTTTTAATCATTCTATTAAAATCAATCTATTTTAGATTACCTGATTCACTCATTCTTGTAAAGTAACGCGCAGGAACTTGTATCTGCTTACATGCTCTTGCTAGACGTGAATCACAAAGGGAATTAAGATGAAAAAAAAGAACCTAAAAAAGCTGAGAGAGGAGATTGAAAATGATCTACTTGAATAATCGCGATATGCTTGATCAAACGCTTAATTTCGCCCTTGAGGAATATGCGCTAAAGTATTTATCGATTGATGAAACCTATTTAATGTTCTATCGGATGGCTCCGACAGTCATCGTTGGACGCAATCAAAATACAGTGGAAGAAATTAATATGGATTATATTATAAAGAATGAGGTTACGGTAACCCGCCGTTTGTCCGGTGGAGGTGCCGTGTACAATGATCCGGGCAACTTAAGCTTCAGTTTTATCGCCAAGGACGATGGCGACAGTTTTAATAACTACAGGAAATTTACGGAACCTGTGATTCGTGCACTGCATCATATGGGTGTCGATGCGAAACTTGAGGGCCGTAATGATCTCACTGTTGACGGGAAAAAAATTTCGGGCAATGCTCAGTTCGTCACTCAAGGGCGGATTTTCAGCCATGGAACGCTACTGTTTGATGTTGATTTAGGCCATGTGTCACAGGCGCTGCGTCCGGATAAGGCGAAATATGAATCAAAAGGAATTAAGTCGGTGCGCAGCCGAGTGACCAATATTCGTGAGCATTTGGTAAAAGATATGGATATTCACCAATTTAAGGCACAGCTGCTCCACTATATTTTTGAAGGCGAAGACCACATACCTAAGTACCGGCTGACTGACAAGGACTGGACAAATATTATCAATATTGCCAAACGACGCTACCGCAATTGGGACTGGGTTTATGGGAAATCGCCTGAATTTAATCTGCGTAAAGCAAAACGCTTCCCAGGAGGGCGTGTGGACTTTCGCATGAATGTAAAAAAAGGCGTAATTGAACAAATCTCTGTTTTCGGCGACTTTTTCGGTGCTGGTGATGTCCGCGAATTTGAAAAATTATTGATTGGGGTAAAATATGATCGGCCTGTCCTTTCTGAAAAATTGGCGTCAATCGATTGTCATCATTATTTCGGAAAATTGGGAAAAGAAGAATTGCTCGCAGCTCTTTTCTAAATGTGTTCTAAACAAGCTTCGCCAGGACTAAATTGATAGTAGCCCGTCCCGATTAAAAGACGGATAATCGTGAGTATTGCAGAAGAGGAGGGTCCTTCTTGAAGAGAAAAAAAGTGATCGGATGGTTTATCGCTTTATATACCGTTTATCTTCTTGTGATGGCCGCTTATTTTTTTGTCTGGTCGAAGTCAGGTATACCGGCGGATATGAGGGGGACTGCGGCTGATCCCTCCTTGTTCATGAACAGGAGCCAGCTGGCGGAAAGCGGCAGCTTCAATGCTTGGCGGCATTTTCTTTCCTTTGCTTCCATACCGCTGGAGTGGGGTGTCTATCTGTTTGTCCTGATCGGCGGATTCTCATTGTGGCTGAGAAAGTGTTCGGAGCGTTTCTCCTCGTTATTTATTGTACAGATGTTCCTTTGTTACGTCGGGTTAGCAGTTATTTCCGCATTGGTTTTCCTGCCTGTAGAATTTGCCTCCTACCGGCTTTCGCTTCATTACGGGATTTCTGTTCAGCCGCTTTCAGACTGGCTGAAGGATCAAGGTATCAGTACCGCGATTGGAACATTGATCGGTTTTATCGCAATGAGTGCAGTCTTTTTCCTGATTCGCCGCTATCCGAAAAATTGGTGGTTTCCGGCATGGCTGCTTTCGATTCCCTTTATTTTATTTATCATGTATTTACAGCCCGTAGTTATTGATCCATTATATAATCATTTTCAGAGCCTTCAGGACGGCGAACTTAAGTCGGAAATTCTTCAAATGGCCTCGAAGGCAGGTATTCCGGCACATAATGTCTATGAGGTGGATATGTCGAATGAGACCAATGCAATGAATGCCTATGTTAATGGGATTGGCTCTCATCTGCGTATTGTGCTGTGGGATACGACGGTCCATCAGCTCAGTCATGCTGAAGTACTTTTTATCATGGCGCATGAGATGGGGCATTATGTCATGCATCACATTATTTGGGGAACAGCAGCGGCGCTGATCGGCTTGCTGATTACGCTGTGGATCGCTGCAAAGGTGCATTTATGGGCAAGCGTGCGCTGGGGGACGAAAATGAAAATTGTTCATCCTGGCGATCTTTCCGCATTGCCCATGCTGCTGTTGATTTTGTCGCTCCTGTCCTTTGCGGGCGATCCGGTTCAAAATATGGTCTCTCGTCATTTTGAACATCAAGCAGATGAATATGCGATTGAAATGACTCAGAATAAAAAAGCAGCTATTTCTTCCTTTCAGAAACTGTCTGTATCAAGTCTCAGTGAAATGAACCCTCCGGCACTGGTGAAATGGATTCAGTATGATCACCCAACCATGCTTGAGCGTATCATTTATTTAGAGCATGTAAAAATCAATAAGTAACCGTACGCTCGAATAAAAATTATAGAAAGCGCTTTTCTTTTGATTGAATGATGCTAAACTTAGTAACTGTTGAATGGTAACCTTTACATTGATTACTGCGTTTTCATCACAGCTATAGAATTGGAGAATTTATAATGAAAAATGAGAAAACGACAGTCGCAGTTTTATACGGTGGAAAGTCGACAGAACACGAAATTTCATTGCTTACGGCTTTCTCCGTAATTAATGCGATGGATCAAAAAAAATATCGAGTACTCCCTGTCTACATTAAACGAGATGGAAGATGGATTGTCGGTGAGGAAATCAAAGGGGAAATTGCGTACAAAAATCAATTACTTCTTAAGGATAATGATGCTGCGGAATCAACTGTAGAACATTGGCTCGCACCGTCGGCTCCTACAGGTGTGGCAGCCGGACGTCCGGATATTGTCTTTCCGTTGCTTCATGGACCAAATGGAGAGGATGGGACCGTCCAAGGTATGTTTGAACTGTTGAACATGGCCTATATCGGTTCCGGCGTTTCAGGATCAAGCGTCACTATGGATAAAGTGATGATGAAGGATGTACTCAGTGCTCACGATATTCCCGGTCCGAATTATGTATCTGTTACTCGATTTGATTGGGAGAATGATGCACCGAAAATGATACTTAAGGTGAAAAATTCAATCGGCTATCCATGCTTTACAAAGCCGGCGAACGGAGGATCAAGTGTTGGGATCAGCAAATGTGTAAGCGAGACCGAGCTTTCGGCAGCAATTACGGAGGCTTTCCTTTATGATGCGAAGGTTATTGTTGAGGAGGGAATTACCGGGCGCGAAGTCGAGATTGGCATCATCGGCAATCATGATTTGCTTGTTTCTGTTCCTGGTGAAATTATTACGAAGAATGCAGCATTCTATGACTATCATTCGAAATATCACGAAGGAAACAGCACATTAGTGATTCCCGCAGATTTGCCGGATAAAGTGAAGGCGGAGCTTGAAGAGATGGCGAAACGTGCATTTGCCGCATTGAATCTTTCAGGGCTGGCACGTGTCGACGCCTTTATTCGCGAAAAGGATCAGCGTGTGATTGTTAATGAAGTCAATACGATGCCCGGATTCACGCAATTCAGCATGTTTCCACTGCTTTGGCAGCACACAGGTCTCCCATACCATCAATTAATTGAAAAACTTGTTGACCTCGGGCTGGAAAAATATCAAGAAAAACAGCAAATTCATTATCAAATTGAAAAATAGCATGCCTTCTCCATGGTGAAAAAGCTCACCGGTGTTTTTGGCATCATAAACAATCAGTTGAGACTCGGTGCAGCTTCCCTATGGCAGGCGGAAGCAGGCGATGCGTGAGAATTCTGATGACTCAATGGTGAAGGGGGCTGTACGGCTTTCGATTGAATATCTGCCGTAGGTATCAAAAGCAGCGAATAAAAAAACTTGGCTGAACATACCAGCCAAGTTTTTGAGCTTCCTCATTTTATTGAAGAACAGTAATCGTTATGGTCCTGCGTCCAAAATTAAGTGCCTGATCACGAGATGCAAAATGGACATCAATCCGATTTCCCCTAATAGCGCCGCCTGTGTCTCCGGCGATATAGACACCATAACCCGGAATGATGACTCGTGATCCGAGAGGGATGATACTTGGATCAACAGCAATCACTTTAGCATTTGGATTGCTACTGAAATCAATTCCTGTAGCCGAATGTCCGCCAAGCGAGTAACTCGTTGCTTCAACAGTAATTGATTTACCTTTTGAGGCGGTCGCGGCCGGCTGCGAGTTTGACGGTTTATAAGAAGTAGTCGTCACTTGCGGCCTTTTCTCTGCACTTGCGTTTGCCCGTTCAGCAACAGCTTTTTTTGCGGCAGCTTTCTTCGCATCTTCTTTTGCTGCTTGCCGAGCGGCTTCTTCAGCTATTTTTTTTGCTTTTTCTTCCGCTGCCTTTCGCGCACGCTCTTTTGCATTCTTTTTTTCCTGAATTTTAATTTCAACAAGTTTTTTTTGATTTTGTTTGGATTCATCCGTGTTCCGGTAAATGGTGTAGAGAGCAGTTTTGGTGTCTGAACCGACAATACCGCTTTCTGAATCCTGACGGTCGGATTCTAGAGCATGAACGGCATCGTAGGTCTGCTCACCGAAAACACCGTCGACTTCTCCGCCATAATAGCCAAGTTGCCGCAATTCATTTTGCAGCTTCGCAACCTCCGGACCGGAATCGCCCTGCTGAAGCAAACTATTTCCGAAAATTATATTGATTTCCTGATTGTCTGATTGACTGCCCGAAGCGTTTGCTGCAAAACCAATGGCATGCGATTGCTCAGAATCATTACTTTTCATGATGTGATTATCATTTGTACTGTTCGTTTTGGCGAAAACAATGGTCGTTGGTGTGAGCACACCGAGACATACCGTTAAGCTCGTCATTGCCGTCAGCCTTTTAATGATATTCATTCAGTGAAAACCTCCTTAGGTGATCAAGCCATGGCCTGAATCCATGGCTAACATCCAAGGGTTATTCTAGACGTTGAATGTCTCAGGCGTGTTTTAGCCACATTACAGTTATGTAACATGAGAACGTGATTAATCATTTTGTCAATACATTTTTCGCTAATTTATTTATTATTTTTTAGTGAAAAAGGGAACGATGTCCTTGCATCAATTGGAAATAAAGAAGAATCTTGTCCAAATCAATGATTCATCGCAGACCTTGCGACAGAAACCTTGTATTTCTTTCGGAATAAGTGAACGCAAAAAAAGCTGAGAAGAGTTATGATGTATTAGAAGTAGGTAGTTTTAAATAAGAATGGCAACTTCTCTGATAGGTGCACGTCATGTCGAATATGTCCTGATCAGAGGTGTCATTCTTATTATCGATGGTCGTGAAATGGAGGAGAACGATGCAAGCAAAGAAATCTAGAGAATCATTATCGGTAACCTCAGTACATGTATTACCCAATGATACGAACAACCATGGGACGTTTTTCGGCGGGAAGCTTATGATGTATGTAGACAATATTGCTGCGATTGCGGCAACGCGTCATTCACGTAGCCTAGTCGTTACAGCTTCCATTGATTCGGTGGATTTTCTGCGGCCGATCTACACCGGTTCATCGGTCTGCTTAGAGGCACTCGTAACTTGGAGTCACAATACATCCATGGAAGTATTCGTCAAAATAATTGATGAAAATCTTAGAAGCGGCGCCCGTCAATTATGTACGACGTGTTTTTTGACCTTTGTAGCACTTGACGATCATGGAAAGCCGACTGCAGTTCCTAAAGTAATACCAGAGAGTGAAGAGGAGCAGCTCCTTTTTGAAAGTGCGGAAGGCCGTTATCTGAACCGAAAAAAGCGCAGGCAGCAAACGAAAAAATTTACCGCAGAGCTGACACTGAAGAGGCCTTGGGAATAACTGTCTTGTGTCCACACCAATTTGCGCCCTAAGCATAACATGTAGTGTTGAGTAAGGACACGTGCTCAATAATATATGTGAAGGGGCGAGTGACGATATGGGTGCACCAAGCGGTGGATATAGCGGCAGCTTTGCGTTAATCGTTGTTCTGTTCATTTTGTTGATCATTGTAGGTACAGCCTACGTTTATTAATGATTCGAAGTAAAAGAGCACATTGGAGAAACAGAATACCCGTGGAAACCAGTTCCACGGGTATTCTGTTTCTCTATAGTTATGCTGCGATACGTTTTTGTATAAATTTCTTTAGCCGCTGGCTGATCGGAATCATAATTAACGTGAGCATAGCACCCTTAAGTAGATTAAACGGCATGACTCCGTAAACAATCAGAGTGAGCAGGCTGTGTATGCTCCGGTTTGCGGATTGCGCCATGCCAACAGTCGCGTCGATGCTGAACCCGAGAAACAGCGCATATCCCGGAAAGATCAAATAATAGTTTAGAACGGACATAATTGCAGTCATGATCACGGTTGCCGACAGCATACCAAGCAGAAGTGACCCAAATGTTGATTTACGACGATAGAATGCCCATGTGACTAAAATGAAAAGTGATCCGGCAGTAAAATTGGCAAATTCACCAACCGGAACAACAGTAAGCGATCCGGTCAGCAAGACATGCAGAATATTTTTGAGCGCCTCAATAGCAATGCCTGCCCCTGGCCCAAGAATAAGTGCACCGATCAATGCGGGAAGATCACTGAAGTCCATGGTTAAAAATACCGGAAATAACGGGATTGGAAAAGCGATCAGCATAATCAGAAAACCAAGTGCGGACAGTAATGAAATCAGTACCAACTTTTTCAAAGATGTGTTCATGTAATTACCCCCATAAATGTAGTATTGGGGATCATGCGCAGTATTCTCAGAACAAATCCGGTTAGCGATAAAAACCGGACATCTTCAGGATTTTCCTGTTCTGGACGCATTAAAAAGCCCAAAGGAATATTCCTTTGGGCTCAACAAAATCGATGCGCAAAGCGCAACGAATACAATGCGAAAAACACGAAAACACTGTCGCATCATCCTTCTTTCATCCAGACTCTACTGTCGGTCCCGGTTTCTCACCGGATCTGCCTTTCGGCTCGCGGACTCTGACTTGTTGCCAATACCGCCGGTCGGGAATTACACCCTGCCCTGAAGGAACATTTTATTTAACTGCAAGTGTATTATACAATAATTTAATCGGTACAGCAATAGAATCGGCTTCATTTTTTATCCGGGTGCAAATCAGATGATCTCGAATTTTTCAAATAAAGTAATCAAGCACGAGTCCAAGAGACAAAAGGATACCGAATAAGGTTTGAAGCTGCGCCGTTGCCTTCATTGCCGGCATCATCTGAATGGCTTTCGTTTTCCTGCGAAACAGTTTGGTCGCTTGAATTGCCTTTGGAAGGCTGGCGAATACGAGTAGCATCCAGGCTGATTCAACTCCTAGGATCATTAATCCGAAGATCCAGATATAAGAAAAGGTGAATAGACCCGCAAGCAATGTAATTGCTCTGGGCCGGCCGAGCAAGATCGGCAGTGTTCGTCTGCCTTTCTGCTGATCCCCGGAAAGATCACGTATATTATTTGCCATATTAATACCGCCAACCAATATGCCGATCGGTATCGAGATCAGTACGCAATTCAAAGTCAACGTTTCCGTCTGGATAAAGAAGGAGATCCAAATGATGAATACGCCCATAAACAGACCGGAAATTAACTCGCCGAAAGGTGTATAAGCAATCGGATAAGGACCGCCGGAGTAAAGATAGCCCGTGAGAATGCACAATGAACCGGCCAAAGCAATCCACCAGCTGCTGTTTGCACAGATAAAAATGCCAATCAACATGGCAACGCCGCACAGCGTGAAAGCCAGTCGAAGGATGGTCTTCGGATGAAATCCGTCACGGACAATACTTCCGCCGATCCCGACTGATTCCTCGCTGTCCAGACCTCGTTTGTAATCAAAATACTCATTAAATAAATTGGTTGCAATCTGGATCAGCATCGAAGCGACCAGCATTGCAACAAACATAGCTAAATCTGGAGTCTTCACCGGAAGTACGAGTGCGGTTCCCAATGCAACCGGGACAAAAGAAGCAGATAATGTGTGCGGCCGAAGCATAGACCACCATTTTTTAAATCCGGTATTTCTTTCGGGTGCTAATTCCCCCATCGTTATCTCTCCCACTACAAGATCTTATGTGTTCCTGTTTTGAACTCATTCCTTAGTTTCATAGATTGAAAGGACGAGCTTTTCTAAAATTGTCACCAATTCGACACTATTTTCTTTTTCAGTTTATGGAATAAAGCGGTTGGTGTCAACACGATGGACCTGGAAAAAGGTTCAAAATTAAGGAATACACAAATACGCTGAAGATGGGTGAGTTAAGAAAGACAAAGAGGAAAATTTGCATGAAAAACTGAGGAAAATTTATATATTACGATTGTGCAGTTTGACTTGTTTCGGAAAGATTTGTGAATTGAGAACCATGTTTATTCAGCAAGCCTTTAAGGTTGTCACATTCAATGCCGGTCAGCGTAATGCCTCGTCCCATTTTTGTCTTATCGGGAGCCCAACTGCGAATATCATACTTTGCTTCTCGGGAATTCCAACTGACATAGTTGAATTCCTTTGTCCAACCGCTGTTTTCCGTAGCAAGAACGCCAAAGTGCTCGATGATGTTGAAGGTTACTTCTGAATTTGAATCTGCCATACGATGTCACCTCTACATTTTATTTTGAACAAATGTTCTGATAATAGTTTATAAGCAAACAAGTGTTCTGTCAATTGTTTTTGTCAGATAATCCTTTGTTGAAATGATGCTGTTCATCATTTGATCACATGTTTGGTATACTATAAGAATATTAACAAATCATCGGTGTAAAGGTAGGCTGATAGAAAAGAAAAGTTCTCGATGGGGGGAGATCTGTAAATGTTAAAGTATACATTAGCCTTCTTGAGGTATAAAGGGAAGGTACTGATGATTAATCGTCAAAAGGCACCTTGGCAAGGCGCATGGAATGGTGTTGGCGGGAAATTGGAACCGGGGGAGTCCCCAAAGGCCTGTGCCATACGTGAAGTGTGGGAGGAGACAGGTATAAAATTAGCCTCACCGATTTTTCGCGGAATTGTCACCTGGAATCTGGACACTGAGCCCGCGAAAGGAATGTATGTGTTCATTGCCAATGTGTCGCCTGATGAATTGAGCGATCTGCCGCGTGCAACCCGTGAAGGAATTCTTGCAATGAAAGAGGTCTCTTGGATTTTGGCGGAAAACAATTTCGGGACAGTCCCAACTGTCCGTCTTTTTATGAGACGCGTGTTTGATGTGGAAGGCTGCGATCCTGCAGACTACCACTGTACATTTAATGGAGACGTCATTGAAAAATACGAAATTCGACCGTTACCGGAGTCTGTCACGATTTAGGAAGCAGAAACAGGATCAGAAGCATAATACAGCCAAGAAGTCCTGCATAGTAAAGAATCCAGTAATCGGCGCCCATCATAACGGTCAGGACAGGCGCTAAAACAGAATAAATACCGGCGAGCAGAAGCATGATACTGATGGTCAGAATAAAACGATGCGGTTTTTTAATTCGATGCTGCATGCTGCGCGGCAATAATAATTTTTTTCTACAGAAAAAAAACAAAGATCCACAGACAATCAGTAGTATGCCCAGTACGGTCAAACGATTCATAGGACGACATCAACCTTTATTCGAGTTTCATTTACCACTGTTCATTATACATAATGAAAGTAACAATAGATGTTCAAATGTATTTTTTTTTAAGGAAAGCTGTGTTAGAAGATGTTGTTGTTTGTCACGATACAACGCGTTTGCTTAACATCGCCAAAATAAAAAGAGCTTCAGAATTAAATCAATTCCGAAGCTCTTTATTAGTGAGAATGAACAACCTGTTCATTTGGATCATCCGGAAGATCAGCTGTGCAGTTTGCGCATTTTGTTGCTTTGATTGGAATGGACGACAGACAGTACGGACATTTCTTTGTCGATGCTTCTTTTTTTGGTGTTACCTTATTCAGCATCTTAATCGCAAAGAAAATGACCGCTGCGACAATGAGAAAATTGATGACATTGTTAATAAAGAGTCCGTAATTAATAGTTGGAGCTCCAGCTTTCTGAGCCGCACTGAGGCTACTGTATGCATGGCCGGATAAATTAAGGTATAAATTGCTGAAATCAACCTTTCCAAGCAGCAAACCGATTGGCGGCATCACGATATCTTTAACAAGAGAACTGACAATTTGTCCGAAGGCGGCTCCAATGATTACGGCTACAGCAAGATCAATCACATTTCCTCTTGCTAAAAATTTTTTAAATTCATTTATTGTTTTCAAGGGTTCCCTCCTCTTTTATTTTTTCTTTGAAATTTATAATTATTACAAATAAAATCATAGCATTTCCGTCATTTTTTTTAAAGAAATCTTTCTGTTCCTTTTTAGAGTAAAACAGAATGAATCGGTGCATCCTATGGTTAGGAGGCTGATTCGGGTGAAGTATCGAAAATTTATTTATCTGCTCTGCGGGCTTGTCGCGTTGTCAATGATCGCTTATGAGCACTATCCCGAAATGAAAGCGAACGCTAAGGATATCCACGGCGGGAAGCTGATTGTTTCGTTAATCAATGCAAAAAATGAAGAAATGGGCACGGCAACATTAACCGAGACACCAAAAGGTGTTCGTATCGAACTGGAGGCGGATGGATTGACACCTGGTATTCATGCCATTCACTTTCATGAATACGGCAGCTGCACGCCTCCGGATTTCATGTCTGCCGGCAGCCACTTTAATCCTGAACATAAAAAGCATGGATTGAAAAATCCAAAAGGACCTCATGCAGGAGATATGATGAATATCTTTGCAGACAGTCATGGTCATGTAAAAACAGTACTGTTCAATTCGATGGTCACCTTGCAAGAGGGAAAACCAAATTCGTTAAGGGATGCAGACGGTTCCGCCCTAATTATTCATGAAAGAGGCGATGACCAGATGACAGATCCCTCTGGAAATTCAGGAGACCGGATACTATGCGGTGTTATTAAATAAAAAAAGATGAACCGGCGCACTGCTGCCCGGTTCATCTTTTTTTAGACTTTATTAATTGGGAGCCAGACAAGTGAGCTGCTGAACCGGACAATCGGAGCAACGACACGGACAAGAAAACGACTGATCCGGACAAAGTCGAGACAGAACGGGCCAGATGGCCGATCACAAAAGATAACGGTTAATCCTCATACAATTGTGCTGGTGCATGAAAAACTTTATGCCGATTACCTCGTGAGACTTGAAGATTCAAAGCATTTAGAAGCCGGAGTGCTGTTTTGCGAGAATCGAGGTTGATCCAAGCTTGGAACTCTTGGCCGGTGATTGTGGAGGAAATGATAAGAAAGTATTCATTTAAGGCACTCACATGAGCATCTTTTGAATAAAATCCACATTGTGAACAGATCCATCCGTTGTATTTTTGTTTCATAGGTAATGCCTCGCATGAAGGGCATAGGATACTTTGCGCAGCACATCCTTTTTAATCGCAGATCGTGTGAAAATGTTGACACGTGAAGAAACGTGACAATCCAACAATCTTTGGCCTATTTCATCGCATTTAGAAATTGAAATGATCTTCCTGCTGTGTTCATTTTCTAATACTTGAACCCGGGCAGGGAGTTGATGCATGTGACAAACTTTTTGAGGGACAAGTAAATCATCAGGAGCATTTTTTAGGAGGAGGAGGGATTGCTTATTGTCACTAAATCAATGATCGGTAAGTGAGGAAAGTGTAAATTATTCATCCATTGGTTTAACTGATAGTGTCCGAATCAATTGGTGATGCGTTGAATCAAAAAATAGAATACCACTAATATTTTTAATTTCAATAATGAGTATGAATGAACGGTTGATGATGAGCGTGTCGATTTGACATAAAGAATGACTGATAGCGATTTTCAAATTGTGATAAATGTGGTTTCTGTCTTTGTCATTGAATTCCAAATAGTAATCCAATGCTTTCTCGCCTTTGAAACCAATTGTTCTTTTTGTTTCTTCGTTCGACAATGCAGCGAATTTAGGATGATTCTTGGGGAGCCTTTTTAACAAGCTGCGTAATTGAGTTAAGGCGCAAGGTTCTTTCCGCTCTTTTACACTCAATAAATGCACTCCAATCGATTTAGTTTGATCATAGTATACCTTGTGCCATAGTCACAGGCAAAAACAAAGAATAAAAAAAGCCTGCTTTTCGATGAAAACAGGCGATCATCTATAGATTTACGTATCATTACAGCATCAAAATATTTTTTAGTCCGCAAGCAAAGAAAGCCCTCCGTCGACTGTGATTGTCTGTCCGCGGATCATGAATGCTGCCGGTGTGCAGAGGAAATACACTGCTTCGGCGAGATCCTCAGGTTCAACAATCCGTCCGGCGGGATTGCGCTTCGCTGCCTGATCGAGCAACTCGTCACGATTTGGAAAATGCTTCAATGCATCTGTGTCAACAGCGCCCCCCGAAACGGTGTTCACTGTAATATTCATTGGCGCCAGCGCTACGGCCAGATAACGAGTGAGTGCTTCAACAGCTGCTTTTGAAACGCCCACGACCACATAGTTCGGCAGTGCGCGGACTGCGCCGAGACTTGATAACGCGACAATGTGACCGCCACCTGTCTTATTCATCAGTTTTGCCGCTCTTTGGGCTGCGAATAAATAAGCCTTTGCATTGATGTCCTGCGTCCAGTCCCAATGCTTTTCCTGTATGTCCATAAGCGGACGTTGAACGCCGGACGCCGCGTTGCTGATGAAGACATCGAGTCGACCGAATGCAGATTCAGCCGCATCAAAGAGCCGGTCAATTTGCTCAAGTTCGCCGATATTTGCTTTCACAATCTGGACAGAGACATCATATCGACTTTCAATGGCTTCCTTCGTTTGCTCAGCATTTGTGCTTTTACGTGCATAATTTAAAACTAGATTGTATTCGTTCTGCGCAAACTTTTCTGCTATAGATTTGCCGATACCGCGGGTTCCGCCTGTAATTAATGCCACTTTATTTTCCATTTTAATCTCCTTTAAAAGAATCCATTCGATTTAAAACAAATCGAATTCAGTATAGCAAAAGGTCTGAAAGAAGGACAATATAAATAATTGAAGCCGAATCGTTGTCCCTGATCTTTTGCCTGTAATAGGGTATGATACATTTAGGGCAACTACTGTAAGAAGGGATGGAGTGCATTTCCAATGATTATTGTCTATTTAAGCCTCGCACTTGCTGCGGTTTCGATCATTGCATTTATTGTTTCTGCCGTGAAGACGGTAAAATTGATGAATGGATCCATTGCGAAAATTTCAAAGACCGGTGCAAGCTTGCAAGATCAGGCGGAAGGAATCTTAAAAGAAAAAGATGAGCTGACACGCAACCTTTCACGCATTCAATCGGATATTACTCAAAAAAAAGGCAAGCTCAAAGATGCAGTGCGTCAAGCAAAACAGTCGCTGCTTTCTGCCCAAATTGCTTTTTATAAAGCAAAGGCATTGGTGCATAGTGCTCAAGTTAAGGTTCGCCGATAAACGTCGGCTCAACGCTAATAGCCACATTGCCTTTAACTGCTTTAGCAATGACGCAGTCCTGTTCCGCTTTGTGGATACAGGTGTTTAGGTGCTCCGTAAGTGCATCCGAGATGGGTTCGGTTAAATAAACTGTCGGGTAATGGGTGACTTTTTCAAAATGAAGGCCGCCTTTTTTGGTAACCGTCGCTTTTGTTTGAATTTCGATATGACGATAAGTGACCTTTTCTTTTTTTAATCGAATACCCAGGGTGATCATGTAGCAGGAGGCAAGCGCGCTGATTAACAGTTCATCCGGGTTTGTCCCGACACCCTTGCCTGACATGGCCCGATCAACCGATATCGCAGATAATAAACCGTTTGTCTGGATTTTACCCTCGCCGTCCCAGGATCCTGACCATGAACCATTCAGTTCAAAATGAAAATCTGTCATAAAGTTCATCCCCTTAGCTATGAATGAAAGAGAGACATGCACTGGATCTCTGTTATCGTAGCATAATTCAAACATTCTGCAACGGATCATGCTTAAGATTGGGAGGAAACGATTGTGGCAGTGACAGGAAACGAAAAAAAATCAATCATTCCATGGTTATGGTTCAGCATGGCCTGTGTTTTGCTTTTTCTTATTTTGGTTATTGCCATACGACAGCCTGCTGTTCAGGCATTGGATCGCGAACTCATTCAAGGTTTGAACCCGATTAGGATATCGGCGTTGATTCTGTTCTTCTCAAACTTCACTGATTTCGCCTCAAGCAGGCTGCTGCTCTTAATTATTGCTTTATTTATGATTTATTTATTTTTTCGTAAACGCATCTTCTCTTTGATCTTGCTGCCATTGGTTTTTCTGATTGAACGCGAAGTTAATGGTGTGCTGAAGAATTGGGTGATGAGGGATCGACCGCCATTTCACCATCTTGTTCATGAAACGGGCTATAGTTTTCCAAGTGGGCACGCGATGAATGCATCCACTGTGTATGGCTTGCTGATTTTGCTTATTCTTCCGCTCATTAAATCAAAATGGATTCGGATTGCATGGGTGACGCTGGGTCTGGCGATGATTTTGCTGATTGGATTCAGCCGTCCTTTTTTGCGAGTCCATTATTTTACGGATATTTTCGCGGGCTATTGTGCGGGCGGCTTTTTCGTCGGAATATCAGCGATTGTTCTTATTTTTGTATATAATAGAAAACGTTGAGAGAAAACGCGCCGATAAATGGTGCCAGAGCGGAGGATATTTATGAAAAAAGGTTCAATTACAATGGCTGACGGCGACGTGATCGCTATTGATTTCTTCCCGGAGGAAGCACCGAATACGGTGGCTAATTTTGAAAAATTAGCGAACTCCGGCTTCTATGACGGAGTAACTTTTCATCGTGTGATTCCGGGTTTTGTCAGCCAGGGCGGCGATCCGACAGGAACCGGGATGGGCGATGCCGGTTACACAATCAAATGCGAGACAGATGGCAATCCGCATAAGCATGTTGCAGGAGCGTTATCGATGGCGCATGCCGGAAGGGATACCGGTTCCTGTCAATTTTTCATTGTTCATGAACCGCAGCCGCATTTAGACGGCATTCATACTGTTTTCGGGCAAGTTACGAGCGGACTCGATACGGTACTCAAAATGCGAAACGGCGATGTGATGAAGACAGTAAAGGTTTGGGACGAAGCGTAAATCAGTATTGAGGAGGATTTTCTCATGCCAATCAGCAATGTAGGGCTTCAGATTCTTCCCTTTTCAAAAGAAAAGGACACGTATGGTCTGGTTGATGAAGCAATTAAAGTGATCCAGGAATCGGGGGTCAAGTATGAGGTAACAGCACTTGAAACGATTCTTGAAGGCGAACTCGACGTTTTGCTTGATGTCGTAAAGAAAACGGTGTATGCAACAGTTGAAGCGGGTGCCGATGAAGTAGCTGCCGAGGTGAAAATCCATTTCCGGCCTCAAGGTACATCGATCGAAGAAAAAGTAGGAAAATATCGGAAATAATGGTGTTGGATCTAAAGTGAATAGGGAAAGTGAAAGCCGCAGAAATTTACCCTGCGGCTTTTACTTTAGGTGCAGCGAATAATAGCAAGGTTAATGAAAAGAACAAATGTTCTCTGTGTGCTATAATCAGATTAATAGAATCAAAGAAATAATTGATGATCTGTGAACCTTTGCACAAAAATTGAGAACGGGAGTGAGGACGATGTCTGTCCGATTTGTATTGGGGCGGCCAGGAACGGGAAAAACGGCGATGTGCCTGGCTGAAATCCGCAGCCATCTGCGTGAACAGCCCAATGGGACACCGCTCATTTATTTGGTTCCCGAGCACATGACGTTCAGCATGGAGTACGCACTGGCATCTACTCCGGGACTCGGCGGGATGACTCGGCTGAATGTATACAGCATGCCCAGACTTGCGCTGCGCGTCCTGCAGCAGGCCGGCGGAGCGACGCGAAAACATTTGAATGCAACCGGTGTGTCGATGTTGCTTCGCAAAATTGTTGAACAGAATAAACAGAAACTTCGATTGTTTCAAAAGGCTTCTCAGCAGAACGGTTTTTACGATCTGCTTGGCGATACATTGATTGAATTTAAACGATTTTGTCTTGAACCGGGAGAAATAGTTGCTGAAGCAGAACAGCTTAAAGGAGACAGTGCGGATCGGTTGCTTCTGAAGGACAAGCTTCATGACTTGTCGCTCATCTATCAATCATTCAGCCAGGCTCTGGAAGGAAAGTATATTGATAGTGAAGATTATCTAAAATTGATGGTGGATCGAATCGATTACGCTGATTTTCTGAAACAGGCAGACGTCTGGATTGACGGTTTTCAGACCATGACACCGCAGGAAATGCTGGTTGCCGAGCGACTGATGACAACGTGCAGACGTGTCACCATTGCATTAGGGGCGGATCGGATCTATGATCGGGCACCGGATGAATTTTCTGTGTTTCGCCATCCCGCACTTTTATTCTTGCAGCTCAGAGAACGAGCAGAATTGAACGAACTGCCGGTTGAACCGATTGTATTTAAAAAAGAGATGTTAAGGCATCAGTCACAGGCCTTGAAAAATATCTGCCTTCATTTCGGACAATATCCTTTTCAAGCGAGTCGGGAAACAGATGGCGTTGTCATGACTGAAGCGGCAAATCGCCGTGAGGAAGTGGAGCAGACCGCCCGCAATATCATTAACTGCGCGCGTGCTCAAGGTGACCGTTACCGTGAAATGACGGTACTCGTCCGTAATCTGGATGACTATCGTGACCTTGTCGAAACGATTTTCGAAGATTATCAGATCCCTTTTTTTATTGATCAGAAAAGTTCGATGAGACACCATCCTCTGATTGAATTTATCCGATCGGTGCTGGAAACAATTCAGCAAAATTGGCGTTATGAGCCAATTTTCCGCTGCGTGAAGACTGATTTTCTGATTCCATTTGCTTTGGATTTAAAGGAAGCGCGCGAAGGCATGGATCAACTGGAAAACTATGTGATCGCACGTGGGTACTATGGAAAAAAGTGGACAGATGAGGAACCGTGGCATTATCGGATTTACAAAGGACTTGAGGAGCAAACGCGAGCACAATCAGCGAATGAAGAAAGAGCAGAGAAGACAATCAATAAATACCGCATGCTTATTGCCCGGCCGATTGATTCTTTAGAACGGCAATTGAGGAAAGCGTCGCGTGTCTCCGAACAATGCGAAGCGCTTTACCACTTTTTAATCGACATGGCCATTCCCGAAAAATTGGATCGCTTGGCAAGAACTGCAGAACAGCAACAAAAACTTTCTGAGGCAACGGCACATGGGCAGGCATGGAAAGCAGTCATTGATCTGCTTGATCAGTGTGTGGAAACAGCGGGGAACGAACAAATGCCGCTCGATCTGTTTATAAAGGTCGTAGATACGGGATTCGACGCACTGGAGTTTGCGATGGTTCCTCCGGCATTGGATCAAGTACTGGTCGGTAGCTTAGATCGGATGCGCTCATCGGAAATGAAGCATGTTTTCCTTCTGGGTGTGAACGAGGGGGTACTGCCGGCCAAGCCAACCGATCAAGGACTGTTCTCTGGGAAAGATCGAGAATTGCTGCTTGATGAAGGCGTTACGGTAGCCGATGGTGAATCGGAACAGATCGCCGGTGAGAACGAACTGATCTACCGCGCACTGACCTTGGCAAAAAATCGTCTTTTTATTTCTTATCCGCTTGCCTCTGAAGACGGTGAATCACTGCGGCCGTCCCCGCTCATTTCCAGACTTCGGCATTTTTACCCGGATTTGCAGCTGCAGCTGGCGCCAGCGGAACCAAGAACCTTGAAGGATGAGCAGCAGCTTGCATTTATCAATGCACCGAGAAAAACAGTCAGCATTCTTTCCGCTCAAATTCGCCAATGGAAAAATGGTTATCCGATTGCAGAACTATGGTGGGACGCGTATAACTGGTTTACCGTAAATCGCGAGTGGGGCAGTGCGGCGCATATGGCATTGTCCGGTTTGTTTGCGCGCAACGATGAGCACCTCAGCCCGGATTCAGCACTCGCCTTATATGGGCAGACGATCCAAACGAGTGTTTCTCGAATGGAGAAGTTCAACGCGTGCCCGTTTTCACAATTCGCGTCTTATGGGCTGAATCTCAAAGAACGCGATGTTTTTCAATTAGCCGCACCGGATATCGGGCAGCTTTTTCATTTAGCGATTAAACAGATGACCGCTCAGATCATGAAGGAAAATCGCGACTGGAAGGACTTGTCTCCTGAGGAATGTGATCAATTGGCGGCGGATACCGTCAATGAACTGGCACCGAATCTGCAGCGGCAAATCCTGACCAGCACAAACCGTTATCGATACTTGCAGCATAAATTGGCCCAGGTTGTCGCGCGTGTGGCGCGCGTCCTTCACCGCCACGCATTGTCCAGCGGCTTTTCTCCGGTAAGTCTGGAGCTCCCTTTCGGTCCCGGCCGACCGTTGCCCCCACTCAGTTTTCCTTTAAAACACGGGGCGAGAATGGATGTTGTCGGACGTATTGATCGTGTGGATCAGGCCCAAGACGAACAAGGCCGATTATTGTTGCGGATTATCGATTATAAATCAAGCTCGAAAAATCTCGATTTATCGGAAATTTTTTACGGGCTTGCGCTGCAGATGCTGACTTATCTTGACGTCATTATTACGTATTCAAAACAATGGCTCAGTACGGAAGCAGATCCGGCAGGTGTGCTCTATTTTCATGTGCATAATCCTGTCCTGAATCTGGACGGGAAGCTGTCCGAGGATCAGCTGGAACGTGAACTCTATAAACATTTTAAAATGAAGGGTCTGCTTCTTGAAGATGAAGATGCACTGCTTCTGACCGATAAAACCGCGGAGGGGAATCTTTCGGAAATTGCTCCGTTTGGCATTAAAAAGAACGGCGATTTCTACAAGAGTTCTTCGCTGGCTGGCATGCAGGAGTTCGAGGCACTTCGGCGTTACACACGCGAGATTATGACGGATGTTGGGTGCAAAATTATTGATGGCGACGTGTCAATCACGCCTTATAAAATGAACGGGCAGGTGCCCTGTACTTATTGCCCTTTTCGTCCCGTGTGCCGATTTGATCAGTCGCAGCCGGGGAATCAGTATCGTTTGCTGAAAAAGATGAAGGATGAGGACGTCTTAGACAAATTGGCGAAGTTGGAGGAGAAACCGGATGAGCATTAAACCAAAAGAGACACAATGGACAGACGCGCAATGGCGAGCAATTACAGAATGCGGTCATGACTTGCTCGTCGCTGCTGCGGCGGGTTCCGGTAAAACAGCAGTCCTTGTCGAACGGATCATTCGGAAGCTGACGGATCAGCATGTGAATATCGATGATTTGCTGATTGTCACCTTTACAAAAGCAGCGGCGTCCGAAATGCGTGAACGAATTGGGCGGGCGCTCGACAAGCGCTTGGCTGATGAACCTGATCATTTATTCTTGCGAAGGCAGCAGGGACTGCTCGGCAAGGCATCAATTATGACCCTGCATGCCTTTTGTATGTCGGTTGTTAAGCAGTATTATTATTTTCTTGATCTTGATCCTGGGTTTCGTCTGCTTGATGAAACGGAGGCGGGATTGCTGCGTGAGGAGGTTTTGGATGATCTCCTTGAAAATTATTATGCGGCAGATAATCCGGAATTTTACCGTCTGGTCGACCAATATTCCAGTGACCGAAGCGATGATGCGCTGAATCAGCTGCTTTTGCGTATCTATGAATTCTCCATGAGTCATCCATGGCCAGAGCATTGGTTGGATCAAATGGCAGACGCATATAGGGTGGATGATGCGAGGGGGGTGGATCAATTCGATTGGCTATCCGATTTGAAAAAGTCATTATTTCGAACCGTTTCGGGATTGATTCATAGTCTTCAGAATGCGATACAGCTGTGCGGGGAGCTAGGCGGACCGGCAGCCTATACGGAAACTTTGACTGAAGATTTGGCGGCACTGCGACGTATTGAATCTCAGTCAGACTCAGATTGGGAGACGCTTCGTTCGGTGTGTCTGGCTGTGTCTTTTAGCAAGTTGAAGGCGATTCGCGGCAAAGCGGTTGATCCGGCGCTCAAGGATCAGGTCAAGGCGATACGCGATCGGATTAAAGCCGTGGTCGCTGAGTTGCAGCAGCAATGGTTTTCGCGCTCATCAGAGGAATGTCTGAACGATTTAAGTGATATGGCACCCTCTGTTGATTTAATTATTGAACTTGTAAAGGCGTTTGCCAAACAGTTTAAAAAGGAAAAACGCCGCAAAGCGGTTCTCGACTTTTCCGATTTGGAGCATGAGTGCCTGACCGTCTTGCGCGGCGAAGGAGCTTCACCGGAACGTGAGATTCCGTCGGTTGTTGCCGAACAGTTCCGCGCGCGCTTCGATGAAGTGATGATCGACGAATATCAGGATACCAACCGCGTTCAGGAGACGATTATTCAATTAATTACGAAAGACAGCGCGAGCGGGGGCAATCTTTTCATGGTTGGCGATGTGAAACAGAGTATTTACGGATTTCGATTAGCCGAACCGGGACTCTTTATTGAAAAATATAAACAGTTTTCCGGATCGGAAAACGACGGACAAGTGATTGATCTGTCGAACAATTTCCGCAGCAGGCAGGAGATTGTTGACGGTGCGAATTTTCTTTTCCGGCAAACTATGGACGAGTCGGTCGGCGGTGTAACCTATGATGCAGCAGCAGAATTGCGCTGCGGCGCGAATTATCCTCAGGAGAACCGTCCGATTGATCTGGAAATAATTAATCGCGCGGTTGCTGAAGACGGAGATTCGGGGAGTACGGATGATCTGGATGCTTCGGAGCTGGAAGCGAGCGCGATCGGTGATCGCATTCAGGCGATGATCGGCGACGGAAGCTCCCCGTCTTACCAAGTCTTGGATCGTGCTTCCGGACAAATGCGCAAAGTCCGTTATCGGGATATGGCGATTCTGCTGCGCTCTGCAAGTACATCCGCGGCGGTTATGAAAGATGTGCTTGGACGCCGTGGCATTCCTGCCTATGCAGAGTTATCCAAGGGCTATTTTGACACAGTAGAAGTGTCGGTCATGCTGTCGGTTTTGCAAGTGATCGACAATCCGGAGCAGGATATACCACTTGCGGCAGTTCTGCGTTCGCCGATTATCGGGTTAAATGCGGAAGATTTGGCCGCCATCCGGATGGCGGATCGTGAGTCAGGTTTTTATCATGCTTTGAAACGTTATGCCGAAGAACAGGAGCAAAATGCGATAAGGCGGCAAGTGAATGTATTTCTTGAAAAACTGGATGAGTGGCGCGATTTTTCTAAAAATCATTCGGTCGCCAAATTAATTTGGCAGATTTATCGTGATACCGGTTATTACGATTATGTCGGTGGATTGACCGGCGGCACGCAACGCCAGGCAAATCTGAAAGCATTCTATGATCGCGCGCGCCAATATGAAAAAACGACATTTCGCGGACTGTTCCGTTTTCTGCGATTTATTGAAAGAATGAGAGAAAACGGCGGTGATCTTGGAGAAGCGCGGGCGCTTAGTGAGCAGGAGGATGTTGTTCGAATTATGACGATCCATAAAAGCAAGGGATTGGAGTTTCCGATTGTTTTCGTTGCGGGTATGAACAAACGGTTCAATATGCGTGATGCGGCCGAACCAGCGCTTCTGCACAAGGATCTGGGATTCGGGACGAAATGGATCAATCCCGATATGCGGACAAGTGTCCCGACTCTGCCCTATTTGACAATCAAAGAACGAATGAAAGCGGACGCGACTGCTGAAGAATTGCGTATTTTATATGTTGCGGTGACGCGGGCGAAAGAAAAACTGATCCTGATCGGAACGGTTAAAGACGCACAAAAACAGATAGAGAAAGTCAGGCCCGTTCTGCAAAACCAGGAGTGGCTGCTTCCGGAAGCTATGCGAGCGTCTGCCGCAACCTTCTTTGATTGGGTTCTGCCAGCGGTGGCGCGCCATTATTCTGCCGAAGCTCTGCATGACTTGCTTGAGGAGCGGCCGGACAAGCAGACGGTAACGGAAGACTCGTCCTCATGGATCGTGCAGATTATCGCAGCATCGGGACTAGCCCAAGATGAAGACCGGCGTCTGGCTGTGAATCGCGAACGCCTGCAGCGCCTTGAACAAGGAAAAGCAGTTGTTTCACATTCAGGTTTTCAGGATGAAGTCGCAAAGCGTCTGGAGTGGGTCTATCCCGATTTAAAGGCAACGGTTTCAATGGCGAAACAGACGGTCACCGAAATAAAAGCGCAGCAGGATTACTTTAGCGACGGGACGGATGATCACCTGCTCAGTGATCCGGAACGTTTTTCACCGATTGGCAGAGACCGTCCTCAATTTCTGCAGCAATCAGAACTTTCCGCAACGGAACGAGGTACCGCGCTTCACCTGTTTATGCAGCACCTTGATTTAAAGAAAGTCGATTATCGAGAACAGCTTCAGGAACAAGGACGAGCGCTTGTTGAAAAAGAAGTGATCACGAATGTTCAGGAACAGAGCTTTGATTATGAAGCAATACAGCGATTTTTCCGGACACCGATTGGGGAAAAGATGGTGACGGCAAACAAAGTCGTTCGCGAATGCCCGTTCAGCCTTGCTTTAGCGACTGACAACGTTTATCCGTCATGGAATCGAGGGGATCATCAGGAATCGGTACTCGTTCAAGGTGTTATCGACTGTATTATTGAAGACAAAGACGGATTAATTCTTCTTGATTATAAAACCGATCACCTTTCCGGGCGCTCTCCTGATCGCGAATCGGCGATGAACGAACTGAAACAGCGTTATGGGGTACAGCTCAGCCTGTATCAAAGGGCTATTGAACAGATTTGGAAGCAGAAGGTTGTGCTTGTCGGCCTTTACGCTTTTGATATCGATTGCTTTATCGATTTAACATATGGGAGGAATCGATCATGAAACTGCTGCATACGGCAGACTGGCATCTTGGACGCAGTCTTGAAGGGCGTTCCAGAGATGCGGAACAAGAACAGGTGATGGATGAAATCTGTTCGATTGCCGATGATGAAAGCGTTGATGCGATTCTGATGGCAGGGGACGTCTTCGATACGGTTAATCCTCCTGCTGCAAGTGAAGCACTTTTTTATGATACCGCGCAGCGGCTGTCGCTTGGCGGAAAGCGGCCGGTCCTGATCATTGCCGGCAATCATGACAGTCCGGAGCGGCTGGAGGCTTCTAAGCCGCTCGCCGGAAGACAGGGGATATCGATTGTTGGGCGACCTGTGCTCAGACCGCTGGCCATACCGATCAAAAGAACAGATGAGATCCTTGTTCTCGGGTGTGTCCCATATCCTTCCGAATCGCGTTTAAATGAATGTCTCAGTGAAATGAACGATGAAGACATGATTAAGGCTGCTTATAACGAACGTCTTGCCCAGCTTTTTCACATGCAGGCTAAGTCTTTTAATGAGCATGCGGTGAACATTTTGATGACCCATCTCTTTGCCGCGGGAGGAAAAGAATCTGATTCCGAGCGTCCGATTCAAGTAGGCGGCGCTTATACCGTCCACCCTTCTGCCTTTCCTCATTCGGCTCAATATGTCGCACTCGGACACCTGCATCGCCCGCAGAGCTTATTGGATTCCCCGGTTCCTGCAAGATATGCAGGATCTCCGCTGGCGTACAGCTTTTCAGAAGCCGGCCGTTCCAAGTCCATTACGATTCTTGACGGCGCGCCCGGCACAGCACTTGCCGTAAACGAGGTTGAACTTAAATCGGGGCATCCGCTGACTCGCTGGCGTGCGGAGAATGGCTTATCAGAGGTGCATCAGTGGATTGAAGAAGGGCGAGATCCTGAGGCGTGGATTGATCTGGAAATTCGCCTTGATGAAGCGATGAGCATGCATGATATTCAGGCGCTCCGCAAGGCACGGCCGATGATCGTCACCATACGACCGATATACAGTGGTATTGAAGCAGACAGAGAGCGTTCAGAACGTTCAAATCTGCCCATAGATGAACTTTTTATTCGATTTTATAAAAAACAGACAGACGGCGCTGAGCCGGGTGCGGATCTTATTCGTTTATTCATGCAGCTGATTGATGAGGATGAGGCAGCACGTGAGGTTGCGGCGGGGAGGATTCCGAATGAAGCCGATTGAATTAACGTTAAACGGATTGAACAGTTTTCGTGAGGAACAGCATATTGACTTTGAGGCGCTGTGCGCGGACGGATTATTTGGCATTTTCGGACCGACAGGAAGCGGAAAATCAACGATTTTGGATGGAATAACGCTTGCACTTTATGGAACGGTAGAGCGTGCGGCAAATAACACATCCGGAATCTTAAATCAGCTTGAACAACAAATGTCGGTCGGTTTCACCTTTGAACTGTCGGGAGATGAAACGGAACAATACCGCGCAGAACGAAGCTATAAGCGGACAAAGGACGGCGGACTCCGCCTGGCAAGCTGCCGTCTGCTTAAACTGGGCGCAGTCAATGAAGTGATTGCTGATAAGGAACGCGACTTGACGCGTTCCGTACAAGAGATTCTTGGATTGACCCATGATGATTTTACGCGTGCCGTTGTGCTGCCTCAAGGAAAATTCGCTGAGTTCCTGACACTTAAAGGCAATGATCGTCGCAAGATGCTCCAACGGCTCTTTCATCTTGAACGGTACGGTGATGAATTATCCGCACGCCTGAAACGGGCATTTGACGAGCGGAAACAATGGCTGCAGATTGTATCTGAGAAGCAGGCAATGCTTGGTGATGCATCTGAGGAAGCGGTTCATGCAGCAATCAAACGATGCACTGAGATTGAGCGCAAACTCACTCTATCACGGACCAATCTTGAAAAAGTGGAAGCTGAGAAGCATTTATTTGAGCAGATCCGCAGCATGATTGAAGACAAGAAAGCAAAAGCGCAAGCACTGCAGAAATTAATGCAGGAAAAAGATAAATATGCAGCAATAAAGATCAAGCTTAGCCGAAGCGAAGCAGCAGATAAATTAATGCCTTATTTGGACGCGTTGCGCGACGCAGAACTGGATACAACAAAAGCAAGAGATGAACATGCGGAAGCGCGCCGTCGATTCGAGCACGCAAAGGCACAGTTTGAGGCGGCAAAAAAGAAACGTGAGGACAGAAAGAAAAATTCAGAAGAGAAGATGCCAAGTCTTGATGAGAGAAGGCAAAAATTTCTTCAGGGCGCGTCGATTCAAAGTCAGCTCAAGAGTGAATGGAATGCTTTGCGAGAGCTCCAGTCAGCCAAAAACAACCTTGAGCAGAGCCGAGACAAGGCACGAACGGCATTAGCACAAGAACAGCAGCGCTTAAATGAATTGAAGAAGAATGTGCAAATAAAAGAGAGCGAATTGGCGACGCTGGAGGTGTCAAGCGACAGGCGGGCACTCATTCAACAAGCGCTGCAAGAAAAGAAAGAGATCGATTCACTAGATGGTTATCTTGGCGAAAAACGCGGTGAATGGCTTCAACTGCGTGACGCACTTGAAAAATGCAAACAAGAAATCAACCGACTTGAAAACGAGCAGACACAAATAAATAAAAAAGATTTATTGCTTTTTAAGCAGAATCAGGAAATTTATAATCGCACTGTTGATACAATCCGGCTTATCCGATCAGCACAAGCATTCGTCGACGTGCAAAATAAAAAAGTCGAGCAAGAGCGTGAACGGATCAATCGCCATAATTTGTCGCTGCAATTAGTGGCCGCACTTCGTGAGGGAGAGCCATGTCCGGTATGCGGGTCGCTTCACCATCCGAGTCCCGAAGCGGGAGATATGCTGTTGTCGGATGCGGAAATTGACGCGAAGAAGAACTTCTATCAGAAAACGACGGAATTTCTGATCAATCAGCTGCAGGAAACCAGGATTTGCGCGGCACAACTAGAACAGCAGGCGAAAGCATTTTCAGATTCTGTGCAAGCGGCAGTGCCGTCCGGACATGAAATCCATGACGCGTCCCTATCTATTGATTTTGCAGAATGGGGGCGTCTGGGTATCAAGGAGCTACTTAATCAAATCATGCTTGCCGTTAAAGAGGAGGAACAGGATCAGCTGCACGTTGCCGATCAACTGGTGACGCAGCTTGAACGTGCACGTATGATTGAATCTCAGCGTTCGAAGTGTGATACTCAAGCTGCCATGTACAAAGAAAAAATGACCGCTCTTAAAAAGCAGGCAATCGAAAAAAAACAGGAACGTGATGTGCAGTTAAAGGAATGGAATGCCCGTTTTTCATCATTTGATAAAGTGCAGGAACAAGCCAGCGCAATCCGGGGCGCTGATCAAAAAGCGGAGCACTTGCACGTGGAAGTGCAGCAAATGAAAAAAGCGCTCAGCCAGCTTGAACAGAAAGTAGATCAAGATCAGGAGATCGTGCGCGGTCTTGACGAACAGCGGAGCGAGTGGGTCGGCCGGCAGGAAGCTTCAAAGAAATCCTTGCATCAGTGGCGTGAGCAATTACACGCGCTGGAATTAAGTGAAGATATGCCGCTGAATCAACTGGCGCTCGATTCCGAAAAGGAAATGAGTCGATTGAAACAGGAAATGGAATCGGCAGAGCACATGGCCCAAACCGCAATGGAAACATACCATCGTATGGATAAAGAATGTGCAAATGCTTCTGCGCGTGAGGATCGGGCAGTGAAGACACATCAATCAGCGAGCGCAAAATGGGAGGAACGGCTCGCAGCTTCCCAATTTGATCAGCGAGATCATGTGCAAAGAGCGCATTTAAACGATGACGAGCGGGTCAGACTGTCTGAAGATCTGACAAGCTATGAAGAACAGACAACAAAGCTTTCTTCTGAAATTCAGTCCATTTCTGAGAAACTGGGCAATCAATCGGTTTCAAAAGCCCAGCTGGATGAGCTGCGGCAACAGTGGGTAGAACTGAAAGAAAAGGTGCAATCATTGATAAAAAGTGTTGGTGCTGCGACAAAAGAACGCGAAAACTTAGAGAAAAATCACAAACTATTTCTTAAGCTGGAATCTGAACGAAAGAAGAATCAGAAGGCTTCCGACCAATATGAGAAGCTGCAGCGCGTGTTCCGCGGCAACGCGTTTGTAGAATTCGTCGCGGAGGAGCAGCTTCAGCAGGTTTGCGCTGCCGCGTCAAAACGGCTCGGTGAACTGACGCATAACCGCTACGTGCTTGAAGTAGATGAGGAGGGCGGTTTCATTATTCGGGACAATGGCAATGGAGGTGTCTATCGCCCGGTGGCGTCATTATCCGGCGGGGAAACGTTCTTAACCTCGCTTGCCTTGGCTTTGTCTCTTTCAGAACAGATTCAGCTCCGCGGCAATGTTCCGCTGCAATTCTTTTTTCTTGATGAGGGATTTGGTTCGCTTGATCCGGATCTTCTTGATACAGTGGTTACTGCTCTTGAAAAGCTGCATATGCGTCGTTTGGCAATTGGCATTATCAGTCACGTGCCTGAGATGCGCGAACGACTGCCGCGGCGATTAATTGTTTCGCCTGCGATCCCATCGGGAAGAGGCAGCCGCGTACACATGGAGATGATCTAGGGTACATATAAAGTGCATTGAGCGACGAAAATCTGAAAAAGGCGGTTTGGTATTCATTTTTTGAATGCCGAACCGCCTTTAGGTTTCTTTATATGAAATCAGTTATTTTTTCAAAGGTGTTTATAGTAAAAAATGGCAAGCTGAGTGCGGTCACGCAGCGCCAGTTTTTCCAGAATGATGCTGATGTAATTGCGTACCGTACCCTCACTGAGAAAAAGTTTCTGCGCAATTTCTCGGTTTGATTTGCCGTTTGCAACGTGTTCAATGATTGCAAGTTCGCGCTCGCTCAGCTTAAATCGACTGAAGTTCGGCTGTTCTTTAGGTTTCATTAATGAGGGGAATTTACTGACAATGGCGTCGCCGAACACGACCTGACCACTGAACACGGCCTTCAGCGCCGGAACGATACTCTCAAAATTCTGTTTCAAAATATAACCTTTAGCGCCGATGCGAAGCGCTTCGACAATATAATCGTCATCCGAAAAGGTTGTCAAAAAAAGAATTTTGGCTTTGGAATCCTCTTCAAGCAGGATCTTGGCGGCATCGATTCCCGTCATTCCGTCCATTCGGATATCCATGAGTAAAATGTCGGGGCAAAGTTTGTGATAAAGGGCAACGGCTTCCGATCCGGAGTTGCCCACACTGGAGACATGAACCATAGGATCTGCCTCAAGAATGGTTTTAAGTGAAGAAGAAACAAGACGATCATCATCCACAATCAGGACATTCATCATCAATTTCCTTTCTTTGGGATCGAAATAAACAGTTTAAATCCCTTTTTTATTTCGATATTGAGAAGCCCGTGAAAAGCTTCAACACGATCGTTTATGTTCTTCAGGCCGATCCCTTGATCAAGTTTATCATTTCGCGTCGATCCGTTGTCAGAAATAATTAATTGGTAGAACGCAGGGTGCTCGCGAAGTCTAATTTCGGCTTGACTCGCATCGGAATGACGAACGATGTTGGACAAGGCTTCTTTCACAATTGTAATCAATGCGTAGTTCAGTTTACTGCCGGGTTTATTTTGAACTGAATAATCGAGACGAAGCGGGCAGAAGGTAAATTTATGCACTAAATCCATGACTTGAGTCCGCAAATCGATGGATTCGTCATGAAGGTCATGAACGCTCGTTCGAATGCTGTCCATCGCCTCAGAAAGGGTATCTTTTAAAGTAGAGAGTGCTTCTTTTGTCTGATCATCCTGTTTCACGGCGAGAAAGGCGCCGATCTGCAGCAGTGCACGCGACAGCAAGTGGCCGACATTGTCATGAATTTCCCTTGCGATTCGGTTACGCTCGCCAAGTGTTGCCATGGTTAATTCATTATCCTGCTTCTTCAGCAGGTCCTGATTTTGTTTCTTTAAACGCAACGCCATTTCCTGCGTTGTGTCACGCAATTCATAATAATCATTCTTCAACTGTTCAACGATCGCTGTTCTGTACTTCAGTAACGCCGAGAGAAGGAATAACGCGCAAATAGCTATATCAACGGCTACGGCGGCATCGGACCAGAAGAGCAGGAACGGAGCCAATGACAGAAAACAAACCCACTGTTTTTTTGAAAAAAGCATGTCATAGCAGATGAGCGGCAGGAAAACGCACGTCCATGGCAGAAGCAAGCTGCACAGTGTAAACGCAGCGGTCAGGATTATGCGTAAATGTTCCTTTTCGACATAACTTAATAGACAGGTAAAAATAATCGCCAGAAGAACAGGCAATACATCATCAGTGAACGTCCTGCCGGTTAGGTAAAAGGCCAGACAACAGGCAAGCAGGGTTAGCTTATTGACAATATGGTTCACCATCACCGTCCGTCTCCCATTCATGATGCATGTGCTGTTTTCATTTAACCATTTTTTTCGTACTTGTACAATCGCGTGCGAGGAGAATGATGACAATTGTCATGATAGTTAATGATCAACGACACTTACCTCGATGCGGTTGTTCCATTACACTGAGTACAGTTGGAGAGGAGCTGTTACCATTGATTATTCATGTGAAGAATCTAGTGAAGAGATACGGGGAACTTGTCGCACTGGATCATTTGTCTTTAGACATTAAAGAAGGAGAAATATTCGGATTGCTTGGACCGAATGGTTCCGGAAAGAGCACGGCGATTAACTGCATTTTATCGCTTCTCAGCTATGACAAAGGTGAGGTCGAAATCTTCGGCAGGAAGATGGCTCCTGACGCATATGACATCAAACGCGACATCGGCATTGTCATGCAAAATGTCGCCGTATTCGATGAGTTGACCGTGTATGAGAATATCGATTATTTCTGCGGCCTCTATGTGAGAAACAAGGCGGAGCGGAAGCGTTTGGTGGAAGAGGCGATTGCTTTTGTCGAATTGGACGATTTTCGGAAGTTTTATCCTAAGAAATTGAGCGGCGGTCTGCTGCGGCGATTGAATATCGCCTGCGGGATCGCGCATAAACCCAAATTGATTATTTTAGACGAACCGACCGTAGCTGTTGATCCGCAAAGCCGCAACAAAATACTTGAGGGCATTGAGCGTTTAAATGCACAAGGTGCGACGATTGTGTATACGTCTCATTATATGGAGGAAGTCGAACAGCTTTGTTCACGGATTGTGATTATCGATAAAGGCCGCGTAATCGCCTCCGGTACAAACGAAGAATTAAAAGCCATGATCACTCTTGGAGAGAAAATAACTATTGAGGCTTTTTCAATTGATGCGGAGCAACTAAGGCAGATGCGCGAGCTCCCGGGAATTGTCTCTGTTGAACACATCGATAAGCGCTTAATTATCAAGTCGGGAAAAGGAACAAATAATTTGGAGACAGTGCTTGACTTTCTGAAGACACACCAGATTGGCTTCGGCCGCATTTATTCCGAACTGCCGACGTTGAATGATGTTTTTCTTGAAATAACAGGAAAGCAGCTTCGTGATTGAGAGGAGATGAATCGAATGTTTACTCATATATTTATCTATCGTTTTAAATGCTTGATCAGGGACAGACAGCTCGTTTTCTGGACACTCCTCTTTCCGATTCTGCTTGGCACCTTTTTTTACATGGCATTTAGTAATTTAAACAATGAAGAAACTTTTAAACCGATTGACGCGGCGGTCGTCAATGACAGCGCCTATCAGCAGGATTCCCAATTAAGAATGGTGATGCAAAGTGTTTCGAAGGGAAAAGACCGGTTATTTAATCTGAAGACCGCATCAAATCAAGCCGAGGCGGACAACTGGTTGAAGCAAGATAAAATTGACGGCTATTATACAAGCGGAGAAGAGATCAAGCTGACCGTGAAGGAAACAGGAATCAGTCAGAGCATTATGAAAAGCTTCGTTGATCAGTATCGTACGAGCAGTTCCGCGGTAACAAATATAGCGAAAAAAAATCCGAAAGCGTTGCAAAACGGTTTGCTTAAGGATGTTGGCGAGCAGCGAAGCTATACAAAAGAAGTTTCCGGCGGCAGCGCGGAGCCGAACAACGTGCTCAACTATTTTTATTCGTTGATTGCGATGGCTTGTCTGTACGGCAGCTTTTGGGGAATGAAAGAAGTTACGGATATTCAAGCGGATATCACGGATCGTGCCGCGCGAGTGAATATGGCCCCTGTGCATAAACTTGAGGCCTTTCTTGCCGGCAGCTGTGCGGCGTTAATTATTCTTTTTGTAGAAATAATGATATTGCTTGCTTATCTGCAATTCGGCCTAAATATCAGTTTCGGTCAGCGTACGGGCTATGTCCTATTAACGGCACTTATTGGCAGTGTGCTTGGCATATCCTTCGGCGCATTTATCGGTGCGGTGATTAAAGCGGGTGAGGGGCTGAAAATTGCATGCTTAATCGTAGTGACCAATCTCGGCTCATTTCTGGCCGGAATGATGTACATGAATATGAAATATCTTATTGCAACGTATGTTCCGCCGCTTGCCTGGCTGAATCCGGTCAATTTATTAACCGACGCGTTTTACGCACTTTATTATTATGATTCGCTGCATCGTTACGCTCTGAACATGGGCATGATGGTTCTTTTCATTATCTTTTTCTGCGCCGGAACCTATCTGATTGTCAGGAGGCGGAAGTATGCCAGTATTTAAACTATGTATGAAAATTATCCGGAAAAATTGGCTCTCCATTTCGCTCTATATTGTCATTTTTCTGGCGATTGCAATTACCATCTCAATGAGCACCATGTCGGAACAGAAAAAGAGCAGCAGCTTCTCACAGGAAAAGGCGAAAATTGCGCTTATTTCCGAGGAAAAAACGCCGCTAACTGAAGGCTTTCGTCAAGAGTTAGCAAAAAGCAGTGATTTCGTCAAACTGCCTGACCGCACGGAGGCCCTTCAAGACGCACTTTTTTTCCGTAATGTCACGTACATTCTGCGCATTCCAAAGGGATTTACAGAGGATGTATTGAGTGGCGGGTCGATGCAGATGGAAAAGACCGTTGTTCCAAACTCCACAGAAAATGCTTATGTCGACATCAATGTGAATCAGTACTGGAATCTGGCACGGATCTATGCAAAGCATGAGCCGGGAGCAAGTCAGCAGCAATTAGTCAAACAATTAAAAACAAATTTGTCTGGAAGCACGCCGGTAACAATAAGAGCGCATGAGCGTGCAATAACATCGAACAGCTTTTCAATGTATTATTTCAATTTCCTTGCCTATGCGTTGTCTGCCGTTCTGATTATGGGAATCTCGACAGTCATGATTGTAGTCAATAAGCGTGACTTAAGCAGACGGAATTTTTGTTCGCCGCTGAAGGCGAGCAGCATTAATGCTCAGCTGATTTTAGCCAATTTACTGTTTGCCACCGCTTCCTGGGTAATTTTGGTCGTCTTTTGTTTCTTCCTTGATTCAAAAAGTTTTGCGACGCAGAATATGACTTTTTTTCTAATCAATTCGGCCATCTTCACTGCATGTGTCGCCAGTCTCAGCTATCTGATTGGCAACCTGATGAAGAATCTTAATGCGATGTCTGCAGTGTGCAATGTACTGACACTTGGACCGTGTTTCATTAGCGGTGTTTTTGTCCCGCAAGAGTTCTTGAATGATACCGTATTGAAAATCGCCAGCTTTACACCGACGTATTGGTATGTTCAGGCCAATGCCCGGATCGCGAAACTCACTCAATTCGGCTGGTCAGATCTTTCATCAATCATTTACAGTATGGCAATTCTGCTTGTTTTTGCTGTCGCATTTGCGGCATTATCTCTTGTGATTGGAAAAAGGAGACGATTAACAAACTAGCAGATTGATGAATATGAAGGTGTTTATAAAGACTGTTTTCCGGATCGTTTCGGAAAACGGTCTTTATTTTTATAAATTGTGCGATTTTTATCACAGCACATCTGCTCGTTTCTGCTTATGAAGCGCTAAAATAGATAAGAATCCATTCAGAAATAAGCGGCTTTATCAGAGACGTGTTCAATTTACACGAATTGATGGAGAGGGAGAAAAAATGACCAATAAAAAAACGATGGACGGCAATACGGCGGCCGCATATGTATCTTATGCGTTCACCGAGGTAGCGGCCATCTATCCAATTACACCAAGCTCACCCATGGCCGAAATGGTCGATGAGTGGTCCGTTCAAGGCAAAAAGAATATCTTTGGCAGTCCGGTTCGTGTTGTTGAAATGCAGTCGGAGGCAGGTGCATCCGGGGCAGTTCACGGTTCATTAAAAACAGGAACATTTACGTCCACCTATACATCATCACAAGGGCTGCTGTTGATGATTCCGAATATGTATAAAATTGCCGGTGAACTGTTGCCGGCTGTCTTTAATGTTGCAGCGCGCGCAGTCAGCTCCAATGCGCTCTGCATTTTTGGCGATCATTCAGATGTCATGGCGACACGCGCTACCGGCTTCGCCATGCTTGCAGAAGGCAGTGTTCAGGAAGTTATGGATCTGTCTGCCGTTGCTCATCTCGCTACCGTTGAGGCATCGGTCCCTTTTATCAATTTTTTCGACGGATTTCGCACGAGCCATGAGATTCAGAAAATCGATGTGATTGATTATGCTGATTTTAAACGACTGCTCAATGACGATGCGGCAGCCGCGTTTCGCCGGAGAGGCATGAGCCCAAATCATCCGATAGCAACCGGATCGAGCCAGAGTCCCGACCTCTTCTTTCAGCAGCGGGAAGCGGTCAACAGTTATTATGATCGAGTTTCGGGAATTGTTGCTCATTATATGGATGAAATAAATAAGCTCAGAGGCACGCATTATGATTTAGTCAATTACTATGGAGCGTCGGATGCGACCCGTGTGCTCGTGGCAATGGGCTCTGTAACTTCGGTCATAGAGCAGACGATTGATTATCTGACCGAACAAGGTGAGAAAGTAGGCTTGCTTTCGATTCATTTATATCGTCCGTTTCCAACGGAGAAGCTTCTGGAAAAGCTTCCGAGAACCGTTGAAACGATTGCGGTTCTGGATCGAACAAAGGAACCAGGCGCATCAGGTGAGCCGTTGCTTCTTGATGTGCAGAGCGCCTTGTATGAAAGTGTCCGCCATCCGCGCATTATCGGTGGGCGCTATGGGCTTGGTTCTAAGGATGTGACTCCATCGGACATCTTAGCCGTATACGCACATCTTGACAGCGCGCATCTGAAGAAGCGATTCACAATCGGTATCGATGACGATGTAACACACCTGTCGCTTACGGCTTTTCCAAGTCTGGATTTGACGCCAAAGGGGACCTTTCAAGCGAAGTTCTGGGGCTTCGGCTCCGACGGTACGGTCGGAGCAAATAAAGCGTCGATCAAATTAATCGGCAATCATACGAATCTCCGTGTTCAGGGCTACTTTTCTTATGATTCGAAGAAATCAGGCGGTCTGACAATCTCTCATCTGCGTTTCGGCGATCAGCCGATCAAATCGGCCTATTTGGTTGCACATGCGGATTTTATTGCCTGCCATACATCTTCTTATTTACGTTCCTATGATCTGCTCAGGGGTTTGAAGCCGGGAGGCACGTTCCTGCTCAACACGATCTGGGACGATGAACAATTGAACGCTCATTTACCAAATTCAATGAAGGGTTATTTGGCTAAGCATAACATTCGTTTCTATACAATTAATGCGATCGGGCTTGCCGGGAAAATCGGTCTTGGGCGCAGAATTAATACAATCATGCAGACCGCTTTTTTCAAATTAACCGATATTGTTCCTTTTGATCAGGCCATTGAGTGGTTGCGACAATCCGCCATAAAAACTTATGGGCGCAAGTCGATGACGATCGCACAGTTGAACGTGGACGCGATCAATCAAACGGTGGACTTGCTTCATGAGGTAACGATTCCGCGGCAATGGGGCAAAGTGGATATGAAGCCAAAGTCAATGCGGCTAAGTTCGGATAAGAGGCAGCCGGATTATGTCATGAATATTTTGAAGCCGCTGAATCGCGAAGAGGGCGGCAAAATTAAAGTGAGCACGCTGCTCAAGGAAAATATGGCGGACGGCAGTATGCCGCTCGGCACATCTGCCTATGAGAAGCGAAATGTTGCTTTGCAGGTCCCGGAATGGGATCCGAAGTTCTGCATCAATTGCAATCAATGCGCGTTCGTTTGTCCACATGCAGCGATTCGTCCGTTCCTCGCCGATGGAGAAGAGATGGAGAAAGCCCCGGAAGGCTTTATTGGTCGGACCATGCGCGGCGCGGACGGACTGAACTATCGTATTCAAGTTTCGGTTGCGGACTGTACCGGCTGCGGATTATGTGTTGAAGCCTGTCCGAAGATGGGAAAAGCACTGCTCATGCGGCCGGCGGAATCGCAGCAGGATCAGGCAGTCAATTGGGCCTTCGCGATGACCCTGAAGGCAAAAACCAATCCGGTGAAGAAGGCAACGATTCAAGGATCCCAATTCGAACAGCCGCTGCTGGAATTCTCAGGCGCTTGCTCCGGCTGCGGCGAAACGCCTTATATAAAATTATTGACACAGCTCTTCGGCGACCGGATGATGATCGCGAATGCGACCGGTTGCTCATCCATATGGGGAGCATCCAGTCCGGTTGTTCCCTATACGACTAATCAGCAGGGACATGGACCTGCCTGGTCTAACTCCCTTTTCGAAGATAATGCTGAATTTGGTCTCGGGATGAAACTTGCGCGTGATACCAGGCGTGCACGTCTGGCTGGGCAAATGAAACAAGCCATGCAGTGCGATGAAGTCAGTGACCACTTAAAGCGTTTGATGAATGAATGGATCGAGCAGATGAACGAAAGCGAAGCGACGCGGAAACGCGCGGAACAACTTGCATTTGGAATACTTCAGGAAAAAGAACATCTGCCGTTGCTTGAAGCCCTTTATCAAGAACGTGATCTTTTCATTAAAACAAGCCAATGGATTATTGGCGGCGATGGCTGGGCGTATGATATTGACTTTGGCGGGATCGATCATGTCATTGCCAGCGGTGCGGATGTCAACATACTGATTACGGATAATGAGGTCTATGCCAATACAGGCGGACAATCGTCGAAGGCGACACCGACGGCTGCGATTGCTCAATTTGCCGCCGGTGGCAAGCGAACGGCGAAAAAGGATTTAGGCATGATGGCGATCAATTATGGTCATGTTTATGTCGCACAAATTGCCTCGGGCGCGAACAAAATGCAGACCATCAAGGCACTGATGGAGGCGGAACGCTATCCCGGACCATCCGTTGTTATTGCCTATACGCCTTGTATCTCGCATGGCTTGCGCGGCGGATTGACCCATGCGCTTGCAGAAGCAACGGATGCTGTCAAATCTGGATACTGGTCACTTTACCGCTATGATCCTGAGCGTGAGCTCAAAGGAGAGCCAGCGATGCAGCTTGATTTTAAGCGGCCACAATTTGATCAATTAACTGATTTTATGATGACACAGACACGTTTTTCTGCCTTGAAGAAGGTGAATCCGCAAATCGCCGATCAATTATTTGAAAAGACGAAGCAAGATGCGGAAAAACGATTTTTCCACTACGCTCGATTAACCGGACAGGAAGAAAAAATCAAAGAGAGCCTTGCAGCATTGAAAAAATAATAATTGATTCTAGCCGCCCGTTCACATCGAACGGACGGTTTTTCATTTGCTGAATTTTAAATAATTGTAAATTTTTTGAATCGGAATTGACTGGAAGACAAATATTTATGTATAATCAAGATAACGAACGATCGTTAGGTGATGGTGATGCTTATGTCGACAAAACAGAAAATATTTGCCTGTGCTCTGGAGCTTTTCTCCATTAGTGGATTTAATGGGGTATCGATGCGTGATCTTGCCGAACGAGTCGGGATAAAGGGAAGCTCAATTTACAACCATTACAGCGGAAAAAAAGCGATCATGGATGATATTTGTGAAACATTTGCTCGAACACTGGATGTGTCTCGTCCGCCCTTAGTGCAAATTGAGCGGATGCTTGATCAAATGAATGCGGTTGAACTCTTTCAATCCTTGATCAGGGCTTATGGCAAGAAGATCAATAAAACATGGACACAGATGGCGAGAATCATTTTTTCCGAACACTTCTATAACGAAAAAGCCGCAGAGATATTTAAGAAAGAACTTATTCGGGAAAATGTCGCTTATTATGTTTCAGTACTTACACTCATGGAGCGGAAGGGAAAAATCAAGGGATGTGAGAAGGAGCTCATTGCAACGCTTTTCAACAATGAACAACTCATGCTCAGTATGCAGTATGCACATTGCACGACAGCCGAAGAACATGCCGAACTGGCCGCCATGATGATGGCAAGTGCAGACTATTTGTTTCGAGGACTTGAAATTCGCAATTAAAAACAAGGCATTGGAGGATTTATCATGACCAGAACGAACAATGGAAAAACCGTTTCTTGCTTCATTTTGATCATTTTACAACTTTTTCTTGGAATTGGCGCAGTGTTTGGCGGCGGTGCGTTAATTTTGTCGCCTGACGGTACACTTTTGCATATGCCGTTATATCTGCTGAAGTACACAGTCTTTGACTCATTTTTGATTCCGGGTATCATCTTATTCTCTGTCCTGGGTGTCTATCCGATCTATATCGCATTTCTGCTGATCTTCGAAAAGCCGATGTTTATTGGTGAACGTATTCGATTTGATGCTTCAGCCTCCGCTGCATGGAATCATTCGCTTTATATCGGTTTCATTTTGATCGGATGGATTACCATTGAAGCCTATCTTATGCACGACATTGTGTTTATCCATGTTTTTTACATCTTTCTTGGCCTAGCCATCCAAGCGGTGACTGTACTTCCCTCGGTGAAAAAGCATTATTCCATTTAATGTTGGGAGTAAACCTATAAATAAAAAACGGTGTAAATTCAACTGATGAATTTGCACCGTTTTTTGAATAGCGGTTTTGTTTGATCAGCCCGTTTTACCGAGTTTTTTGGTTAAGCGTTTGTTGGCTTGCTGAATGTGATGATCCATCTGTTCCAACGTTTTGACAATTGCTTGCCGATCATTTTTTTGGATTGCGGCTCTCAGGTGATGCATCGCGTGATGGCGGCCGCCAAATTTAGCATGGTGAAACAGCCGTGCAATTTTTTGATGGGCCTCCTCAGCTGAGATTTTTCCTTGTTTCTGCTCTTTTTGTATCGCCTGAATCTTCTTGGCTTGTTTGTCCCATTTTTTTTTGCAGTTTTGTTTCTGTTTTTTGAAATCTGAGCTCTGGCGCCATTCACCCATCAGGCGGTGATGTGTATTCATATCCTTTTTCATCGTCTGGGCAAGATCGGCGGGGGCGTATTTGTCAATAACCTGTACCAGCCACTGATGCTTGAAATTGTGGTCTGGTGCCTCCATTGAATTGTGGACCGATGTGGCTTGACCGGTTTGTGGAAGCATCATCGTAAGCATCAGGATGGGCAGAAGAAGCAAACGTGTCCGTTTCATAAACGATCCTCCAAATTAAGTTTTTCTTAGCTTGTGCATCTTTTACAAAAATGATGCATAAAAAGGTTTGAGCATTGGTTGACCATGTGTTAATTTGTTAATAATACATGGTGAATCGGTAGCTTTGTCTGGTGGAAGAGATAAACATCAGCTGCCATTCTGAAAGGAACGACAATATGAAAGGGATATCACTCTATCAGGAATTCAAAGTATTATTGATTGTTATTATCGGGGCGCTGCTGAATGCGGCTGCTCTGAATTTATTTCTCATTCCTGCAAAGGTGCTTGCCGGAGGAATTACCGGTATTGCCCAGCTCGTTAACTCAATGCTGGAGCCGACCGCTTTTCATATAAGTACCGGGATTCTGCTCCTTTTAATGAATATCCCAGTCATCTATGCCGGCTGGATTAAAGTGGGGCGCCGTTTTACTTTTTACAGCACAATCAGTGTCGCTCTGACAACGCTCTTTATGGAGATTATCCCGCTTCATCCGTTGACCAATGACATTTTGCTGAACGCAGTCTTTGGCGGCGTGGTGCAAGCGATTGGCTCGGGAATAACACTTAAATTCGGTGCTTCTTGCGGTGGGATGGATATCATCGCAATGATTCTGACCCGCGTCAAGGATCGTCCGATCGGTTTTTACATGTTCGCGCTTAATGCTGTAATTATCCTTTCCGCTGGATTTCTGTTCGGTTGGCGCCGGGCTTTGTACACGTTGCTTCAGCTTTATGTAAGCATCCGTGTCGTTGATGCCATTCATACAAGTTATGTAAAGCTGACTGCATGGGTGGTTACGGATCAAGCAAATGAACTTCAAAAAGCGATATCCGTCCAAATGTATCGGGGAATTACGAAAATATCGGCGAAGGGCGGCTATACGAATAAGGATAAGGATTTGCTGATGATTGTGTTTACTCGTTATGAGTTGTATCGGTTGAAGCAAATCATCAAAGAAGTAGACCCGCGTGCCTTTACCAATATTGTCGAGACGACGGATGTGTTTGGGTTGTTTGTACGTAAGAAGGATGCTTGATGGAAAAACGCGTGAATGAAGGGTGAATGAGGAGCGGAGAAATCCGCTTTTTTTGAAGGCATATAAAACTATAGGTTATGTCTCGCTCATTTACTGCCTGTTTGATGATTTTTGGAGATGAAAGTGAGCTTTTTTATACTCCGTTTCATCAAAGCTTAAGTTTGCTAAAATGAATTGGCGAAAATTCATACGCAGCAATAATCCTTCCGTTGCCGCGCTCATGAGCAGGATAAACTACTCCAAAAAGGAACGTGTGCAGGTTCGGTACCCTTTATCAGGCAGATGATCGGCATGCGTCTAGTGAAGCACGTGAAAGCATAATCAATGGATTTTTCGAAACCTATCTTCAATTAAACAAGAAAGAGGAGGATCAATTGATGGACCAAGCGAAAGAACTCCCGGAAGAAATCCGAGAAGAAGTACTCAAGTGGCCGAACTCTTTTTATGACCGCGGAGTGGAGGGCGGCATTGAAAAAGGAATTGATTCCGTTGTTGCGCTTAACCGATCAATCTGATAAACTTTTCATAAAGCAGGAAAAGGAGGTGGGTCAATTGTCATTAATCACGAAGTGTCGCGCTCAGTTGAAGTCATTTCTCTATATCATCCGCGCGATTTTTGCTGCATTTTTCTTCAAGGGATCAGTCTGCCCTTTTTTAGAAAAAACAGCATAGCTTTGTGAATGGACGCATGACCCACTAACGGAACTCAATTATTTTTTTAATTGAATCAAGATTGAAATCATCCATGGGTAAATACGCCTGTGGATTTTTTGCATGTAGAAAAATAAGGAAGTGACTTGAAAATGATGATATGCCAGGCAGATCATGTACGAAAAAATATTGCTGGAAATGAAATTCTGCACGATGTCAGTTTTTCAGTGCTGGAGAATGAAAAGGCTGCCGTTGTCGGGCCGAACGGGAGCGGGAAAACAACCCTGTTTCATTTAATCGCGCGTATCGATACGCCGGATCAAGGCGCGATCGCTATTAAAAACGGCGCATCAATCGGCTATTTGCGTCAGCTTCCCGACGGGCAGGGGCGTGTGGCGCGTGAAGTACTGATGAGTGCTTTTTCAGAATGTAGAAAAGTAGAAAGAAAGATGAGAACACTGGAAAAGGCATTGGCAACTGCGAGTGAGGCGCGGCTTGAAAAGCTGTTGGCAGATTATGCGCATGTTCAAGAACAGTTTCAGGAAATGGGCGGCTACGAAATAGATTATAAAATTGATCAAGTTGCTGAAGGGCTTGAAATTAAGCCGCTGTTGGGACGTCCGTTTGCTTCGCTGAGCGGAGGCGAACGAACAAAGGTCGGACTCGCGCTTCAGCTCTTGCTGGAACCTGATCTGCTTTTACTTGATGAACCGACGAACCATCTGGATATCCTGGCGTTAGAGTGGCTGGAGCAGTACATCAGGCAATATCAAGGAACGGTTCTGCTTGTCTCTCATGACCGCTTTTTTCTCGATCGTACCGTGAATAAGGTGCTTGACCTTGATGACGGCGAGATGATTGCTTACAAGGGGAATTACTCCGATTTTGTTAAAGAAAAACAAGAACGGCTGCTGAATGAATTTGCTGCTTATGAAGACCAGCAGAAGAAGATCAAGAAAATGAAAGAAGCAATTAAACGACTGAAAGAATGGGCCAATCAGGCAAAACCGCCGAACGCTGCCATGCACCGAAGAGCAAAGAGTATGGAAAAAGCGCTGGACAGAATGGAACGGCTGAAGCGTCCGAAAATGGAGGCTGATAAGATGGCACTTGATTTTGCGCATGGCAACCGCACGGGAAATCGCGTACTCAGCTGCAAGGATTTATCCGCAGGTTTTAATCATAAACCGTTGTTTGAACATGTGAATCTAGATATTCGTTATCGCGATCGAGTGGCAGTCGCAGGACCTAATGGTGCCGGGAAAACGACGCTATTAAACTGTTTACTCAGAAAATGGAGGCCGATTCACGGCGCCATTCATCATGGGACAAACTTGAATATCGGGCTCCTGTCACAGCATGTGTTTGAGCAGGAGGCGGAAAAGGAACGACGCGTGATTGATGTCTTTCGCGAGCATGCCCAATTGACCGAAGGAGAGGCAAGACATGAACTGGCGAAGTTTATGTTTTATGGATCAGATGTTTTCCGCAAAGTCGGTTCACTGAGCGGAGGAGAACGTGTACGTATCCGTCTGGCTGACTTAATGATGAAAAAGATCAATGTGCTTGTTCTTGATGAACCGACGAACCATTTGGATATTGAGTCGCGCGAAATTTTGGAAGAAGCCGTAAACCGATTTTCGGGTACCGTACTTGCGGTGAGTCATGACCGTTATTTTCTGGCAAAGTGTTTCAACAAGATTTATTGGCTTCAGAATGGCCGATTAACGAGAGAGGAACATTTTTCAGAATCCGCGCATACAAGTTAAAGAAGACCCGCGAGGTGCTCACACTCGCGGGTTTCTTTTAATTCTTTTTTTTCGTCAATGCGCGTTTTTGTTTTTCATTCGTATAGTAGCGCATCACATGCTCGACGTACTTAGGGTCTCCGTAATTGGCCCAGTTGAGTTTCTTAGACTTCTCTTCTGAAAACTGACGTGCCAGCTGCGGCGTGTATTTACCGCCGCGCGCCTTGACATAATCGACGAAGCCGAGGCCGAAATTATAACTCTGGAGCGCGAGTTCAAGGTTACCGTTTGATCGTATCAATGCCTTTTTAAAATAGTGAGTCCCTGCCTGAATGCTTTTTTTCGGGGAAGTTATGGAATTCCTGGGCATCCCCAGACTTTCAGAAGCTTGCATCACGTCAACAGCTTTTCCTTTTGACTCCTGCATGGCAATTGCCATGATGATATCCGTATACTGTTCGACACCATTCGCTTTGGCCGTTTGAGCAATAATCGGACGGTACTGTTCAACCTCCGGACTGATGACTCGCTGATCGTTAAGAAGCGGTACATGCTCGGCCTGTGGACTATACATACTCGAAATGATATAGAGGAGCACAAAAGAAATAGCGATGATCAGTGAAGAAGAGACGATTAATTTGATAATTTTGGTCATCCGTTATTCCTCTGCCTTTTCATTTCGTTCATTATATTTTTCAATGAAAATAGCGTTTTTCGACCGTCTTATTAAAAATTAGATGATTCTCTCCGGCCATTGGTTCAGAAATGCACCTGGGAATGAGCGGCATCATTGCTCACGTGCCCAGCAGTATTGCATAAGATGTGATGAGGTTAATGCCCAATGGCGGCAAGAAAGGATGACATGAGAAATGTGCGGAATCACAGGCTGGATCGACTGGCGGCAGGATTTGCGCGGCGCGGGAAAGACAATCAAACGGATGGCTGAAACGATGAATCATCGCGGGCCGGACGATTTGAACACCTATGTGTCGGAGCATGCAGCGCTTGGGCACGCACGCCTGGTCGTTGTCGATCCTGAAGGCGGCTGTCAGCCGATGAAAAAAACAGTGAATCATCATGAGTACGTACTCGTTTACAATGGAGAGCTATACAATACTGAGGAAATTCGTTTGGATCTGTTAAAAAAGGGCTACACCTTTCAGGGGCACTCAGATACTGAGGTACTGCTGACCGCTTATATTGAATGGCGGGAAAACTGCGTCGATCATTTCAATGGTATTTTTGCATTTGCGGTCTGGGATACTGCCAAGGAGACCTTATTCGGTGCACGCGACCGCATGGGTGTCAAACCGTTTTTCTATAAGGAATCGGGCGGCAGACTGCTGTTTGGTTCTGAATTGAAGGCAATTCTTGCGCATCCCGACGTACGGCCGGAAATAGATCGCGAAGGGCTGTATGAAGTATTCGGACTCGGTCCGTCGCGGACGCCGGGACACGGCGTCTATTTGGGTATGCATGATCTTCGCCCGGCTCATGCATTCACATTTACGAAAGACGGCATGAAAATATGGCGTTACTGGAATGTGGCGAGCCATGTTCATACAGACAGTTTGGAGGATACGATTGTCCATCTGCGTTATCTTGTTACGGATGCGGTTAAACGTCAGCTTTATGCGGATGTTCCGGTGGCAACCTTTCTGTCGGGAGGGCTGGATTCCAGTGGTATTTCGGCGATTGCCTCCGAATACTTTCAAGAACAGAAACGTCCGCCATTGCATACCTTTTCCATTGATTATGTGGGCAATAACCGTTACTTCAAAACAAGTAAATTCCAGCCGAATAGTGACGCGCCCTTCATTGAAGAGGTTTCCAAATACCTCGGTACGGTACACCATAATCTCATTATTAATAATGAACAGCTTGTTTCTTATCTGAAAAAAGCGATTGTGGTTCGTGATATGCCAGGTTATGCCGATGTTGATTCCTCACTTCTCTGGCTTTGCGAGGGGATTCGCAAGGAATTTACCGTTGCCCTTTCCGGAGAGTGCGCTGATGAGATCTTCGGAGGCTATCCTTGGTTTCACAGCCCAGAAACATCGGCTAAAGAAGGCTTTCCATGGATGCGTTCAATCAATGCACGTCAGGATCTGCTCAATGACAAATGGGGAAGCAAATTAAACCTTAAAGAATACGAAATGGCACGGTTTAACGAGACGGTTGCCGAAACGCCTAAGCTCGAGGGCGAATCGGTTATCGATGCGAAACGGCGCGAACTATTCTACTTGAACATGAACTGGTTTATGACTGCATTGCTTGACCGTAAAGATCGCATGAGTATGGGTGCAAGCCTTGAGGTACGCGTGCCATTTGCTGACCACCGAATCGTCCAGTACATGTGGAATGTGCCGTGGACGATGAAAATGCTGGACGGTCATGAGAAAGGTATTCTGCGCGCAGCACTCAAGGGTTATCTGCCTGATGATGTGCTTTATCGCAAAAAAAGCCCGTATCCGAAAACCTATCATCCGAAGTATACGGAAGCTGTCTCAAAATGGCTGCAGAAGGTGGTCGATACGCCAAGTTCGCCATTGCTTGAATTAGTAGACAAACAGAAACTGCAGGCACTCATTGATACGAAAGGTAATTCATTTAAAACGCCATGGTTCGGTCAGTTGATGTCCGGTCCTCAGCTGATTGCCCATATGGCGCAAATGAACGAATGGCTAAAGACGTACAATGTGAACATTCTTGATCAATAACTGTATTCAAAAGAACATTCGCCGACGCTTTTAAATCAGAGATAATTTTGGATGAAAACCAATAAAGAAAGAACGGCTCCGCCAAGTTAGGATGGTTGAGCCGTTCTTTGTTATTCTCATGTGTTCATTTGTGATCTGGTTCGAAATGTGGGTCAGCGCGAATAAGGAGACTTAAAATGCTTTGCAAGTGAAGCAACGTCAATTGTACCGAGTCCGGTGCTCTGGTTATAAATGGTCCCCTTTGTACCAGTGTAATAGAGATTGGTATTTTCTGTTCCAGTCGCGCTTAGCGGGTGGAACGGTGAGTTCTTTTGCTTGGCGAATCGATAAATTTGACTGTTCCAGAAACCAATGCGTCCTTTTTGCGTACTGTTGATCAGCGCAGTCAGGCCGGCAAGCTGCGGCGACACGACACTTGTTCCTCCAAATGTGCTGAATCCGGAATTTGTGCCTGGTGCATTAGGATCGGAGAGAAATACTTTATAACCTGTATATGGATCCGCGTTGAGCGATACATCAGGCATATTTCTTCCGCTTGATCTCCCTGTAACAGTCTTCGGATCACTGAGCCGCGTGACCGAACCAAAATCAGAACTTGGCTGCCAGAGCTGAACGGCTGTAAAACGATTGACGCCGGCAATCCCTTTCTGATAATCAGGAGTTCGGAACAGCTTGCTGAAGCCCCCGCCCCCGCCGACAAAGTAATAGTTTGCCCATCCTTCCGGCGTTCCGAGACCGAGCGAATCAAAATAGGGATAAAGATAATTCCAGCCCCAGGCACGTTCGGATGAAACGTTGACTTGAACCCCTGTCTTCGTTGTATAGGACCAGGGGAGTGTTGTTCCTCCGGCGGCGGTAATATAAGGGCTGTCGGCCGGATTATCAACTGCTAAATTGTAGGTGCCCACATCGCGGCTGGCGTCATAAGCGCCAGCATCCCCAGCGGAAGCGAACATCGAAATGCCTTGAGCTGCGGCTTGTTCAAACAACTGATTGTAGACAAGAGCGTAAGCGGGATCCTCGGTTTGATCTTTAATAGCGGCGCTGATTGCCGATTCACTGAGTCCCCAGCTCACAGAGATCTGTGAGGCTTTGTTTTCATTAATTGCGGTGGCGAACGCGTTTACGAACCCGGCGTCTGTGTTCGGTCCGATGTAGACATTAACGTCCGCCTGTGGAGCAAGCGCCCCGGATTGCTCAACATCAAGCGACGTTTCCTCATATCCGTTCCAGTCGGACCCGCCGTCGACAAGAATCTTGTGAATGCGATCTGCTTTAACATCAATGCCTTCCTGTTCCCAGAAACTATAAGCATCCTCAGCGTTAAAGTCTGCTAACGTAACGATACCTATTGTCTGCCCTTTGCCGGTTGCCCCTTGATCATACAACGGGCTGACATTGTACTGCTTAATAAGATCGGAAGGATCGAGATTGAGCGGTCCACCGCTTGCGTTCGGTGTCATTTTAAGGGGCCGTTTTACTGCGCGAGGCGTCAGCTCGGAATAGTTGGTTAAGCCAAGAACCGCCAATACATGATTCGCAAGAAAGCGGGGTAGCTTTGGTCCTTTTTTTACTGCATGGAAGCTTTTACCTCTGAATTTTGCTTTTCGTATGGTGACGCTGAAAGCCTTGTTGAAGTCTCCGGCAGTCCCACTTGCGGAGACAATCAGGTTATTTTCGTACACTTTGGAATGGATATGGTATTTTTTCAGGTAATGAGTGAGTGCTTTAACCGTGATGTCTGATGCGCCAAATGCTTTTTTAAATTGAGTGACGTTCAGGTATTTGTGATAGAACGCGCTGCTCGGATCAACCGTTTTCGCTATATAGGATTGCAACTGCCGTTCATTGTTGGCTTTTAAGACGATATCTACGGAAACTGGCGTTTCATCTGGAAGATCGCCGAAATAGTCGGCATTTTCCAATACGGAGCGTCCGGTTCCTTGTTTGACAGATGTCAGTTCCTGATCCGCTTTATTCGAGGATGCCGCAGCTGCAAAGGACGGCAGCAAACTAAAGACAAGTAGCAATGATAGAAAAGCAGTAATGACTAATTTGCCCCATTTTTTCAACATTGATGAATCATCTCCCTGTAATCTATTTTTTGTAATGAACGATGATGCTCCCTTATCTCTATTAAATAAGATTGATTATACTCTAGATAGATTGATAGATTAAGCATCTATGTTCAAAATAATTTGACATTATTCGCGCTTAATTGGCAGAAATAGGAATAAAAACCTAGAATAAATAGGACAAATGTCACAAAAAAACGATGGGATGAACATAGACAGTAAAGACGATTGATCAAGGTAAGTGAAAAAAGGTACATAAGTCCCCCTATTCTGTGTACGCGGTTACTGCAAACGAATAGGAAAGATTGAGCTCGGATGGTTTGCTCGATTAACTAATAATCTGATGAATACAGCATAAGAATTAATAAGGTGAAAAAAAGTTACATATAAAGTTAATTAATCTGACAAATAATTTAACTAAATGTCTAGACAACCCGATCTTTTTATGCAAAAATGACAGAATAGTAGAAGAACAATGACAAAAATCAAAGGAGGGGGAGCATTGATTTGTAAGAAACGGTTTGCTTTTTTGCCGTTTATGACCTCATATTTTTATTATTGATCACAGGGGAGAGAGATATTATGTTGGGTTTTCTTCAAAGAATAGGCAAGTCGCTCATGCTTCCAATCGCTGCGCTTCCTGCGGCGGCCTTATTATTGCGTTTTGGTCAGCCGGATCTGCTTAATATACCGTTCATTGCGGCTGCCGGGAACGCGGTTTTTTCAAATCTTGCATTAATTTTCGCAATTGGCATTGCTGTAGGTTTTGCCAAGGATAACAATGGAGCGGCCGCACTTGCCGGCGCGATGGGCTTTTTCGTACTCAGCGCCTGTGCGACTTCTCTGAATAAGACGATAAATCTTGGTGTACTCGGCGGAATCATTGCTGGAATCATTGCCGGCATGCTTTATAATCGTTATCATAATATTAAGCTGCCTGACTGGCTCGCTTTCTTTGGCGGCCGCCGCTTTGTTCCGATTGTGACGTCAGGGGCAATGCTCGTGCTTGGATTTATTTTCGGCTATGTCTGGCCGTATGTTCAGACAGGCATGTCACATCTGGCGACATGGTTATATGATGCCGGTGTCTTTGGTGCTGCGATTTACGGACTTTTAAATCGTTTGCTTTTGCCGCTTGGTCTGCATCATGTTATAAATACGCTTGTCTGGTTTGAATTCGGTACGTTTAAAGGATTTCACGGTGAAATTACGCGGTTTCTCAATGGAGATCCGCACGCCGGGCTGCTGCTCTCAGGCTTTTTCCCGATCATGATGTTCGGTCTTCCAGCCGCATGCTTTGCCATGATTGCCGCTGCAAAAAAGGAAAAACGCAAGGCGGTTACCGGCATGCTCGCAGGTATCGCACTTACATCGTTTGTCACCGGTGTTACGGAACCGATTGAATTTTCATTTATGTTCCTCGCGCCTGCACTCTATGTCATCCATGCTATTTTGACCGCATTATCACTGGCTGTCACTTATATGCTCGGTATTCATGACGGATTCAGTTTTTCAGCAGGAGCAATCGACTATATTATTAATTATCGAATTGCGCAAAAGCCACTGCTGTTACTGTTTGTCGGCATTATCTTTGCGGCAATCTATTTTGTTGTTTTCTATTTTGCAATCAAATGGTTCGATTTGAAGACCCCCGGTCGTGAGGACGATGATCTTATTGAGACGAATCCTGATCCGAACGCTGCTGGCGAAACGGGCGATAAATATGAAGCGATGGCGGCTCGATTTATCAAAGATATCGGCGGCAAAGAAAATATTACCAACATTGATCACTGTACGACTCGTCTCCGATTGACGGTTGCGGATTCGCAGATTGCCGATGGTACGGCAATGAAACATCACGGAGCTCATGGAGTTGTCAAAGTAAATAAGACGAATCTGCAGATTATCGTTGGCACCGATGTGGAGTTCGTCGCAGACGCAATGAAGAAACTCGTTCAATCATCTGCCGATCTTCCTGATACTGGGATAACGGCGTCTGAGCCAAGTCTGGTGACTGTAACGATCGGAGCAGAATCTGTATGCGCGCCAATAAAAGGCAAACTGCTGTCAATTACTGATGTTCCGGATAAAGTTTTCTCCGAAAAAATGATGGGCGACGGTTTTGCTATTGATCCGGAGGAAGGACTGGTTGTTTCTCCAGTTGACGGAAAAGTAAGCGGCGTGTTCCCGACAAAACATGCGATTGGTTTGACGGGAAGCGATGGCTTAGAGGTATTGATTCATATCGGCATTGATACGGTCACGTTGAATGGCGAGGGGTTTATCAATTACGTGCAGGAGGGCGAGGGCGTTGTAAAAGGGCAGAAACTGATATCTTTTGATATTGAGGCAATTAAGGATAAAGTTCCTTCGCTGATCAGTCCTGTAATCTTTACAAACCTTGACCCATCAAAGCATGTTGTGCTTAAAAAGAGCGGACATGTGGCGCTGAACGAATCAGATATTGTCACCTTTGATTAATTGAACGGTTAGCGAAAAGTCTGTGTGTTTGACGGCGCAGACTTTTTTTCTTTGTATTCATAAAGTCCCCCGTATGACAAACACGAATTCTCAGATTTTAATTTAAGGAAGAACGACCTATAATTCCTTAAGTGCTGCGTTAATCTGAGGAAGCAGATCATCCCATGAGGCTTCCGGTGATTTGCAGACGGTGATAAAATTATTGAAACCGAAAAGACTGATGACACCGTTTATTGCAATTAATTTTGTTAAAATTGGAGAATTTGTCTGATTCGTTTTGAAGACTTCGATCCGTTTTGAAAACAGAGATTCTTCAGCGGTGAATTTTAATGCATTCGGGTTTGGCGTGGACGTCATGGTCAATTTCATCTGGATTTTCCTTTCTATGATTAAGTGATCGAATCATGTCGTTTTTTTCATTATATATCATGAGGGAACAAATCGCATAAAAGGAATCCTGGAATGGCAACATGGAGACGATCTGAGAGATGAAATAGGCCGGATATTCAGTTATACTAAACGTAAGTTCGAAGAGGAAGGAGGTATTTGCAGTGGCTGAGAACAGTTCTTCTGAAGAATTGAAAGACCGCATACTTGAGGCGTTGGAAGATGTTATTGATCCTGAATTAGGCGTAGATATCGTCAACCTGGGGCTCGTGTATGGCGTCGATATAGATGAAGAAAACAATGTAATTGTAACCATGACGCTGACCTTTATGGGCTGTCCGCTGTCTGCGTCTCTTTCCTATGACGTTAAGCGCACACTTGGAGAGATCGACGAAGTAAATCAAGTAGATGTGAATTTTGTATGGGATCCGCCGTGGACGAAGGAGCGCATGTCGCGGTATGCCCGAATTGCACTTGGACTTTCAGAATGAACCATTTGCTGCATGATCGGCCGGAGCAGGACGCAAATTCTGCTTCGGTATTTTTGCGTTTCACCTTAACACCGTCTCAGGTGATGAACGCATCATTCTCGGCATATCTTTTTATGTGCATGTTTTTGTGCGGGAGCAGGGGGTAAATTGATGGAAGAAGCATTGGTGTTTGGCGGACTCTCGTCTATTGGCTTTTTTCTTACTGAAAGACTGCTTGACGCGGGAATTCGCGTCTATTCCATTAGTTCGGCGACGAGCGAAGAAGAGAAGGATCGTGAAGAAGAAAACGAACTTTTTTTGGGGCGCAACGCGCTGTTTCAGTGTGAACGAGATGAGCAGCGGGCGGAAGGAACGTATCTTATTCTTGCCGACACCTTTCGAATAAATCGGGAAAGCAATGATCGGTTGAAGAAAAGAATACGTCGCCTATTTGTGAATTTGCCGCAAATGCAACGTGTACTTTTTCTTTCTTCATTGGAAGTGTGTGGGGAACGTGCTGAGGAGACATGGATGAAAAGTCCGGCGCATCCGATTTCTGCCCGAGGAAAAGCTGCGAATGAAATGGAATTGTTTTTTGTTAACCTTTTGCGAAAAATAAAGAGAAAAGAGGCAGTTATTTTTCGGACGGACTTGAACCTGATTTCTGAAAGGGCTGATGGTGAAGTTATAGCAGCGTTGATTATTGGATTAATGAAAAAGGATCATGAGGGTCTTGATGCTGTTCATTTTAAGAAAGGACTCGACCCGAATGCTGCGATCAATAAAAAACTCAGCAGTCTTTTGCCGCAGGATTATAAGAAATGGCTGCAAAGAACAACGTGATGATTGGTTAAGTTCCTTTCTGATCGAATAAAAGGAACCGCTCTAACGAACGTACGTTCGGCGGAACGGTTCTTTTACTATTGTTGCTTTAATAATTATGGCTTCTTAAAGAAATTGAGCAGCGGAGACAATTGTTTGATTGCCGGTGCCGTTTGATTAATGACGTTTACCAGCTGCGTTGCCCCATTTACCATTTTGCCCACATCAATGTGGCCGTCTTGGCCGAGAAACGGTTTTAAAAATCCGGGTTGCGCGGGCTGCGTTGGCTGTACTGGCTGCACAGGCGGCACGTTCATTCCACTTGCCTGCCAGCCGCTGTTCTGATAGAATGCTTGTGGCGGTTGGTAGGTTTGTGATTGCTGCACGGGCGGAATTTGGGAACCAAACATCAGATACGTAAATGGGTCAAAGTGACTGTCTCTTGGATTTTGAGCAGGTTGAATCAAGAGTCTCCCTCCTTTACATCTGGCCTTTATCATATCTTATGCCCTTAAAGTGATGAATGTGTGATTCATTCGCCTTTAGTCGATGAGCCGGGCAGAGACAGGCCGCTTTTCCTTTTATTATGAAGCCTGTTGGACAAATGATTTTTAGTGTATTATATTGTTACCAAGTTATTATATATACTGTTAAGATCTGAGAGGGGATTTGCGGATGTCCGCGGGAATATTGGGAATGGGCAAGTTTGTTCCCGAACGTGTGGTTACAAACACCGATTTAGAAAAAGTCATGGATACTTCCGATGAATGGATTCGGACAAGAACCGGAATTGAGGAGCGGAGAATCGCTGACGATGAAACAGATACGTCGGATATGGCATTCGCCGCTGCCAATCAAGCGATCAGAAATGCAGGATTGACGGCTTTCGATATTGATTTAATTCTCGTTGCAACGGTTACACCCGATCATCCTTTTCCTACCGTCGCGTGTATGCTTCAGGATCGTCTGGGGGCAAGGCGTATACCTGCAATGGATATCAGTGCTGCATGCTCAGGATTTATTTATGGAATGATTACAGCGAAACAGTTTATTGATAATGGTACACTTCGCCATGTACTCGTTGTCGGTGTTGAGAAACTGTCGAAAATTACAAATTGGGATGATCGTGGAACCGCCGTTCTCTTCGGCGATGCAGCTGCGGCGGCAGTTCTCGGCAATGTTTCAGAAGGTAAGGGCATTTTGTCGTTTGAATTAGGCGCTGACGGAAGCGGCGGTTCTTATTTGTATCAAGACGGCAAGTACCTTAAAATGAATGGACGGGAAGTCTTTAAATTTGCTGTTCGCCAAATGGGCGAATCGGCAGTTCATGTGGTGGAAAAGGCCGGTCTTAAAAAAGAAGATATTGATTATCTCATTCCGCATCAAGCCAATATAAGAATCATGGAAGCTTCACGAGAGAGACTTGGAATTCCTGAAGAAAAAATGATCAAAACGATTCAGAAATACGGCAATACCTCCGCTTCCTCAATTCCTCTTGCTCTGATTGATGCGCTTGAGGAAGGGAAGATTAAAGATGGAGATGTGCTTGTGATGGTAGGCTTCGGCGGGGGGCTGACCTGGGGCGCACTCACGTTAAAATGGGGCAAGTAACAGATTATTTAATCGTATAGCCATTATTTATTTATTACTTATTTTATAAAGGTTCCAATCCTAGCAAAAGGAGAGAATTGAATGAAAAGACGAGTTGTTGTGACCGGATTAGGAGCTGTGACACCACTTGGCAACGATGTTGCGACAACATGGGTGAATGCTATTTCCGGCAAATCAGGCATTGGCATTGTCACACGTGTGAACCCTGACGATTTCCGTGCTAAGGTTGCCGGTGAGGTCAAAGATTTTGATCCTGAAAAATTTGTTGATCGCAAAGAAGCGCTTCGCATGGATCGTTTTGCACAATTTGCTGTAGCGGCAGCAAAGATGGCTGTTGAAGACGCTGACTATACAATTGATGAAACCAACGCAGAACGTACCGGTGTATGGATCGGGTCAGGTATTGGTGGGATGGAAACCTACGAAAAAGAGCTGCGTGTCGCGATAGAAAGAGGATTTCGTCGTGTAAGCCCTTTTTTTGTTCCCATGATGATTCCGGATATGGCGTCGGGACAGGTTTCTATTTTACTAGGAACGAAAGGGATCAACTCCTGTACGGTGACGGCCTGCGCTACAGGAACGGATTCAATTGGGAGTGCCTATAAAGCCATTCAACGCGGAGACAACGATGTAATCCTCTGCGGCGGCAGTGAAGCACCGCTTACGAATATGTCCTTTGCCGGATTTACTTCGGCTCGAGCCCTTTCTACAAATCCGGATCCGAAAACAGCCTGCCGTCCATTTGATAAAAATCGTGATGGGTTCGTTATGGGTGAAGGAGCGGGTGTATTGCTGCTTGAATCGCTGGAATCCGCTCAAAAACGCGGTGCACACATCTATGCAGAAATCGCAGGGTACGGTGCCACGAGTGATGCGTTTCACGTGACACGTCCGGATCCTAATGGACAAGGAGCTATCCGCTCGATGCAAATGGCACTTGATGACGCCGCTGTGAAGTCGGATCAAGTGGACTATGTAAACGCACATGGTACAAGCACAGAAGCCAATGATTCTACAGAAACAAAGGCAGTTAAGGCCGTGTTTGGAGACGGCGCCCATGATTTGGCAATCAGTTCAACGAAATCAATGACCGGCCACTTACTGGGGGCTTCCGGCGGGGTAGAAGCGATCCTTTGCATTAAAGCGATTGAAGAAGGAATTGTTCCGCCAACCATCAACTACAAGACACCGGATGAGGCGTGTGATTTGAATTATGTGCCAAATGAAGCGCTGAAGAAAGAAGTTAATGTGGCGTTAAGCAACTCATTTGGTTTTGGCGGCCATAATGCGACACTTGCATTTAAAAAATTTAAAGCCTGAATCATTTTTTACAAAGCGTCTGCGATTCATTCGCAGGCGTTTTTTCGTTCTGTAATAACGATCCTGAGAGAATACATAGATTCGTAGATTGGCGCATACAGTTGTGATAGAGATGCACTCGTGAAAAATTATGCTTGGGCGAATAAAATCTTCCAATAATGTCCATAATGTTGTCAAATCAAACGGAGGAGATGGAGCCTCATGGAAATTGTCAGTGATATCTGGGTAAATTGGTTTGAGGGTGAAGAGAACGGCTATAATGTTTGCGAATTTTTTGAATGGCGCAAGCATGATTTTATAGAGCTTCTTGACCAGATTCCACTGATTAAAGTGGAAAAGCCACTCCTTGACTACATTGAAAACGACTTGCAGGATCTTCCTCAAGAATTGTTGAAGGATGTTCGGAATCGAAGCGTAATTTGTAAAAACAATCAACGAGAGATTATTGAATATTGTTTTATTGCGACTGATGGAGAACGCAGCATTGTCGCTGATACTTTGGGATATTCAATTCCTGTGCGAAAGAGTCGGCTGATTCCGAGACAAGAGAGTTCGATTCTGCAGAGAGCGACAAAAATGGATATTGACCATTATCCGCTCCCTGCCGGATGTCTTCAAAAAAAGGAATATCATATGCTGTCGCTAGACCCCAAGTGTATGATTGGTCTGACAAGAAAAGAAAGACAACTGAAGCAACTGCTGTTTATGGCACTTGATCAGCTCTATTCATCTGGAAATGTCGAAGAAATGCGCTATTGGTATACAGAATGGTATCCAACCAAATATAGTGAAAGCCGTCGAATGACCTTTGATGAGGCGTGGCAGGGATTGATTTTAGGAATGAAAAAAGGATGGTCGGACAAGCACAGTGATCTTTGCGAGCGAATGATCAAAGGCCAGTCTTATTTCGAAAAGCTATGGGAACTGGAACATGGCTCGAAAGTGCAATAGAAAACACAGAACTTAGATTGATCAGGCAGGTATTTGCCTGATCTTTTTTCTTGCTTCATTCAAAATCATAAATTTTTTTGAAATTGAATACCTTGTTTGCTTATAGTCCCGTGATTTTTGATAAACTATAACTTAGATACAAGTTATGATGAGCGACGTAACGTATTGTCTTTGTGCGAATCCCTGCATAAGAAACTAAATGAACGAACAAAAAATTTTAATATATTAAAAAAAGGTGTGCCTATGAATCATCCGGGAGTTACCCTAAGATACATTCGAAAAACGAAAAATATGACGTTGGCCGAGCTTGCAAAGGGAGAAGTGTCTGTCGCTTTTCTTTCCCGTTTTGAACGCGGTGATTGCGATATTTCGTTTACGCATCTTCTCAACCTGCTTAACAAATTAAATGTGTCGATGGACGAGTTTCTTTACGTGAATAATGACTATGAGATTACTCATTTTCAGAAATTTTTTGATGATCTGAAGGACTATGTAAGAGAAGATAATCTGCACATGCTTCAGGTTCTTCGAGATCGAACAAAAAGAATATATATAATGGAAGGAAAAAATTATTATCTGCATTTTTCAATCATTGCCGAGCTGTATATACGGCGAATTTCCAAGAAAAAACCGGATTTGAAAATGGTTAAAATCCTGAGTGATTATTTCTCAAATGTGGATGTGTGGGGTTACTATGAATTGGTGATTTATACAAATTCAATGTTCAGTTTTCCTGTGGATCAAATCATTGCGCTGTCCCATATGGCTTACGAAAAAAGTATGGACTATAATCCGCTGGGGAAAGGTGACATCAAGAAGCAAAAAATATTGCTTAACACGATTGTTGCTTTAATCGAAAATAACCGACTTCCGGAAGCAAACACATTTCTTATTCTTCTGGATGAGTCCCTGGATAAAGAGAAAGATGCATACATGAAAATTAAACTGATGTTTTTGAAGGGGATTTACGCAATTAAGATGGGAAATCGCCAACGTGGAGAAAAAATGGCGGCAAAAGCCATTAAAATTTTCACTGATCTGGGTAGTGCTTCACAGGCCAGTACACACGCCAACTATCTTCAGGATGTACTAAATTCTACTATATTAAAAAATAACAAGCATAAATTTTTATAAATAAAAAAACAGTCACCGAGTGACGATCCATCACATAGTGGCTGTTCTTAGTCAGAATATTAATGCTTGTTTCGACGTCCGATTCCGAGTGCTTTCTCTGCTTTGTTCAGGGTTCTCTTAGCAATCGTGTATGCTTTCTCCGCACCTTTGTCGAGAGTGTCATCGAGTTCGGAAGACTCAATCAGATCATTGAATCGTTCCTGAATCGGATTCAGTACGTTCACGACCGCTTCGGCAACATCGGTTTTAAATTCTCCGTAGCCTTTTCCTTGATAGGCAGCGACCAAGTCGTCAATGGATCGTCCTGAACAGAGGGAGAAAATATCGAGCAGGTTGGAGACTCCGGGTTTTGTGTCTCGATCATAGCGGATGGATGCCTCATCATCGGTAATCGCCGATTTAATTTTCTTGATGATGTCTTTTTCATTGTCCAATGTAAAGATTGTTGCTTTTCGATTTGAATCCGACTTGCTCATTTTCTTCGCGGGTTCCTGAAGCGACATGATGCGTGCGCCAACGGGCGGAATGTAAGGTTCCGGAATTGTAAATACTTCACCATACTTATTGTTGAACCGTTCAGCCAGGTCACGTGTCAGCTCCATGTGCTGCTTCTGATCCGCACCTACAGGGACAAGGTTTGTCTGATAGAGCAGTATATCCGCAGCCATCAACGGAGGATAGGTGAGCAGCCCGGCCGGAATTGCTTTTTTACCCTTTGATTTATCTTTGAACTGTGTCATGCGTTCCAGTTCACCCATATAGCTTGTGCATTGCATGATCCAGCCAAGTTGTGCGTGGCAAGGTACTTCGGATTGAATGAACAGAATTGATTTCTGTGGATCAATGCCCATAGCTAGGTAAAGAGCAGCTAGATTGCGAATGTTCTTTTGAATTTCCTTTGGGTCCTGCGGTACGGTGATCGCATGTTCATCAACGATACAATAGACGCATTCGTTTCCTTCCTGAAGGGTTACGAAATTGCGCATTGCACCTAAATAGTTGCCAAGTGTTGGGATTGAGGTCGGCTGAACGCCGGAAAATATTTTTGCCAAAATAAGTCACCTTCCTAATTTTATCTTTTTCTTTTAGACAATATAAAAAGGCCCACCCATCCACAAGGGACGAATAGACCGCGGTACCACCCTAATTTTTCTGCGAAACAGAAACAGCTTAATCTGATCCTAACAAGAATCATCACCACAATAACGTGTGGAGACGTCAATGCCTACTGACGGGTTAATGCCGAGGTTCGGATTGAGGCTCAGAAGTCCATTCCCAAGCAGTCCATCACCCGGTTCCACCACATCCGAGCTCTCTAAAGACTTTCTGCCGGTACTCTTCTTCTTCATTGCATCTTCATATTCACTGTTGTTGCTGAATATTATAGTCAAATATAAAAAGAAAAGCAAATGCAATATCATTCTAAAAAATATTGCCTTTTTTTATGATATGACTGAAGCTTTTAATAATTATTTTGAATTAAATAAATGATAAGGGTACAGTGATTGCAACGGGTTAGCATGTTTGAAATCAGTTGGGAAAAAAATTTCTTCTTGCAAACAAGAGTAAAAAGTTGTAAATTATACCAAACGAATATGTTAAATACTTTTTTTTCTGAATTATAAATTTAGCATAATTTTTTGAAGGAAAGGAGATACTTATGTGGATCGCTTCCAATTGCTAAAATTAGAAAATTTGAACACTTCTTTTAAAATTATGAATAGCTACTATCCCGCTGTTGACAATATCACTATGGATGTGTTTCCGAATGAAGTACTTGCAATTGTTGGTGAGTCAGGCTGTGGAAAGAGTGCTTTAGCCTTATCAATAATGGGCTTACATAATAAAGAGCGTTCGCTGATTAAGGGGCATATCTATTTTCAGGGGACGGATTTATTATCTTTATCAGTCTCCCAACTTAATAAAATACGAGGCAAAGACATAGGCATGATTTTTCAGGATCCATTGACTGCTTTAAACCCCCTTATGCGTGTTGGACAACAAATAGAAGAAAGTATGAATTATCACACCAGTTTTTCAAAAAAAGAGAAAAGAGAAAAGACACTTCATCTTCTTGAACAAGTCGGAATTCCGGATCCTCGCTTGACGTATAATCAATTCCCACATGAGCTATCAGGCGGTATGCGTCAACGTGTTGTGATTGCTATTGCGATTGCATGTGAACCGGCTTTGGTTATTGCAGATGAACCGACAACGGCGCTAGATGTAACCATTCAGGCGCAAATTATGGAACTTTTAAAAACACTGCAAAAAAAATCAAATACAGGTATTATTCTCATTACACATGACCTCGGGGTTGTCTCGGAAATGGCTGACCGTGTAGCTGTCATGTACGCAGGACAAATTGTTGAACTTTCTGCTGTTGAGCAGTTGTTCAACAATCCCCTGCATCCTTATACACGTTCTTTACTTAACTCGATTCCCTCATCGTCGAGCGACGATGACCGGTTGCATGTCATTCAAGGAATCGTACCCTCATTGCAAAATATTCCCAGATCAGGCTGTAGATTTAGCCCGCGTATTCCTTGGATTGATGCCTCTCATCATGAAGACCATCCAGTCATGCATGAAGTTGAGTCTAATCATTGGGTTCGCTGTTCATGTTATAAACATTTCTATTTTCCAAACGAGAAGGTGGGTGAAAAATAATATGGCATTTCTAGAAGTAAAGGATCTTAAAGTCTATTATCCAATCAGAGGTGGGTTTTTTAAACGGGTAATTGATTACGTAAAAGCGGTTGATGGTATCAATATTCGCCTTGAGCAAGGAGAGACATATGGTCTTGTCGGAGAATCTGGTTGCGGCAAATCAACGACAGGTCGTGCCTTACTAAAATTGACCAAAACAACGTCTGGGCAGGTGCTTTTTAACGGAACGGATTTGACGAGTGTAAGTGCTCACAAAATGCACGAACTTCGTAAGGATATTCAAATGATTTTTCAAGATCCGTATTCATCGTTAAACCCGAAAAAAAGAATTGTCGATATCATCGCCGAACCGCTTCGAAATTATGAACATCTTTCTCGTAAAGAGGAGAATAAGGTTGCAAGAGAATACATGGAACGGGTAGGCCTTAGCTCCGATTCTATTTATAAATATCCTCATGAATTTTCAGGAGGACAAAGACAGCGAATCGGTATTGCACGAGCTTTGACGCTGAATCCGAAATTAATCGTTGCAGATGAGCCTGTCTCGGCATTGGATGTATCAGTACAGGCTCAAGTCTTGAACTTTATGCAAGACATTCAAAAAGAATTTAATTTAACCTATCTTTTTATCAGTCATGATCTGGGTGTCATTAGGCACATGTGTGACAGAATCGGCATCATGTATCAGGGCCGGTTGGTAGAAGAGGGGTTAAGCCGTGACATCTATGAGAATCCTCAACATATTTATACAAAACGATTGATATCAGCTATTCCTAATATCGATCCTGCACATCGTGAGAAGCAATCCGCTATTCGCCACCAAATAAATGATGAGTATAACAAATCCTATAAAAATTACTTTGATAATGACGGAAAGGCGTATCAACTTAAAGCAATATCACCGACACATTTTGTGGCGCTGCCGTAGAAAGCGAGGGTAACTGAAGATGCTAAAGTTTTTATTACGTCGAATTTTAATTATGATCCCCCAGTTATTTATTTTAAGTGTACTCATTTTTACTCTGGCAAAAGCCATGCCAGGTGATGCTTTAAGTGGGCAGCTGGAGAACGCGCATGCAGATCCTAAAGTAATTGCGGAACAAAGGCAAAAACTAGGCTTGGATGATCCCATTCAGGTTCAATATATTCGCTGGATTAATCATGCGATTCATGGTGATTTAGGCATGTCTTATACGCATAAAATTCCAGTTACTGATTTAATTGGTGAAAGGCTTTGGAACACATTATTGCTCGCGGCAGCAACACTGATTGTCAGTTATGCCATAGCAATTCCTTTCGGGGTCGCAAGCGGGCGCTGGACAAATTCTTGGCTGGATAAATGGGTTACTTGCTATACATATTTTACATACGCCACTCCTTTATTCATTTTTGCCATTTTAATGATGTTCCTGTTTTCATTTGAGTTAAATCTTTTTCCATCTGGGGGAAGTGTAGATCCTCAGGCTGTTCCAGGTACTTTAAATTACTTTATCAGCAAGTTTACACACCTTGTCCTGCCTACATTATCTGGTGCGCTGCTCGCGACATCAACAACGATTCAATTTCTGAGGAACGAAGTCATTGATACAAAAATACAAGATTTTGTGGCTACAGCACGCTCGAAAGGAGTACCAGAGTCAAAAGTTTATTCAAGGCATATCCTTCGTAATTCATTTTTACCGATCGCTGCTTTTTTGGGCTATGACATAACAGGACTTATCGGTGGATCGGTCTTTGTCGAATCAATTTATAGTTATCCGGGTTTGGGACAGCTCTTTTTGGATTCAATCCAGCAGCGTGATTTCACAGTTGTTAGTGCGTTAGTCATGATTTCCGGTTTTGCCGCACTACTTGGAACATTATTGTCAGATATTATCTTAAGCGCGGTTGATCCACGAATTCGTATTGATTAAGAAAGGGGGGACACAACATGATGAGATTAATTGAACCGTTGAATACACAACCTGTGAACTCGGAAGAAAAAAGTCCGTCTGCACTTGCTATATTAGGGCGGGAATTGGTTAAAGATAAGCTGGCTATGGCTTCGATTATTATTTTAATTTTATTGTTAAGTACTGTATATATTACATCGCTTGTTTTAAATCAGGATCAGATTGTCAAAATTGATTTGCTGGAAATCAACGCTCCGCCGTCTGAAGATCATTTATTGGGAACAGATCAAGGAGGGAGAGACATTTTTGGTCAGCTCATTATCGGAACACGGAATTCATTTTCAATTGGTTTTCTTATCACGTTGATTACAGGTATCATCGGTCTTACAGTCGGTTTAATAGCCGGTTATTTTGGTGGTATTGCTGATAATATAATCATGAGAATTATTGATTTTGTTCTTGTTTTGCCATTTCTTATGATCGTAATTGTTTGCGCGACGATTGTTCCCAAATTCAATTTGTGGACGTTCATATTTGTAATGAGCGCATTTCTATGGACAGGAAAAGCCAGACTTATTCGTTCTAAGACATTAGCCGAACGCGAGCTTGATTACGTATCTGCCTCGAAGACATTAGGAACGCCGAACTGGAAGATTATTTTACGCGAAGTTTTACCTAATTTAAGCTCGATTATCATCGTTAATTTGACGCTTAATTTGGCAGGCAATATTGGGATTGAATCCGGATTAAGCTTTCTCGGATTTGGACTACCGGAAAGCACACCGAGTCTTGGTACTTTAATTAGCTATGCTCAGGATGCGGATACAATTCAAAATAAATGGTGGGTATGGGTACCTGCGTCAGTACTTATTTTAGTACTGATGTTATGTATAAATTTTGTCGGTCAAGCGCTAAAGCGTGCGACCGATGCAAGACAAAGGAAAGGCTAATAAAAAAGGGGGAAGAAAATTTATGAAAAGAAAGGCTTATCCATCGCTACTCGTTACCATTTTTCTTGTACTTTCACTTGTTCTATCAGCCTGTGGCGGCAGTTCGAGTGACAAGGTTGTAAAAAAGGAAGAAGCAAGTAAATTTCCGAAAACAACAACGAATAAGAAAAAAGCAATTAAAGATGGTGTCCTGACTTATGGACTTGTCTCAGATACTCCGTTTGCAGGAACATTGAACACTACATTCTATGACGGTCAGCCTGACTGGGAAATTATTCAATGGTTTGATGAGTCACTACTTGGTATGAACAAAGACTATGAGATTGATGATTCTGGGGCGGCAACATATAAATTATCAAAAGATAAAAAAACGATAACAATCAAAATTAAGAAAAATGTCAATTGGTCTGATGGAAAGCCAGTTACAGCACAGGATTTAGAATATAAATTTTTAGTAATCGCGAATAAAGCCTATACAGGTGTCCGCTATGATGGAACAGTTCAACAAATTGTCGGTATCCAAGACTATCATGACGGGAAGGCAAAAAATATTTCTGGTATTAAAGTTTTAAATGACAAGGAGGTTTCAATCACCTTTAAATCAGCGACACCAACCGTTCTTACCGGATTAAACACAACGCCGCTTCCAAAACATTATTTCAAGGGTGTAGCCATCAAAGATATGGCTAAATCGACTCAAGTACGTAAAGCACCTATTGGATTTGGACCTTTTAAAGTGAAAAAGATTGTACCTGGTGAGTCTGTAGAACTTGTAAGAAACGACAATTATTGGAGGGGTAAGCCGAAGCTTAAAAGTGTTATTATTAAGGTCGTAAGTCCAAAGGTAATCGTTTCTGCATTGAAAAAGGGCGAGATTGATGTAGCAAGCGTTCCTGTAGATCAATACCCAGATCTTAAAACAGGGAAGAATTATCAAATCTTGGGCAGCTATGATTTAGCATATAGCTACATCGGTTTTAAACTTGGAAAATGGGATGCAAAAAAAGGCGAAAATATCATGAATCCTAAGAGCAAGATGAATAATAAAAACCTTCGTCAAGCAATGGGGCTTGCTATTAACTTTAAAGAGATAGGCGATAAGCTGTATAACGGACTGTACGAACCAGCCAACTCTCTAATTCCGCCTTCCTTCCCAACTTGGTATGACAGCAGTCTGCCAAAAGCTAAGCAGGATGTTAAGAAAGCAAAGAAACTGCTGGATGAAGCCGGTTATAAAGATGTCAATAAAGACGGTATTCGTGAAGATCCTAAAGGCAAGAAATTGACAATTACCTTCTCATCAATGAGCGGTTCGAAAGTGGCTGAACCCTTGGCTAATTACTATATTCAAAGCTGGAAGAAAATTGGTTTAAATGTTAAGCTGTTAAACGGTCGTTTACAAGAATTTAACTCATTCTATGACAATATTGAGAAAGATGATCCCAAAATTGATGTGTATGCTGCTGCATGGGCAACTGGCACCGACGTCGATCCGTCTGGTCTGTATGGAAAAACAGCTCAATTTGATATGACACGCTGGACGAATAGTGAGAATGATAAGCTGTTGACAGAAGGTCTGTCGCCGAAAGCGTTTGACAAGAATTATCGGAAATCGGTTTATAAAAAATGGCAGGAACTGATGAAAGAAGAATCACCGGTCATTCCAACGTTCTTCCGTTACCAGACATATGCTGTTAACAAACGTGTAAAAGACTGGACCATTGATCCATTCACCAAATTTTATAAGGTTAGCGTTACTAGCAATAAATCCGTGAAATAAAAATAAAATTAAAAAGGAGCACTGTTCTCAAAATGAGGCAGTGCTCTTTTTTATGTGCAAAGTTAATTAGGAATAATTTAACTTCGTGATGAAAGTCTGTGAAAGGACCGGAGCAAAGATATGTTAATCGTGAGGTGGAAATCTGAAGAAGGCATAGTAAAGTATTCGGGCTACTGAAAAAGAACAAAATACTAATATTGAACCTTGACAAATCAGGGAGCTTTTATAGTTGTGTTATCCGACGAATGCCAATCCATCGATAATTCTGCTCAATTCACATTTGTGAAAGAAGCAATGAAGCAATAAAAAGAAGACAGCTATCGATGATAAGCGGCCAAGTGATTGAGGCACGCTTTTTTCCATCATGATGCTTCATTTCTGCTAGCGGAGCCTCGGCATCGTTTTCACCGATTTGTCTATTTCTAATACTGCGGGCAAATCTTCTGAAACTGTAGACCACGCCATCAAATCCTCCGCCTTGATAAACAAAGAGTAACAATCCGGCACTGAAAAACAGCAAACTGACCGTTGATAATCCGTCGACGATAGAACGAATCGAAAAAGGATCTTTATAAAAGAATTGTGCAAACAAAGCAAGGATCAGTTCAAAAAATGCAACAGCAGGAAATGAAATTCGAAAAGTTGTAAAAAAATCTTTCAATAAAATCCCCTCCCAGCCAATATTAACAGTAGGAAACAATCACATGCAAATGTTTTTGTCAGAAAATATAACATAATGATAAAAAATTTAAATGAAAAAACCCCATGAAACCAATGAAATCGACAGTTCATAATTGAGAAAACTATGAAAACCAAAAAAAAACGATGCAAATTGAAAAAAGAACTTGTATAATAGCATTTGTAGGTTGAGTCGAACTTTCAGAATAGAAAGGAAGCTCACCTAAACAAAGATAACGAATTTAGGGGAGGTTATTGCTTTTATGAAAAAAGCAAAATGGTCTTTAGTGCTTTCATTTGTGTTAGCACTCAGTCTGGTTCTTTCTGCTTGCGGAAGTTCGAGCAGTAAGGACAGTGAAAAGGGGAGCAGTTCAGAATTAGCCAAAGATCAAACATTAACTATGTCAATTAATGCTGACATCCCAACGCTTGATCCTAACCTTGCAACAGACACAACTTCAACAAATGCTATTGAAATGACTGAGGCTGGTCTAACAAGAATGCATGACAATAAGTTCGAATGGGACTTGGCTAAAGGCGCACCGAAAGTAAGTGCGGATAAGAAGACTTATACATTCACACTTCGTGATGCAAAATGGTCTGATGGAAAACCTATAACAGCTCAAGATTTTGTTTATGGCTGGCAACGTCAGAATGATCCAAAAGCAAAGCCTGCTTATAATTTCCTATTTGCATCTGTAGGAATCAAAAATGCGGCTAAAATTGAAGATTCTACGAATAAAGCTTTCTATGGCAAATATGAAAAACTGGGAGTTAAGGCACTGGACGATAAGACGTTGCAAGTTACGTTGGAACAAGCAGCTCCACCGTTCTTTTATAGCATTCTTTCTCAACCGCAATTTATGCCTCAGCGTGAAGATTTTGTAAAGAAACAAGGAAATAAATACGCTACTTCCACTGATACACTTCTTTACAGCGGTCCATTTGTTCTTTCTAAATGGGAAAAAGGCACTGGGTGGACATACAAGAAAAACAAAGATTATTGGAATGCTAAAAGTACTAAATTACAAACTGTGAACTTTAAAGTTGTAAAAGAAACAGGTACTGCAATAAATATGTACAAAACCGGACAAAGTGACATTGTTCAATTGTCTGCGGAGTTTATTGACCAGTTTAAGAAACAATATCCAAAAGAAATTCAAACTGCAACAAATCCTGGTACCTACTATTTATATATTAACGAGAAAACGAACAAATATTTAAAAAATCTTAATTTGAGAAAAGCATTGAATGCAGCAATTGATCGTCAGGGGCTGACTTCAGCAATTCTGAATGATGGTTCCGTTCCTTCAAACTATGTTGTTCCAAAGAATTTTGTTAATGGTCCTGATGGCAAGGATTTCCGTTCAAAACATCCGGATGGTTTTTCAGCAGGAGAAGCTTCGGAAGCGAAAACTTACTGGAATAAAGCTAAGAAAGAACTGGGTATTAAAACACTCAAGATCAATTTCTTGAGCCAAGACACAAGCAAGGCAAAACAAATTGATGCGTATGTCGCAAATCAGATCAAGAAAAATCTTCCAGGGGTAACTGTTGATGTGAATGAACAGCCATGGGCAAACTATTTGAAGTTGAACAACGAGTTCAAATATGATATTGCGTTCAGTGGCTGGTTCCCAGATTATCAGGATCCGATGACTTATCTTGATATGTGGACAACCGGAAATCCAATGAACACGATCGGCTGGTCTAATAAGAAATTTGATGGACTGATTAAAGATGCGCAGACAGACACCGCTGATACGACAAAGCGTTGGAATGATTTGGTTTCGGCAGAAGAACTAATGATGTCTGAATATCCGATCGTTCCTCTGTTCCAGCAGGGATATACTTGGTCGCAGAAGTCTTATGTTAAAGGCTATTCACAACCTTCTTACGGTCCAGAGTTTGACTTCGCGAAGGCTTATATCTTAAAGCATTAATATGTGCTGCATCTTTTTCTGATTGATGTTTTAGATTTGGAAGGAGAGTATATGTCGCTTTGGCATGTACTCTCCTTTCCATTAATTTGTTAAAATTTTTATTAGTTTAATGTGGTAAAATGGGCAGGCACATAATCATTATATAGAATTATTTTAGATATTAAGGTAGGAGGATGCATTCTGTGATTCGATATATATTGAAACGTGTGGGCTATATGATTGTCACTTTCTATGTCGTGATTACATTAACTTTTTTGGCAATGAAAATGTTGCCGGGTACACCGTTCAAATTTGCCAATCGTCTGTCACCTGAACAATTAAACCAATTAAAACATTATTATGGATTGGATCAGCCGATACCAATTCAATACCTGCATTATCTGTGGAATTTTATTCATGGAAATCTGGGCGGCTCATTTCAGTATGGAATGCAGCCGGTGACTGAATTTTTATTTCAAAGATTTCCGATATCTTTGCAACTAGGTTTTGAATCAATGATTTTTGGAACAGTCTTGGGTATTTTTCTTGGTATTGTTTCAGGCATTTATCGCGGGCGTTTTCTTGATTGGGGAACTGTTACGCTCGCTGTAGTATTTATTTCAATCCCTTCTTTTATTTTTGCCGCGATTCTGCAATATTTCTTTTCCGTTCAGATTCGCATTTTTCCTGTCATTGGATGGAGCGGCCCAATGACTCATGTGTTGCCAGTAGTTTCTATCGGTGTTGGTGTTATGGCCACAATTGCGCGGTTTATGCGGACAGAAATGGTTGAAGTACTTAATCAGGATTACATAGTGACTGCACAGGCAAAGGGTTTGAGTACAAATGCAGTTATATTTAGACACGCTATTCGTAATGCGATGATTCCCATTGTTACCGTTATCGGTCCCTTAACGTCTGCTGTTGTGACCGGTTCACTGGTTATTGAAAATATTTTTGCTATACCAGGAATTGGGTCGCAATTCGTTGACGCAATTGTAACCAATGATTACCCAATGATTATGGGGACTACTGAATTATATGCGGGTTTATTTATTGTAACTATTCTGATTGTGGATGTATTGTACGGCGTCATTGACCCGAGAATTCGTGTATCTGGAGGAAAATCAATATGACAGCCAAATCTAATGCAGAAGTTACTAAAGAATTATTTGTACCAGCATATCTGAGTGACACTGAAAGTGAGAAGATTAGCGGTAAAAGTGTGAGTGCGTGGAAAGATGCACTTCGCCGTTTTTTGACTAATAAGGGTGCTATGTTGTCTATGATTATTCTGACTGTCATTATTTTATTAGCGCTCATTGGTCCCCATATCTTTGGATATGATATCGATAATCAGGATGTGTCACGTGCCAACCTTCCGCCAAAAATTGAAGGATTAACATGGCTGCCGGCATTCAGTGGGTATGAAAATGGTGTCGATATTTATAAGGAAAAGAATATATCAAAAAATTATTGGTTTGGTACTGATCAATTTGGACGTGATTTGTGGACGAGAACGTGGAAGGGAACCCAAATTTCCTTAATTATTGCTCTCATTGCTACACTAGCAGATGTTCTTATAGGTGTTGTTTATGGTGGAGTATCTGGCTATTTTGGAGGTGCGGTCGACAATGCTCTACAACGTATTCTCGAAGTCATTGCCGGTATCCCGAGTCTTGTGTGGATCATTTTATTAATTCTAATAATGCAGCCAGGTTTAATTACAATAACGATTGCCATTCTTGCAACAAGTTGGCTTTCCATGGCACGAATTGTTCGCGGAGAAATGTTAAAGTTAAAAAATCAAGAATTTGTTCTTGCATCACGTACACTCGGTGCTGGAGATGGACGTATTATTTTTAAACATCTAATTCCCAACTCACTTGGTATGATAATCATTAATACAATGTTTTCTGTCCCCAATGCGATCTTTTTTGAAGCATTTCTCAGCTTTATTGGCTTAGGAATTCGCCAGCCTCAAGCTTCATTAGGTTCTCTTATTAATGACGGATATCAAATGCTACAGATTCATCCATATCAGACCCTTTATCCAGGGATTATTATTTCGCTCCTGTTGATTTGTTTCAATATTATGGGGGACGGGCTTCGTGATGCATTTGATCCGAAGCTGCGTCGATAATACGGGAGGTGCAATAAATGAATCATCTATTAGAAATTAAAGATTTAAATGTTATCTTTCATATATTTGGGGCAGACGTTCAAGCGGTTCGCGGTATTAGCCTGCAACTGAACAAAGGTGAGACTTTAGCAATTGTTGGTGAATCCGGTTCAGGTAAATCAGTAACTTCTAAAGCAGTTATGGGACTTATTCCGAATCCACCTGGAGAAATTGCAACTGGTGAAATCTTGTTTGAAGGTAGAGACCTAGTTAAATACTCCAAGAAGCAAATGCAAAAAGTACGTGGGAAAGAAATTTCAATGATTTTTCAGGACCCAATGACTGCATTGAATCCAACCATGAAAATTGGGAAGCAAATTATGGAAGGTTTAATTAAGCATCAAAGCTTATCAAAGCATGATGCAAAAAAACGTGCAATTGAACTGCTGCAATTGGTAGGTATACCAAATCCGGAAAAACGTGTGGATGAATATCCACACCAATTTTCAGGCGGAATGAGGCAGCGTGTTGTTATTGCCATTGCATTAGCTTGCAACCCTAAAATTCTTATCGCAGATGAACCAACAACGGCACTCGATGTGACGATTCAGGCGCAGATTCTTGATTTGATGCGCGATTTGCAGGAGAAAACAGGAACAGCGATTATTTTGATTACCCACGATTTAGGTGTGGTAGCCAATTTGGCGCAGCGTGTTGCTGTAATGTATGGAGGAAAGATTGTGGAGACGGGTACTTTGGATGAAATATTTTATAATCCCAAACATCCATATACGTGGGGTCTGCTATCCTCCATGCCGAAGCTGCATGCGAAAACAGACAAACTGTTGGCCATTCCAGGGACACCTCCTGATTTAAGCAATCCGCCAAAGGGTTGTCCGTTTGCACCAAGATGTCCGCATGCAATGAAAGTTTGTACTGAGCATATGCCTGCGTATACAGAACTTTCGGCTACACAGAAGGCCGCTTGCTGGCTGCTTGATGAACGGGCACCAAAAGTAGATCCGCCGACAACGATTGGTGTGGGAGGAGAATCATAATGGCTGAACAAAGAGAAAAACTGCTTCAAGTGAAAAACTTGAAAAAATATTTTAATGTTTCCCGACATGATGTTTTAAAAGCAGTAGATGGCGTAACCTTTGATGTATATAAAGGCGAGACATTGGGACTTGTTGGTGAATCTGGATGCGGAAAGTCTACAACTGGGCGAACGATTATTCGGCTCTATGATCCCACCGAGGGTGAAGTCATTTTTGACGATCAAGATGTTGGTGGAAAACTAAATCACAGTGATAAGAAAAAATTATCAAAACGTATGCAGATGATTTTTCAGGATCCGTATGCTTCACTTAATCCAAGAATGATGGTTAAAGATATTATTGCCGAGGGTTTGGATATTCACCATTTAGCTAAGTCACCAAAAGAACGCATGGAGCGGGTCTATGAGATGCTTGAAACGGTGGGCTTAAATCGTGAGCATGCTAATCGTTATCCGCACGAGTTCAGCGGCGGTCAGAGGCAGCGGATTGGAATCGCGAGAGCACTTGCTGTTGATCCGGATTTTATCATTGCCGATGAACCGATTTCAGCTTTGGACGTTTCAATTCAGGCGCAGGTTGTCAATCTGCTTCAAGAGCTTCAGGAGAAGCAAGGCTTGACCTATCTTTTCATTGCCCATGACCTCTCAATGGTAAAGCATATCAGCGATCGCGTCGGTGTGATGTATCTCGGCAATATGGCCGAGCTTGCGACTAGCGATGAAGTGTATGAGCATCCGCTTCATCCATATACACAGTCGCTTCTGTCGGCGATTCCGGTTGCCGATCCTAAAATTGAGCGTTCGCGTGAGCGGATTATACTGGAAGGCGATGTACCAAGTCCGATTGATCCGCCCAGCGGCTGCCGTTTCAGAACACGTTGTCCATTTGCAATGGACGTGTGTGCGAAAGTAAGACCAAAATGGCATGAGGTAGAAGAAGGGCACTGGGTTGCTTGCCATCTTCATGATGAGGAAATGAAAACTGAAAAAGCTTAAGAAATAACCTTGCGTGAATGGCAACGCAAGGTTATTTTTTTCTGTGGGTCGTATAGAGCTGCACAAAATAACTGATGACAGTGAAAAGCAGCAAAATAGTGATGATTGGCATAGTCAGCACATTGAAAAAATGATACAAAAGAATAGTCAGAACGAGCGTGAGGGTAAGAATGACTGTTATGAGACGTGCCATGATCTCAACTCCGTTAGGGTAATTTTTGAATACTTTTTGCTTTTCTCACGTATAGTATAAGAGAAAGAGGATTTTGTAGGACCTCTTCATCATGTGGCTGGGGTGCGGCGTTTCGTTGATACTGATGTCCAAGCTTATCACAAGCCTATGTGAATTTCAAGTTGTATAAGGTACGTCTTCTTGGCAGTGGCAGACGACGGAAACAAGTCAAAAAATTACCTTGACAAGTAGGCATGACGGGTTGAGAATAAAGAGAGACAGGTACTCTTTTGTTAAGAATCACGGGAAAAGAACTTTGTATATACGATGATTTAAGGAGGCGATTATCGGTGAAACCGAAGGAAGTCAGGCGGAGGCGCAAAAATTCAATCAGAAGATGGTTGAAGGAGACATTAGGACAGTTGCAGCCTAAGTCACAGGACGCACCGTCATCGAACTTGAAATTGCCGGCGTGATGTATTAGGTGGCTTATCCACATAGATATATTGTAAACAATGAGTGGACTTCTTGCTTTTTGAGAAGTCCTTTTTGGTGGAAAAATTTAGATCGTGAGAAGTGGGAAATGAGATGAGGTTTATCTGGGTGAAGGAGAAATAAATACTGTAAATAAAAAATGTAATTAGTACCTTTACATAGAATCAGGTAACATGTAAAATAATTTTTACGACTTAGTGGGAAAATAGAGAGAAAAATCAAATTGGTAAGATTCTGAAAAAAGAATAAATAAAACCCATTAAGTTGTGTTATTAAGGACATACAGAAGGAGATTTTAAGGATGAGGCATTTGTTTCGCGCGTTATTCAGAAGAAAGCCTATGGACTATACCATTCATCAGGCGAGCGGCAAGAACGGGCTGCAAAAAGCCATGGGTGCATTCGATTTGACCATGCTTGGCGTTGGAGCGGTGATCGGTACCGGCATTTTTGTTATGACGGGTATTGTTGCTGCACAAAATGCGGGACCCGCTATTATTTTATCTTTTATTTTGTCAGGAATTGCGTGTGCATTCGCTGCTTTGTGTTATGCGGAATTTGCTTCGATGATTCCGGCTTCGGGCAGTGCATACACGTACAGTTATACAGTTTTCGGTGAGCTCTTTGCTTGGATACTTGGTTGGGATTTAATTCTTGAGTACGGTCTTGCCTGCTCAGTTGTGGCCAGTGGATGGTCTGCTTACTTTCAGGAACTGCTGAAGGGATTCGGAGTTCACCTGCCTACCGCGATCAGCGCCGCGTTTGATCCCAGTAAGGGAACTTACGTTGACGTGATGGCGACTGTAATTGTGCTCCTTTTATCAACAATTCTGCTCAGTGGTGTTAAGGAATCAAGTAGAATTAACGACATTATGGTGCTTATAAAAATCGGTGTTGTGTTGCTTTTTGTCATTGTCGGTGCATTCTATGTGCAGCCGTCTAATTGGACGCCGTTTATGCCTTATGGTTTTGGCGGTGTTGTACAAGGGGCAGCAACCGCCTTTCTGGCATACATCGGTTTTGATGCAGTGTCTTCAGCTTCTGAGGAAGTGCGGAATCCGCAACGAGACATGCCGATCGGTATTCTTTCGTCATTAGGCGTTTGTATGGTTCTGTACATTGCCGTTTCGGTCGTACTGACAGGAATGGTTCCATACACTGAATTAAATGTTGGTGATCCTGTTGCCTTTGCCCTTCGCTTTGTTCATCAGAACTGGGTAGCGGGATTCGTTTCGCTCGGCGCTATTCTTGGTATTACTACGGTACTTTTTGTTATGATGTATGGTCAAACCCGACTGTTTTTTGCAATCAGCCGTGATGGACTGCTGCCAAAATCAATTGCAAAGCTGTCTAAGAAATCCAAGACCCCGATATTCAGTATTCTTCTGACTTGGATTATGGCAACGATTTTCTCAGCGCTCGTTCCGCTTGATGAATTGGCTCAACTTGTAAATATCGGTACACTTTTTGCATTTATTGTTGTTTCGATTGGTGTAGTTGTCCTTCGTGTGAAACGACCGGACATCAAACGTAACTTTAAGGTTCCGCTGGTCTATGTGATTCCATTCCTTTCTGTTCTTTCATGCGGCTTTCTTATGGTTAATCTGTCAGGTCAGACGTGGATTCGTTTCTTAATCTGGTTTGGTATCGGACTAGTTATTTATCTGTTTTTCGGGTTCAGGCACAGCGAACTCGGCAAGTTGCAAAAACAAAACCGATAATGCGGTTCAAGTGAAAAAGATCATTTTTTTAGAAAAGAAGAATAGTCTTCTTTTCTTTTTTTTGAGTGTTGTTAAACTTTGTTGCTGTTTCTTAATGAGCCTGTAATTTGTGTGTAATTGTTCGAAATGAGAATGAGCAAAACTAATGAAAATAATTTTGCTGTCGAATAAAGGTGAAAAAAGACGCATATAATGATGAAATATGAAATTATTTTCATATAAAAAAGGGTATAAAATTTATAAGAATTATTATATAATAAAAGAAGCCTTAGAGAAATAGAACGTTTCTATTATCCAAAGGAGGGCGAATTATGGTTACATTGTATACATCACCAAGCTGCACATCGTGCAGGAAGGCAAAAGCTTGGCTGAAGGAACATGATATACCTTTCAGAGAACGAAATATTTTCTCCGAACCGTTGTCCGTTGAAGAGATTAAAGATATTTTGCGCATGACCGAAAATGGGACAGATGAAATTATTTCGACACGGTCAAAAGCATTTCAAGAATTGAATATTCAGTTGGAAACCATGTCGATCCAGCAGCTTTTCGAATTGATTAAAGACAATCCGGGATTGCTGCGAAGACCGATTATGCTTGATGATAAGCGGCTGCAGGTTGGCTATAATGATGATGAAATTCGTCGCTTTCTTCCGAGAAAAGTACGTACATTCCAGCTTCAGGAAGCGCAACGCTTGGTTAATTAAAGAATAAGCAGCAAACGGATGTCCGGCAGGACATCCGTTTGCTTTATGTTGAGAACGGCCGCTCATCATCGCGTGGCCGTTCTTATTTGACGAAATTTATGATTTACCGGCAATTTGAGCTGAAGAAAAAAGATTGGTCAGCCAGCTAATAATAATTAATGCGGCAATAAGGGCGATGGGAAATAAATGGACCAAATGCTGAGAATTCTCAAACAGCCAATGCGTTTTCGGTTCGCTCATAATCATTTCCGATGCAGTATAGCCAAGAACGCCGCCGCCGGCATAGATCAAAATCGGGAAGCGTTCTAAGGCGATGAGAATCATCTTGCTTCCCCAAACAATGATAGGGACGGAAAAAATAAGTCCAATAGCAATATAACCGATATGACCGTTTGAAGCACCGGCTATGGCAAGCATGTTGTCAAAACCCATGACGACATCTGCGAGTACAATGGTTTGGACGGCGGCAAACATCGACGTGCCTGCACGAACATTATGTTTTTCTTCTTTGTTTGTCATTAGGCGGATGGCAATGATGATTAAGAAGAGGCCTCCCGCGAGCATCAGAAATGGGATGTTCAGCAAGGATACAACAATTGCTGTCAAGCAGATCCGTACAATGACGGCAAGCCCGGTACCGAGAAAAATGGCTTCGTTCCTCTGTTTCTCTGCGAGTCTGCGGCAGGCAAGCGCAATAACGACCGCATTGTCTCCGCCCAAAATAATATCTATAAAAATAATTTTTAGAATAAAAAACAGGGTATTGAGATCAAAAGACATGCGTTGATAACTCCTTTCCTCTGCCTCCGTTCAAACTTATGCAAACTTGTCCCGAATCATTCCGTCAATCTGTTTGACAGACATGGGCTGCCTCCGCTGTTTTCTTTGCATAAATAATCTGCCCGATCAATAAAATGAAGCAATTAAACTTATTTTGCATGCTAAGAAGGCAAGTGCGGAATGTTTGAAATAAGGAGCACTTTTTATTTCAATAGTGAAGGTTTTATCATACAATAGAGGTACAGGATCGATGTTGTCCCATTGGCAGTTGGTCACTCCCATAACTAGTGATGAAGAAGGGAGAGATAGCGTTGAAAATCGAACGAATTAACGAAAACACACTGAAATTCTACATCAGTTATTTGGATATTGAAGATCTTGGTTTTGACCGTGAGGAAATTTGGTATAATCGTGATCGAAGTGAAGAACTTTTCTGGCAAATGATGGATGAGGCGCACAGTCAGGAATCATTCTCACTTGAGGGACCGCTTTGGATTCAAGTTCAGGCGCTTGAGAAGGGTATGGAAATTATTGTAACCCGTGCTCAAATTTCCAAGGACGGGGCGAATCTTCAGTTGCCGATCTCAGAAAATAAGCATTTGGATATTCCAATTAATGATCGCGAGGATCAGGATTCTGATCAATCGAACATGTCTGAGGCTGAGGCAATGAAGGACGGCGAAGATCAGGATGATGAGGCCGAAGAAGATTCACAGCCAATTTCCTTCATTATCGAATTCGATGATCTTGAGAACTTGGTTTCACTCAGCCACGCTTTTGAGCCGCATGAGGATATGGATACCGCATTATATGTGTACAAAAATCACTATTATTTAAATATTACATTCACCGATGAATTATCAGATGATTGTCAGGATGATGACTTGAGCAAGATGCTTGAATTCGGTCTTGATACAAGTATGACGCAGTATGTTCTCATGGAATATGGGAAGGAACTGATAAAGGACCATGCCTTGCAGACAATAAAATCTCATTTCCCCTTGCTTTCGTAAGTTTCCCCAAAGTATCTATAAAAGATGATCTGAAAAGCCTGCCAATGGCAGGCCTTTTGCTTTTTTCCAAAGAGGCTGCTGAGTATTGGTGAATGCCTGTTCATTGTGCGGAATTTTTCTTACACATAAGAAGGAATGGCAATCATTTCTGTCGAATCATAAAAATAAAAGAAATAGGTGGTGATTTTGTGCTCATCGCGTCAACGAAAGACGCTGAACAAATTTCGTTGATTACCCGAATATGGTCTCGTGAAAAGCTGGTGCGGATGGGGAAAACTGATGGGTTTTATTGTCCTGTTTGCCGGGCGCCGGTGCGGTTGAAGATGGGTACAAAACGATGTTGGCATTTTGCACACCAGCCGCATCATGCATGTTTTGCAGATGGCGAACCGGAAACCTTCGCACATGTATCAGGTAAAGAAGATCTCTTTCATTGGTGTAAAGATACGGGACGATCACCACAATTGGAACATTATCTGCCCGCACTCAGGCAGAGACCAGATTTGTATTTGCCGGGATTTGAACCAACCGTCATTGAGTACCAATGCAGTGTAATCCCTGAGCATTCGTTCATCTTGCGTTCAAAAGGGTATCTTGACGCACATATGACGCCGGTGTGGGTCATCGGCACTGATCATTATCATCGGCAGCGGGGCAAGATTCGCTTATCCGGTTTTACTACTATGGCGATTCGCCAATCAAGAACCTTTCCCGAAACACATTCGTTTTCTTCCCCTTATTTTGTTTGTTTTTATGATCCTTCTGCTCGGCTTATCCGCTGTGTTCACATTCTTTCTCCACTTTCGAAAACACATTTTATTTCCCAGGAAAACAGCAACACACTCTCAGACTTCAGGCCTTATCAGTTAATTTCTCCGCCACAGAAATTTCTGCCTGCTCCGTTCAAACGTTATTGGCTTGAAGCGAAAAGAAGAAAACGTCAGGCAGTTCCTCATCGCATGACACATGAAGAATATGTATTGCGGACGCAAACCTATCAATTAAGACACTATTTTGCCTGTTATCCATCCTTTGTCGGGCTGCCGCATTGTTCCTTTATTCATCTTATGAATCCTCCTTTGCTGTGGCAGATGTGGGTCTATCTTTTTATGGGTGTTCTTGAACCTGAACATTATGTAATGCCCCGACAAATTATTGAGGAAGCCGCATTGAGGGGGATGGGGGCGCTGTATGAACTTCGCTGTCTTCCGCTTTGTCCATTGAAAACTGCAGACCAGCTTGTCAGCATCTATTTAGAGCAACTGGTTCGATTGCGTGTTGCTGAAAAAATGGATGACCGTTATCGGCTTATCGGTCTGCCCCCAAAAGATCTGCTGCTTTCTCGATTGCTTGAGGAAGATCAGCGTGTACTGGAGCGACTGGAGAAATCACTTCTTTTAAATCCAATTAACGAATAAGCTAAATTTTGCGTAAATGATGAAAAAGAAGTACGATATGATTGATACATTTTTTGGAAAAGCAATAACAATGGAGGTGCCGCAATGGCTGGTGAAAAGACAACTGCGCTCCCAAAACGAGAGGATATTCCAGTTGAGGAAATATGGGATCTCGAAGCAATTTTTCCTGATGTGGATGCGTGGGAGAATGCGTTTCAAAAAATTAAGGATTTAATCGCTGAAGCGGAACAGTTTAAGGAGAAAATCGGAGATTCTGCCGAAACATTACTTGCGTTCCTTAAGAAACAAGATGAACTGACGGAACTTTTATATAAGGTCTACGTCTATGCACACATGAAATCAGATGAGGATACAGCAAGTGCAACCTATCAGGCGCTTCATGACCGCGCCGGCAATCTTGTTGCAGTGGCAGGGAGCAAGTTAGCTTTTGCTGTTCCTGAAATTTTAGCCATTGACCCGCAGACGCTGAACGGTTTTATTAACGATAGTAAGGATCTTCAGCTCTATCGCCATGCACTTGATGAAATCATTCGGACGCGTCCTCATGTGCTTGATAGTGAAAAAGAAGCGCTTCTTGCGGCGGCCGAAGAGGTTACCAACGCTTCATCGACAACGTTCGGTATGCTTAACAATGCGGATCTGAAATTCCCAACGATCAAGGGTGAGGACGGAGAGGACGTTGAAATTACACACGGGCGTTATGGGACGCTCATGGAAAGTGAAAATCGGCAGGTACGCAAAGCGACGTTCGAAGGTATTTATAAGACGTACGGTGCATTTAAGAATACCTTGGCATCGACTTTGAGCGGGCAGATTAAGCGAGATACGTTCTATGCGAATGCACGCCATTATAAGTCGGCACGGGAAGCGGCTTTGTTCGGTAATGATATTCCGGAAACGGTTTATGATAATCTGATTAAAACGATTCATGACAACCTGCCGTTGATGCACCGATATGTGGCCTTGCGCAAAAAGGCACTCAATGTTGATGAACTTCATATGTATGATCTCTATGCTCCTCTTGTTCCGAATGCGAAGATTAAAGTGACTTATGATGAAGCGAAGGAAATTGTCATTAAAGCCTTAGCGCCACTTGGCGATGATTATTTGAACGTCATTCTGGACGGTTTTAAGAAACGCTGGATTGATGTGCGCGAAACGCAAAACAAACGGAGCGGCGGCTACTCAGGCGGCAGCTATGGCACGATGCCCTACATTCTGCTCAACTGGCAGGATAATGTTGACAGCATGTTCACACTGGCGCATGAGCTTGGTCATTCGATGCACAGCTACTATTCCCGTACGTACCAGCCGTACCCATATTCCGACTATTCAATCTTTGTTGCAGAAGTTGCTTCCACGTGCAATGAAGCGCTGCTGAACCACTATCTGCTTAAAAATACAAATGATAAGAAGCGGAAACTCTATCTGTTGAATAATCAATTGGAGGGCTTCAAAGGAACGGTATTCAGGCAGACGATGTTTGCGGAATTTGAGCACATTATTCATGAGAAGGCACGCGCCGGAGAAGCGTTGACCGCAGATCTTTTGACGAAAACTTATTATGACTTGAATAAAACTTATTTTGGGACGGATATTGTCGTTGATAAAGAAATCGGTCTTGAATGGGCGCGCATCCCGCATTTCTATTACAATTACTATGTTTATCAATATGCGACAGGCTTCAGCGCTGCTTCAGCTCTTTCTTCGCAAATTCTGCAGGAAGGCGCACCGGCTGTTGAGCGGTACAAAAACTATCTGAAATCAGGAAGCTCAGATTCACCGATTGAAGTGCTTAAGAAAGCAGGCGTTGATATGACGGACCCTAAGCCGGTTCAACAGGCAATGGATGTGTTTGCCAACGTTCTGGATGAAACCGAACATTTGCTGTTTAGCTGAAACGGAACAAATTGAAAGAATAAAGGCAAGGACCGGAACCTCGGTTCTTGCCTTTATTCTTTCCCTCTCCGGTGCCGAGTCAGAAAGCACACCGTGAAGAAAATAATCACGAAAAGCATTGCCCCGGAAAGCAGCAGAGATTCTAAATGCAGCAGCCCAAGCAGAAAATAATAAAAACAAAAAACGGTACCAGCACTCAGAAGACAGAAAATAGCAAGCTTCATGGCATTCACCCTTCGCAGTTTCTTTAAATCATGCTATGCCGGTTTGAGAGCAAACATGTGAAACACTAGTAAAAAATGCTAGAGCTTGAGATAGCCGCGTACGCGTTCGTAAATCCAATCCATGGCCAAGCTCTTTTGATAGACAAATTCAAATAGGCGGCCCCGTACGTATACTTCATAATTGAACCAGCCACGCCTGGTCATGCGAATATGATTGCTGAAAATCTCTTGCTTATTTCTTCGCAGATCCAGTGTTACCTGAGTAATGACGGCATCCAATAGTTCCAAGTAAATCGTTTTGAATTTAACGTCCGCATGGGCGATAATTTTGCGATCATGTTCAAATGACGTTCTAATGAGCGGCAGCAGCATATATTCGGCAACAATTTTTGTTTCTTTCTCGGTCATCTCCGAGGCGGGCAGAAATCGCTGGTAACCATTCATTTGCAGTGCCCCCCGATCTTACCCGCCCGTGCGCGCAGCTGACTGGATGACATGAGTGAGGAACCCCGAAAAATAGCTGTTTTTCCATATTTTTGATAAATTTTATCCACAGCGGTATTCAATCTTGCCTTTTCTTCAAGGCGGGCAAAGAGATCCAGTTGATAGCTGGCTGATACCGGCTGAAGATCATTGAGCGTCACTGCGGCGGCTCGTACCGGAAGGCGGTTCCAGCTCTCTGTAAAAAGTCGATTGGCCGCATGGTAAATATCCATGTCGAAATTTGTCGCAAAGGGAAGCCTGACTTGGCGTTGAAAGCCGATATGGTGCTGAAAAGTTCCAGAAATGCCGACGGAGACAACATGCCCCATATAATGTCTGCTGCGGGCCCGATAAGCGACCTCTTCGCTCAATTCAAGAAGGATCACACGAATGTCGCGTATTTCCGAATAGTCGTACGGCAGAGTCATGTGGTGTCCGATCGCTTTCTGTTCTGTGAACGTATTCATGGAAACCGGAGCACTGTCCAGACCGCGTGAGGTACGCCATAACAGTTCTCCGTTCACACCCCAGCGCTTGCGCAGTAAAGGGAGCGGAAAATGGGCGAGATGGCCGATTCGGCGAATTCCCATTCCGGTGAAATGTTGTTCCATTCGATGTCCAACGCCGAACAATCCGCCGATGGGCAGGGGCCAAAGATATTTTTCTATATTCCCGGCATTTAGCTCAAAGATTCCTGTTTTGTCCTTTTTCCCATAATGATCACAAGCCATCTTGGCCAGTACTTTGTTTGGTCCGATTCCAATGCGGGTATAGATGCCAAAGTGTTCCTGCATGCGTTGTTGAATTTTCCGAGCGATGATCCACGGCGGACCAAAAAGCGGTAAACTTCCGGTCACGTCGATAAACTGTTCGTCAATCGAATAGGGCTCGACCAGATCGGTGAACTTTTTGAGAAAATCCGTAACGGATGTAGACACATCAATGTAATGCTGCATGCGCGGCAGCCGAATAACTGCCTGTGGACATTTAAGCAACGCCTGACCGAGCGGCTCAGCCGTCAGTACGCCGAATTGCTGGGCAATCGGGCATGCAGCCAAAACAATACCACTTCGCTGTTTCGGATCGCCTGCTACGATCAGGGGTTTGTTTCTGAATTCCGGAAAGTCTGCTTTCTCGACAGAAGCATAGAACGTTTGCATATCGATCAGGAAGATTACTCGATCCATGTAGGACACCTCAATTAATTGGATATGGATCTATTATAAACGAACATGTGTTCTTTTGAAACTGGAAATAAAAACATGTGTTCGTTATAATGGTTTTATTAAATAATTCAAGGCAATGAAAAAGCCTTGCTCTTTTTTAGAACAAGGCCATTTGTTTCTGTGAAATTCAACGCAGCAGATTTGTCGTTATTCGGAATGCCTGACATAGGACCAGTATTCGCCGCTTTTTAATGAAACGGGTTCGATGATTTGCTGCAGCTGCAGTTTGTGCAGTTCCTTTAATGCTTCTTCTTCGGTTAAATCATAAATGACAACGACTTCCTGGGTGGTCAGAAAGCATTGTTGCTGAAAATAATCTTTGAGCGGGATGTTTGGCGCCGGAGCTGGCTGTCCGCCCAACAGTTCGGTCAGAATCTGCACATAAACGGAATAAGGATAATGTCCGTTTACCTTAATGGCTTCAGAGTCATTGCAAGGGGCCGAGAAAACCAACGTTGGTAGCTCGGTAATGGCCAATTCATTAGCTAATCGGCGATCACATTGAAAAGCCTTAATCGGGCGGCTGGAATGATAATCATTAGAAAATTCCTGTTCATTCAGCCCGGCAAGCCGCGCGACATCGAGCAGCTCTTCAAATTTATTCAAGCCCTGTCTTCTGAGAAAAATCTGCTCACGCACACGGCGAAGAAAAATCTGCCCGGCCGCGCCTCCTTGGAATTCGGCAGCTTTAATCGCATAAGCGATCGAATAGGGAGATGGCGGATTTTCCAGCCATACGTCACTGTCACAGCACATGCCGGTCAGGCGGGCATATTTGTCCCATTCCTCGGCGATTTTTTTTGCACGGTTGAATTGACAGCGATTCACCGTGTCATGGTTTGTCGTTAACAAAACGCGAAATGTAAAATAGTCATGATATTGAAAAATAAATTTTTTAAGTAAAGGTTCAAAACCCCAGCATTCAGGACAAAGCGGATCAATAAATGTTAAAATTTCAACGCGTTGGAAGGTTCGTTTCCTGCCGGCTCTTAATGTACACGACTCATTTCCCGGTGTTCCCTCACATATGGACCCTTTCTCAAAACGTGTCATGGGATCCCACCTCTGGAAGAAATTTTAAATAGGGCGGCATCATCAGAAATGACGCCCGATTCAGATGGGCTGTGCCGATAATCGCATGTGTCCATCTCATCATATCTTTATCCATTATTGATAAAGTCAACCTGCCTTTATTATATTCTTTCCATTTCAATCGTTGAATGGTGGAAGCACATCTTTATGGTTCCATCGTCTTGAAACTTTCTATATTGTAACAAGTTCCGATCATTGAGGGCAACTAATCAGATTCGGGCACTGCTTTGTTGCGGGCAGAACTGTTTGAAAAATGCGTTTTGTTTAATAAATGAAAGTGTTGGGAAAATGTTTTCAAAGGTTGAATCCGTAAATGAAGGTGCTATAATTTGAGACCCGGGGAGCTAAGAAAAAATAAAGTGAATAAAGGAAGAACGATATGTTACCTGCTTTTTCCATTAGTGAATTAATCAAAAAATCATGTATTTCAGTTTGTGCTGCTTTTTTATGTGCGCTCAGCATGAATCTGTTTCTTGTACCGGCTCATGTCTATGCGGCAGGAATAAACGGTGCCGCCCAATTGATTTCAGATATTCTGCTTGATGGGGTTAATCTTCATCTTTCAATTGGTCTGCTGATTCTTATTTTGAATTTACCGATTGCCGCACTTGGATGGTATAAGGTTGGAAAAAGTTTTACCCTATTCAGTTTCATTACTGTTCTATTGACCTCATTATTTTTGACTATTCTGCCGGTGCACCCGTTGTCTTCAGATATTCTGCTCAATTCTATATTCGGCGGAATGATCTCCGCGCTCGGAGTCGGTATCGCCCTGAAATACGGTATTTCAACAGGTGGATTGGATATCATTGCTATTTTCTTAACGAGGCATAATCGCAATGCATCATCAGGTAAATATTTCTTGATTCTGAACGGCATTATTATTGTGATTGCCGGTGCAGTGTATGAATGGCAGTACGCACTTTATACGTTGATCTCACGTTTTGTAAACAGCTACGTCATTGACATGATTCATACAAAGTATCAGAAGTTGACGGTTATAACGGTCACAGATCGGTCGGAGCGGCTGATTGAAGCAATTCAGGATCAATTTGACCGCGGAATGACGGTTATTCCGTCGTACGGAGGATTTACCGGCAGCAAAAAGAGTACATTGATGATGGTCATCAGCCATTATGAATTGTATAAAATGGAGCGGCTGATTAAAAGCATTGATCCGAACGCATTCACAAATATTCTTGAAACAAATAAAATTATCGGCACGTTCCACACGGAGGAACAGCAGCGGGCGATCCAAGCCATGAAGCATGGGGAACATACCTTAAAGGTAGAGCAGACACTGGGGCCCCAGGATTACGAGCGGTTTCAGAAGTTATTCAATACGTCGGCTGTCAAATAAATTGGTGGATGGAAAACCTGATTCAGATCTTCACGAAAATTTGATGAATAAGAAACACAGCATTGAAAAAGAGGAGAACGCTCAGATGGGCGGCCTCCTCTTTTTCATTCTCGATAATGGGTAAAGACAAAGCGTTTGAAGTGGGCAGCCGCAGGAGACAAAGCTCGGTCTTCATACCATGAAAGCCCGATCTGCCTTGAACAGCTTGGCCACTTTACATGCAGTTTGGCCACCTTACTGTCATCAATATCTTTTTGGTCTGGAAGCAATGCAACGCCCAGTCCCGCCGCAACCAGACCGGCAAGCGTCGTTACTTCTTCGCCTTCAAATGTAACAATTGGTGTGAAATTTGCTTTTCGGCAAAGATTATCGGCAATCTTGCGCAGCTCGTAGCCTTCTTTCATCGCAATCATCGGTTCGGATTGGATTTCATCCAATGTGATGGATTCTCTGCGCGCGAGCGGATGGGTACACGGGAGCATGAGGAAAAGCTCTTCGTCCCATAGCTTTTCCCATTGAATATGGGGATCATCAAAAGCGTGATGCACGAGACACAGATCAATTTCTCCTGATTGAAGTTGTCTGAGCAGCGAGACATTGTTGTTTTGATAGAGCTTAATTCGTGTATTGGCGTGTTCTTTCTGAAATGCGCGAAGAATATTCGGAATCATATTCACGCCGAGCGTATGCAGAAAGCCTAATGAAACTTCACCGTATTCAGGATCAAGCAGAGACTGAATCTCCTTTTTTGTGTCATCGATCTCTTTTAAGATCCGATTGACATGTCTTAAGAATACTTTGCCGTATTGGTTTAAAATGATACTTCTTCCTTGCCGCTCAAAAAGAGAAATTCCCAGTTCCTCTTCAAGGCGTGCAATCGACCTGCTGAGCGCGGGCTGAGAGATTGACAGTGCCTCTGCTGCCTGCGTCATATGCTGAAGCTGGGCGACCTTTTGAAAATATTCAATCTGTTGCCACTCCATAAAATGAATCACTCCTAAAAAGGATGGGGAATAATAGCAAAGTAATAACCGCTTTCTAATTAAAGATGCCGTCATGAGTGCGGCATCGGTACTGAAATACGTATTCATATATTAACATAGATATGGTGAAAAATCCCGATATTAAAGCATTTTATTGAAAGCATATGATTTTCGGCAAAGCAAAAGGTGAAACGCGTAAATGCGGGAAGCCCGCGGCAGCAGGCGAGCAGTTGACGTGTCATTCTCAGGCCTGATGGATCAAACCTGCCTCCACACAGAATTCACACAGATGTAATGCGTATGTGTTTTATAGGTGTGATTGAATGTGTTGACTATGAATCCTTATGCATGAATATCATTCACAATATTTATTAGACAATGAATGGGGATTGTCATAGTATGGATGTTACAAAGAGAAACAGAGAGGATGGGAATTTTTCATGGATTATATTTCACCGGAAAGCAAGGCCTTTAAAAAGACATTAGTGGCTTTGTTTCTGGGAAGTTTTATCATGTTTGCCGATCTTTACTGCACGCAGCCTGTTATTGCTGTTGTTGCCGCTCAATTTCATGTGCAGCCGGCTATGGCAAGCTTGACCTTGTCGGCAGCGACCGGCGCGCTGGCTATTTTTCTATTATTTGTTTCATTTACCTCAGGCATGTATGATCGTAAGAAAGTGATGGTACTGGCGCTTGTCTCATCAGCAGTTCTGTCTATTGTTGTTGGTTTCATCCAATACCTTCCACTTTTGATCGCCGTTCGTTTTATACAAGGCGCGCTGCTTGCCGGCTACCCATCGATTGCGATGGCCTATATCAATGAAGAATTTGACAAAAAAGTACTCGGCTATGTGATTGGCATCTATGTCAGCGGCAACAGTTTGGGCGGTTTGGCCGGCCGACTGATCGTCGGAACACTCAGTGACACTTTTTCATGGAATGCGGCAATTGCCATTTTAGGATTGGTGAATCTTGTGATGGGTGCTTTATTCATTATGCTGCTTCCAAGGTCCAAGCATTTTGATGCCAAACGCGGATCTATTAAAAGAACGACAGCCGGCTTTCTCGAAAATATTGAATCACCGGCGCTTGTTTTCCTTTACTTAATTGGATTCATCCTGATGGGAAGCTTTGTGACGGTATATAATTATTTTGGTATCCCGCTTATGGAAGAGCCCTATCATTTAAGCCAGACTGTGGTCGGATTTGTCTTTATCATTTTTCTTGTCGGTACATTCAGTTCAACATGGATGGGTAAGCTTTCCGATCACACCAGTCGTTCCGGAGTGATTGCACTGTGCATGATTTTGATGGCTTGCGGTCTGTTAATTACGATGTCTTCATTGCTAATGCTGAAGATTTTCGGACTGGCGATGTTTACGTTTGGTTTCTTTGGCGGACATTCGGTTGCAAGCAGCTGGGTCGGCATTTTGGCGAACAGGCGGGAGAAAGCACAATCTTCGTCACTTTATCTGTTGTTTTATTACGTCGGATCAAGTGTAATCGGGCCTGTAGGCGGATTGTTTCTCGAGTCCTATGGCTGGGGCGGAGTCGTCATCTCGATATCCTTGCTTTGCCTGATTGGCATTTTGCTCTGCTACTATGTACGCAGATTAGTAACACATGGTGAATGTCATCGTTTCCGCCTTCATCATCACAACCACCATCACCAAAAAGTTGCGGGACAGCATATTTAATAAACATGATCATGAAAGAACCCGGTGCTCAATCCGAAAGGAACGGTGCACCGGGTTCTTTGTCTCTATTTTCTTTACAAAAATGAATAAAGAAAAAAGATTAGAGGAAACAAGTGTAAGTGATCGGATAAATAAAGGTTATTCAACTAACGCTGCTCACGTCCTGATCATACGGAAGTACGTTCGGTGACTCATTCGATATTAAGCCGTCCTGTCCGCCACAACTCAGGTTCAGCCTTCGCTGTTGCTTGGCTTCACCAAGTTTTCCTTATATAATAGGTGGGATGTGGAAAAATGAGACAGAAAGAGAAGAAGGACTTGAAAAAGGAGTGTTTGCAGTGACCGTTTTTGAAAACTATAAATACGAACGACCAGATGTCACTAAATATGAGGAAGCATTTGACAAAGCATTCGATGCATTTAAAAATGCCGAGACACTTGATAAAGCAGTGCATGCAGTTGAAGAAATCAATCGCATGCGTATGCATTTGGACACAATGTTTCGACTCATTGAAATCAGGCATACGATCAATACGGAGGATCCTTTCTATAAGGATGAGAATGACTTTGCCGATGAAACGACGCCGATCTTTGAAGGAAAAACAACCGAGTTTTATAAATTGCTCCTCACTTCACCATTCCGTGCGGAGCTGGAAAAGAGATGGGGCAGACAGCTTTTTGCGCTTGCCGAAGCACAGCTCAAATCTTTTTCGCCTGAAGTGATTCCGCTGATGCAGCAAGAAAACAAATGGGCATCCAAATATACCAAATTAATTGCTGCTGCAAAAATTCCGTTTCAAGGTGAGGAGCGTACGCTGGCTCAGTTGGTTCCATTCCAGAAATCTCCTGATCGTGAAGTGAGAAGAGCGGCGCTTAAAGCATATTTCGGTTATTTTGCTGATCATGAACAGGAGTTTGACAACATTTATGATCAATTGGTTAAAATCAGAACAGAGATCGCACATAAGCTTGGTTTTGATAATTATGCTGATCTCAGCTATTATCGAATGGCGCGTATTGGCTACGACCGCGATATGGTCAAAAACTATCGTGAACAGATTCGCAAATATGTGGTTCCTGCAGCGAACCGCCTGTATGAGCGTCAACGCGAGCGTATCGGTGTTGAACAATTAAAGTTCTATGATGTTCCGTTCCAATTCACGACTGGGAATGCAGCGCCAAAAGGAACCGCCGAATGGATCATTGAAAACGGGAAGAAAATGTATGCAGAGCTGTCACCGGAGACCGGAGAATTTTTTCAATTTATGCTTGATCACCACCTAATGGATCTGCTGGCAACAAAAGGCAAGGCCGGAGGCGGCTATTGCGAATATATTTTTGATTATGAGTCCCCATTTATTTTCTCGAACTTTAACGGTACGTCGGAGGATATCGACGTCTTAACACACGAGGCGGGTCATGCGTTTCAGGTTTACACAACACATAGTGATATACCCGAATATCGCTGGCCAACCTTTGAAGGTGCTGAAATCCATTCGATGAGCATGGAATTTTTTGCGTGGCCGTGGATGAATCTGTTCTTTAAAGAAGATGCGGATAAACGCAGATTCTCACATTTGAGCGATGCGCTCTTATTTCTTCCTTATGGTGTGAGTGTTGATGAATTTCAGCATGTTGTTTATGAACATCCGGAAATGACTCCGGCGGAGCGTAAGCAGGTATGGAAGGCTATTGAAAAGAAATACTTGCCATACCGTGATTATGATGGCTTTGAATTCCTTGAGAATGGCGGATTTTGGCAGCGTCAGGGACATATCTATGAGTCACCGTTCTATTATATTGACTATACATTAGCTCAAGTATGTGCGTTTGAGTTCTGGAAAAAATCACAGGAAGATTATGATGCTGCATGGAAAGACTATTTAAATTTGTGCAAGCAGGGCGGAAGCAAATCATTTTTGGAATTGGTAAGGGCAGCCGGCCTGGAATCGCCATTTAAAGAAGGCTGCGTTGAATTGATTGTTAAAGCTGTAACCGATTGGCTTGATCAGGTTGATGACAGCAGTTATTAATGTTAATGAACGTATACCAAAAGCACCCGGTTCCAGAACTTTATCC
>NZ_JAMXWM010000014.1 GCF_024125445.1 Sporolactobacillus shoreicorticis | reverse complement strand
TCAAATCATCTTTGATCAATAAACAAGTTGCGCAGTTTAACACAATAACTGTTCTTTGTCAAACATTGATTTCGATGACTCATATTTCATTATACTGCCTGTCCCATCAATTGTCAATATAAAAATATGATATCAATAGCGACAACTTTTATAATATATCATTGACAAGTCATGCTGTCAACAATTAATTTCAGCATTTTTTTGAAATCAATTTTTCTTTAATTAACACCGTTTAAAGCAGCTCGCGTTTCAGAAACCCATGTTCTCGCCGCATAGGATAAATAGTGGTTTTTCTTCCATATCATTGACAGTCGCCAATTAAGCTCAGTTTCAACTATTGGAAGTGTAACAATGGACTCTGTTTTCTTTTCCATTTTTTGGATAATGCGTTCTGGCAGAAACGCAATGCCAAATCCTTCGGAAACCATTTTCACAATAAACTCCCACTGTGAACTTTCGAATACAATGTTCGGTTGATAGCCTGCTTTATTACAACAATTAATAATCATGCCACGTAAAGCAAAATCTTCCGGAAATAAAATAAAATGTTCATTATAAAGATCTGCTAAGGCTACTTGATTCCTATTGGCAAGCGGACTTGATGTGTTCACAACAAGACGCAAGCAGTCATCAAAGAAAACAAATGAATTAAAATACTCTTCATTGATTTTTCCAACAGTAACCCCGACTTCCAGCAACCCTTCAGTTATACAATCAGCAACTCTTTTAGCGCCGTACTCTGCAATATGAAGACTGATTCCAGGAAAATCCTTGCGAAACCGACTAAGAATTGAAGGAAAAAAATGAATTCCAATCATCGGAGGAAGTCCGACTGTCAGCTTTCCTCTTTTAGCATGGGTTAAATCACTTAATTCGTCAGACAAATGAGCAAACGACTGAACAATTTGCTGTGCCTGTTCAAAAACAATCTTGCCCGCATCTGTCAATTCAATCTCTTTTCCAGTACGATCAAGCAGTACCATGCCAAGTTCATCCTCTATATCTCTCACCATTTTACTAATCGTCGGCTGTGTTACATAAAGATGATGCGCTGCTTTCGTGAAACTTTTTCTGACCGCTACTTCTAAGAAATAGTGAAGATGTTTAATATCCGTGGTCACCGCCTCCAAGTTATAGGTGATAGGAATACATGTATTCCCGAAATCTATTGTACCTGTAAAATTAACTTTTGTATAATACACTGTGACATAGGTCACATTTGCTTTTCTCAAAAATAAGGAAGTGTTTGAAATTTGCTAAAATTTTTTCGCGTTGCCCTCCAGGTTTGCTATCTTTATTTATTTGCTTTACTCGGCAACATTCTGGTCAAGTGGCTACATTTGCCGATATCCGGCAGCATCATCGGGCTTTTTATCGTTCTCGCCCTCCTTCATTTCAAAGTTCTGAAATTGTCTGCGGTAGAACTCGGTGCTGGTTTTTTAATGTCTGAAATGCTCCTTTTCTTTATTCCATCCGCAGTAGCAATTATTCAGTACAAAGATGAAATTATTCAGCACGGTTCGCAATTTCTGATCGTGATTTTATTAAGCACAATTACAGTCATGATTGTCACAGGTCTTGTCGCCCAATTTTCCATTCGCAGGCTGGCAAATAAAAAAGGAGAGATTGGAAAATGATTGCGTTTATTTGCATCCTGCTCACGGTTCTTGTTTACCTTCTTTCAAAGCAATTGTATAAAAAAATTAAATTTGCATTTCTTTCACCTCTGTTAATCGCCCCATGCATTCTTTCATCAATGCTGGTTGGATTTCATATAAATTATTCGGATTATGACAGCGGTGGACGCTGGTTAAGCAATATGCTTCAACCAGCTGTAGTCGGTTTTGCAATACCGCTCTATAAATTTCGCAAGGTCATGAAAAAATATGCAAAAATTATAGTAGTCAGCATGAGCGCAGGAGTCACTATTGCAATTCTGAGTTCAGGTGTATTCAGCCATATCGTAAAATTAAATGACAACTATTTGCTTAGTCTGCTGCCGCGTTCGATAACCACACCAATCGCCATGGCAGTATCCGTTGACATTGGCGGCATGCCGACGATGACAGCAATCTTTGTCATCGTCACCGGAATTACAGGATTGATTCTCGGTCCAATGATCATCCGATATTTGCATATCAAAGAAAAATTGGCAAAGGGATTGCTCTTAGGTATGGGCGCGCATGGAGCCGGCACCTCAAAAGCGCTGGAATTCGGCAGCGAGGAAGGGGCGGCGGCAAGTCTCGCTATGGTGCTCGCAGCAATATTCACACTTGTATTCGCGCCGATCCTTACACCGCTGATTCTTCTATAAGCAATCCTTATTTTTAACATGACTAATCCTCTCCGTCAAAGTGCCGGAGGGGATTTTATGCTTATTTATAAGTGCTACACGTTCGCCATTCGTGGTATGATGTTTTATAGTATCTTTAGAGAGGCAGGTGACCGCTACGCTTGATCTTTGTGCTTATTTATTAAACGATCCGGCACTTCCTGCGCTTCTGATCGCATTGGAACTGTCATTTCACATCATTCAGCACTCAATCCGCACCGAACGAACTCAGTTCAATAAATACATGCAGGATGGCGTGCCTTCTGGTACCTGTATGCTATTAGCACTGGCATTCAACTCCGGGAATGCGAAAATCAGTCATATTATGTTCTATCTTATACGGACGGTCAGACGCAGAGATTCCAAACAATCAGATTCGAAAAACCATTGTTTTCTCCCGGCATTTTAAACGAGTTAATTTTTAATAACAGCCGGGAGGAACTGAATACATGAATACATTCATCGAACCTTTTACACTGATGATTCAAGGAACCGCCTCTTTTTTGGGGAATAGTTATGGGGCAGCCATTATTGTTTTAACACTCTTAATCCGTTTCCTGCTTGCCCCCTTGATGGTCCGACAATACGTGCGGCAATTTGAAGTTAAGAAAAAAATGGACAAGTTAAAACCAGAATTAACCGCTATTCAAAAAAGATTGTCTGAAACCAAAGACCCTGCTGAAAAGCAAAAGGTTCAAATGGAAATGATGGGACTTTATAAAAAGCATGATGTTAATCCATTTTCAGCAATCGGATGTCTACCGATCATCGTACAAATGCCGATCTTAATGGGGTTTTATTATGCCATCAGAAGTTCGCATGAGATTGCAACTCACCATTTTCTCTGGTTCAGTTTGGGGCACACAGATTTCGTACTCACGATTATTGCCGGAGTTGTCTATTTCTTGCAATTTAAGATCAGTCAAAAACTGATACCAACCGTTGGGGACACAGAACAGCAAAAGTCGTTTCAATGGATTGGATTAATGTCTCCGATTATGATTGTATTTGCATCTCTGTCAACCTCAGCCGCATTGCCACTTTATTGGGTTGTCGGTGGACTCTTTTTAATCGGACAAACGTATTTCTCACATATGTTGCTCCAAAGAATGAAGAAACAAGAACCTGAAATTTCAAAAGCATAAAAAAGAAGCGGATCTGAGGATTTTCCTCAAGTCCGCTTCTTTTTTTATCTGCTGAGCATTATTTTTCTTTGCCAATGCCCTGAGCCGAAATAACATTGCCGATTGCAGCAGATGCTTCATCAGCGTCCGAGCCTTCAGTAACAATTTTGAATTCTGCGCCTTGCATAATGCCAAGAGCCATAACACCCATGATACTCTTCAGGTTGGCCTTCTTGCCATTATATTCAATATTGATGTTTGATTCAAATTTGCTTGCTTCACTTACAAGCACGGTTGCCGGGCGTGCGTGAATACCCGTTTCATCAGTGACTACATACGTTTTTTCCATTTTTCTACTCGCTCCATTCATTTGCTTAATATTTGAATTGAACAGGATTCAACAATATATTGACCTGCAATATCTTTAAAGAACCGTTTTCATCTCTTCAGATGACAGCATTCTTCAAAAAGCTTAGTTACATTTTATCATTCATTTCCGCTCATGTCATGACCTAACGGCTAAAAAAATGAAATCAATTTAACTGTTGTCATGATTTAATTCTTTGTCTTCCCTAAAAGCACACCACCGAAAATGATCATGGTACATCCTATAAGCAGAAATACCATCTGGTTCTTAGTCTTTTTTTCACCCAGAATGAAGATACCGCCTAATGTAGAGAGCACGGTTCCAATTTGCGACATTGAAAAGCTGATGGCAACTCCTTCAAGCTTTGTAGCTATGAGAAGGGCAAGATTGCCACCGGCCCACATCAATCCTGAAATAATGTTAAATGCGGTGTGCCGATTATGAAGCATTTTTACTTTTTTGCCAGACAGAATGACTGCTCCAATAATCATACCAATTGATTGTGGGAGTATCGCCGACCAGCCGTCAATGCGAAACAAACGGAGGATCACTAGATAAGAAATATACCCAAAGGTGGAAACAGCCAGAAGGACAAGCCCTTTAAACACTGGATGGGTGTTTTTTTCTTTGGAACGCCGCTCTCTTGATGTAAGCAGAACACCAATGACAATTAGGGCTAACGCAGACAATCCTATTATCATTCGAAAAGCGGTATCCCATTCACGAAAAATAAAAATTCCGCATAATGCGACTCCCGCGAGCTGCATACCGGTAGAAAGCGGCATCGTTTTCGAAACTCCGAGAATTTTCATGGCAGCAAACTGATAAAATTGTCCGACAGCCCAAAAAAGTCCAGACAGCAAACTTACCGAAATGACTGCTGCATTGAGCTGTGGCGGTATAAAGAAAAAGAGCGCCATCGAAAAAAATAATGCGCCAATCGTCATTCCAAACACCTGATGATGAGGTGTTCCGCCCACTTTTGCACTGACAAGTGGAAGTGTTCCCCAAAGAAGTGCTGGAATAAGCGAAATCATCAAACCTGTCAAACCTTCCACACCTTCCAAAGCCTCACAATGAATGGAAGCAAATCGATTCCCTATTGATCATTTATGTTTTCAACAGCTGCCTTCTATGTATATCACGGTTAGCATTTTTTGACAAAATAAACTATAACATAGAAATTAATTTCCTGCCCCATTTTCTCCATAAACAAATCTGAGATTTTTTGATCAGCTATACAAATCAACGAATTGTATCCAAATAAAGCACCATACTGATTTTAATAAAAACAAACATGTATGAGAAAGAACTAAGATCGTCAGCTATTCAAAATAAATTATGCCGCATAGAACATCTTGATTTAAAATTAAAAGAAAGCACCTCATTTGTCAACGAATACCATTGACAAATGAGGTGCTTTATATTTCTTTAGCATTGCTTAGAGAAATCCTTTTCGTTCACAAAATCCGCATCGATTCCTCGGCACGATTTTCGATCCGCAGCTTGTCGGCGACCATGGCGATGAATTCGCTGTTCGTCGGTTTCGCCTTTGACATGGAGATGGTGTAGAATGCCGGTACAATGGGATTTTTCAAGCACAAATTTTTATTCAATTTTTGAATTATATAAACATTTATTGGTTTGAGTTATCTTAGTTAGTTGCTTAACTTACATTAACAGTATAATTCTAGATGATAAAGGAGTCAAATGATTTCCTGATAAATTTTTTATTTATTTCATTTCTCCATGCTGCATTCCTAAGATCATTAAAATTTGAATTGGTAAATTGATGTCATAAATAGAAAAAAGCACCTCGTGGGTGCTTCAATTACAATTAATATGATTTCAAAAACTTGTTTATGTTCTCTTTCTTCTTGTTTAATCGTTCCTCTCTCTGTATGGCTGTTTCAACTTGGACATATTTTATATTTTCTAATCTAATATATGTCCCATTTAATTCAAGCCAGCCTTTTTTATCCTCACTGAGTGTAAGTAATGGATCATATCCCTCATATTCATTTTTAGCAAAATCAAGTTTTGAATTATCAACAAAGTAAAATGTGTAATAATATATCTCCTCTTTAGTATCCAATGTGATCATCTCCCATTTTTCAGAATATCAATTTATTCCACAAAATAGGACAAATTTCCTGCTTTGTTTACAATAAAAAAGAGGCTATCCGAGTTTTTTTACTCATAGAATAACCTCTTAGATTTCAATAACTTGCTAAAATAATATTTTTGTCCTTATATAAGTGACATCTCTCATTTCTCGTTCCGTAATTTGCATTATATTTTGATGAACACCATTCAAGGTTACTGATATTATTATTATGTTTGTTTTCGTCACGATGATTTACTTCGGGAAGATTAATTGGATTAATGATAAATGCTTGCGCTACTAAGCGATGAATAAAATAATCCTTTTGAGATCCATTTTTATGTAATCCAATTTTTAAATATCCACGGCCATGTTTTACAGATCGTAATATTTTTTCTTTCATTTGTCTATTATTGCTTAATCTTTTAACTCTTCCACAATTTGATACCTGGTACAGTCCTTCATAATCTTTAATGTTTCTCCATATTTCAATCAATAATTTCACTACCTTATTTTCATATTTACACGTTCATAAAAAGCAAAAAAGAGCACCACCCGCATAAACAGGTGATGCCCCTTGTATTTTTTCTAATTTGATCGATCAAAACAGAAAATCACGCTAACTTCAATCCTTTTCCCTTCAATGCATCATTAATTTTTTTGATCACTTGATTAGCAATATCTTTAGCATTGGTTGTATCCGTGTTTCCATCAATATTAATATTGACATTTTCAATGGTTAGATTGGTCGATACAGCTTGTACCTGATCATTCGCTTTGGATTGTTGAATGCCTAGCTTTGCCGCCAGATAATCATTCGCCATACGCAACATCTGAATACTTTTCGTTGTGTTTGTAAGCGGTACAACCATTTCCGCTTTATTGCCTTCTGCGATTCGGGCGATCTGTTCCGTGGTAACTAAGCCGCCATTTGCATAGCCGTGACCATGACCAATCACATCGAGCATGCCACTTTTCCCGTACCTGGATTTTGCGTACCTCATGGCGGCCAGCATGTTATCCAGACCGTTAAATATGTCACCATGACCGGGCATCTTGTAGGCATTAAACGTTGCTGAAATCGTCTGCAACAATCCTTTGGCAAGATCGCCAGTCAACGTGTTGATGTCGGTATAGCCATGCTGTACAGCGTTAGGATTACCACCTGATTCCGATTGAATCTGTTTCATCCAGGCATTGACATAAGCCGATGATGTGGGTAATCCAGTCATTGATAAGGCACGGGATACATACGGCTTCCAGCGATCAATATTCCCACCTGACGGGTTATTGCTTGTAAACAATTGTTTCTTAAACCAATTTAATGATTCCTTGGTTGCGTAAGTCACTGTGCCTTTAGCCATATCTGCAATAGTACCCTTTAAACCAGATAGATCGGTAAACTTATTAACGGCTGTATTCAACAATTGAGCCGGATGAGTCACCGCATTCCAGAAACCTGAAGCGGTGTTGGCAATTGCACTGAACCCACCTTTAATAAAATCAACGGCTGATCCAAACCAGTTACCCGAAGCGAATTGGGGAATGATATTCATCTTCATCAATTGTTCGGTTTTATCGCCACCGAGGATTGACACTGGACGCTTGAAATTATACAGTGTGGCCTTATTCGGACTGACTTCAATTTGTCCATCCTCATGTTTGATTAACTCATGCTTCCCTTTTTCACCAACGATGGCTAGGCCTTGAGCAAGTCCAGCAGCGGCGAATTGAGGAACTTCCCAGTGTGAAATCTGAGGAGCATTGACCTTCTTCAGAATCCAGTCAATCCCACCGATGACACCATTAACACCTTTACCAATGCCTGAGATCATACCATTGGCTAAATATCGTGCTCCACTTTCTACCGCATGCCAACCATTTTTCAATGCGCTGCCTAATTTACCAGGTAGCCCTTTAAACCATCCAACTGTCTTTCCAATCCAACCACCGGTCAATTTGTTAAGAGAATTATAGGCCGTGCGCCAGAACGATTTGACAAAGTTCATGGCATTGCTGGCAAAGTGTTTGATGTCGCCGCCGAGATTGCTCCACTTGCCGTGTATAATATCCGAAAACACTTTTGTGCCGCTTTCAAGCGTGGCATGACCTTTGCTGTAGGTTTTCTTTAGTCCGCTAAACATAGTCGCTGCTGCGCCATTGGTATGCTTATTGAGCCAGCTATGCTTGTCAGAAACTTGCTTAACCATACTATTTGTCGCATTCTGTGACCATTTACGCATGTTATTAAACGCTCCACGGACACCCGAAGCCATACGCCCCGCCGTTTTCGTTGTGGATTTCCACATATTAGAAAACCATTTGCCCGTGTTCGATGCCATGCTCTTAGCACTCTTGCCGACACCGGAAAACCATTTACCAATTGATTTAAAGGTTTTTCCGAGAGACTTGCCCATAGAATTAACAAACTTGCGGAAAGTTTTGCTATGCTTGTATGTCTCGACCAGACCAACAACCAAGAGGCCGATGGCTGTGACAATCAATCCGATTGGGTTAAGGTTCATGACAAAGTTAAAACCTGCCTGAATCGCTGACCACACTTTTGTAGCTGCCGCTGCTACCTTTTCTGCTGCTGCAACAGCTAGAATTTTAATCTTCTGTGCTGCCCATATAACCGCCGTTTTGCCGAACGACAAGGCAGCAGTAGTCATTGAGCCAATCCATTTAGCAGACGCTTTCGCTGCTGTGCCAATGCCCTTGATCCCCTTTACTGCGCCTGAGCCGATTCCCTTACCGATACTCTTAATACCCTTACCAAGTCCAGTAATGGCTTTATTGCCTGTTGTTCCTTCTTTTGCCATATACTTAAAAGCATTGGTGGTTCCATTGACCACACCACCTAAATCTTTAAACAGTGTCCGCACCGGAATTAGGCCTGTTTTCATGCCCAATAAACCGACCGTTACACCAGCAAATACCTTCGGATTATCAACCAGCCATGTAATCACCGGTTTAACTGCTACCCATGTTGTCGATACAGCTTCTTTGACTGCATTAAAATCTGCTTTCAGTTCTGTTTTATGTGCTTCTGCATATTTCGCAAAATTAGCCAATTGCCGTGTTGCTGCACTCATGACTTGACTTAAAACTTTACCTAAATCCTCAGCAGCTTTTTCAATTTCTTTCGACTGTACAAACTTAGCAAGATCGCCAAGCCCTGATTTTTTACTGTCAAAGATCGGTTTCATGAGATGAGCAGATAACTTATCCCAGGTATCATGCATGACAGCACTGAATCCTGCCGTTGTATGCTCATAATTTGAAAATGAGCCTGCGTTTGCCTTACCCATGGCATTGATCGTATCGACAAAATCTTTCTGTGTCAGCTTACCCTTCTTGCCCATTTCAACAAGCTTATCAGCACTGACGCCCATTGTCTGTGCCATTGCAGTGGAAAATCCGGGCAACGTTCGTGTCATCTTAGCAACATCAGAGTATGTAACTTTGCCCGTGATGCCAACTTGCATCAAACGTTTGGTGACTTGTTGCATTTTCCCTTCATCAAGCCCTTTAGCGCGCCCTACTTCCTGTATGGATGTAGCAAGCTGAGTCATACCTTCTTTGTTCTTCGTTAAAGCAAATGCAGCTTTGGATAATGCATTAATTCCCGTCAACGAATAATGGGATTGCTCATGCATTTTCTCAATGGCTTCCGTCATGCCACTGACTTGCTGAGTATTCATGCCCATGTTTTTCCAAGTTAATGATATGGATTCCAGCGTTGCATTTTCTTCCTTGCCTGCATCAATAATGCTATGTATCCCATTAGTTGCAGTCATCATTGCTGAGGACATTAAATTTCCAGCCATTGAACCGAGGAAAGAACCCTTGAATGCATCAGAAAGTTTGTGGGCGGATGAAGTTAATCGGGAAAGGCGACCTTCTGACTTGACTGATGCTTCGCCTAACCCATGTAAATTGCTTTCAGCACGATTAATTTTTGCAGAAAGTTCATTGACGCGAATCGCTTGCTCACGATATTCACGCGAACTCTCACCCGATTCATTCTTGACTTTCTCTAAAATGTCACGCTCTTTTTCGCGAATAGAGGTTAATTGACTAAGCTGTTTGCGTAATCCTTCTGCTTGTGCGGCCGATGCTTTTTCTTCGTTACCTTCGGCTTTATATAGATTAACTGTGGATTGCATTTCACGTTGAAGCAAGGACAATTCTTCTTTATTCTCACGAATGCCCGATTTCTCGTAATCGTACATCTTCCGTGCTTTCTCTTGTTCAGCCGTCATCGCTGCTAATTTCTTCACATTATTATTAATCTGAGCGGCTAATTTATCATATTGCTCTGCATTCTCTTTCGTCCTCTGCCCCATAGATTGAAATTCGCTGCGCTGTTTTTCAACCACTTTTTGTTGGGTTTCAATGGTCTTGGTTAGACCTTCGTAATGGGCTTTAGCTTTACCTAAATTGTCACCCAGAGAATTAAAAATAGACATCTGAGCTTTCATTTCACTCGAAGATGCCCTCACTCCATTTTTAATTGAATTTAACGATTGCGTTAAACCCGTGTCCTGTAATCCGACATGGACAACAAAATTGCCTAACGCTTTCGTGCTACCAATTGCCATATTGATTGATCACCTTCTCTATTTTTGGCGATTAAATAATTTTTGCGAAATCTGCCACACTCATATAATCATCAGCGTATTCGGCAGAATATAATTCCATTAACTCCCAATAGTCTGCTTCCAGCGCCTGATTGAGCGTCCAATTCCGATCATCCATGAGTTGCCGAATCAGCTTATTGATGTCTCTTAACGCCGAATCAGGAGAAACTACTTCCCCTTCTCCTGATCGGCTTTCACGTTTTTTGCTTCATCATCGTTTGTATCTGTTTCGATATGAAGAATTTTATTGGTGATCTCCCCAGCCAAATTTCCCAATTCTTCAACGCTGAAATTTTCTTCCAAGTATTTACTTGTGATCTTTTTACTGTTAATCACGTCTAAAATGTATTTTTCTGCTTCATCAGTCAGCTTAATCTGTGCATCGATATACTTAACTGGATCTTTCTCCTTTTCCGACTCAAGCAAAACCTTTTGCATTTTAAGTGTCTTCTTATAGTTAATAACGCTCTCTTTAATTTCAAATTCATTTTCATTAATTGTAATTCTTGCCATTTATAATCATCCTTTTATTAGTTTTGTAAAAGAAAAAGGCACAAGCCAATTGACCTGTGCCTTAGAATTTATTTTTGGCCCAAAATCTAGTTACTTCCAAGTTAAATTTACCGAATCAGAAGTAATATTACCTGCCGTTAGATCCTGGGCAATCAGGGGTTTAATGTCGTGGTTATTGTAGATACAGGTACAGTAGTTGTCGTGGTGACATTGACATCGGGAGACAACGTCACAATCTCGCTCGCATCAGATTCCCCGACATTGTTGGTTGCTGTCACGTAGACATCCACATCATCATTATTTTTAAACCATGCAAACACATTTTTGGGTGTGAATGTTTTGATTGCTGTGTACTGTGTATTATTATTGTCATCATGATTACCATAATAGACAGTAAAATATTCGATCTCTGCGCCACCATCGTTTTCAGGAGGCGTAATCGTGTAGGTAAAAATCCCCTTTTTGACGGTCACATCAACACTCGGTGCAGCCGAAGCCGTCAAATCAGCCATCGGGAATACTACCATGTTCCATGCGTTAATATTAAAATCTTCATCAGCTTCAAACGCTTTCGCGTATACTCGATTATCCATCATTCGCGCACTGGCCGTAAACGTGATTTGCGGATAATTTTCTTTCTGACCGCTGTTATCGTTCGTGTTCAATTGTTGTTCGGGGTATGTGAATACGCCCTTTAATAAAGCAATTCGCACGGGTTTATCATTTTCATCGTTTGCAATCAACTCAACCGCACAATACGGAGCCACCGTATCGGAATCAACGGAATAAATACCATTTTCTTTCTTTAATCCCGTCATCTGCGCTAGGCGATCGGCGGGGATGAGTTCCGTTGTCAAAGTAAGCGTCGTGTTGCCTGCTCCTTTTCCTCGAATCGTACGCGGTGTGTTTGATCCATAAACCGTTGTGCTGGAAGCGCTTAAGTTTTGAATCTGTGCCGTTTGTGTGCGGCCACCATTTCTTGCATTTAACTCAAAAATATTATCTGCGGTAAAAGTTTCTTCACCATCTGTCATGATGCCAATGCGGGCTTTAGAAAATCCAACTAACATGTATGTATCAGTCCTTTTCAGTTAATTTAATTTATAATCATTTTTAGAAAATTGCATGGTCAATACTAAATCCTTTAGTGTGTCTTGATCAATTTCAACACCGCTATCGAATGTATACATCCATCTGCTGTTCTCCATAATGGAATTAATCAATAACTCCACTGTTTCAATATTCGGATCAGCAGGATCAAACCATATCTGAATCTGTACGGTGCGATAACGGCCACCTGCATGATCACTGCCATACGCCATAAATTCAGAGCGAATATCTGTCACAAGGACAACCGGGGTAATTTCTCTGAATTCATCAGGGATTTTATAACCTTTGATATGATCAGAGGGAATAAAGACAGCTAATTGAGGATCATTCTTAAGTAGATCAACCACAGCAGAAACATTAAGCATGATGATCAACGTCCTTTTTCAGTTCGTCAAACATAGCTTGCTTCATCGCTTCCTGCTGCTGATCAAAAACATGCTCCATGAAATGCTGTCCCGGTTGATATTTCGTCCCATTATTGACAAAGCGATAGTAAAAACCTTTTTTGTCGTAGCCAACATCTGTGCTATGATCATCGTACTGATCCTTCTTGAAGGTGACGTGATCCTTCAGATGTGTTCCCTTTTCGCCGTCATGCTTAAACTTTACTTGCTCCAATGCTTCAGCATAGACATTAGCTGCTGCATTAATCGCATTTTGCTTAGCAACTTCGGATATAATGAGTTGATCTAAGTTGTTTACAATGTCATCTAAACCAGTGATCTCTACATTACTCATTTGCTCACCTTCCTCAAAATAACGGTGTCATAGCGAATAATTGCCGATGTTTCATCAGGTTCCACGTCAATCACTCTATATTTAATCTTATTCAGAATAGCGCTCAGTGAAGTGTTGACTTTTTCATTGTGATAAATGATGACCGTAACATTATCTTGTTGCTCCGTTTGCAGTGTGGAAAATGTCTGATCAATGGTGCGCTTGAAAATAGCACAATAGCAGGAAAATTGAGGGGAAAATGTAGAAATGGGAACATGGTTATCATTGTCAATACTTATTACCGTTCCGAATTGAATCGTATGGTTTAGTCGTGAAGGATCGTTAATCAGTGGCATCATCATCACCGCCAACCATGATTCCTATCAATGACACAATAATGGAAGTATCACCATTGGGAATTTCAACATTTTTGCTGTCCATTAAATTTGTGCGATTAAAATACCACTCAGCCACGACCATCATCACAGCAATATCAAAGATTTTATATTGCTGATAATCTGCTAGTGACTTTGATGTATCAACGCTATGTATGATTCGTTCCTGTGCCGCTTCGATCAACACCGCCAAATAATCATTGTCCTCATCCGTGTCTAATCTAAGGGCATGTTTCATCTGATTTACAGTTACAGCCATAAGCGATTATCCCTTGGCCGTAGTCGATGTAGTCGTAACAGCTACAGGTGTTACATGAGCAAGAGCAGCTTGTTTATCACTATGCCCCGCTGCATTAGCGGCTTCAATCGCGATTGTATATTCCGTACCATTAGTTAATCCCGTAACACTACCAGTCAAATCAGTAAGTGTGGCATAAGGCTTATCAGGCCAATTCGCGCTTGCTTCCTTAACGTAGACATTGTAGCCGGTGATTGCCGAACCTCCGTCATTAGCCGGCGGGGTGATCGTGTATTCAGCAAGACCATCTTTGGCAACAGCAGAAATGGTAGGTGCGTCAGGGATAGCCGGTGCTTTTGTGGTAGAAGTGGTTGTAGACGGTGCTACTGTAGTGGTCGGTGCTACTGTAGTGCTAGTGGTCGTGGTGCTTGCGGCCAATGTTTTCACCTTAATTATATCGCTCAAATATTCTTTTCCATCTTCATCAACAGTCGCTACCTGAAACTGATATTCCGTACCAGCATCAAGGTTTTTAACTGTATACTTCTTTTCAATGATCCCTTCTGCAATCTTAGCAGCATTGCCGGAATCACTTGTTTTCTTACCATAAACAGTATATGTAATTGCCAAAATTATTTCCTCCTTATTTAATATAATTCTATGAAAGCCCACTCCACTGAAATCCGAATTATTCCCAAGTCAAATCAACAGAGTTACTCGTTGGATTTGACGATTCCAGCGAGCGGGGTGTTAGGGGTTTACAGTTGTGGAAGTGGTCGTTTGTTCGTTGCCCGGAAAGTTGACATAGAATCCCGCGTTAGCATCAGCTTTCTTAACATCGAAGCGAATAGCGCCCATGAGATATTTTCCATAAATCTGATCTTCTGCCCAATTGATCGATACATCTGCACGATCTGCAAAGAGTACACCACGCTTTAAGTCACCGATGAATGCCACTTGATCGCCAGCTTTTGCGCCTAACAAATCGTCAGCAACAACAACGACATTTAAGCCGAGAAAAGTGGTCGGAGAGTTGCTAGAAATATCCTGATGGAGTAGATACTGTCCGTTTTTATCCGTTAATGTGTCAAGAATTTGATAGAAGGACTGAGAGCAGACAATGGATTTGCTATAAGCCGGATCAAGGTCAACATTGATTACATGTTTGATGTCATCAACACCGCTTACTTCTTTTGCTGTGAACGATTTCAATACTTCTGCAATTTTACTGTTGGTTGTATTTAATTTTTGTTCCGTAATTTCATTATTAACTAAACCAGTCACATCAATCTGTGAGTCATCTATGGATTCTTGGCTTAAACTCAAGCTACCGCGATAAGTTTGAACTGCATAATCCACATTGTTAAATTCCGGTTTAGCAAGTGCTGGATTGGCTTCAAGCTCAGCCACCGTGTTGAATCGTGCGGTTGCCTTTTTGCGAACAGGGTAAGATCCTTTTGCGGAATTAACCGGAACAACGTTAACATATTGTTTCAAATTATACGTTGTTTTAATTTCATTTTCCGGCTGATAAATCAATTCTTCCGGGATCGTTACACCGACATCATCACTTACAAGCCCATCTCTAACTTGACCTTTAGAATGAACAAAATTGTTCAATGCAGAACGCTTTTCAGCGATTGCCTGATCTTTTCCATTGTCACTTACAATTTTCATGTTACGCATTTCCCCTTCTTTTTTATCCGTTTTATTTTGTTCCTCTTTCAATGCTTCAATCTTACTGCGTGTTTCAAGCTGCTTTTTCAACTTGTCGATTTCAACTTTTTCAGAATCAATATCTGACATGCGCTTATTAATTTCCGTCATGTCTGCATCTTCCGCATTTGCCATCGCTTTTGTTTCGGTAATCAATTTATTGCGAGATTCAACTTTTTTACTAATTTGAGATTTTAATTCTTCAATTGTCAATTAAATAACCACCTTTTATGTATTATAATCAGATGTCTAATTCGGCTAATTTCAATTTAATTTTTGCTAGTTTAATCGCATTGTTACGTGTTTCAGATTGCTTCTGCTTAAATATATTTAATGATCTTTGAGCAGCTTCTACACTGGTTTGCCTGTAAGCTGGGACGGTGACAGGCGACACATCGAAAATTTCAGCAATATTCGTGATGGTTCGGATATAGTCTCCATTGCCGTCCTCTGACCATGCTTCCCCACCGTCAGCAACAACGAAACCAAAAGAGCATTGATTGATCAACCCGTCCTGAATATTTTGGTAAACATTGTTTGCATAGTCCCTATCTGGCAATGTGCAAGAAAAATACAAACCTTTTTGATCAATTGTCAATTCAAGATTTTTACCAGTGCGACCAAGAATCATATTCGGATCATGATTGAATAAGCATCGTACATCTGATAAATCCGTACTCTGCAAACAAGTTTGAGACAATGTTTCTCTAAAGCCACCAAGATCATCAGATAATGTATTAAACTCAAGCGCATAACCAGAGATAACTTTTTGATTGCTCTCTTGGTTTGTCAAAGCACGCATTTCAAAATTTACCGTGCGAATTTCACGCATTCTTCTATCACCACCTTTCAAAATTAAATTCCACCCTTGGCATACAAAATTGATTTTGCTGTTGCAGTATCAAAGATGCCATCTTTCGTAAGAATGTCAAGATTCTTAACGGCACTTGAATTATCGGGATCGATGACTTCGGCAATGTCTAATCGAGTTGTCTCATTTGGATCAGTAAGCAATTTATTAGTAATCTCAGAAGTTAGTGGATAAGTGTAACGGTTTATAGATGTCGCATAAAGTCCACGAATCTGATCAATATTAGAATGAGAGGATTCAGCACCCAACATGTCGGCAGGTATACCGAACACTTTAGCAATCTGCTGTCTCGACCAATTCACTTGAGTAATCAATGTTTTAAGTATGTCTGCATTGATCTCTTGTCCCTGATAGGTCATGATCTGATCCAATACCATAACCCTGCCGGCATTTGCTCCCGTATTTGATTTTTCAAATTCAGAACGAATATTTTCTTTTGCTTGGTGGTCAAGAATCCCTTTATCAATTTTGAGAATACCGGCCGGACTGATGGCCTTATCTAAGGAATTTAAAGTCAATTTGTTTACTCGTTCTTGGAGATCAAGTTCGGGAATTAATGAAATAAGTGGAGATTTTCCGAGGATACCACCATCTGTTGAAATCAATCGAATGTGTAGAACATCCGAAGAATTTAAAAGTGTGGGTTTTCTATTGTCATTAAAGTTGAATTGATAAAAGAGGTTTTGTGAATCATCGGATAAAAGAACATTAACCTGATTTCCGCTGACAAATTCAAGTTTTATAGGAGTGCCTATTTGATCACGATAAATGATGCAATAAGCATTACCATGCAGCAATAAATGTGTCATGACTGACTGCCAAAAAGTAAATCCGTTTGTCAAATTGTTGGGACGATCATTTAGCAAATATTCTAAAACGGGTTCATTTCCGTTTAAAATTTTAAAGGGACAGGCTGCGATGTGACTGGACAACAAATTGACTGCTGCGAAAATGTCACTATTTTTCATGGCTCGATAAGGTGAAATACTTGTGCTGCCGATAGTCACTTTTTCATTAATAAACGCAAGGCCAAAATCATTGTTACCACTACCTAAACTGCGTGAACGTGTTTCATTTAATTTTTTAAAGAACATGTTTTATTTGTCTCACCTCCTCGCCTCTTGATCTGCTTTGTCATTTTCATGTGAAATTAACAAAGCCAAACTGATCAAGCTGATCCCCGTAACAACTAATCCAACAGTGAGGCAGACGAAGAATGCTGCTACGTCAACGAATAACACACCCGCCAACAACAAAAGTGTGTGGATATTCTGCTTAATGAAATTAAAGAGCGAATGAAACATCTTAGATAAATTTTTAACCATCATTTTCACCTGCCTCTTTTAAAAGCTGAATTTGTTAGATTTAAAGAAGTCATTAAGTTCATCGTTTGTCATATTGTAAATTAGATCATCATGATCTTCGTCAAAATAAAATCCGGCTTTGACAAAAGTATCGATCACAGCATCAGCCGGATCAATACGGAATCCTGCCTTATTCTTGTATTTATCAATCTTTAATCCGTGTTGATTTTCTACAATGACTGCATTATTGAAAGCACCTGCTAACATTTCATCATCATCATGTGTAATTTGATGATTATCAAACAACATCACAAACTGATTTGTTGGGTCTTTTAAAGTTTGAAAATTTTGCTTAACTTCAACTAAATTCCATTGATGTGACAAATCGTTTTCCATTTTCGAAATTATTGAATTCATGCCATATGGATCATAAAATACACCGATCACATTCAGATTATTGTCATCAACAAAATTACAAATATATTGAAACACTGCATCTGGATCAATATATCCGCTTGCTAATTTTGTAATAGATACTTCACCTTTCCGCTCTAATCGCCGGTAAGATATACCGTCCTTTTTCTCTTTTCCCTCAATTCCAATCCCTGGAAGCATACCAATAAAACTATGTTGCTTTAGGTGCCATTTTTTATTACCCTCTGAATCTTGATATGGAAACACAAAAGCAACAGTTGAATTGTCATTCCCAGTCATGCTCATATCGATCCCAATGTAACAAGGCTGTGCACGAATGTCAAAATTTGTATTTGTAGATTCTTTCCAATCCTCAATATTGTTGATAAGGCTTTTATCTGAAAGTGATTTCCACCGGTTCATATTTTGATTGATAAATTTCGCGAGATTATTTTGCTGTACGTTAACATCACGTTCCGAAATAAATTTATCAATAGAATCCTCTCTGACTGATTTAATAGCAAATAGAGGGTTACTCTTTTCCCACGTCTCAGGCTGATAAGCTTCGTCATCAGCATCCTGCTCATATATGGCGACAAAATAATCATCTTGTTTTATTTTCCCGTCAAGAATCGGAGTCCATAAATGTTCATAATCTTGGTACATTGGCGATTTCAAGTCAGCACCGCATGTTGATATAATGAGAAATAATGCATCGTTGAACAACATACCAGATGAAAGCTTTTGTACAAATGTTCGGTCTTTCATCGTATGATACTCGTCACAAGCAACAAAAGTCGGATGATAACCAAAAAGAGATTTACTTTCACTTGATAGTTTTTTCACAAAAGTATTGGCACCATTTATCTTTATTTCATGCTCGTTGATGCTAATCATCTTACTCAATTTTTCATTCTTCATTTTCTTTAATATGTATGGTAACGCATCTTTACAATAAGATAGAATGTGATTAGCTGTTTCATTGGATTGACCTGCACATATAATTTGTCTATTGTGTTTGGGTGTCCCAAATAAAAATTCATACGTTGCTAAATTTGAAGCGAATTGAGTTTTTCCATTATGTCGAGAAACGCTGAATACTCCCTTTGACCATCGTTTTCTCCCGTCATTCTTTCTCCACGCTAAGATCATTTGGAATAAAGCGCGCTGATAGAGAGCCAGAGGAATCGGCTGCCCTACATCTGGATCAGGGACAGATTGGATAAATATATCGGCCTTTTTAGCAATATCAGCATCCCAAAAATAGGAAAAATCTTCATCACCTTGTCTTTCCAAGTCATTGAGATGCCGATTTGCCATTTGCTTGATTTTATGGCAGCTAATTATTTCACCGTTTAATACTTTCCTGCAATATTGATAAGCTGCATCTTGATATTCAGACATTTATTTCACCAAGTGTCCCATCTGCAAATGGATTATCATCATCTTTGTTTTCATCATTTTTGGAAATTAACATTGCCATACGTGAGGAGAAGTTAAAGCCCAACTCAGAACCGCATTGCCGCATATTTTTGGCAGCATCAGACATGATCTGATAAGATGCATTTTTACGATTGCCATCTGAGGATTTGATACCATTTAATTTAATGTCATTCGAAGATTGAATATAAATCGAATAGAATGTACAAAATTGTTCAAACGTGGATTGATCGAGAAATTTAAGAGGAAGTTTCTTGACTTCAGGAAGAATCCTTAACCATACTTGCTTTGCGATGTCATCGAGATAATCAGGTGGATCAATTTCTATATCAGCCAATTTTTTCATGGACTCCTCAGCTTGCTCCCGTTGTTTTCGCTCAGCAGGTGGCGTATAATTCTTTATAGACAGTGGTTTTAACTTGCGTCCACCACCACGATTACCTTCACCTGGTCGGCTTCCACTAGCCATTTTATCACTTCCTTGATTCTAAAATTGGTAAAAATTGTTTTGGAAACGCTAAAAATCGCGCGCCGAAACTGGACGCTCGATGTCCCGATTAATTTAAGCATAGCCCCCCTATCAATATTTATAGGGGAATTATTTTTTATTGGGACATAAAATGTCCCTATTATAAAATTAACGATTCAATTTATGTTTTTTATTGTGGCAATCTTGACAAAGATATTTTAAATTGTCCACGTCCAATCTCAAATCCCATCTTTCTTTTAATGGAATCACATGGTCAACGACTCGACCTGCTTTTATGTATCCCTTTGCCAAACACTCTTCACACAATCCATTCGCTCTTGCTATGACATATGCCCTTGTTTTCTTCCAAGCACTTGATTGATAAAAAGCAGCATACTTACCGTCATGCTCTGTCCAACGCACACGCTCATTGTAGTCTTGATTGCGTTTGTTTTTTTCTTCTTCAATCATCTTCATCGCTTTGTCTCTGTGCTTGTCACAATACTTTTCATCTATATCAATCAACTCATTGCATCCGCTCCACTTGCACACATGTTTCATTTTAATCATAGACATATCGCCAATACATTTTCATTTTTCCTTTGCCGTTAATAAACAAACGATTACGACCCAATGGACACTTTAGCCACACATCATTAAAGTCATTGGCATGATAGACATTATCCCGATTGCTTTCAATCATCTCATTATCATTGTCAATCGTAACCACTTCACCATCTTTGAGATTGTCAATCGCTAATGTATCATTGCCATTCGTCTTATTCACAATAGCCAATGAGCCATCACCAATCTTCGTGAACTCAATAAACGGAAACATCAATTGATCTCCACGGTTCCACAACTCATAATTTCTACCCTCATCAGGAACATTAATATAGTCATGGAAAGCAGGAGAGTAGGCGTAAGGAGAATTGCAGCGAATGTGTATACTTGTGTATCCTTCGTTTGCGCCAGAATAATTCTGTGATGCTGTTGTCATAATTCCAAAGTAACGCCTGATTGGATATTCTTTAAAATAGAATTCTGAATAGGTTTTCTTGTTCAGCCACTGTCTGAGTAACTGTTCGCCTTTTTCCGTAATCTTATTGATCCACAATAGATTGAGATCAAACTCAAGCGGACTTGATGAAACTGACCGAAAGTATGGAACATCTCTTTTCTCTGCGCTGGTTTCATTAATCGTCTTATTGGCAATGAATGTATCGCTCATCAATCCCTCATTCAATTGCACGCACATGAATCCTGATTTTCTACTTTCCTTCCCGTCAAACACCAGATTTAAATATTTGTTAAACATTTAGTCACCACCTTACTCCCTATATCCCGTTCTAATCTTCCCATCTTCCAGTTGTATATCCTGCACTAAAATTTCCGCACCATGATCAACATGCCAGAATTTTAATAGATTCTCTTTGGTTAATAGATTGGCATCATTATAATTCACAACCCATGTATAGATCCGCGACTTCGTATCCACATCGACACTATGATCAGCCGATAAATCCGATTGATCTTTCGTGTTCAAACTCATATATAGAGTTGTATTGTCCATATTGGCACAAGCCACAAAACTAACCGTAACCCAACCACTATATTTCATGGGTACAGTAAAGCCATTCGGTTCGCTATATTCCAGCTTCAATCCATAATCAGAATGTCCAACACTGGACGTGAGCGATGTGATACTGCCAATAGCATTACTTCTTGAAATGAGATTTACGCCACCTACTTCAAGATTATCAATCTGATCCTTTGCCTGAGCACCAAGCGTAGCATTATTGACTAATGTAGCATCAATACTTGAAGGAGATAGTCCACCATTGATAACCGAGAGAGAGGAACCATCAATTTGTGAGGATTGGTTGGTGAGTTGAATAGAGCCAGTGGAAGAAGATATTTTGGTTTTATCATCAAGCATCAGATTACCTGTGATGGATTCAGCGGATAAGCCATTGGGGGTAAACACTGCATTCCATGTTTTTCCGCCATCATTAGTGCTGACTATACAGCCCTTATATAATCTTAAATAATTCTGATCATCAAAAGCTGATTTATAACCTAGCTGATCAATCGTTTCAGAATTGTTGATGCCACCGATCAAACTGTGACTATTTAATGAAATCTGTCCACTCAAAAAGCTATCTAACCGTTTTTTCGTCAGATTAATACTATTTATTTCTGACTGCTTCCGATTCAACTCATCGGCTGCCTGTTTCGTTTTCGCAATCAGATCAGCAAATTTATTTGTCTCATCTGTCACGTGTTTCATATTCGAGATGACGACATTAATCGTTCCACCACCAAAGTCAAAATCCAACTCATTCACATTTGCTTGTATCTTTAAGTTATCATCGTATTTAATGGTCACGACATCATTCAGATACAATTTGTCCCAATCTCTTTGACATTCAACAATTTCGAGAAAATTAACCAGACTCAAGCTAAACGAATCAGACGGCATCTGCATCGTTGCCAAGTGGATTTTACCATTACTCATCAATGTGAATGCATCAGTCGCATTGGAATCGCTATATGTGTCATCAATGACAAACTGATCCAATTCTTCCATTTGATCCTGAGAAAAATTATTCTCAATGCTCAAGACACTATTAATGGAAGTAATCTGATTTTGATCTTTCATACTCTGATCATCAACCGTTTCAATCTCAGCTTGTTTAGCTTTCATTTCATCTTGCTTTAAATAAATGTTGTATTCGGCCAATAGTGCCGCTTCATTGTCATTTGCAGTGAATTCATCATCTTCAATTGAAATGACAATCAAATTGATGTTATTGAAAACCTGGCCACTTGAAAGAGTGAAATATAACGCTTTTTGATCGCTGATTTTCTCAATGACTTTCCAATTTTCTTCTATTGTATATGCACTCTTATTCACCACTGCATTAATTGGACTATCCGCTTTTGCCATGACAATATACTTATTAGAATCATCTAATGGTGCTCGATAACTCCACCCTTTGCCGTCATAACTCTTGCTCAGATAAAAATAATTTTTGTCCTTGATAGCATCATTGATTTTATCCTGAATTTCTGCCAAACTAGATTTGAGTGTGGTCATATCCGTCTGCAATGTGGTCATTTTGCTTTCCTGCGTAATTAAATCAGCCGAGTATTCATCGAATGTTTCCGTGTTATCTTCGATTTTCTTCTTATAATCGAGCAATGCCTGACATAAACCATCGCTCATCCAGTCAGAATGTTTGAGGACTTTTCCATTTTCATCTGTGGCATAGTCACCAATGAAATATGAATAATCCTCAATATAATCCTGACCCGTGGGATTCGCCGTTTTAGCATCAACGCTATCTGAACCCTTCAGATGCAATCTCGTGACCATGCCATCCAAAGAAAGATTTTCGCTTAAAGAAGTCAAATATCGCTTATCAGAAATCACAAAGCCCCGATTTCGTCCCTGCCATGATTCCGCATCATAAAAATTGACTTGGTTATTGACCGTATTCCATGTAACCATCGCATTAAACGTGGTTGCAATAGTATTAATTGCATCTAATACGGTTGTATCGTCAATGCTGAATGAGCCTGTCTTGCTTAACAAACTGTCATCAATGTGACCGATGCGCCACGAATAACAATTTGCCAGAATCGTATTCAAAGCCGTCATAATGTTAACTGGTGTATCCACGTCTTCAGTGGTGTCTGCATCACTCGTGTCAGTATCAGTGGCAGTGTCACTAATATCACTATCATCACTACTATTATCAGTTGATACTGTTGTCTTTGTTGTAGTTGTGGTTACGCTAACTGTCTTTGTCGTCGTAAATCCATATACTTTTTTCCCTTGAAGTTGAAATGGCAAAGCATAGGCATGAATCGACCATTGATCATTTTCATTCTGATAAGCAGGTGCATCAATCACATAATAATCAGTTCCCCATTCAGCTTGTACACGAATCAAAAATTTCAATTTCAATTTGTCAAAATAGGGATAACGGATTTGCTTTTCTCCACGGAATATCTTCTTCGGAACGGTAAAATTCAACTCTGACATGGTTGTGCCTGTTTTGAGTGACAATGTGACATTATCGGCATACTTGAGTTTGCCAATGGTGGATTTATTTGGCTTGCAGAGAAATAGCTGAGGAATTGCCGGAGATTTTGAAGTGTTAATGTATGGGATAATGGTTGTTGAGATTGGTTACACCTCCGTCCTTTTTTATTTGATTATTTCCATGTCAAATCTACAGAGTTATCCGTAACCGAATCACTGGTAACAGTAGGCGCTACTTTATTGTCCTGCAAAGCTTTAATTTTCTCATCTTGCTCTGCTAATTTTTTCGATAAATCTTCATTATCAGTCTGCAGTGTTTCAATTTTTTCATACAAATCCTTAATCATAGGGATCATGAGCGCGCCGATCCGATCATACATAAGACCCTCGACCGGTCGCTTACCGTCTTTGTCCGGAGCCCCATAATTGATCAGTTCGGTAAGCCCTGCCTTCTCCACGTCCTCGGCAATTACACCAACATATTTACGCGGCCACACATCTTTGTAAGAAGAAGGTAACTCTCCCTTGTTTTCTGCTGCATATTTTAAGGCTTCGTCTTCTGCCTTGTCATGCCATGAGGCAGGGTTTACGGACAATAACTTTTTGGCGTAATCCAGATCAACATCATATTTAATTGCGTCCTTATATTTCGATGCCGATACAGAGCGCATGAGCACGCTGCCAGAACTGATATAGCAATTTCCGGATTCGCCGGTCGTAAAGCCGTACGCGCCCTTATTGTCGATGCCGAGGATCACGCCCGTTTGCGGATTGGTCAGTTCAAACCGTTCACTCGCGCGCTTACCACTGCCATGTATAGCAAGCTGAAAACAGTCGCTGGCGGTCGTAAGGCCGAAATTGTCATTGGCCTTATCATATATGGTAATGCTGCCCTCTTTAGTGCCATCTTCGCCTCCGTTCGCATCAAGCATAATTGAATTACCCGCACTACTACTTACCGATAAACGGGGAGGATTGCCTGAAATGGAACCGCTCGAATTTTCGGCTTTGAAGTGATCGTCTTGGTAGTTAGCACTTCCACCACTGCCGCCATTGCCCATACCATCAATCTTATTATTAATCGTTGTAATTTCACCATTGATACTATTAATCTGATTACCAATGCTTGTCTTACATTCATCCATGTTCTTCGTTAAATCCGTAATCTGATCACCAAAACCTTTAATATCTTCAGCTTTTGCTACCTCATTGTTGCCTGATGCGCCGAAGAACAGTTTTTTAGAATCTGTCGTTACAGCTAATTCACCTGGTAATAGTTCAGGTAGATCGGATTCGTTTCCACGATACTGTTGAATAGGTCTATATACCATTTAGGAAGCTCCTTTTGAATTATTTTATTGAATTAAATTTGTGCATAATAAAAACACCCTCAGATTAGAGGATGCTCATCTTAATCATAATTTTATTTTTTTAAATTCTTAATTTTTCCAAATTCCTCAGCTAATAATTCATCAACTTTAGTTTCTGACAGATCAAATGGTATAGAAAAATAATGTTCTATTCTCTGCATCGTAGACAGTTTTTCATTATTAATCCACCGAAAATCAAGATGGTCGCTTATCTCACTATTTAATTGACCTGTAAGGTTTACTCCGATACCACGATCTGAGGCAGTTTGTATAACATATTGTTCTAGTTCTTTACTCTTTTCAAATGTGTATATTTTCTTTTCTTTTTCCTTCACTTTAATTTGTTCAATCCTTTCATGATCCTCTTTTATCAATTCTTCATTTTTCTTTCGTCCAGCAATAATATGTTTTTGTTGAGAATTTAGATTTCTTGTACTAAAATCAAATCCCATAACTTTCCATCTCCCATTTCAGAATACCTCAATATTCTACAAAATAGGAGATTTTTCCTGCTTATTGAAGGTGGCCGATGACATGGCCGCCTTCACTTATTTCATAGGAAATTGTGTGTTTAATGACATATAATGCTAAAATAAATACATAGGGGTGATATTTTTGAAAAGTCGTCCAACTGATATAAATAAATTAGTCTCAGATAAATACCATCTAAACATGCAAAATATGATGAAGCTCATCCATCAATCAACAAAAATGAATTATGCAGATTTAATTGAATCGATAAACAATTCCAAGCAATTGATGAATCAAGCTATACAAATAGGGAATATCCAAAATTCATTAAATGGGATGTTTAAAGACACCATAAACATTATGGATTTAATCAAAAATAATGAATCTCTTCGTAGTATGAGTATGTTACAAATTACTAGTCAGATTCCCTTAATGACATCAGGCAGTCAATTCTCTGATCTTATTGAAACTATTGGCAAGTTCAGAAGTATGATGGGATCACTTGATTTACAAAAATGGAGAAGTCAATTTAATAACAATTCCTACAATCAACCTGAAGTTTCAAAAGAAATTGAAGAATTACAAGAAACTTTCGATGATGCCATTACAAAGAACAATATTTCATCCATCCATGATATTAATATAACGATTAATAATTATTATAAACAAGGAATGGAACAAATTGGTCATGTGAAAGATCCCACACATAAACAGATACTAGTTCAATTTTTAATAAAGCATATATTTGAAATTATCATGATGTTATTTGAAATATTCAATCTTTGTTTGGCTAACAATCCACCTCAAGTTATTAACAACTATAACTATCAAAATAGAATCATTATAAAAAATGAAAGAAAAGTACTTAAAAACACTAATATGCCTTCTTACATCAAAAACTATAGAGTAAATATTAAAGATGAACTTCCTGTCTTTCTAAGAATGAGAACTACATCAACGCAAATTGATAAACTTTATATTGGCAAAATCGTAGAAATTATAGACAAGCACAAGAATTGGTCATTTGTTAGATATCGTGGTAATAGTGATTTGAAATATGGATGGGTTTTTACAAGATACATAAAGACTTTGGGGAAATAATGAATTATTTTTTCTTTTTCCATTTACTCCATTTTTTCAGTTGACTTTTCTTTTTAGCTACTGCTAAATGATCATTAGTCGATTGACAATCATAAATTTGTCGAACGTACTGCTGTACCAATGGTTTAATTTTGTCTTCCCATTTTTGTAAAATCGGACTTTCCAAACCTTTATTTCTCATCAAATTCCACAATCTCAATCGATGAAATGTGTGCTGGATTAATAAACACATGCTCATCCAGTCGATCAAAATGATTTCTCGTCACATAATACACGCTCCCCTGCTCAAAAAGAGAAGGCGACCGCTGTTCATTATAAAATTGGTCAATAAAATCATCAACACGATCCGCATCAACCTCAACTGGATACTCTTTACAGCTGTCCATGACAATGATTATTTTTTTCGTTTCCATTTTTAATCATCCTCTCTGATTTCATATGACATTAAGGCATTGTATAATTTTTCTGGTATCCAATTCTTATAGTATTCAGCCAATTCTCTTATGTATTTTTCTTTCATTCGTTTATAAAATTTGAAGGCACTATTAGGATTATTAAAGGATTTCTTTGCTTTCTCGTGTCCGACTGAAACACATTCGCCCCAATACTTACCACAATAAAAGGAAACACCTATCGGATATTCCCCTCTTAGTTTCCGATTATTTGTTAAGGCTGAATTAATGGAATGAGGGACAAATAAACAAGTCTTAGGACTATAAATTTTTATTTTTCGTCCGTCATGTTGCAATATGTCCTTGTCAATTTCAACCCTCTCACCTGTTGGCACACTATAAATATTGTCATAGTAAAATTCGGCGAAGGTTTGGAAGTTCATCCATTCATCACAAATTTCAATGTCTTTGTATGTATTCCAATTTTTATAATTATATGTATTGCTTAACTTACAACGTCTAATCATTGAGTTCCAGCAATCATAGGCTTTTTGATCTTTTGTACTTTTGTATTTCCCTTTACCAACCGTGTAATCCTTCACAACATCTTTGATTGTTTCCAAATTCTCCAAATCCTTTTCTTACAACAGACACAATCCCATACTCATTTACTTGATAAATCATCTTAATCCTCTCCCTTATTTCATTTAATTTCATTCAATTTTGAAGAAACTCTTATTCTAATCATCATTCAGGTTTGTTACGTTGTTTATTTTTCTTTCACGCATTAAATCTCCGCGTACTCGTCTACTTCAGCATTTTTCAATAATTGATCAATCTCAAATTGATATTCTGCATCTGTTCCACATTCGCTTGCTAATGCCGTTGTTGATACAGCTTCATTTTTGTCATCCAATAAAATGACATCCAGAATTTGTCTCAGGATACCTTCCCGATTTCGCGCATAAACATAATTCATTTCAAATAAATCAGCAGTCTTATCAATGATTTCTTCTCTCGTGAGATATGCAATTTCAATCCCGTTATCACGTGTATTGATGATTGTAAAATATTCCTTATCATTGCTCATTATTTACGCTCACCGCCGGCCACAATCAGTTCATCATTCAAAATTTCAATTAACTTTTTGATTTCATTGCTTGCATTAACGTCATCACGTTCTGCATCAATGGCAACCAATGAATCCAAATATTTCAGCTTTAACCCAACCCACTGTTGATGCACGGTCGGTGCTTGATAATTTCTGCTACTGTTGTTAATTGTCTTAATCTGATTTTTTTCTTCCATATTAATTAATCTCCTTTTTTAATTCATTTAATTGTTTGTAAATCTCTCGATTATCCCCAACTATCTGATTGACTAAACTAAAGATAGTCCCTTCCGCTTGTTTAATTTCTTCTTGGTTCTTCGTCAGTATTCGGAAACGATTCATAATAATATTTAACAGATGCTCCTGCGCGTTCATCACCTGACTGAAAATCAGTTTTTCTAGTTCGTTTTGAGTCATAATTACCTTCACTGTGTCATCTTTGTGCGGTCGTCTCATTTCATCGTAATAATTTTTATCCCTTGTCCAATATGGTTTACTCTGCTCTTGTTTCTCGTTATAGTAGTAAGCTTTTTGATGATTTCTGTAATCTTGATCTCGATCACTAAATTGCATTTCCTCATTCCTTTCTTTTCAAAATAAAATCAAAAATCTATATAAATGTTAATTATTAGCAAAATAAAAAAGCCAGGCAAAATGCCTGACAAAATAATAAAGGAGAATTAAAAAATGAACACAAAACAACTTAACGAGATTATTTCAGTAGTTCTCGTCTGCGCTACTACAACCCTACAACAATAGTAAAAATATAGGAGGGGCGTCCTTTTATTTTTTGACGGAGTGGGCGCAGGTGGCACAGCGGAACACTGTCCTTGCCGTCAAATGGTGTGTGATAAAAAATTCCCAATCGAGATTAAGGTGCGGATTGGTTCAGCACCATGCTCAATTGTTTATTGTCGCTGACTTGTGACGACAAGTTTTATTCGGATTTCACCGGCATACGGATCAAGACATACTCCGGATAATCATCAATGAAGTTTTTTAACTTTTCTTGCTTGTCCAATGACAAACTTTCTCTGTGATTGAAAAAGTAACTAATCATTGGATCTGAAACTCCGATCTGTTGAGCGCATTTACGTCCCGTTATTTTCTTTCTTCGTTTGATTTCGGCCAACTTCTCGATCTCATCATATGTCATCATCATTCCTTCCTTTCTTCAAGATTCCATCTATAAAAGCCAATTTAATTGCAATTATTAAGGCTTTAATTGATAAGTTTAATTTAAAATAAATTGTATTGCTTCCCTAATGGTGTCTATCTCAATACGCTTCAATCCCTTTTATATCAACGTATTATGGATATAGTCAAAATAATTAGAATTGACAATATCAAAATAACGTTTAATATCAACTTATAATGACTATTATTGATCTATTATTCTTTTCGCACCAAAAAAGAAGCCCTCTCAGGCTCCCATTAATTGTTTTTTACGTCTACTCTTTTTCTTATTTTCCGCTGTCACAAGTTTATTGCAATCATCACAGTATTTCCGATTTTTATTTTTCTCAATTTCCTTGCCACATCGGAGACATTTCATATGCGTTTTTTGATAGCAGATAATATTCTCGACAATCTGATTACCAAACATTTTCCAAAGTGTATCTTTACTCTTGCTTTTTTTATCTCCGTATAAATATTTGACTAGGATGTCACAGGCGTATTTTTCAGCATCTACATCAGAATAATTCTTTTTGTTATCCTCGACAGTCTTGATTAACTCATTTTTTAATTTATTACAGAAGTATTTAGCTGTATGATCTTCTCCATCTTTAGGCATGCTCTTGAGCTTTTGTTTATTAGCTGCATCATATTTTTTCCTTATTTTGATTGCTGCCTCGTCATTCCATCTTCTATTTTTGCTGATCATTTTTTGATACTCATACATCGGAACACTATCCCTAAAAGCAATATTCCTATATATTTTATCTTTATCTTTCGTTCCTTCAGGATCTTTCATTAGTCGTTCAATCCGATTGACTGTACTTTCATTTCTTCTGACCATTTGACTTTCTTTTTTATCCTTCGCATATTTAAAGAAGTGCGGCAGCTTAACCTTATTATTCAAATATTTTTTAGCTTTCTCCGGCAATTCAACATTAGTCAATGTTTTAGCAAAATCAATTGTAAAATTATTTTTAGCAGTAAGCAACCGAACAGCGTCCATATCAGGTTTTTCACCGTTCAAAATTTTACTGATTGCATTGCTAATAATCCCTATATTCTGACCGTATGCTACTTTCAAATTTTCACCGATCACCTCATTATTGATCGGAACGGGGTCTGAAGAAAACATCTCATAGTAAAGCGGATGAATGTCACACTCCTTAATTTTTCTTTTAGCCGCACCAATCAAGATATTGTTATTTGTCACGCTCACATGATCGCCATCGTAATCACACATGATCAAAAGTGAGGTTGATGATTTACTACTTATGTATAATCCATCTCCACAAAAATATTTCTTATATTTTTCTTCAACCCTACTAACTGTTTGGAGTGCATGCTCCACATATAAATGGGGACTTCTCAGTACATCAACGGTTGTACCTGGCTTATATTTGTCAAAAATAACTTGATTCTTCTCAATAGCAAATTCAGCATGTTCTTCATCATAAACAATCTGGCTCATAAAATTGACGACATCAGGCAGAATAAACACATTGCGATAGCCATCAATTTTGAAAGTGCCACCCAAAACATCTTTAATCATTGCGGCTTTAGTATCTGTTACCAACTTTTTAATGAATGGATCTCTAAGCAAATTATGATACAAGCTGACCGCCTTTATATGACTGTCTTTAATTTCTTTTTGATCTTGAGTTGCACCAATGACCTTCAACATGGTTTCATTATCGCCTACATTGATCTTCCGAATTGTGTCTTTCAATGGTTTAATCAATTCGTTTAGTTCATCATCGGTTAGATCAAGCGTCTGCAAAAATTGATAATTTAGATTTACCCTATTTCTAATGTCATTTACTGATGCGATACCGGCTAAACAATTATTGTCGTTGAACCTTTTCTTAAAGTCATCAAGCGAATCATAATACTTTCTCATTTTTAATTGGCTGTCTGTCATGATGATTTTAGGCTTATTTTTAAGTATGTCATAATCATCACCCCAGGCATCTTTTACTATTAAATGACCACTCTTGGCCTCAGGAAGATTATCAAAATAATCCATGAATGGAACACTTGCCAGCAATCCCTTACACCAAGGTGCACGAAAGATGAAAATGTCTGAAATTTTATCTGCAATTTCCGGATCAACAATTCCAAAACCGTCAAATGACTCAACTGGAACAGTCATTTCATTGTTTTTGTTAATATCCTCTGAAAGTTGAAGAAATTTTTCTTCCTTAATTTTCCCATTACTATCCTTAACTTTTCTTGTTTTTTCAACTTTATCAATAAAATCAAAAGCGTCCGTGACATTGGTTGAATAATCAGGAACAACGAGAACATCATTAATCGGAAAATCTTCCCATGGTGCGGAAGCCGATGCAGCCAAACTTAAATAACTATTTAACTTGTTTGGATTTACTCCACCCTTTCGGTTAATTTCATCAATGGTCAGCCCACACATTAATCTGTTCTTAATTTTATTGTATGTACTCTCACGAATAAACATCATTTTATGTTCTTTTATCTGACCTGATCCACTTGATAAATACCGATAGTGAATATTTCCAAAGTCAAAACCATTGTGAATTAATTGTTCCATAACGGGATAATAAAAATTTTTAACGATAATAAGTTCCTTTGTAATCTGTCCTTTTTGACATCCAATCAACCTTGTCAATATTCCATCAAACATTGAAATGATATTACTTTTTCTTAAATGGAAATGTTTGTCTCGTTTATCTAAATAACACAAATAATCCTTTCTGATCTGTCTTGTGTTAGTAAGTTCACCAAATTTCTTGAGTAAAAGTTTTCTGTATTTCCCATATGCTTTTGATAATTTCTTCTTAAACTTTTCAGCATCAATTTGACCATAATAATCACAGACACGTAAATCCATATTATTCTTTCCTTCATTCATGTGCTTAAATTCATTTTGAAGATAGAATAACCATTTTTCTTTATCAGTGAAAAATGCCATACTATCAACACTCAGTAAGAATATTTGGTCATTCAATAAAATCTCAGTTTTATTATGTTTCACTATGTAATCCTCCATTATTTATTAAGTTCACGTTCTTTTTTAAGCTGTTCTTCCATCGCATCCATGTCTATCTTTTCTACTTTTTTCTTTTCCAGTTTTGGTTTTAAAACGTTAAAACTATTTCTATTAACATCAACATGAATGACTTGATGATGATTTCCAACTGTGTCAAATCCAAACTTTTTATTTACTTCATTGATCAATTCTTTGAATTTATCCCAAGTCAACATTTCATCTTTTTTAACAATCTGAGCATATAAATCTTTTCCATAGTCAATCATATCTGGACGATCAATTTTTTGTTTATTTCCTTCTTCATCGGTCATATTTGGATTGAATACAGTTACTTTTTTGTAATCGTTTAATTGACTGCAATCCTCAGCACTTGAGAAAAACATTTCAGTAATTTGTGGTAACAATTGATCTATGTTCTCTTGTGTAACAATGACAACCGATCCATTTTTTAATCTTGCAGCATTTTTAGCTGATTTTATGGATTCAAGTTCTTGTTTTTCTCTCTTTTTTCTCAAATCATATTCAGCTTCTTCTCGTGTTCTATCAAGATATTTTTTACTGCCCGGACTTTTGGTGATAATAGCTTCATAAACTCGATCACATTTTTTCTTAAACTTAGCATCATCAGATGTTAGATAAATCTTCCAATCATCAATATCAATCTTGCCACCATTTAACCAGTGTCCAGTGTCCACTTCATTTGAGGATTGTTGAGTTGCCTTCTTGCTGTCCTGCTTCTCTTTCTTAATTGTCTGTTTCGTTTTATCTTCGCTTGAAAACGGTATAGTTTTATATGTATTAGTTGATTGGTGCTTATGTGTTTCGTCATAATCACCTGTGTTGCAAAAAATATATCCTTTGTTTATTGCGTGCTGAACTTTACTGATTGCCGTATTTCGTGTACATTCTAAAATATTTGCCCATCGTTTATAGTCTGAGACAAAACCATTTACGCTATCAAATCGCTTAACAGCAAAATATATGTACCAGTCAAACGAATCATCAAATGAGAAATATTTTTTAATATCAATCGGAACAAAACCTTTAATACCTTTGCCGATACTTGAATCTTCCAGATTGTCAAAAAACGTAATTTTTAGTGGTGCGCTGGCACTGGGATTTTCATCAAAATTGAATGAAATAATTTGTTTGTTAAGCATCGAAAGCAGCATTGATTTAATTTGTTTCTTGCGCTTGGTCATCTGATAAGGTAATTTGACATGAGGTTTGATGATAGACGTTATGTAGTTAATGTCCGTCCCGAAAAAGTTCAAATGATTTTTATTGGAGAGTAGAAATGAATAGAGAAACAACTCATCAACTGTCAAATGATATTTTGACTTAGGTTCGGCGAACACGTTGTATAAGATAAGTTTAGGATTTACTGATTGTTTTTCATTTTTTCCCATATATTATTGGTTTACTCCTGTCTTTCGCATTTGCGCTTTTGTCTTTTGGTCTTTGCTCTTGCTTTTGTCTTTTCTTTTGTCTCTTTTCAATTTCTCTCTTCTTCCAAGCGCAGCGCCGTAGGCGCAAGCGCTCCTGTAAGAAGAAGTAATAATATAAAAGAGAAGTAAAGATATAAACAGTCCAAAATTTAATAAATTTTTTATTACTTTTTGACATCACCATGTCAAATTTTAATAATTTTTTTATTAGTTTTTGACACGTCTTGTCAAAATCTATAGATTTTTTTATTATTTTTTGACATGGCTCTGAAATAGTCTTAGAAATTTTTATTAGTTTTTGACATACTCTATTTTCTTCAATTTCTTGTATGCATCGATCAATCTACTCAATTCCGTTGTTTGGAAATACTGCCAAAACTGTAAATTATTCTGCACACTAATTGAATGGGTGATATAGCGAAGTCCATGATTGGATAGGTATCTCTCAAGTTCCTTGTCGTAACAATAAAAAAATCGTATGTTTTTCAATTCCGCTTTCATTATATGTATGTCCCTCTCATTGTTATGTATGTTCACCGTCTCGTTACTCACCGACAATTTTCTTGAACAAATTTGCTAATTTCTATTGACCATTTGCATAACCTCCTGTAGAATAAAACTTGTAAAGTAAGAGTAATTTGGATAAGTGTACCTACCAGTAAATAAATAGGCACATAATTAGTTTACTACCGTTGCAATTTAAATGCAAGGGCTATTTGATATTTTTATAGATTAAATGTGACAACTGTGTGACTAATATACATAAGGAGCGATAAGTTTTGAGCGATGTAAAGTTTAAAAATGTTTCTCTTGGCAACGGATGGACAATTGATCTCCCGGAAGCATACTCTGCTTTTAAAAGCATTGAGAACACTCAATCGTACACTGTATTAGACGAAGATCATACACTTGGTTTAATTTTTAGCTTGACAGATACAAGCATACAGATTCATGATGTTGGTTATGACTCTAATCCACTAATTGACTTCAAAGACAAAAAGATAACAATTAATGTCAGCGAAGATCACTTTGAAGATGATTAAACAATTTTCTAATGTCTATGTGTGTTTAATTGCTATTCTTTTTTTCCTCGCAATTGCTCATTTTTTCCAACCATTTCACAATATGCTCGTAAATGGGATTATCGCTATAATTTTTGGCGTGATTTTAATCATCCACTTAATCAACGATCATTCAAGGGGGAATATTGCATTCAGTATAATACAATTTGTACTGTTGCTTATTATTTTGTTTCTATAAGATAAAGAGATCGGTTGTGTGCCGGTCTCTTTATCTATTGAAAAAACATCAAAATGGAGATTGCCAATAACCAATATCAGTTTTTATTATCTTATATTTGTCGGAAGAAATATCCATTTTAATAAATAATTTACTGATTTCTTCTTTAAAATGTGTCTCTTCCAATTTCGTAAATACATACCAAGCATTATTATTAACCGTTCGTTTACCTATCTGACTACTCCAATAGTCCACACTCTTATCATAGTAGTCATGTGCTGCTTGACGAGTTGCAAATGTGATTTCATATGTTACAGGCAAATTTAAAAGAGAATCCATCTCCATCATTCCTTTCAATTTCAATAAAACAAATAATTTATTGATCATTAAAGATAACTAAACTCTATATTCATTAATAAAATAACCTCTCCAATATTTATTATTCTCTCTATCATTAAATGGTAATGGGACTTTATTGAATAAAAAAGGTTTTTTTTCATTTCGCTGCAAAATTCCCATTCGTATTGAAAATTGATTCACTTCAGTATTAGTCAGAACAATCCTCAAAAAGTAATTGCCATCGGATGAAAACACAAAATAACAGGCAATATAATTACCATTACTATTTATTGAATCCATCTCAAATAATTTTTTAACCGTTTTTAATAAAGTTTCTCTATCCTCACCTTCAATTATTTCACCTTTTGATATAGTCGCTGAGAATTTTTTGAGTGTTGCCAGAAGATCAATTCGAAGTTTACTTTTTTCATCAATTCTTAAAGGCTTAATCAGTAGAGTTAGTATATTATTAAGCCATACATCATCGATCATAATAAATTGTTTATAGTCATTTTTTATTGAATATTGATTTAATATTGCGTTTATACTATTAGATGTATCATCTTTTTCGTTTTCGCTATCCCCATTTATCTCTTTATTAAAGCTATTAATTTCGTCTAATAATTGATCTGAAATAATATCTAATTTCTTTTTATATATTGATAAGAAATAATAAGCACAAGATACGGTCAACGTGATAACTAATAAGGCAGCAGAAATAATATATATCACAATTTCACTCCCAACCAATTGTTAATTTTGTTATTTCCCTAATTTGATATTTTCTTGATTACATATATAAAAAGTATGTTCATTGATGGAGTTTGATCTATTGCCTATGTCCTATGTTTAATCTTTTTCTATTATTTGGATATTCACCATATCTTCACACCGAACATTTAACTTATCTTTTAATCTTACCATTGGATTATCATCATTTGACCATCTGTTAAGATATTTCTTGCTCAAATAAAACAACACACATCTAAGTATTCTATATGTTTTTTGCTTCTTCGTTAAATAGTTTAATCCCGTTCCGTCAAAAATAATATCAGATATATTGGCTCGAAATGTAAGAATATATGGTTTCGCATTTTTATACCAATCATAGATATATTTATTTTTGTTTAATGCACATAAAATATTTTGAATAATTTCTGGACAGCTGTTCAAATGATTTATATCCCTTATATGATATATTTTTTCATTAAATAAATAACCATTTATGCATCTATCCATATATTTATTAAGGTACTCAAGTCTATGTTTTATCATTTGAACTGTGCCACTTTGCTCATACTCATTCCAGTCAACCTTCTTACCGTCATTAATAACTTTAATTTTGCCATTTTCTGATCTGAATAAAATACCACATTTCTTAAAGAAATTACTTATATCCGTATTTTTCAGTAAAGATGTATCTAAATTATAGAGTGGCGAATTTTTCGGGTTGGAAATCCTGGTGGTAAGATGAGACAATGTAACATAATCAAATAAATCAGATGGTTCTTTTTTAGATTCTACCGTATTTAAAAAATCTTTAAGATTTATACATTTTGCATTCTCACTATATTGATTCATTATTCTAAATTTATTATCAAGGATGTATTTTTTCATTACAGATTCATCTATGTTGAAGATACTACATAACGATTTATAAATTGTTTGCTCACTTAATGTATTTATTATTTTCAAATTATTCATCCTCCATCACTTTACCACCCTCAGATATTTTGGACGTTTCTTTTTCTCAATCACCGGCTTACTTCGCCCATTCTCATCAATCATATATTTCTGTCCGTTTGTTCCTTCTTGCATGGTCACAGTGGGAATGCCCATTTTCTCAGCTAAACTCTCGCCAGTTTCTTGTTTCATCATGTCAGAAGTTGCCATCATCATATCAACCATTAAACGGCGAATATCAGGATTATCATACCCCATTAGAAATTCAGAAATCTGTTCATATCCCACAGGCTTGTTTAGAGGATACTCTTTCACATGTTTAATAGTAGAGAAATAGTCAATTTCTCCCCATTTGTCGCCATCATAATGCTTGGCAATGGGAAATAATCTCATTATTTCATTTGGAGATAATGTAGACATAATAGAAAGAGTTGACTGTGTATCATCAAATCTTGATTTTGGACTCGATTGTTTTCTTAATTTTCGACTTTCTTTAGTTCCGTGCAATTTAACATCAAGAGTGATCATTTTAATAAGATAGTCTCTAGCGTATACATCTGTGACATTATCCGTAGCTAATAATTTATTACTTTCATGTGCCAATCTTATTTGTGCATTGTTGAGTTGTTCATAGGTATATGTCAATAACCAATCACTCCATTCTCAAATTTTTCATCGCAGTCAATTTGGGTATTTTCGTAAATATCATATGATAAACATTCTAGATCACCTATCAATGATTCAATGCAGTCTTCAAGATATTGTTCTCTATTAATGATCTCTCCATGTTTGCCTTTGTCATCGATTATGAATCGCTTATAAGTCTTTTTTCTGTCATTAATCATGACAAATCCAAAATTTTCAATGCTCGCTAGTTTATTTTGAATGTCTTTGATTAATTCATTCTCCATCAAACATAGTCCCCTCTCATGATTTCTTTGGTTTCTTCAAGTGTATCTTCAACATCACCAAACATGTAATTAATCGTTGTGTCACCATTTTTCTTGTCCTGGACAAGTTCTTCAAGGAAACTTATGTATGTATCTTCTAAGTTGTTTCGGCTGAGAAATTCATATAATAAACACTTCTGATTTTTCAGTTCCGCTTCTTCATATGTCATTTGTATGTCACCTCCTCTCTTGATAATTTTATTATAGCCATATTTTTCCCATTGGTCAAATAAGGTCAAATTTTTAGGACAAGCAGCATTATATTAAATGATTTTGATTGCTTAACGATACATACAATCTAGCAAAACCCTATTCATGACTATTTATACATTAGATCATCAAAGTGGTTATTTCGTTTTAATTTCCTATTGTTTTCTAATGCAGAATTTCCACAAATTATTTTCTGAATTCTCTTATTTATTTAGGGTTACTTTTTTAATGGAACCCGCGTAGTATAATCTACATAATAGAATATTTTGGTAATATAATAATAGTCAATTTCACATTTGAAAAAAGTGATAGCATATGAGAATATTTCACTTTATCAAGAAACACATGGCAATAATCACGATTTCATTTTTAAGTCTAATCATTCTTATTATGGGATCATATATGATCTATCAAAAAATACATAGTAATCAAACTACCAAAAATCAATCAATAAATTTAGCTGTTGAGAAATCACCTGCGAAGAAAAAAGATAATTCTTCGGAATCTAAAGAAAATAATTCACATAATGTCGTTTCTGAGTCCAAAGATACTGGAAGCAAAAAGAAAAAGGAAAAAAGAAACCATCCAGTGACAAAGGAACCAACATCATCTGTATCAAATTCAAGCGTCTCATCTTCTGAAAAAAATGTTCAATCTCCAAAACAGGATGAGTCAATTGAATTTCTTCAAAGATCCGTTGCCAAAGTTAAAGATTTGTTAAAAATATCAAACAATTTGAATAATATGATTAGATATTCTAATAATATGGATGAAAAAGAAGCCATAACTCAATTGAATAATTGGTATAGTATTGTATCAACAAACAAAAATGCTGTTAATAGCCTTGATATAATTGCACGTGAAACTAATGCATCAAGAAATGAACAAATAAAAATCAACCGTATCATTAGTCAATTTCGCATTGCACTTCAAAATTACAAAGAAATATATGCAGAAATTATTGCTAAATTAAATCGGAACATTTCATTTTCAGATATTTTTCTAAACTCAACTTCAATAAGTGATAAGATGAATAATTCAATTACGGCTATTGGCACAGCAAATACTTATACACAAGAATTAGCTACATTGCTTGGCAACAAATAGTTCTCACATTTTTTTCTATTTGATTAGAGTGCATCATATGTGAAGGGGGATCAAATTTGCTCCTCCCTTATAACTAAGGGTGTCGGTACTACCAATACCCCTCGAAGTGTGGGTAACTGGGTATGCAGTACATACAGACCCTTTTATGTTTTCCTTGGAAGTGAATCATTGATTTTTCTCTTTGAAGGAAAAAAGTCTAAAAACAAGTAATTTGTTTTTAGAGAGTTTGGGTAGTAGAGGGGCAAAACACCCCTGCCTCAAATTTGAGGCACCCCCTGTTTAAAGGCGCAAAGTTGCGCTGTGAAAATAAAATTTAAAACATTCGTTTTGAATGTTTAGAACAGATCCGTCAAAGGGACATGAAATTCATCCCCATTAAATAATCTGTTGTCGCTGAGAACGGCAACGAAATCATCCCATGTAGAAATTTCAATCAACTTAAGATAAACTGACATTAAGCTTCCTTAACTGAATTGAAAGGATTATTCTATGTCTCAAAACGATAATGCAAACAAGAAAACAAATAAAAAGAATCAAGGTTTGTATATAGCCATCGGCATATGCATAGGGTCTGGAATTGGGACTGTATTTAACAATCTGACATTGGGTATTATCCTTGGTGCTGCCTGGGGTGTCGCCCTGAGTTATTTCAAAAAATCATAATAACCTATTAAGTGCAAAAATGTACATTTCGTTTTAAACTTGTCTAATAGCGTCTCTGAGCGATCCTATTCATTTGTGATAGGATTACACCTGAAATGGATTAGGATGGTTCACGGGTAAGGAATAGGCAAGAGAATTTCAGTTGTGGGGCATTGAGAATGATAATTCCCCTTCAGGTGCATGATCCCAAAAGCCCATATTCTCTAACTCTTGATCAAATATCCTTTTTGCTGTCGCTTTGCAGATGGTTGTCCAATACGCCAGCTTATTCTTTATTTTTCGTCCAATTTTCATCTGTCCAACAAGTTGAGATAAACTGTCACAAGCCGCATCAGTATAATGGTATTCTTCAATGTTTACCTTCCAAAATTGCCTATGAGCGATTATCCACAGTTCATTGATTGATTCCACCTCTACACCAAAATAAGCTTGATACAGCTTGCTAAAAGCTTTGGGGATATATTCAGGAATCATCTTCGCGGTATCAATGATTGGATCATCCTTGCTACGATCTTTTTCAAGTTCTTTGTGATCTCCAGGTAATAGATTGGTAGAAACGTGAATATCTTCCAAATCACTTGATAGAGTAGTATCCTGAGAGTTCTCAGCAGCGACATTGGCAACGTCATCATTAGCGACATCAAGCGACAAAAAATCAATCCAATATTTGAAATATGGATGATTTTTGAATAGGAATATAGGCTTTCCTGTTAGGTTTAGGCAGCCTTTTCTCCGGTACACAATATGGATTAATCTTTTATCAGATAAGAAATTAAATACTCTATCTAAAGTTCTCTTACTGATTCCATGTCTTGTTAAATAATCTTTAGACATGAAACTAAATCCTCGCTCTGTTGCCATGAAAACCATTTCATCTATTGCTGATCTCGTTCCTTCTGCTAATCTTATCCACTTATCACCATATGCGGTCACAACTTCATCTTTGAGTTGATTCTTAATCTGTTGTTGCTCTGATTTATCTTTATAGCAAATGCGATAGCTTAACATCTGCTTAAATTGTGAATGCTCAACAATTTTTCTCTTGGTTGTTCGTGTTTTCATTGTTGTACGCTCCATTTTATCTAAAATTGGCGCACTTAAATACACGCATTGCGGCTTGAATTTAAAAACCGAACAATGTATAATTGATTTAGTTGATAAATCGTATATTCAAGTACAAGAAAGCATCTGTCTGCAAACAGGTGCTTTCATTTTGTTTTATCAATCACCGATTAAGCTGCTCCCCTTTGTCGTATCCTTGCATCTAATCCGGCATACAGCGGCCAACCTTCAACTGTTTTAGAAGTCAATACTTGATCAAGCGTGACCGGCATAAATTCATCACCATTGCGAATTTCAATCTCAAATTGTTCATGATCCAGTAAGATGACTTCACCAATCTCCAAAGCAAGAAATGCATGGTTATCCTCAACAATAAGAGTGCCAAAAGTCCAATTTTCAATGAACGCATCAATTTGCGAGATTGTGTTCTGCATGGATTGATGGAGATCCATTAACTCAATCATTGTTATCACTTCGATTGCTTACGACTTGTTGAGTAGCTTCGTTTTCAACCTTCTGATTAAAATCACGAATCATGCCAGGAATGAGAAACGCATCTATGATTGCCCAAATTCCACTAACAATTGCACCAACAAGAGTTAGCGTTAGAATTAATTGAGCAATAGCCGATCCCTTATGACCCAAGTAGAAGCGATGTCCACCGACCGCGCTAAGAAAGAACCAGAAGGCATATGCAACACCAGTAGACTTCCCATTTTTCTGTACTTCACTGTTGACGACAAGGCGCTCATTGTTGGATAAAATAGGTGATGCGCTCATTTTGATTCACCCTCCTCTGCTGAGTAAGGAATTGAAATGCCGATCAATTCAAGAGCCTTCTCAAAGCCGCTTAATTTAGTCGCGTAGAAATAAGCATCTGTATCATTTGCTGCCTGGAAAAGTCTCTCTTGTTCAGCCTTGAGCGCATCTAAAATGGATTCAGGAAGATTAACTGGTTCATCTTTCTGCTGACTCATCCTCTCCATTGGAACTAACAACCCTGCTTTCACATCCTCTTCAAAATCAGGATCATTCATATTCCCATCACTATCGAATGAAATCAACTCTTCACTTGTCTCAGCGTCCATAACACCCATGAAAGAAATATCAGGATCATCAAGTAAAGTGACATTTAATTTGTTGCCAGTGAGACAATTCGTGATTGATAAGTCGATAATATTTGCTGGATCTTGCAGATCTGCCATCGCTTCAAACTTGTTGGCCGCTTGGGCGCTAAAGCGGATGGGTTGATTAAGATTAGCGAAAACATTGAGTGAATTAGAGTTAGTGGATGGATTGATTGCTGTGTTTGATGTTGTCATTTTAAGGACTCCCCTATTTCAATTTTTTTGTTAGATGACTCAATGGTGAAAAATGCTGATATATCTGTCCGATCTCTTGATCGCTAAAATCTAAATATGCTTTTTTAGTCACATCAACCGAAGAATGACCTAAAATAACGCTTAATGTTGCTAAATCTCCGCCGTTTAATAAATAGCGCTTAGCAAAATTGTTTCTGAGCAGGTGCGGATGAATGGGAACGTTTGCCTTCTTTCCTGCCGCGCGTAATGCATATTCAAAATTTCTTTCTTCAAGTTTTGTTCCTCGTTTTGTCGGGAATAACCATTCACTATCTGCATAACGATCCCAAAATTTTATCCACCGTTTAAGATGCTTCATCATGGCCATTGAAAAGAAAACATATCTTTGCTTTTTGTTCTTTGGATTTGTCACCACTAACGACTTATGGTTAAAATCTAAATCAGCAACTTTGATATTGAGTGCCTCACCAATGCGAACCCCGGTATCAAAAATCAGGAGACAAACAGTGTAATTACGGTATCCGTGAAAAGTAACTATATCAAATTGATTCATGACTTTGATAAAGTCATCGTCAGATATTAGTCTTTTAACTTTTCGCTCAGGTTTGATGCTGGGTATTTTTTTGACTGGATTTCTAACCAACACCTCCTCTTCTGAGAACAAATAATTAAAAAACACTTTAAGATCACGCACATAATTAGCAATCGTTGTCATCGACAATTCTTTTTTGTAATCCGTTCGCTTATCTGGATGATTAATTTTCGTTGTTTCCGGATTACTTACTGCTGAATATTTTCCTCGTTGCTTTAAATGCTGAATGTATTTCTGGATATGAATTTTTTCAACTTTAGCCACTTCATCAATTTGAAATTCATTTTCCATATAATTAAAAAATAATTTCAGTGCCTGTTCATAGCTCATCATGGTTTTTCTGGATAGATTTTTGGATGTGCAATACAGCATGAAATTTTCAATGTAAAAATCGGAGTCCTTCAAAATACAAAAACACCTCCTTTTTATTGAATTTCTCAATCCAATAAATGAAGGTGTTTATATTCATCCAGAATAAAAATTTGTGGGGTTGAATATTGAAAAAATTGGTTGTTTATTGGCTAACCCGTTGTGGTGTCCATATAATCCCATGTCTCAAATGCCTTTTGTATCACAGAATCTTCATCGACTCTTCGGCACGATTTTCAATTCTGAGTTTGTCGGCAACCATGGCAATGAATTCGCTATTTGTCGGCTTTGCTTTAGACATAGATACCGTGTAGCCGAACAGTTTAGAAATTGATTCTACATTTCCTCTGCTCCAAGCAACTTCTATTGCATGGCGGATCGCACGTTCGACCCGGCTAGGAGTCGTCTTATATTTTTTGGCAATATCCGGATAGAGCACTTTCGTAATCGAGCCCAGCAGTTCGATATCATGGTAAACCATCGAAATAGCTTCACGAAGATACATATAGCCCTTGATATGTGCCGGTACACCGATTTCGTGAATAATGTCAGTAATGCTTGCGTTAAGATCATGTTTTTTATCGAATGCTGAAGGGCGTTGAATTGTGTTCGTTTGCGACGAAAAAACTGGACTGAGTGTCTTTTTCCCAGCGACTTGACGAATATGATTCGCTAAATTTTCCATATCGAATGGTTTAAGGATAAAATAGGACACACCCAAATCTACAGCCTTCTTCGTTACATCTTCTTGACCAAAAGCTGTCAGCATAATAATGCCTGGTTTTGGAAGGTTAGGATTTGAATGGATGCGTTCTAAAACTCCGATTCCGTCAAGATGCGGCATGATAATATCCAATAAAAGGACGTCGGGTGAAATGGTTTCCAGCATTTCAAGACAATCCTGACCATTGCTCGCCGTGCCAATAACTTCAATATCATCTTGCGTTTTCAAGTATTCGGTAATCAGCATAATTAATTCTTGGTTATCATCAGTTAAGCAGACTTTAATCTTTTGCAAAACAAAATCCCCCTTGTCGAATTTCTATATGTATCCTTTTCGACAAGAGGAAAGAGTATCCTTTTTATTCTTTTTCACTTCAATCTATTTTTTTCTTTCATTTTCTTCCTAAAAGCAGGCTAAATTACTCATTTCGTGTTTTTTCTATCTGTATCGACAGGCTTTTGTCGAATATTTTTTGACGATTAGCTTGCAGCTTTTTTGTGTATTGCTTGATAATCATGATTCACACTTGTTTCGTTAATCATCCATTCAATGTGCACGCCATAACCGCTTGTCGGATCATTTACAAAAACATGTGTAACAGCACCGACTAATTTCCCGTTTTGAATGATCGGACTCCCACTCATTCCCTGAATGATACCGCCGGTTGCTTTAAGCAATCTCGGATCGGTAATTTTGATAACCAAACCTTTTGTAGCCGGATGCTTTTGCGGAATTGAATTCAGAATTCGGATATCAAATGCTTCAACCTTATTCCCATTTAGGACTGTAAGCATTTTTGCCGGTCCCTCTTTGACTTGATCCGCTTTTGCAACTGGAAGTGCTGCATGGTCCATATCCGAACGCATGACATAATTTTTTTCCATTTTTCCAAAAATACCGAATGGAGTGTTCTTGGAAACGGCTCCGATGCTGACTGCATTTTCCGGAAAGAAAGCAATCTTTTCCCCAGGTTTCCCTTCCTGGCCCCGGTCAATGGCCTGAACGATTGAACGAACAATACGTCCGTTTTTAACCATGATCGGCTGCCCGGTATCCCGATCTGAAATCACATGTCCCAATGCACCGTAGGAACCAGTACTCGGATCATAAAAGGTCATTGTGCCGATTCCTGAAGCAGAATCTCGAATGAACAGCCCCATTTGATAGTGGCGGTTTTGTTTGTCCATAATCGGTATCAAATGCTTCTTCACTACCATTCGTTGACGAACTAATGTTACTTGTAGCGGATCGCTGTTTTTAGCGACATGCATCAATCGGCGCACATCCGTGATGGATCGCATTGATTTGCCATTTATTTTTGTAATCACGTCGCCGACCCGAATGCCTGCCGATTCACCAGGAGACTCCTCCCCACCTGCTGTTGATACAAGATGATAACCGACTACAAGTACCCCCTTGGTGCTGAGCTGTACACCGATCGACTGCCCGCCCGGTATCAATCGTATGTTCTTATCAGAAATCTCTGTGGGCAATGCCGAAACATGATTTGATACGGCAGTCGCATTTCTCATTACATGTGATTTGCGAATAGCACGAACTTTTTTCTTTTTGACCAGCATTGTGATCGGTGAACCACTGGCCAATTCAGTGCCCGACTGAAAGCGTTCGTTATTCATTGATCCGCTATTCTGCCATGCATGGAAAAGAAATTGCTCTGTTCGTATACCTGAACAGATGATGAAACAACTGAGCAGAACAATTGCAATCGCAATGCCCATTTTTTTCCTATTTTTCATAACTCACTCTCCTCGCTCCGAACCCGCACTTTGTCTTGCAGTGCATTTATTAAAGTTGCCTGAGTAAAGAAGAATTATGAGCTATCCCGCAAAACGATTAATTCCAGTAAAGGATGAGTATGCCAACCTCTTTTACTGCTTGATCTTATCGGCCATCTGAATCAATTCCTTGGCATGCCGGCGAGAAAGATCGGTCATCTGCGATCCGGAAATCATTCGACTGATTTCACGAACCTGATCCGGCTTACTCAGCGTTTTTACATGTGTACCTGTTCGATTATCCTTGGTCGTATATTTCTCAATCAGAACATGGCGATCAGCCATTGCTGCCACCTGCGGAAGATGTGTAATACAGAATACCTGAGCATTCTGAGCCAGGCTGCTGATCTTTTCAGCCATTGCCTGCGCAGCTTTTCCGCTAACGCCAGTATCGATTTCATCAAATATGATCGTTGCAGAGCCAATAATTTTCTTAAATACGGTTTTAATCGCCAGCATAATCCGAGATAATTCACCGCCCGATGCAATTTTTGCCAGCGGTTTAAACGGTTCGCCAGGATTCGTTGTTATATAAAAGGATACTTGATCAATTCCATTTGAATCAAATCCGGCAAATGACTCCAGACTGCTGTTCATCTGAATATGGATTTCAATTAATGCATGTTCCATGCACAAGTCTTTAAATTCACGGTTAATCGCCTGAGCAAGCTTGCCGCTTGTTTTTTTTCTTGCCGTCGATAATTGTACTGCCTTTTCTCTGAGCGAGCTTAAACCGGCTTTCAGTTCTTCATTCAGCGCATCAAAGTTTTGATCTCGTGAATTCAGCTCGTTAAGTTCTTTTTTTATTTGTTCGTAATAACTTAAAATTTCCTCGACTGTATTGCCATACTTTCTTTTTAAAAAATGAATTTCATTTAATCGAGCCTCAATCGCATCCAGGCGTTCCGGATTATATTCCATTTGCTCCAAATAAGCACGCATTGTTGAAGTCTGCTCTTCCAGGAGATAATAGCAATTGGATACGGAATCGGAAAAATGGGCAAGTTCCGGGTCCAGGTCGCGAATTGAATCCAAGCTCCCCGAAGCAAGTCGAAGCATATCCAATCCGGCATTTTCTCCGCCCAATGCCTGATAGCCTGCTTTCAGCGCGTGGAACACCTTTTCAAAATTCATTAATTTTCTTTTTTCTTCAAGAATCCGATCTTCTTCCCCTGACTTTAACTCGGCCGATTCGATTTCACCAATTTGATATTGGAGCAAATCAATTCGCTGAGCAGTCTCTTTCTCATCGCGATTGTATTTGCTGCATTCTTCCACCAATTTTGCGACATGCTTGTAATCATCAGAATAAGCATGCTTAAGTTTTGCGATTGCTGATCCGCCAAATTGATCAACAAAACTGATATGATTCGATGAATCTAAAAGCTGCTGGTGCTCATGCTGACCATGAATATCAACAAGCCGCTCTCCGAATTGCTGAAGGATTGATAAGGTCACGAGTTTACCATTTATGCGACAGACACTTTTTCCAGTCCGAGAAATTTCTCTTCTTAAAATGATCTGCCCGTCTGTCCTGTCCATTCCCATGTGATCAAGCAGATGGGAAAACGCTTTTTGATCCTCTATATCAAATAATGCTTCAAGCTCTGCTTTCTGCGCACCATGACGCACATATTCTGCTGATCCTCTTCCGCCTGCCAGTAAAGCGATCGCGTCAATAATGATCGATTTGCCGGCACCTGTTTCTCCGGTAAACACAGTCAGCCCATTATTAAACGACACATTAAGTTTGTCTATAATTGCAAAATTTATGATTTGAAGTTCCGCTAGCATCAAGGATTCACCCCTTTGATTCGAACGTTCGTTCCTATATCTATTTTCTCGCGTTCAACTCAAGCCGTCAATATATTAGCGAAAAATTTTGGCGATCATGTAAAAAAAATAATAAAGCAAACCCGTTTTCAGGTTTATGCCTTATTATCTTTTTGTTTGAAATTCCGGTGAGCGCTGCGAACAACTTCCTCAGGCGATTTCTGCAACAAATTGACTGCGTGCCCTTTACTCGAACGTAGATAAGCAAGGAATTCAATATTTCCATCACCTCCGGTAATCGGTGAATAACTGAGGTCGAGCAGTGAGTAGCCGCAATCGAGCGCGAATTGAAGGATTTCATTCACAACGGACACATGCACTTTCGGATCATGGACGATGCCTTTCTTTCCGACTTCATCTCTCCCCGCCTCAAATTGTGGTTTGATGAGTGCAACGACTTCTCCATTGCGCTGCAAAATTTCGATCAATGGAGGCAGGATTTTTTTCAGTGAGATAAACGATACATCAATCGATGCAAATTGAGGCAGACCTTCTTGAAAATTTTCAGGAGTGCAATAGCGGAAATTTGTTTTCTCCATGACAATGACACGCGGGTCGCTGCGTAATTTCCAAGCTAATTGATTATAACCGACATCAAGCGCATATACTTTCTTCGCCCCATTTTGAAGCGCGCAGTCGGTAAACCCACCCGTCGATGCGCCGATATCCAGCATCAGCACTCCCTTAAGATCCAACTTAAATACCTTGAGCGCTTTTTCAAGCTTTAGTCCGCCGCGTCCCACATACGAAAGAGGATTCCCTTTAATATTTAATTCAAATGTACTGTCAACCTTGCTTCCCGGTTTGTCAATTCGCAAATCACCATGGTAAACCATCCCGGCCATAACCGCTCTTTGCGCTTTCTCCCGAGATTCAAACAATCCCTTCTTGACAAGAAGGACGTCAACTCGTTCCCGATCTTTCATGAAGTAATGGCCTTCCTAATCCGATTCGTTCCGGTTCTATTTTTAAGCATTTGTTTCACCCGAATACTGATATGCTCACTGGTTAATCCCAATTCATTTAATAATTCATTGACACTGCCGTGTTCAACAAAGCAATCATCGATCCCCATTCGTTCAATCATTAAATCGTAGATGCCCTGGTCGTGAAAAAACTCCAAGATGCTTGATCCGAATCCTCCGGCAAGCATCCCTTCCTCAACGGTTAAAATCGGTCTGCCATGTGCCGCAAGCTCAGATAACATCTTACTGTCAAGCGGTTTTATAAAGCGTGCGTTAACAATTTGTACTTGGATACCATCCGTCTCAAGCTGCTTCGCCGCTTTCAACGCAATTTGCAGCATTGGACCGAACGCCAGCACCGTTACGTCACGGCCGTCGCGGATAACTTCCCAGGAACCAATCGAGAGCTCATGTAAAGGCGAGTTCATTGCCACTCCGATGCCATTTCCGCGTGGATAACGAACAGCGATTGGTCCTTGATTATCGTTTATTGCCGTATAAATCATGTTTCTCAGTTCATTCTCATCTTTACCCATCATAATGGTTAGATTAGGCAAGCTACGCAGAAAGCCGATGTCAAAGACACCTTGATGTGTCTCCCCATCTGCGCCGACCAAACCGGCCCGATCCACAGCAATCACAACATTTAAATTTTGTCTGCAAATATCATGTAAAATTTGATCGTAAGCACGCTGCATAAACGTTGAATAGATAACTAATACGGGTTTCATTTTTTGTGTCGCCAAGCCCGCAGCGAAAGTCGCCGCATGCTGTTCGGCGATGCCAACATCAAACAAGCGATCAGGGAATTCTTTGCCAAACCCTTCTAGCTTGGAACCGACAACCATAGCGGGCGAAATAACAACAATTCGCTTGTCTTCGCGTGCGAGCTCCTGCAAGGTATCATTGACGACTTTACTGTAAGCCGGTGCTGCCGCAATCGGTTTGATGAATGCTCCAGATTCTATTTTATAAGGTCCAGTCCCATGCCATGTACCGACTTCATCTAACTCCGCAGGTTTATAACCCCTGCCTTTCTGGGTCAGAACATGAATAATAACCGGCCCTTTTTTCTTAATGGCGTAGTTAAAGCTGTCCATGAGTGCACTCAAATTATGTCCGTCCACCGGACCAAGATAAGTAATCCCCAATTCTTCAAAGAACACGCCGGATACAAGCAAGTATTTCAGCCGATCTTTTAAACGCTCGGCTGCTGAAGCAATTTTGCCGCCAAACGCCGGAATCTTCTTCATAAGATATTCAAGATCTTCTTTGGCCTTATTGTATTTATTCGCCGAGCGGATTCGATTCAGCATATTGTGAAGTGCACCGACATTAGGCGCAATCGACATTTCATTGTCATTCAGAATAATGATCATATTTCTATTCTGATGGCCAATATCATTCAGCGCTTCCAGCGCCATTCCTCCTGTCAATGCACCATCGCCAATAACTGCGACGACTTCGAAATTTTCGTGTTTCAGGTCCCGGGCAACAGCCATACCTAGCGCAGCAGAAAGAGACGTTGAACTGTGTCCTGCTTCCCAAACGTCATGCTCACTCTCACTTCGTTTAGGAAAACCACACAATCCTTTATATTGTCTCAGCGAATCAAAACGGTCTCCTCTTCCGGTCAGGATCTTATGCACATAGGACTGGTGCCCCACATCCCACAATAATTTGTCTTTTGGACTGTTAAACACTTTATGAAGCGCAAGTGTCAGCTCAACCACGCCAAGATTCGGCGCAAGATGCCCCCCGGTTTTTGACAGCTTCTTAATAAGAAAAGAGCGGATATCGCCGGCGAGTTCGTTCATTTGACTGACGGACATTTTTTTTAGAAATTGTGGATTCTTTATTTTTGAAACGTCCATAAATGTCACCCATCCTTTTTTACCGATTTTCTCTTCTTACTCTTTTTTTCTTTGTATCAAGAATCTTAAGGATCGGAATGTGCAAACGAGCTTCGGTAAAGTACATGACATAGCCGACTCTGTAAATGATTTTCGTTGAATTTTTAATAGCAAATCCTTTGCCAAGTGCTTTCACAAAAACAGTCAGTGCTGCAACGCAGCTCGTCACAATCACAGAGATAATATACTCAACAACCCCGCTTTTATTGTAAACGAGCAGCGCCATCATTTCTACTACAACAACGGACGCAGCTGTACCGCTGATTATAGCGCTTGCATCACCAATAACATCAGTGCAAAAGGTATTAACCCGGTCGGCATTTTTTGTCAACCAAACCGAGTATTTTGCACCTTTCATACCTTTTGATGCGATTGCATGAAAGGGGGCCTCACTGGAAGCCGTGGAAGCAACACCGATTATATCAAAGAAAAGGGCAATAAGAATAATAACAAGAACGACAATAGTACCGCTGATGACATTAGCATTACTAAGTACAGCAGTCGAAACAATTGAAAAAATAGCCGCTAGCACAAACGTGATAACAGCTAAGGGTACCGCCCATTTTAATGCTTTTTTAAGCTCATTTTTCATGTGTATTCCATCCTGACACAATTAACTGCAAAATGGACGTTTCACATCCTTAAAAAATATCTTATTTCTATGCGGTATGAATTATGTAGCGAGGTCATTTGAAAAGTAAACATTGCGGCTTAGGTCCAGTAGGTTTTCCCGCCAAGTTACCTGTTGTTGCCAAGCAGGCAGTTTCCTATTAAAACTTGGCCGATGCCGTCGCCGCACATCGAACTGGAACGCCACTCAGACCGCACCATAATCCTTTTCAAATGCTGCAGATCTGCAGACAGTCTAGGAGATTTCCTCAAGCACTCTTGAAACTTTACTCTAGCCTCTTTTGCAGAATTGATTTCAGGAAGGTGCCCCTTATCATACCGGCCAAGTAGTTCAAGGTTATGCACCGACCATCCCCTCTTTCCCACTCAAGGCAGGCTACGCTGTTCGCTTTTCCTTAATGATTAAGTACTTACGAAACAGGTTTTCCACATAGTCATAGCTATTTAAAGCAAACAACGTACGTGTCTCCACGGGCGCAGGGTCTTCGCCCACATGCCGTTGCGGATCGCCCTACGCCCTTTACTCCCAGCACAAGCCCAAAGCTGGGCGCCTTAAGCCGGCACCAGGAACTTCATCGATGTGCCCTTTGACGGATTTTTAGCCCCGTCTTCAAGTAAAGTAGAGTGACTAGAATACTGCACCATCAATTTATCGCATTTAAGTTTATCACAAATCCGACAAACGCTCAAACTTTGTTCCATTAATATCAATAGGTACGATGGAGCAAATAGCTTGCAAGATCGGAGAGCAAACCATTTTCAAGTCCAATTTTTCTAAGTTCAGCAAGCGATGCATTTACTTCCTGTTCAAGTTTTTCTTTAGCCCCGTTCGTACCGAGAAGGCTGACATATGTGTTTTTATGATTGGCAATATCACTGCCAACAGGCTTTCCAAGTGCCTTTTCTTCGCCGGTAAGATCAAGAATATCATCACCAATCTGAAAGGCGAGTCCAAGATGTTCCGCATACAAAACTAATGTCTGCTTTTTCTTTTTGTCTACTTTTGCAATGACAGCAGCGGCTTCTACAGGAAATCGGATCAGTCGTCCTGTTTTTCTTTTGTGAATAGACATGAGTTCATTTAGATTTATCTTTTTTTCTTCTGCTTGAAGATCGTCTTGCTGGCCGCCAACCATTCCCTCCGGTCCGGCAGCCTTTGCAAGCAAATAAACAAGCTTAATTCTAGTGTTCTCATCAATGAACGGATCATTCGCAATCAATTGAAAGGCTGCGGTTAATAAACCGTCACCGGCTAAAATAGCTGTGCTTTCACCAAAAACGCAGTGATTTGTTGGCTTTCCTCGTCTTAAGCGATCATTATCCATTGCCGGAAGATCATCATGGATCAACGAATACGTATGTATCATTTCCAAACCAAGTGCCGTACTTAAGCCATTATCTTCCGCTTTCCCCAATGAATGCAATGTAGCAAAAAGCAATATCGGACGGATTCTTTTTCCTCCCGCCTCCAATGAATAGAGCATTGCCTGTTTTAACTTCGGTGTAATAGCCGCATTTTGAAAAAGCATGGGAAGCTCTGCTTCAAACCATGCTTTTTTGTTCGCCATATAGGCCTTCAGCATTTGATTCATTGTTCATCATCTCCTTGAACCGAGAAAGGTTTTGTTTCACCATTCGGTCCGATGAGCTGATCGATCTTCTTTTCGACCTTTTCAAGCTTGTCATGGCACAGCTTTGAGAGCGCCATACCTTCTTGAAAAAGTCCGATCGCCTTTTCGAGAGGTACATCATTTTCTTCCAACTGCTTCACAATTTGCTCCAGCTGATCCATCGCTTCCTCAAAAACGGGTTCCTTCTCATTTTTATTCATCGAATCACACATGTTCATCCGCCTCCTCTATGCCCCAAACCTGACAATCTATATTTCCGTCATGCAGCTTAAGATTAAACATATCACCAGGTGCTATCTCGCGTACCGATTTAATTAATTGATCTTTTTCGTTAAATGCCAGTCCATAGCCGCGGCTCATAATCTTAAGTGGACTTAAGCCGTTCAGCTGAGCAACCAGCTTTTCAAAGTACGCTCCCCTTTCTTTACGTAAGACCTTGAAAGCTCGTACTAACTGCTGCTGTCGATCATCTAGGGAACGTTGTGCTCTTGCGACTAACTGCTGCGGTCCGCTCTGACCTAATAAACGGTCAATCATTGTAACACGTTCCCGTTTTCGAAGAAGCTGTCCGGCTGCCGCGTTGTTCAAACGCTCGATCAGCCTGTCGCATTCTTGCTCTTTTTGCAGAATGAGCTGCCCCGGGTAGCGGAAAGCGTAAGACTGCTGCAGCCGATGCAGACGCAGTCTTTCTTCGCGCAGTTTACCGGCTAACGCCTGGACCAATTGTGAAACAGATTGATTCATTCTCCGTTCCAAATCATCACGATTCGGAACAGCAAATTCACCTGCTGCCGTAGGCGTCGGTGCACGTTTATCTGCAACAAAATCCGCTATGGTAAAATCTGTTTCGTGCCCGACTGCAGAAATGACCGGAATCCGTGATTTAAAGATTGCATCAGCAACGATTTCTTCATTAAATGCCCATAGATCCTCAATTGAACCGCCTCCGCGGCCGACAATCAGTACATCAAGCTCACGCACTTGATTCGCCTGATTTATTGCAGATGCAATAGAAGGAGCGGCTTCCACACCTTGAACAAGTACTGGAAACACAGTAATTCTTGCTGCGGGAAACCTTCGTTTAATCGTCGTAAACAGATCACGAATAGCAGCTCCGGTTGTTGAGGTGATAATGCCTACCTCATAGGGAACCTCAGGGATACGTTTCTTTAATGAGGAATCGAACATTCCTTTATCTTGAAGCTTTTTTTTCAACGCTTCATAGGCAAGATAAAGCTTCCCCAACCCATCTTGCTGCATCTCGCGAATATAAATCTGATATTCACCGTATGGTTCATAAAGCGCAACCGAGCCCTGAACGAGAACCTTCATACCGTCTTTTGGTTCAAAGGCTAATTGGCGCGCGTTGCCTGCAAACATGACCGCACGTATTCTTGAATTTTTATCTTTAATCGTTAAGTATAGATGGCCCCTAGAATGTCGTTTAAAATTTGATATCTCACCGCGCAGCCAGATATTTTGCAGATTTCCATCGGTCTCCATTAATTGTTTAATATATCGAGTCAGTTTAGTAACGCTAATATATCGATCATTTTCCATTACTGCCTACCCGCCTTTTTATTTTGACGCATTGCAGCAATTAATGTGTTTTCGAGAAGCATCACTCGGGTCATCGGTCCGACACCGCCGGGAACCGGTGTAATGTAGCTTGCTTTTTCCTTTACCTCATCAAATACTACGTCACCAACCAGTTTTCCTGAACCGCTGCGGTTCATACCGACATCAATGACAACCGCACCGGGCTTAATATCATTGGCGTGAATGAGTGCCTCTCTTCCTGCTGCAGCAACTAGGATGTCTGCCTGTTTCGTGTACTCTGAAAGAGACTCTGTCTTCGAATGGCAAACCGTTACCGTTGCGTCATGATTTAAGAAAAGCATTGCAGCAGGCTTTCCGACTATATTGCTTCGGCCGACAATAACAACATGTTTTCCGGATATCGGAACATTAATTGCCTTCAGCATTTCAATAATGCCTGCCGGCGTGCATGAAACAAACCCCTCTTGCTTCGTAACCAATCTGCCGACATTGATCGGATGAAAGCCGTCAACATCTTTTTCAGGACTGATCGTCTGAATAACTTTTTGCTCAGAAATATGATCTGGGAGTGGTAACTGAACTAAAAGCCCATGTATTTCATCATTCTCATTGAGCTTGCCTATCTCATCCAGCACCTGTTTTTCTGTTACTGTTTCGGAAAAACGAATTAGTTCAGAATAAATGCCAACTTCTTTGCAGTCACGAATTTTTCCTTTTACATAGGACATGGATGCAGGGTCTTCTCCCACAAGAATAACAGCGAGTCCAGGAACATATCCTTGCTGTTTCATCGACTCAATCTGAGATTTCATCGCTTGTTTTTTTTCAGCAGCAATCAATTTCCCATCAATTCGTTGTGCACCCATCATTCAACCATCCTTCTGAGATTATAGACTTTTCGTTTCAATTTCCTTGGAAATACCAGATAATACGCCGTTCACAAACTTTCTTGTTTGTTCATCACTATAAATTTTACATAACTCGACTGCTTCATTTACCGAAACAGTGATTGGAATGTCATCAAAATAGAGAATTTCGCATACCGCAATTCTTAAAATTGTTTTGTCGATATTCCCAACGCGATCCAGTGACCAATTTTGCAGATGTTTGCTGATCAATTGATCTATTTCCTTTTCATTATTCAAGGTTTGATCCAATAAACGATTCACAAATGAATCAATGGGCTGTCCACTTTCGTTGACAGCTCCAAGTGCTGTCGCTCGGTCTGTTTTGCTGAGCGTCATCTGAAACAAGGCTTGGAGCGCCATTTTGCGTGCTTCTCTTCGGTTCATTACTGACTCCCTTTCACTTAATACTGACTCTCTTTAGAGTAACGAAACAACGTATCACGCGTTGCTCCCGGCTTTCATCGTTCACAGGACATGTAAAGAAGCAAAGGGAAAGCTCTTGTCCTTTGCTTCTTAATCGATCTCGGAATCAGTCTTTTCTTTGTGATCGAAACGAACGCCGACAACATGAATGTTAATTTCATGAACATCTAGCGCTGTCATCCGTTTCAATGTCTGTACAATATTATCCTGCACCTTCTCAGCGACATCAGGTATAGAGACACCGTAATTCATCGTCAGCTGAACATCGATGATAATACCGTCATCGGTCAAGTCAACTTTGACACCTTTTCGATAGTTGCGGCCGCTCAGCTTCTCAACCATTCCTGAAGCAAAATTACCATGCAAATCACTGACCCCGACAATTTCAACTGCGGCAAGACTCGCAATGACCTCAATAACCTCAGGAGAAATTTCGATTCTGCCTAGATCCTCCTGTTGTTCCTCAACTTCTATTGAACGATTTTCGTTTTCGGGCATGAATGTCACACCTCCATGATTAGCTTTGTTCGTTAAGCGGGTATTTTTTCAAGAATTTAGTATTGAATGCACCACTCTCGAAGACCGGATGCTGCAGCAATTGAAGATGAAAGGGAATCGTTGTTTTAATTCCCTCAATCACATATTCCCCAAGTGCGCGGCGCATAATCGCAATCGCATCTTCTCTTGTTTTTCCATAGGCAATTACTTTTGATACCATTGAGTCGTAGTACGGCGGAATAAAATAGCCTTGATAAACCGCTGAATCCACGCGCACCCCAGGTCCTCCGGGGGCAAGGTAGGTTTCCACGCGTCCGCATGACGGCATGAAATTCTTTTCAGAGTCTTCAGCATTAATCCGGCATTCAATCGCATGACCACGCAGATAAATATCCTCTTGTTTTACCGATAAGGGTTCGCCAGAAGCAATTCGAATCTGTTCTTTCACAAGATCCAAACCGGTCACCGCCTCCGTAACACCATGTTCCACTTGAATTCTCGTATTCATTTCCATGAAATAAAACGAACCATTGGGCTCATAAATAAATTCAATGGTACCGGCACCACGATAATGAACGGCGCGGGCGGCACGAACAGCTGCATCCCCCATCTCTCGGCGCTTTGCTTCATTAAGTGCAGGTGAAGGTGATTCCTCCAATAATTTTTGCAGACGTCTTTGGATCGTACAATCTCGCTCGCCAAGATGAATCACATTCCCCTGAGTATCGGCGAGTATCTGAATTTCCACATGACGAAAATCTTCAATATATTTCTCAATATATACCCCTGAGTTGCCAAAGGATGTGTCTGCTTCCTGCTGCGTAATTGTGATGCCGTGTCGTAATTCTTCCTCATCCTGGGCAACACGGATGCCCTTTCCGCCACCGCCGGCTGTTGCTTTAATTAGGACAGGATAACCGATATCATTGGCGATTTTCATCCCGTCCTCAATACTGCTGATTACTCCATTAGAACCAGGAACAACGGGCACTCCCGCATTTTTCATAGTTTGTTTGGCAATATCCTTAATCCCCATTTTGCTGATTGCTTCAGAGGTAGGACCAATAAACTTAAGGTTGCATTCCTCGCACATTTCAGCAAAATCAGCATTTTCGGAAAGAAAGCCGTAACCGGGATGAACAGCATCGCAGCCCGTCAACGTTGCTACACTGATCATGTTCGTATAACTCAGATAGCTGTCCTTCGGTGCATTTGGTCCGATGCAATAGGCTTCATCAGCCAGTTGAACATGAAGTGCATCCTTATCCGCTTGGGAATAAATTGCGACCGTTTCTACGTCTAATTCTTTACATGCGCGGATAATCCTAACCGCGATCTCTCCTCTATTCGCTACTAAAACTTTTTTTATCATAAATAATGAACTCCTTAATCTTCCTTAACCAGAAATAATGGCTGACCATATTCAACAAGCTGTCCGTCCTCTGCGAGAACATCAACAATGGTTCCCTTGCATTCCGCTTCGATCTCATTAAAGAGTTTCATGGCTTCAATAATGCAAACGACCGTTTTCTTGTCTACTTTCGAACCCTTCTTGACGAAGGCTCCTGAATCAGGGGACGAAGAAGAGTAGAAGGTTCCGACCATCGGAGCCGTAATCTTGTGCAGTGAGGAATCATCCATACTCTCATCTGTTGTTGCATGGTTTGCATGCGCAGCTGCATGAGCTTCCGGTTGGGCTGCTGGCTGTATATCTGCCACCTGCGGTACAGCAGCTTGGACGACTGCTTTTCCTGCGAATGCTTCAGCCTTTTTTAAGGTAAGCTTTGCATCCTCTGCTTCAAATTTCAGCTCACTTATTGAAGATGAATCCATCTCCTTTATTAATGCTTTAATGTCTTCAATACTTAGCAAATCCAGCACTCCTTTGTCCCGTACCTTTGTTCTCAATTATAGCATATCATCCATATCATTCCTGTTTCAATAAATGAACTTAAGGTAGTTTGTTTGGGAAATTTATTTTAATTTTACTCATTTTCCGGGAACGACAGCCTTTAAGTTCTACGAAGAACTTGTATGAAATGTTTCGGATCACGCAAAAAAACTGTCGCAGGAAATTGCAACAGTTTCTATTCTACCTAATTTTGTTCAAAAAATCTTCAAAAAATGGATTTTCTTTTTACTTCTCATTCAATGCGTAGGTAACACTGACAACTCTGCCTGTACCAAGATATTCATTAGCAAGCTGAATCAGCTGATTTGCTTGTTTATCTGTTAATTTTTTTGAATCAACAAAAATTTGTACTTGACTTCCGCTTGTTTTTACAACACTGTTTTTAAAACCTTTTGATTGAACGACATCTTCAAGCATCGTTTCATTATCCGCCAATGTTTTCAGGTTCGCCATCGCGTCATATGCCGCACTCACTTCCTTTGCGGAACTGTTTTTTGACGCAATCACATTTTCATACTTTTTTTCCAATTGTGCGCGTTCATCATTTTTACTCAATTCTATATCTGCTAATTTTGTCGCTGCGACAGTAGTTGCTACCGTTTTTCCCGTTTTCACATCCGCTGCTGCGGGTTTAGCTTTTTCGGCGGCTGACTGCCCATCCTGCCCTGAATTGCTTCCTGGAGAGGATAACGCGTACACCGATAATACAACGATTAAACTAAGCATAGTCAGTAGCCAAACAGTTTGTTTCTTGATCATGTTATTGCCTCCTCATTCATTTTTTTCCAGTACCTTTACCTTATATGAAGGAATGTCCAAAACAGTTGCGACCGCATCCATAATTTGTACCTTAACAGTAGGCTGCTGTGCACCTTGAGCGACGACGATAACGCCGCGGACAGTCGGTTGTTCTTTACCAATGACTACAGGAATTTTACTGCCGTTTTGATCAATCATGACCACCTCCGTATCCTCATCTTTTTGACTGACCACACGTTTTCCGCCTTTTTGGTCGGTCTCGCTCGTTTGGTTATCCTGAATTTTGGTGTTGTTTTGATAGATTTTTTTTTCAGTTGAAGAAAAGGTCACCATAACGGATACATTCGATACACCGCGAATCTGTTCTAATATATTTTTTAGATTTTGATTCACATAGCTTTCATATTTTTCAATTGATGTCATTGAGCCCTGCTGACTGCCTGTCTTAATATCCGAAAGAGTCTTTGAATCTTTCGTACTGAACGTCTGTTTGGTTGCAAGCTTTTGACCTGCCTGACTTCCGGTAGAATAATGATTTGCCGCCAGAAGCGCCATGCCAACCAGCGCAAGCATCGTCAGTTTTATCAAAGCCCCTTTTGTATTCTTAACAGGATTCCCGTTTTTGTCCTTTCCACTGAGAAACAACCGGGATATACTCTCAATCCATCTTTTCACTGGCTCTTCTTCCCTCCTTCACGATTTACTTTGATGAGTCTCTGATTGAGTTCCCATCGTTTGGCAAGGAAGGAGCGGACGCTTTTCATCTCATCGGATTCATGTACCTTGTTTTTTTCTGAATCGTTTTTCCCTAAGTCGATGGATACATTTTTAACGGGTTGAATGGTCCGAATTCCGGATTCTTGACGACGATGGTTTTGTTCCGATTTTCCGACGGTGACTGTAACCTTATCCAATGACAGTTCTTGTCCAACAACTTTTTGAGCTGATAATGCCAATTTTGTGATCTGCAATCCGTATTTCTCATTCAACTCCTCCTTTACTTGATTTTTCATACGGACAGCCACTTGTTCTTGAATATATGCAGCTTGGGCCTTTTGTATTTCATTTTTTTGACGAGCTGTCTCACTTTTTATCGGTGCATCATGTTGCTCCGATTTAAGCCCTTGAAGCAGGCTGCTCGGATCCACCTGAAACAGGCGGATGACCGGATCCATAAGCGCAACAATCAGCACAAGACCAATGACAAATTTGATATATTTCTGAAATGCTCCCGACGGTACGAGCAATTCAAGAATGACAGCAAAAAGGACAATCAAAACAATTTCCGACACCCAGTTGATGAGATAACTCACAATTGCACCCCCTATCGCACCATCAGCGAGAGATTTCCGGAAGCAACGATGATGGTAATCGCAAGAAAGAACATGAGTGAGACGACAGCAAGCGATGCAAATAAATAAAAGGCGCTTTTAGCCATGATGACCAAACAGTCAATGACCGGACCGCCGCCAAGCGGTTGCAGAACCGCAGCCGCCAAATTATAAATAAAGGCAAGAGACACTATTTTTAACAGTGGAAAAACAGTGATACAAATTAAGATCAATAGTCCTGCAATTCCGATTGTATTCTTGAGAAGCACTGATGCGCCCATCACTGTGTCAGCGGCTTCCGTAAACATCCTGCCGACAACCGGAATGAAATTTCCTGTAAAAAATTTGGCTGATTTCACCATCAATCCATCAGATATGGAAGTTGCAGCTCCCTGAACGGATATGACACCAAGAAATATGGCAAAAAAGCCCGCTAAAGTGAAAAGCGCCACATTTTTGAGTAGTTCACTCAACCTCGTGAGTTTGTAATGGTCCGAAAGAGTACTCACAATTGCGAGCAATGCAGACATAACAAGCAATGGGAGGACAAATGATGAAATCAGCCAACCTGACGCATTCACAAGAAAAATCACGAGCGGGTGAAAAAAGGCGACCGAAGCAATCCCGCCGGTGGCAGCAGTCAAGGCAAAGATGAGTGGAATGAGTGCGACAAGAAATTGGCTCATGGCGCTCACGGTATCATTCGTATAACCGATAGCAAGTCGGAAACTGTTAAGAAGCAAGATCACCAGAACTAACGTAATGACAAGATAAGCAATCTTAGAAACTGCTTTATGTTCAAAGGCTGATTGAATTGTTTGCAGCAATGTGGAAAACACCGTGAGTAGAATTAATGTGCCAAGCAGCTTGCTGCTTACAACAAGCTCATGTAAAAAATAGTCAACAGCGCCATTAATGAGTTTTTTAAAAAAATTTTGCTTGTTTGAATGCACAAAGTTTTTAAAATCAGGCTCTGTTTCAGGCAAAAAGCCGCCATAATCGGTAACAACCTTATTCCAGTACGCTTCGATTTGAGTCGTATCAATCTTATCCAGCTGTTGATCCGACCATTTATTGATTGCTTGATCGGATTGGTCGGCATAAGCAGGCTTGTCCAGGCAAAGCACAAGAAAAAAGGTAATCATCATGATAAAAAGAATACGACTGCGACCACCTCTTTTTTTCAAGACAAGTGACAACTCAACCACCTCCCATTTGCGGCATTAGATGCATCACCGTGTCGACGATGGCGGTCAGTATAGGGATCGCCATGACGAGAATAATCAGTTTGCCGGCCAGTTCAATTTTACCGGCAATCGAGTTCTGTCCCGCATCTTTAGCAATTTGCGCACCAAATTCGGAAATATAAGCAATGCCGATAATTTTAAGAATCGTCGCGACATAGACATTATTCAAATGTGCGTTTTGCGCCATGTTGTTCAGCATATCCATAACCAGACGAATTTGATCGACCATCATAAGCAGAATGAATACACCGGCGACAAGTGATACGATCAGTGCGAATACTTGATTTTTCTCTTTTAAGATAAGTGCAAGAAAGGTGACAGCCAGTCCCAAGCCGACGATCTGAAGAATATCCATTGGCCCGTTCCTCTCTACATATAGAGAAATACTTGACGTATTTTTTCAAAGAGATCATCAATGAGTGTCGCGGCCATATAGAGAATCACAATAAATCCGATTAGAGTGACCCACTGCGCCCAATCATCTTTGCCCATCTGTTTCAAAACCGTTTGAATCATAGCAACGATGATGCCGATACCAGCTATTTGAAAGATTGTATTCACATCTAATGACACTGAGAACCCCCCCTCTCCCCTCAACCAAAGACAGATCGATAACTGAGAAAGCTCGATAATAGATTACCGAGATGAATCGGTATCTCGGGCGACCTCATCCGTAAAAGTAACCCTACGTTCTATAATCAATTCATTAAGACGCTAACCAACAAAAGAAGCTAGAAAATCAAGTTGCCTAAAATCATTCACAGACTTAGGGTGTAGGTTCGTAAGGTAGTTGTGCGATCATTGTTCCTAGAAACTCGGCATTTGATGTCGCTCATATGAATAAAAGAATAACCAGTATGCCCGTTAAAAAGCCCAGACTTCGCATCATTTTCTCATTTGATTGTTGAGACTGACGCGCGTTGGATTCCTCACGCTCTAAATGTGCTAGAGCAAGCTGAATATGTTTCTTTTGATTGTCTGCGTCTTCGGTTCCAAGCGTTGTACCAAACTGAAGAATAATTTCTTTTTCCGGAACCTTCATTGATGTGCTTGGCCAAAATTGTTCCACAGAGTTAATCCAGGCCTCCTGAAGCGGTAACCTTTTTATGCGAAGCTGGTCGCGAAGTAAAGTAAAAAAAACGTTCAATGGCTCCGGCATTTGTCTGGAGAGGTCTTCTGCCAATTGATCGACTGGAACACGTCCATAAATGATTTCTGCTTCAATGGATTGAAGAGCGGATCGCCATTGTCTGATTTCTCTTGGTCTGTCTCGGAATCGTCTCGCAAGAAGCAGTCCAGCCGCAGTCGACGCAAATAAAATAAGAAGCGATCCGATCATTTTTATCACTGCCAGATCCCCTCTGTTGCAGACATTTTCCGACCCAATTGATCAAGTATCGTTAACCGACAGCCCGCCTGATTTGAATAATTCCTACGCGACAGAACCACATAGCGATCAAATAGCTGGGCATTGACTAATGGTCGAATGGACGGCCGCTGCGAGAGCTGATCAAACGTGAAGCCGTGGGCGGTCGCCATAACGGTCACACCGGCATTTAACGCTTCAAACAAAGCGGCTGTGTCATCAGATCCGCCAATTTCATCGACAATAAGTACTTCTGGACTCATTGATCGAATCATCATCATCATTCCTTCAGCCTTCGGACACGCATCCATTACATCGGTACGTATGCCTAACCGATTCTGAGGAACACCGTTCACGCAACCGGCAATTTCAGAGCGTTCATCAACAATGGCTGTCTTCCGGGACGCAATGTAACGTTCCTCAATACCCTCACTTACAAGACGTGCCAAGTCTCTGAGCATTGTCGTTTTACCCGTTTGAGGTGCTCCGATTAACAGTGTATTAAACCAGCGCCGATGGCTGTAAAGAAAAGGTACTAGGGGAAGTGCGGCACCAATTTTCTGTTTCGCAAGACGAATATTGAAAAAAGTTACATCCCGCAAACGGAGCACATGGCCATGTTCCGTGATTACGCGCCCGGCCAGCCCAATTCGATGTCCGCCTTGAATGGTTACGTAACCGCGTTTCAATTCCTCTTCAAGTGTGTACAATGAATATTTTCCTATTTTCTGAAGCAGTTGGCGTGCCTGCTCCCTGCTGAAAGTCGGCATTCTTGTATTGTCACCCGGCACCCATTGACTTCCGGATACGATCAACTCTAATGGCCGATCTGTACGACAGCGTATTTCCTCAAGCATGCTGCGTTCTTTTTCAGGCATCCGAAGAATGATTTGCTGGAATGATTCAGGAAGATAGGGCAGAATCTCGTTCAAAAGAATCACCTCGGATAAAGACTGCTGAACAGTTCTATAGTTCTTCTCAAAATATATGCCGGCTTGTACACAATATGCTTGCTTCAGCCTAGATTAACACGGGAACCATAGGGAAAAGGCGCATGAGTTTGAGGAATAAAAAAGGAGATACGTATTTGCATCAATTGGAGCGGCGAATGAGAAAACTTTTTAACGTTGTTAGTACTAGCTTAGTGTTTAACATTGCTTAATATAAAAAAAGCAGCTTCCGAAGAAGCCACTTTTTTAAGTATTTGCCTAAACTAATTATGCCCGGGAAACATAAAGTCCTGAACGAGTATCAATGACCAATTTGTCCCCTTCATTGACGAAGAACGGAACACTGACAACATAACCGGTTTCAAGTTTTGCAGGTTTTGAACCGCCTGAAGCCGTATCGCCTTTGATTCCCGGTTCTGTCTCGACAACTTCAAGAACAACCGTATTAGGCAGCGCAACACCAAGCGTTTCACCTTGATAGGATTGAATATTGCATTCCATGTTTTCCTTCAAGAAGTTCAGTTGATCCGAAATTTGACTTGCATCCAAATCGAGTTGTTCATAAGATTCCATGTCCATGAATGTATAAGTTGATCCGCTCGAATATAAATACTGCATCTTGCGATTCTCAATACGTGCGGGATTTACTTTTTCGCCGCCGCGGAATGTTTTTTCCTGAATCGCTCCGGTACGAAGGTTTCTTAATTTCGAACGCACAAATGCAGCGCCCTTTCCCGGCTTTACATGCTGAAATTCGATAACGGAAAGGATATCTCCGTCAACCTCAATTGTCAGACCTGTTTTAAAATCGTTTACAGAAATCATAAGCTTCCTCCTTTAAATGCGCCACTTGTTGCTATGGGGACCGTCCCCGTCACTCATTTTAAATAATGAAAAACAATGTCTGAAAACGCTCATGCCCACACCCATGAAAAAAGCATTCATTCCCTTATTCAGGAAAAAATGCATTGAAAAGCGCTCTAACAAGGATTTTCCCGCTCGCATCGATGAACGGTGCGCAGACAAAATTCACTTTAGACATTTTACCACAGCATCACTGATTTGAATAGTTGCTCCCCTTTGAATTTTCCTCAAAATCAAAAGAAATAGAGTAGCCGATAAACAGACCATAGAGCGCGTACAAGCATAGTGTCGTTGTCAATGTGTTCCTATCCAACCTCGTCAAATACGGTAAACCGTTAAGAAATGGCTGACAAAGGAAAAAGACACATCCCCATAATAGAAGGCCGAAACCAATTGAAAACCAAATTGATTTTATTTTGCTGAATAGCAGCATATAAATTAAAGCAATGAGAATAGAAATGACACCGATCCCGGTAATAGCTATAAGTTGCCCGCCAATTTCATTTCTCCATTTCCAAAAGGTAAGCGGTGCAAATAATAAAGACGGACCAACTATGCTGAAATTTAACAAATAACAGATGAGCCCCATCGCGGACCAAAACATGCCCCCGAACAAACCGGTAATCGCCGTACGTCCGATTGATTTCGATAATTTATTTTTTTTCTTTCCCTTTATCTTTTTTTTATGTCTAACCATGATTTAATTATTCCCTCTTATAATCCTAGTTCATGCGCTTCATTATGCCCAACTCGATACAATCCATGTACTTATATGGCAAAAAAGTTCGTTCTACCGTCGGAAATAAGTTCTCAACTAGAAAACTATGAACAGATAGCTGCACAGATCTAGAGGTTTTAAGTAAATTCGGGTAGAATAAGAATAAGTATAGAGATATAAAATTATTGATTAGAATCGGGCTGATTAGTTAATGGAAAAAATTCTTCCTATATATGGCGGGCAAGCGGTTATTGAAGGTGTGATGATGGGCGGCAAATACACAACCGTGACGGCCGTGCGGCGAAGGGATCAATCGGTTACTTACTTTGAAGCACCAAAAAAAGAAATTCAATCCCTCGCACTTTTCCGCAAAGTTCCTGTTATCCGAGGAATTGTGGCCATTATTGAAGCGAGTGCTCTCGGCACAAAGCATCTGAACTATGCTTCGGAGGTCTTTGATGAAGATCCGGACGCAAAAATCGACGCGAGTGAGGAACCTAAGAAAGGATTTCATCTAGAAACTGTAATCGGCCTTACAGCATTGGGCATTATTTCATTTCTTTTTGCTAAGTTTATTTTTACGCTCGTCCCTGCGTTCATTGCGAATTTATTCGAACCAATTATTTCCGGTGATATTGCTCAGGTACTGCTTGAAGGTTTCTTCAAAATTTTACTTCTTGTCGGCTATGTTTATTTTGTTTCATTAACGCCGATTATGAAAAGGCTGTTTCAATATCATGGAGCGGAGCATAAAGTAATTAATACATTTGAAAGCGGCGACGAACTGACTGTTGCAAATGTGCGCCGGCACTCAAGACTTCATTACAGATGCGGTTCAAGCTTTATTCTCTTTACTGCGATTATCAGTATCTTTCTTTACTTTTTTGTTCCGACCGAACCGTTATGGCTCAGACTCGTTTATCGAATCGCACTGATTCCTCTTGACCTTGGGCTGGCCTATGAAATTCTCAGACTTACAAATAAAGTGCGCCATATACCTGTGCTGAAATGGCTGGGCTATCCAGGGCTGTGGGTTCAGCTGTTGACAACGAAAGAGCCTGATGATGACCAGATTGAAATCGGCATTCATGCGTTTGAAGAGATGCGGCGAAGGGAATCAGTCATTGAAAAAAAGCAAGCACTTGTGCGGCAGGTGCTTTAAAAAAACGGAGGTGAGTGTCCGTGAAAACCTTTTTCTATTCTGTTGCCTTCCTTGTAATCGGAGGACTAGGACTGTTCGGGCTGCTCTCCATGTTTTTGCCCAGTCAGAAAAGTGTCATCATTGCCCAGTTAATTATTATCGCGCTGATTGTTATTGTAGGCCTTTTCTTTTTCAGACGTCTCGCCGAATGGACGGGAAATGGAGATCAGGCACGTTACAATAGAGCTTTGCGGCAATCACGCAAAAGGAAGAAAATGACTTCAATCGGTCGCAAGGTGCGAACCATCCATCCCGCGGCAAAATTCAAAGTAATTAAGAGTGAATCTTCTTCACTTAAAACGTTTACACATCAGTCGACTAAAGATCATGGGCATTTAACGGTCATCGAAGGGCGCAAAAATAAAAAAAAGAAAAGACTGCTTTTTTAAATGGGGTTTGTGAATAATCATTCACCAATTCCCGCTTTTAATTAATGGCTTAACACAATGGGATCGGCAGAATTCTGCTGATCCCATTTTTCATCTATTCTGTTAATAAGACCACTGTTCAAGGAACTTCCGTGCATAATTCGCACCAATTTTAAACAAGCGTTCCCGTTCTTCTTCGGATATTTGAAAATCTTTCGTTTTCACCCTATCTACCGGAAGGCATATAATATTCGTCCCTTTTAGTTTCTCAATGATTCGCTCATCGTGGGCTTCACGCATTGCTTTAAAGAGGCCACGAAAGAGCTCTGCTGCATTCCGAACCTTAAAAGCTTCTTTAAAATCCGAATCTTTGTCTACGATCTGCAAACCGAGAAACGGCCTGGCAGGCAGTTCATCCTCCTTATTGTAAATCCATAATGGAAAATTACTCAATATGCCTCCGTCAACAATTAGCGATTTCACTCCGCTTGCATCATAAAGCGGCACGGGTTCAAAAAAGAAAGGCAAACAACAGCTCATTCTTACAGCACGCGCAACTGAAAAGTGATTCGGATCTAATCCGTAATCCTTTAAATCGTCGGGAATCACGACAAGCCTTGCTTTCGTAACATCCGAAACGACAATTTTCAAACGATCTCTGGGCAGATCGGCGAATTCTTCTATCCCCTTCGCCTTGAGCAAATCGGCAATCCAACGTTCAAGATAATCTCCTTTAAAAAGACCCATCTTGAAATACAGACGAAGCCACTTGAATAATGGGAAACGCATACGTGCCGAAGGTTCAATCAGCTTATTTGTATCCATTTCGCTCATTATTTTTTTCAGGTCTTTAGAAGTGTAACCGGCAGCAATAAGTGCTGCAACAATAGAACCGGCACTAGTTCCCGCTGTTCGCTTAAATGTGTAGCCCGATTTTTCCAGTACTTGCAGCGCCCCAGAAAACGCGAATCCCTTGACTCCGCCTCCGGAAAAGACAATATCAATGAACACACCGCATCCCCCCTCACTTATCATTAAATGAGCGCACTGCAAAAAAGAGACCGGAAGTTTTATTCTTCCGATCTCCTTGATTATTCTTCTTCATCGCTTCGTTCTTTTATTTCAAACAATTGATTTACACGTTTCGGATCTTCTTCAAAATACTGAACAACATCCCCGATTCGATCAATGGAGTCCCAACTGAGATGATGCTCAATCCCTTCAACATCTTTATAGACATTTTCTTCATGAACGCCAATCAGTTTCAGAAAATCTTCAAGTAATTCATGTCTGTATACCAGCCGTTTGCCCATTTTTTTTCCTTTTGGGGTCAAAACAAATCCACGGTATTTTTCATAAATCAAATACTGGTCTTTATCTAACTTCTGCACCATCTTCGTCACGGACGAAGAATGAACATCTAACGCTTCCGCAATATCGGAAACGCGTGCATAGCCTTTATCTTGAATCAACCAGTAAATTCGCTCAATGTAGTCTTCCATACTTGGAGTAGGCGACATCGTGTCTCCCCCTAACCACTTCCCATTTTCACTATCCCATGTTACTATAACAGCGCTTAAAAAACAAGGAAATACCTTCTGTAATCAATACTTCCTGTTCTGTAATTCAATAAATAAAGCGGTTTCAAGGCTTTCATAAAACGGTGCAAATCGTTATAATGAAAATTGAAATGAATTAGGAGGACAACAAGTCATGGGTTGGATCTTTTTACTTGCGATGGTTGCCGCATATTTCTGTTATTTTTTTATTGCCAGATATATGCAGCGGCGCTATCTCACTACATTATCAGAAGTCGATTTTCGGGCAGGCTACCGTAAAGCACAATTAATTGACGTACGGGAGCCTGATGAATTTAAGAACGGTCACATTCTTGGCGCAAGGAACATCCCATTAACACAGTTGAAAATGCGTCATACCGAGATTCGCCATGATATGCCGATTTATCTGTACGACACCAATGGCACACGCAGTGCTCGCGCAGCGGCAGCTCTTAAGCGAATGAAATACACAAATCTGTACCAGCTTGATGGCGGATTCAAGAAATGGAACGGACGAATTAAAAAAGGATGAGATGATCAGCACAACCTTTTTAGTTTTTCGTCACATAAAAAAGCATCTTCAAGAGAAGATGCTTTTTTATTGTTCTTACGCCTTTTACTGTCTTACATAACGCAGAACCGGATGGCGAGCAGCCTGTGTTTCATCAAGCCGGCCGATCATCGTTTGATGCGGCGCTTCTTGAACACGTTCAGGAGTGTGCTCAGCTTCTTTTGTGATCTCAATCAAATGATCCGCAAACGCATCCAATGTTTCCTTTGACTCTGTCTCCGTCGGTTCAATCATCAGCGCTTCGTCAACGAGGAGCGGGAAATAAATGGTCGGCGGATAATAGCCAAAATCAAGCAGACGTTTTGCCATATCAAGCGTACGTACCCCTAAATTCTTCTGTCTGCTTCCCGAAAGTACAAATTCATGCTTGCATAGCTGTTTAAATGGTGTGTCAAAATGATCGGAAAGTCTTTTTAACAAATAATTCGCATTTAAAACAGCATCTTTGGACACCTGAAACAGCCCCTTGCCGCCCATCGTACGAATGTAAGCATAAGCGCGAACATTAATACCGAAATTCCCGTAGAATGCCTTAACACGGCCTATGGATTGCGGACGGTCATTATCGAATCCAAACATGCCGTCTTCTTTTTTCACAATCAGCGGCTTAGGCAGGAACGGTTCCAGTTCTGTTTTAACACCCACTGGACCTGATCCTGGTCCGCCGCCGCCGTGAGGACCCGTAAATGTTTTATGCAAATTGAGATGCACGACATCATAGCCCATGTCTCCGGGTCGGGTGACCCCCATAATGGCATTCATATTCGCTCCGTCATAATATACTTTCCCACCCGCTGCATGAACAATTTCTGCAATCTCCTGTATATGTGTTTCAAACAAACCCAAAGTATTTGGATTCGTGAGCATTAATGCGGCAGTTGTTTCATCAGCAACACGCTTCAAATCTTCCAAATCAACAAGTCCGTTTTGATCAGATTTTACGGTGACTGGTTCGAATCCCGCAACAGCTGCGGAGGCAGGGTTCGTGCCATGTGCCGTATCCGGAACAATAACCTTGGTACGTTTCGTATCGCCATTAGCTTCATGAAAAGCACGAATAATCATCAAACCGGTCCATTCACCATGTGCACCTGCTGCCGGCTGCAGCGTGACCGCATCCATGCCCGTTATTTCTTGAAGATTTTCCTGAAGACGATAAAGCAGCTCAAGAGCGCCTTGTACTGATTTTTCATTCTGATAAGGATGGATGTGAGTCAATCCATCAAGGCGGGCAACAACTTCATTCACTTTAGGATTATACTTCATCGTACACGATCCTAAGGGATAGAAACCATTGTCAACACCAAAATTCCTGCGTGATAAGGCCATGTAGTGACGAACTAACTCTAGCTCAGAAACCTCCGGCCAGTTCGGCTCTTCTTCGCGTATATAATCCTCGCCTACCATTTCGACTAAAGGAGTTTCTGGTACATCAAGCACCGGTAGGCTACAGGCCGTTCTCCCTTGTCTGCTTTGTTCGAAAATAAGCGGCTGATTTTGATTATCCACCGATAATCCCCCCTAACGACTCCACGAATTGATCGATCTCACCTTTCGACCGCATTTCAGTGACCGCAACAAGCATTTTATTTTTATGCTGACCATAGGACTCGCCTAAGTCATAGCCGCCGATAATTCCCTTCTCCAGAAGCGCATGATTGACCTCCGACACCGGCTTTCCGCAATCAATGACAAATTCATTGAAATAGGAGGAATGATCATTGCTGACGGCAATGCCCTCCGCCTTTATCTGCCTTACGGCGTAATGTGCTTTTTGGATGTTCTGCTCTGCCAATTCGCGAATGCCTTTCTTCCCAAAGGCATTCATGGCAACAGACGATGCTAAGGCGTTCAACGCCTGGTTGGAGCAGATGTTGGAGGTTGCTTTCTCGCGACGAATATGCTGTTCGCGTGCCTGAAGCGTTAAAACGTAACCACGCTGTCCTTGATCATCGACTGTTTCACCAACCAAGCGTCCCGGCACTTTACGTATTAATTTCTTCGATACCGCGAAATAGCCGCAATGCGGTCCGCCGAACGATTCGGAAATGCCGAGAGGCTGACAATCACCGACCACAATATCCGCATTGAATGCACCGGGAGGAATCAGCAAACCAAGTGAGAGCGGATTGCTCGCAACAATGAGTTTTACCTTCTTTTTGCCATGCGCAATCGTTTCGATTTCCTTAAGCGGCTCAATTTGCCCAAAGAAATTCGGGTACTGAACGATCACGCATGCCGCTTGATCATCGATTGCGGCTTCAAGCGCTTGAAGATCAGTCCTTCCCCCTTTTTCCGGAACGGTGACAATCTTCAGTCTCCGTCCATGTGCATAGGTTGCAAGAACTTGGCGATATTCAGGATGAACCGCCTCCGAAACGATAATTTTCTGGTTGCGTGTTACATTGCTTGAAAGCAGTGCCGCTTCGGCGAGCGAGGTCGAGCCGTCATACATCGATGAATTCGCAGCCTCCATGCCGGTCAGTTCACAAATGAGCGATTGGAATTCAAAGATTGCTTGCAATTCGCCCTGCGATACTTCTGCTTGATAGGGTGTGTACGCCGTATAAAATTCACCGCGCGAGATGACGCTGTCTACAACTGACGGAATATAATGGTCATAGATGCCTGCGCCTAAAAAAGATGGATAATCACTTGTGCTCACATTTTTCTTTGCAAGACCGGTTAAAAAGCGAATCAGTTCGGGCTCGGAGAGCTTTGGTTCAAGCTTCAATTCCCCTTTAAATCGGATTTTATCCGGTACATCCGAAAATAAATCTTCATCCGATTGAGCGCCAATGACGTCAAGCATTTCCCGGCGATCTTCCTCCGTTACCGGAAGATAGCGAAACTCTGACATTTGATTTCCTCCTAGGATCTTTTATAGAAAGGTGTTTTAACAACCTTTGCTTTTTTTCGTTTTCCTCGAATAACTACATCAAGCACGGTTCCTAATTTAGTCCATTCGGTAGCGACTAATGCAAGACCCAAGTTCTTGCCAAGGGTCGGAGACTGTGTTCCTGTCGTCACTTCGCCAACTTTAGTATCACCTGCATAAACGCTGTAATGTGCACGTGGAATCGCGCGGTCAATCATTTCAAGACCAATAATTTTACGTGTCAATCCATTATCTTTTTGCTGTTTCAACACTGCCCTGCCGATAAAGTCTTCGGTCTTTCCTGTTTTCACGGCAAAACCAATTCCTGCCTCCAGCGGTGTAATAGCCGCACTCAATTCCTGTCCATATAATGGCGGACGCGCTTCGAAGCGCAGCGTATCACGAGCGCCTAATCCGCACGGAATCAATCCATTCGCTTCGCCGGCGGTCAGCAGCGCATTCCATAGCGTTGTCGCTTTTTCCCAAGAACAATAGATTTCGAGACCGTCCTCACCGGTATAGCCTGTTCTCGAGACCAAACAAGTTACATTTTCTAATGGAATCTGGTCCGCAAATTTAAAATGTTTTATCGTTGATAAATCATAATTGGTAATTTTTTGAACAATTGACATAGCAAGCGGTCCTTGCACAGCGAGCAGCGCTATTTTATCCGATTGATTAATTAGTTTTAGTTTTTTCGAGGCATGTTCAGAGAGCCAGTTGAAATCTTTTTCAATGTTTGCTGCGTTGACAACGAGTCGGTATTTATTTTGATTCAGACAATAGATCAATAAATCATCGACCGTTCCGCCATTTTCATAACACATTGCTGTATAAAGCGCATCTCCCGGACGCGCCTTGGAGACATCATTCGTGACCATTTTTTGAAGAAAGTTTTCTGCTTCCTCACCATAAACGAGAAATTCGCCCATATGCGACACATCGAAAATACCCGCTGCGTTTCGCACCGCATCATGCTCGTTCTTAATTCCCGTAATTTGTACAGGCAATAGGAAACCGCCAAAGTCAATCAGTTTCGCATCATGGCTTCTGTAATAATCATATAAAGGCGTTGTTTTCAAGTCCGGCATTCCGTTGTTCCCCCCGCTCAGGTAAAATTTTGCGAATTAACCGACAATAAAATGAATGGAAACAAAAAAGGGCAGCAGAAGACAATTTACATGTCTCCCCTGTCCTTATACCTGAAAGTTTATCGCTCAAAGGCGGTATCCCCTTTGGTAGCCCCGTGGCACTCTCCAGAGGTGCGTCCATTATGAGTCCTGTCTGCCTGAGAGATTCACTGCTTGTTTGCTCCTTCGGCGACCGCATTTAAGCGATCTCTCCCCATAACGTCATCCGCAATCCATTCAATTGAATAATAATCGTTTAACTCAAGCCATTGTCGTACATACTAACAATGTTATCCTACCATTTTATCAGTGAAATTAGCAATACTTTGTTCACAAAATTTTAACATATAAAGGTGTTTTCAATGAAGCCTCTCATCCAATTTGACAGAACCTGGCATGAAAAATTTTTCAAACGAATAAATGAAGACGGACCATGGACAAAATCAGAACTCTTTTCACTTGCTTATCTTGCGGAAAAAGAACGTAGCGTTCCTTCATTTCATGGACTGATCGCTCCCAGACGACTTCCGCAGCTTAAATTGCACCCTCACCAGATTGAAACAGCACGAATGGTCATTGAGGACATGCACGGTAAAGCCATTCTTGCCGATGAGGTCGGACTTGGCAAAACGATTGAAGCAGGATTAATTATTAAAGAATATATGATACGCGGACTTGTTAAAAAAGTACTTATTCTTGTCCCGGCTTCTCTAGTCCTTCAATGGGTAAGCGAACTCAATACCAAATTTTATATACCTGCCGTCCCGCAGCGCAAAGCCTATGTCTGGAGCCAATGCGACATTGTTGTGTCGTCTATTGATACGGCAAAGAGGCAGCCACACCATGACATCATCATGGAGCAGGATTACGATCTGATTATTATTGATGAAGCACATAAACTGAAGAACCATAAAACGAAGAATTACCAATTTGTCCAGACACTTAAGAAAAAGTTTTGTCTCTTGCTTACAGCAACACCGATTCAAAATCGCCTAAGTGAAATTTTCTATCTTGTTTCCCTGCTGAAACCAGGCTATCTTGGAGATGCAGAAAGTTTCTCGAAAAACTTCAAATCAGGGACTCGATCTGTAAAAAACGAAGACACACTAAAAGCACTCGTTAATCAAGTGATGGTGCGCAACCGCAGGGAGGATACAGGACTTCATTGGCCGAAGCGTATTATTAAGTCCTTTGATATTCCATTCTCCGAAGCTGAACAAACATTTTATGAAAGTTTAAGTGAACTAAAAGAAAACGGTATCATTCAGCCTTTTTCACTGCTTACGCTTCAACGTGAAGCGTGCAGCAGCCGTGAAGCTGCTTTTGTCACTCTGAATAAGATCTACAAATCTACAGCCCACCCAATGAACGAACGGTTGTGGCATAATCTGTTTGATAAATTAAACCGTGTCAATCAAAATGCGAAGGCAAATAAAACGCTGGAATTAATCAAGCAAATCAATGACAAAGTCATTATTTTTACAGAATATCGAGCGACTCAACTTTACTTGCAATGGTTTTTGAAGAAAAATGATATCTCTTCTGTTCCGTTTAGCGGGGGCTTCAGAAGGAACAAAAAAGATTGGATGCGCATGCTCTTTCAAAACAAGGTTCAAGTACTGATTGCAACAGAAGCAGGCGGAGAGGGTATTAATCTGCAATTTGCCAGCCACATGATTAATTATGATCTGCCTTGGAATCCAATGCGCATTGAACAAAGAATCGGACGAATTCATCGATTGGGTCAAGAAAACGACGTGCATATTTATAATTTTGCTACCCGCGGAACCGTTGAAAGTCATATTTTACATCTACTGTATAACAAGATCCATTTGTTTGAACAAGTGATCGGTGATCTGGATAAAATACTCACTCACATTGATTTGAAAAATGTCGATCAGCAGGTCACACAGATTTTCGAAGAGTCTGAATCTGATGGGGAAATTAAAGTCAAGTTAGATAATCTTAGCAGTGTCATTAATTTTGAACAGAATCAATTAGAAGAGAGGGATCACCATGCAGCAAGCGGAAATTCGTGATTTTCTTATCCGTTTTTTCTCAAGTTCAGAATGCACTCTGCTTCCTGTTGACAATCAAACTCAATTAAAAGTCAAACTAACGAAACAAATGGACAAGTTGCTTATGAATCGCCCCTTTTATTGGCATTACATTGAACAAATCGGCGCTGTTCCGGAAACAGCAACCCTTACGTTTCGGTTCGATGATCAAATTGATGAAGGAGAGTTCATCCATTTTGGATCTCCGCGTCTTCACCAAATTTTCAACACTGCGGAAGAAATGGGACGGTATATCCGTCTTTATCAAGTTCTCCCCTCGCAAGCCGCCCCCGCACTTGAACCATGGCTCGGCCTAAATATGAAAGTCAGCTATCAATGTGATTTAAAAAAAGACCGCCTGATTTCAATTGGCCTTCAATTAGTAAATGGTGTATTAATTGAAGGCTTTCAATCCATGCTGGGGAAACTTGAACTCATTCAAAAGCTTCCGGATTACTGCTACACCTTGAGCCCATTAATCACTGTCAAAAGCGGAATTCAGCGAATTGAACGATTTATTGCATCCGAATTAGAAACTGAACCGTACGAATGGGCAGATCAGGCGAGCGAGCGATGGAAGAAAGATGAAGATTTGCTGGATGCCTTCTACGAACAAGAAGAGGAGAAGCCTGATCGATACAATCAGGAAAAAAAAGCGTTGGAAGAACAATATAAGCCGAGAATCACGATTAGACTCGTCAATGCCGGATTGTTTTATCTGCAATCATCAACATTTATGCCGCAATTTATTAAAGACCGTTAATCATTTGAAAAACCGGCAGCAAAATAGAAAGAAATAAAATGAGTACGAATCCACCGATGATGATCAGAATGATGGGCTGCGTGATCGAAAGCAGCCATTGCGTCCTCAGTTCCATTTGTTTCATCAGCTCGTCGCTGTAACGATACAACGCATTCCCAAACGATCCTTGATGACACCCTTGTTCGATGATCGTTTGAAATTCGGGCAAATAGTACATAATGCCGTTGACCGATGCTTCAAAGGAATAACCTTGAATTAATTTTTCCGCAATTCTTTTGGACTCTAATTTCAAGAATGGTGAGGCACCTTTTTGGGAGAGAATATCAAAACCTTGCTTTATGGTCAGTCCCGAACGAAGCAGTCCACTCAATTGAATCGCTAACTGATAGGTAAAATGTACTTGGATAAACACCTTAAGAAACGGAACTTGTGCTGCAAATGAGATTCTCTTCAAAAGTGCGCAACGCCGAAATAGATGCACACATAATATGATAGCAAAAATAAAACAGACCGTGATCACCAGTATCGTCGCCATGTGCGCTGCAAGATAAAGCATCATTCGGGTAATAGCAGGAAGTTTGAGCGATAACGACTGATACAGCTGAATGAAATTAGGCAGAAGAAATTTTCCGACAACATAAAGAACAAGTGTGAGGAACCATAAGAGAAAAAGCGGATAGCGCATTAAACGGCGAAGAGTCTGAACATAGCGTTCGCGACGCAGGATCATTGTACCGTTTTCAATCAGTGCTTCCGGCAGACCGCCTGTCTCTTCAGCAAAATAGATGATGCTCGTTACATCCTGTGGAAATTTCTCATCACGAAGGATCTCGTGCAGCATCGTTCCTGCTTTCAGCCGATCAATCATCCGATTTATTTTCAAACGAAAAAACTTCTGCTTTCGGCCAGCCTGGAGTGTGAATGCGACATTCATCGGATAACCGTTTTTCAAGCATTCTCCAAGATCAATCAATAATTGTGCCTGTTCTTTCTTAGTCCAATTTTTTTGAAAAGCCATCTGAATTCCTCCTTGCTGTATTTTTGGGAATCCAGCCTGTTTCAATCCCCTCTTCAAGATAATCCTCAATCGTTTTATAAGCAGATGCGGCCGGGCGCGACATCTGTCCCGATAAATAATCGTGAAGCGGCATACCTGCGAGAATTTCATAGACACCGGTGCGCTTCGGATGGTGTCGATGCGGACAATGTCGAGTGCAGGCTTTACCGCAGTCGGGACATTGAATGGTCACCAGTCTCTCGGCAATGACCGCCGTTAAGGTTTCCTTCAAATCAAATTTAGGTATTCCCAATTCAAACATTCTTTGCAGTGTGGATAACGCATTTGAGGCGTGCACAGTCGAAAGCACCAGATGTCCGGTTAGCGATGCACGTACAGCGATTTTTGCCGTTTCTTCATCACGAATTTCTCCTATCATAATAATGTCAGGGTCGTGCCTTAAAAGCGCGCGAAATCCCTTGGCGTAACTAAAATTCGCCTTTTCATTCACTTCCATTTGGATAAATGAGTCGTTCTTCTTTTCAATCGGATCTTCAATGGTAATCACTCGTGCGCGGTATCGTCTTTGTAATGTTGAAAGCAGTGCATACAGGGTTGTTGTCTTCCCGGATCCTGTCGGGCCGGAAATGAGAATCAGACCGTTTTCATAAGTCAGCAAGGAGGCGAGTCCGCGTTTCGCTTCCTCAAATACGGTTAATTCTTCAATAGGAAGTTCATTTCTTTGGGGAAGAATTCGGATGACGAGACTTTCTTTGTTTGGCGTAGGCAGCACAGACATGCGCAATGAAATGGGGACATGATTGACTACGGTTTGCATCGCTCCGCTTTGAGGAAGACGATGTTCACCAATATCCATTCCTGAGCAAAACTTAAAATGGTTAATCATACGTTCAGCGGACAAAGCGTCGAAGGTTTCATGTTCAAAAAGATATCCGTTAATCCTGAACTCTACCAGCGTATTGTCTCTCCGCGGAGTAAAATGGATGTCCGAGGCACCGGCGCCGCACGCTTGATTCAGCAATTTACGGCTTTGCTTCACTGTATTTTTCTCTAATTGATCCATATAACAGCACCTGCTTTCATTGTGAAATAAAAACAGGCTTGTTTTCAGTTTTCAGGGTTAACTACGTATTCCACAATCAACACAGCCGTTCCTTCTTTTCCATGAAAATATTAATTAATCATTCAAATGGCCGGCATCTCAATGGCACCGGCCGCAAACGCAATTCTATTATCCAATTGACTTTTCCTTATAAGACTTGTCATTAAATGCGATTCGTTGCAAATCCTCTTGGTGATAGCCCACGATCAACTGTTTCCCATCGGTAATAATCGGTCTTTTTAATAATTTGGGCTGATCAGAGAGAAGTTGAAGAGCCTTGCTCAGCGGCAAATCGTTTAGATTCACATTCAGCCGTTTATACGTCGCACTCCGTGTTGCAAGTAAATCATCGATTCCCGACTTGGATAACTTGATCAGTTCCATTAACTCATTTGCATCCGGCCGGTTACGAAATAGGTGACGCTCCTCATAGCTTACATCATGATCCTTAAACCAGCCTTTTGTTTTTCTGCAAGATGTACAGCTTGGGTACGTATAGAAAATCAATTTGCTCATTAGCTCCCCTCCTCAAATTCATTAGACCTTATCAATCTATTACCCTTTTTTTATGAATGAAAACCATTATTTATCTCATACGACACGCAACTTCATTATAGTTCTTAGTTCCAAACACAGTTTATCCGATAAACATTATGATCCTAAATAAATCGTTGATTTCTTTTCAATTACAACTGGATGATCCGCCGACCCAATGATCCTTGATCCCGGTTGAATATGATTTTCTTTATCCATAATCACATTGCTCAAATAAACCCCCTCACCAATAACGCTTCCTTCCATAATAATTGAACTAACGATCTTTGACTCTTTATGGATAACTACATTCCGAGAAAGAAGCGAATGGCTGATTATTCCGTTAATCATGCAGCCATTAGCTATAAGTGAATTTGATACAGCCGTATTTTTTCCATAATATGAAGGCACTTCATTTTTTATCTTGGTGTGAATTTGATGCTCGCCTCCAAAGAGCGCACTCCGGTTGAACTCTTCGATCATATCCATGTGAGCGTCATAATAGGATTTGATTGAAGTGATATTTTTAAAATAGCCGGTATATTCATATCCGTTTGTCTTAACAGTTCTAACCGCTTGGTGGATTGCATCTCGTAAATTGTAAACTTCATTCCATGCCATAAACCGTCTGACTATTTGAGCATAGAGCGAACACCTCATAACGTAGATTTCCATATTTACCGCAGACTGACCATCATGCCGGAGCATACAGGATTTCATCTTGCGAATACGATTATTTTCATCCAGTTCAACACAGGTTATCGGTCGATCGTCTGCTGCAGAACAAGAAATTGTTTTATAGACTAAGGTGATTTCAGCCTTTTGTTCTAAATGATGGCGCAAAACCGCTTGAACATCTATATTGCACAACGCACGAGAACCCATAATAATGACAAAGTCTGATCTTGATTTTTCAATAAATTCAAGATTATTGTGGAAAGCTTCAAGATCATCACGGATTAATCCATTGATCTGCTCTGTGCCTGAATCGAAAAAGAAAATTCCTCCATTGAGACTGTCCAGATCCCAGTCGCTACCGTTTAAAACATGATCATAAATTGATTGATATTGCCCATTCATAAAAATACCGATTGATTCTACGCCCGCAGATACGAGATTGGATAAGGGAAAATCGATGAGCCGATAGCTGCTGCAAAATGGCAATCCAGCAACCGGTCGATAACGAGTGAGTGGATTCGTTAATTGTTTTGATTCGGACAGATTTACGATTCCGCAAATTTTATACTGATTCAGGATGGCCCCCACCTCCATATAAGACAAGTTCCCTTTGACGATATAGATAAATATATTCATAAAAAAATTCGGTATGTTTCACAGATAGACTGCAAATAAACAAATTTGCGGAAATACGGGTCGCAGCATGCAGTTTTTATATGCTTACGGAAAAGTAAAGGTCATAAGAAGATGCATTGCGCTCACAAGGGGCACCATGAACTTATATAAGAAAAACCGGAGTGTTTGTTTCACTCCGGCGTTCTTTTCATTTATTCATTATTCGATTTCTTGAATTAAAGAAATCAAAACGCTTCTATTCTCGGGCAGCTTCATTAGTGGATAAAATTCAATGGATTAACTGCTCCATTGTGCGGCGGCGGAGTCCAGCGGCCGTTGTATAGTTCAAAATGAAGATGAGTTCCGAATGATTCACCCGTATTGCCCATCGTTCCGATTGTTTGTCCCTGTGACACACTCTGACCGTCAGAAACGTAAATTGCAGACATATGTGCATAAACGGTCGTATAAAGTTGTCCATTTATGACATGTGAGATCATAACGCAATTCCCGTAACTTGACGAAGTATATGCTTGGAACACGGTACCGTCTGCTGCTGCGTGAATGGGAGTACCTGTACTGTTTGCAATATCAATGCCCGGATGAAATTCACCGTCAAAAGATCGATAACCAAAGCCTGAAGAAATATATCCCGCTGCCGGCATCATGAATTGATCGCTGCTGTTCTCTTTTGAATCGTCTGAAGACGTAACCGTCTCAGCAGCCGTCTGCGTACTATTGGAAACGGTGACCGATTTTGCGGAAGAAGTCTCTTCCTTCGATGTTTCTTGCTTCGCTGTCCCCGCAGTCTTCTTTGCCTGCGCCTCCTGCTTTGCTTTCGCTTCGGCAGCTGCCCGCTCTTTTTCTTGAGCTTGCTGCGCTGCAAGATCTGCTAATTGCTGCTTGACAACCGATTCTTGCGCATTCAAAATATCCGTCTGCTCATTGGACGAGATCACTGTTTTCTCGATATCAGATGCCTGATCCTTCAATTCTTCAAGCAGGTTCTGCTTATGCTTATTTTCTTGATCAAGCCCAGTCTTCATTGTCTGAAGATTATGTAGGTCGTTTGTTGTTTGAACAAGAACCGTCTGTAGCTTCTTTCGTTTGGTGACTTGTGCCTGCTTATCTTGTTTCTGATCATTAATAATTTTATTATCTTGGTCGGTAATCATTTTTACAACGAGCAACCGATCAAGAAAATTACCGAAGCTCTTTGACCCCATGAGAACATCTAAATAACTGACCGCACCGCCATTGATATAAATTGACCGCAATCTGCCTTTGAGTAGCTGACTGCGTGTATCAATACGTGCATTAATTTTTTTTATTTCTTTTTTTAGTTGAACCACACTTGCTTGATTTTGACGGACCTTTTCTTTTGTTTGATCAATTTTTCCATTCATGGAGGTAATTTTTTTATCCGATGCTTTAATATTCTTAATCACCGTGTCCTGCTTCTTCTGATTCTCAGAAAGATTCTTTTTCGAAACAGCAAGTTTACCCTTATTTTCTTTTTTTTGATTTTGAATATCATTCAGCTTGTCGTCAAGCTTCGTTTGTGTGTTCGCGAACACAGTCGCGCTGTTAATTCCCAAAATCAAGGAGCAAGAAAGACAGATTGTTGTTATTATTTTAATTCTCGTTGGTTTGAACATCACTCTACTCCTTAAGCACATCAAGAAAGCATGCACGATTAAAAAAGGTGTCTGCTCTATTTGCTATGAGATTATCTAACTCGTAATTTTTTGCCTGACTCTATTATAACAACTCATGACGCGTTTTTCCGACAAAATTTGATTACATCTTTGTTTCGATTGATGAAAAAGAGGTGAATAAGTCGTAAGTCACGAAAAAAGGACCCCCTAATTTGGGAATCCCTCATCTGTATTTATTTGGCGACAACCGATGAAGCAAAAAAAAAACAATTAATAGCCAAGATTACGATTCACAATCTTTTCAAGCGGCTCATTCTTACTGAATTTTTCTATATTTCTTTTGATCAGTGCTGCCCTTTTCGTGTATTTGTCCGGCCCGACTCCCAATGAGTGAGAGGTAATTAACACATTAGGAAGATCCCATAATCGGCTATTCTCCGGCAGCGGCTCGTTGCCGGTTACATCAAGGCCCGCACCGCCAAGTTTCCCCGAGGTCAACACATGAATCAAAGCATCTTCATCAACAGTACCTCCACGTCCAACATTGATGAAAATCGCTCCGCTTTTCATTGATTCAAAGCGCTTGTCATTGAATACATGCTCGGTTTCCTTTGTTAAAGGAAGTACATTGACAACAAAATCCGAAACTGCCAGCACCTTATTAAGTCCGTCCATTGTAAAAACAGCGTCTGCATCCTCCGGAATCGTTCCCGCCGTTCTTTTTACAGCAAGAATTTGAGCTCCGAATGCTTTTAATCGATGCGCAATTTCCGATCCAATGTCGCCATAACCAATGATTGCAACTGTTGAACCGTCAATTTGCAGACATCGATTACCTAAATTCCAGATTCGACGCGCTGTTTGTTTTACATAGCGTGGAATTTCTCTTGTGAATGCAAGGAGTAGCGCTATGGTATGTTCTGCCCCCAGCACACCAAACACACCGCTGGAATTCGTGAGTGTCACCTCACGTGCCAGATCAGGGTGCTGCGTCATATGATTTGCCCCGGCACTAGGCAGCTGCAGCCAGCGCAGAGAAGGCATTTTTCGCAGCAATTCACTTGAAGGCCCGCCAATGAATGCCACAGCATCTTCAATAAACACACCATCAGGAATTGCTTCATTCCACAAGGTAACAAACTCAAATCGATTCGCATATTCCTTTTTCAATGCTTCAATATCAATTTCAGGCAAATCGAATTCTTCATCAAAACCAAATATGATCTTCTCCAATGTCTTCACCCGTCTCTCTTTTCCAAAAATTTTGGTCATTTCGTAGAAAATCTGATCCATTTCAATAAACGATTCAGTTATAAATAAGTATAATAAAATCACCATGATGAAGCTATAAAAAGGCTTGACAGACTATTGAATTAAAATGATGCTATATTTGCATTAAAATCCGATAAAAAAGATTGGTTTTTCAAGCACTTTTAGATTGACAGTTTCAATAATAAACGACTAGTATAAAGTTCACCTGATGTGTTTGTTTCAAAAGTAATCAACAATGCACCGTTATAGTTATAATTAATGTTTTTCAGCTCATTTGCCGCCACGTTGATAATCGCAAGATAAAATTAACAAAACCTGAACAGATGAAAAGGATCTTTTTTAAGGAGAGAATGCACATGACATTACAATTAATTTCAAGAATTGCTCCTCAGGAATATATTTCGGAGGTTGGTGCCTATGAGCGACTCGCATCGGCACTCGAAACACGTTTCATCAAACGCGTGCTCTTTCTACATGGGACAAAATCGATGAAAAAGGCGGCTAGGTATTTACCTGATTTATCAAGACAAGGCATTCAAGTCGTTGATGTCTTATTTAACGGCGAGTGCTCTAATAACGAAATTCAGAGAATCATTGATTTGGTCAAAAATGAGAAAATCAACGCAATCATCGGCCTTGGCGGTGGCAAGGTACTGGATACAGCAAAAGCTGCCGGATATAAGGCTGGTTCTGTTCCCGTTATTTTACTCCCGACAATGGCCAGCAATTGTGCTGCATGGTCCTGCCTTTCCGTGCTCTATAAAGATAACGGTGAATGCATCGGTCATGAGATCTATCCGTCACAGACGAGTCTCGTTCTCGTTGAACCTCGGGTAATTTTGGACTCGCCAATCGATTATTTTATCGCCGGAGTGGCGGATACCATTGCTAAATGGTACGAATCCGATCTACTTCTTCAGCAGACAACGCGAAAAAGCCTCGCACTGTTCTTCGCACGTGAGGCTGCACGACAATGTCTTGAAATCCCGCTGAATCATGCAGAGAAGGCGATTCAAGACATGAGGGACGGCAGGCTTACTGACGATTGGACTCAAGTCATGGAAACAAATATTATGGCAAGCGGATTGGTTGCAGGTTTCGGTGATGAGTACGGCCGGGCAACGGCTGCTCACGCCATTCATGACGCACTCACCATCAGAGCTGAGACACATCACCTGCTCCATGGCATAAAGGTAGCTTACGGAATTTTAGTAGAGCTGGTGATTGAGAATAAGATGGATGAAATGCAACGCCTGTTGCCTTTTTACCGTGCGCTCGGACTTCCTCTTTCTTTAGCGGATCTTTCTTTAGGCGATTTAAGCATGGATGAAATCCGTGATATTGCCGTCTCCGCATTGAAACCGACGTCCTTAATTCACATGCATCCAATGAAATGCACGGTTGACACAGTCTATAACGCGATGATCGAATTGGAAAAATGGTCAGAACAAAACGCTGTAAAATAATTTAGAACGAAACGGGAATGAATCATTGTTGATTCACTCCCGTTTTTTATTGGAAACCCGCCATTCTCGTTGTAATGATCGACCATAAACGATCCGGAACAACCAGTTCGTTTTGTTGATCTAAATCGAGCACTGTTTTAATTTGATTCGTCCACCCGTCTTCTCACCTTACCCTATTCCTGAATGACGGTTTCGATCTGTTCCTCATTCATCGCGACCGAAATCTCATTCGATTTGGAATAAGCGGGTACCGCACTAGCACTAAATAATAGTTGAACGAAAAAAACGTGTACGCGTTTTTCGCTCCACCCACGCCATGTGCCTCTTATTCAGCAAGTTTAAGTTCGACCGGGCAGTGATCAGAGCCAACCACATCCCAGAGAATTTTCGCATCAATAATGTACTCTTTCAAACATTGTGACGTAACAAAATAGTCAATGCGCCAGCCAATATTTCTTTGTCTTGCGTTGAATTGGAACGACCACCATGAATAAGCACCTGTTCGATCAGGATAAAGCGCGCGATAGGTGTCGATAAATCCATTGCTTAGCAGAGCAGAAAAATCTTCCCGTTCTTCCTGAGTGAAGCCTGAGTTTCCACTATTATTCCTCGGGTAGGTCAGGTCTATTTCCTGATGCGCGACATTCAAATCCCCGCAGAAAATAACCGGCTTTATCCGATCTAACTGTTGGATATAGTTTGTGAATGCCGCCCCCCATTCAAGTCGATAATCCAGCCGCGTCAAATCGCGCTTTGCATTGGGCGTATAAACAGTAATCAAATAGTAGTTATCGTATTCAAGCGTAATCAATCTTCCCTCTTGATCGTGCGCTTCAATACCCATTCCATAGGTAACATTTATCGGCTCATTTTTTGTGAAAATTGCCGTTCCAGAATACCCCTTGCGAACAGCCTCGTTCCAATATTGAAAATAGCCTGGCGTTTCAAATTGAACTTGGTCCCGATGCATTTTCGTTTCTTGAATGCAGAGGGCGTCGGCCCCCGTTTCCACAAGCCAGCTGTAAACATCCATTTTTCGCTGCAATGCGCGAAATCCATTAACATTCCATGAAATAAACTTCATCATTTTCTCCTTAATCAGTCATTTTCCTGCGCTCAGGTCAGGCTTAATCCACAATTTGCTGAAATCAGCCCAACCGAACGCATTAAGCTTTATACCTTCCAAGGCCGAATGAAACATGATTTCCCGGCTGCTGTGATACATAAAGATCAGTAAGTGATTCTTTTTCATGTAATCCTCGAGCTGTTGAAAGACTCTGCACGTCGCAATCTCGTTACCCGTTTGAAGAAACTGATCAATAAAAAGGTCGATTCGACGCGCCTGTTCTTGATTGATCATTCGCCTAATTAAACTGCTTTCATCACGAAACAGATGAGCAATACCGAGTTCGTGATTTTCTTCCATTACTTCTCCACCCAATACCATATCCGCTTCCTCGGTAAGCTGCTCACTATAGAAATCACTCAGCGACAATGGATGGAGTTCAAGATGAATCCCGCGTTCTGCCGCCCGTTTTTGAATCCATTGCGCGTCCAATTTCACCGCATGATGACCAAAATAATAGAATTTAAGCATCTCTCCATTATAACGACTGTGAAAAAGGGATTGCTTCACTTGATCATCCCTAGCAATAACGCGCGACGGTTCTCCGGATTCTGTCTCAAGAAAGCTATTCGAGACTCGAACACGATTGCCTCCAAGTTCATGAATCAGCGCCTGACGATCAATAATCAAATCAAACAGCTTTCGAAACTGATAGTCTTGCTGCGGACCTTTTTTCTTAAAATTAAACATAATATAATTACTGCCGATATCCTCATGAACTTCCTCATGATTGACCGATTGACGCTGCTTATTGGGGACATCATAAGTCTTTTGCGAACTGATCAGATCCGGTGCGTAGTAGAGCTCAACGCGGTTCAGCAATGCACGCAAGTTGAAATAATCTCCAAAACGTTCGAGTACAAGCTGCCGACTATTGTATTTTACGATTCTAAAGGGGCCAGTTCCAATAATGTGCTCCGGATTAAATCCAACATCAGAAGATAGAATGGCGAGATTTAATGAACTAAAGAATAGCAAAGCCGGTGTCGGTTCGGTAAAAGTCAGCTTAAGCACATAAGGATGGACCGCGGACACATCGCTTATTGATCGAAAGTACCAGCGGCATGGCACTTGATTTACCGGATCGCAAATGCGCCTAATGGTGAACAAAACATCCTCTGAAGTCAGTTCTCTGCCATGATGAAAGGTCACCCCTTTTCGCAGATAGAACGTCCACCTTCTTTGATCTGATGATACCTCCCAAGAATGAGCCAAATGAGGCACAAATGCATCCAAATCAATATTATAGTTTACTAAACAATCAAACAGCTGCCGAGCAATATGTGACTCACTTGTGATTGCGGCAAACGCGGGATCCAGTGTAGCAAGCCGTCGTCTCATTGGAATGCGGAGTATATCCATCTCCTGGTGTTCCTTGTTTTCCGTCCGATAGCCAAACTCCTGCGTTATCCGTTTGTAGCATTTCTCTGTTACGGAGTCAGGAAGTGAATGTGATTGAATGAACGTGAGTGCTTTGTCCAATTGATGCGACTTAATGAATTGATCAATCTGCTCGTCAACGAGCGAACTCAAGGGTTTAAGAAAAGCGACCTGTGATTTATTTCCCCTTCCTCGTCCGCTTACCCACTGAATCCAATGCTCATGTTCAAGCTTATGTATGATTAGTTTCGCATTACGCTCCGAACAATAAAAAATACGAGCGCACTCACTGATACTTATCTTCACCTGTTGATACGCGCCTTGAGCTTTAGCCAGATAGAATTCTGTGTAGTAATCAAATAGCATTCATTGTTCACCTGCTTTCCCGCCTCTTCTCATTGTACCTTTTTTTCTCTGTAGAAAAGGGAAAATGATTTATTTCATTCTACACTTTTTTCATTGTTTATTTTATACCACAATGATCATACCAATTGCGCAATGACAGGGGTTGAATGCATGAACACATTTCTAAGCTTGCACCGGAACATTAAAATCCGTCTTCTTACTTCTTTTATTTCACGATTCGTCGGAAATATGGTTTTCCCATTTATGGCCATATACTTTGCAAAAGAGTTCGGTACCGCAACAGCAGGTTTTCTTCTGCTGCTTAATGTACTGACTTCATTAAGCGTTAGTTTTTTCGGCGGGTATACGTCCGATCGCTTTGGCAGAAAACGAGTAATGATCAGTGCTCAACTAATACAAATTGCCGCCTTTTCCTTAATGGCAGCTGCAAATTCCCCTTGGTTTCTATCGCCGGAGATTACGTTTATTATGATGCTCCTTCAAAGTGTCAGCAGTGGATTCATGAATCCCGCAGCTGAGGCAATGCTCATTGACGTAAGCACAAATGAGAATCGGCAATTTATGTACAGCATGAACTATTGGTCGGTAAATCTTTCGATCGCTGCTGGTACAATTATCGGTGGTTTATATTTTAACCGTTATCGCTTCATGCTTTTTATCATTCTCGCCCTGACCTCAATCGTTGTTTTCGTTCTGCTCGCTTTCTTTATGAATGAAAATCGTCGGCACCATGTTCGGAATAATCAAACAGCGACCGTTGCCCAATTTATTAAAGATATGGGTAAGAGTTACCAAACTGTAATGACCAACCGCCGTTTTCTTGTTTTTTGTCTCGCTCACCTACTTATTCTTTCACTTGAATTTCAAATGAACAACTATATTGCGATACGCCTTTCGCGTGAGTTTCATTCAGTCATCTGGAACCGCAATGTGGACGGATTGACATTGCTGAGCTGGCTGCGTGTTGAAAACACAGTATTCATCGTTGTTTTTACACTGGTTGTCAATCAATGGATGAAGCATTATCGTCCTAATCATGTCCTTTTTACCGGACTCGTTTTGTACAGTTCAGGCTACATAACACTCGCATTCAGCAATCATTGGCTGCTTCTGTTCCTCATGATCATTGTCTCTTCATTAGGGGAGCTGATGTACGTCCCCAATTGCCAAACGATGCTTGCGTCAATGGCTCAGGAACGTGTGCGCGGTACCTACATGGCTGTCTATGGACTTGTTTTCCAAGGTGCGAAAATCTTTGGATCGCTTGGCGTCATCATCGGCGCTTTTCTTCCATCTTACGGAATGGCTGCTCTCTTCTCGCTATTCAGTTGCGCCGGTATCTATTGTTTTTACCAATCAATACACATGAAGCAGCAAAAAATCATCAGTAAAGACAGACAAATAACAAACACATGATTTTACAGAGACAAGGGGAACTACTTATGAAATTTGTACTTAGTATTCGGACCGCAGGCGGTTGGAAAAATGACCGTTGGACAAGAGCTCTCCAAGATAACAAATTTGAAATTGCTTCAAAACCACATAACCATTGATTTACTAGTGCCCTTATTCGGTTTTACACCTGAGGTGTGGCGTTTATGTCATCTGTTCCGAAAAGAGCGCAGAGCAGGTCGCACTAAAAATAAAATAAACATTCCAATTTTAAAAAAGGAGCTGCTCCTTTAAATGAATGGATAGTGTCCTGTTTTTGGTACACGACCAAAAAATGATCGAAAAACAAATAAATAGGAAAAAGAACCGAAAGACATTTTGCGCCTTTCGGTTCTCTATTGTTTGTCATTCGTTTATTTACCGCTGAATTCCTCTGAATAGCTGTTCAAGAGATCATATTTTGCATTCCAAACCTTCCATGACAGATCCACAAAATAGTTGTGGGGATTTTCAAAACGGAGAACTTCTGCCCACTGGCGTTGAACCTGCTCCTGGGCAAATTTGCGAATTTCCTTTACAGAAGGACTTTTATAGCAGAGCTTTCCGTCTTTAAAAATTTTTTTGCGCAGGAGCTCAGCCTTATACCTCTTTAACTTTTTCTTTTTCCAAGTAAACACCGGATCAAACAAAGTCAGCGGCTTCGACTCATCAATCGTTTCCGATTCGTCGCAAATGAGATCGGCAATTGCTTTATCCGCGTCCTTATCATAAATACGATAAATCTTTTTAAAACCGGGATTTGTGATTTTTTCTTCATTTTCACTGATCTTAATTCGTGGAACAATTTCTCCATTTTTTTCAACAGCAACAAGCTTGTACACACCGCCGAACACCGGTTCGGAACGTGCCGTAATCAGCCGTTCACCAACACCAAACGAGTTAATTTGCGCACCTTCGGCAAGTACATCCTTTATGATATGCTCATCAAGTGAATTGGAAATGACAATGATCGCTTTAGGAAATCCTGCGTCATCTAACGCTTTTCTCACTTTTTTGGTCAGATAAGTAATATCGCCGGAATCAATGCGAATGCCTAGCGGTTCATGCCCTTGTGCGCGTAATTCTTTGAATACCTGGATCGCGTTCGGAAGACCGGATTTCAAAACATTAAATGTGTCGATCAGCACCAGACATTGATCCGGATATGCATTGGCCCATGCCCGAAATGCTTCCAATTCACTGTCGAACAGCTGAACCCAGCTGTGCGCCATCGTCCCGGAAACAGGGATATCGAACATCATTCCTGCCAATGTGTTGGCCGTCGCCGAACATCCGCCAATCACCGCGGCACGGGCACCATAAATCGCACCGTCATAGCCTTGGGCACGTCTCGAACCGAATTCCATAACGGGACGGTTGCCGGCGACACGGCAGATCCGACTTGCTTTAGTGGCAATCAAGGTCTGATGATTGATTGTAACGAGAATCATCGTCTCAAGAAGCTGCGCCTGAATCGCAGGACCTCGGACTGTTACAAGCGGCTCATTCGGAAACACCGGATAACCTTCAGGAATTGCCCAAACGTCACAAGAAAATGTGAATGTCGAAAGATAATCAAGAAATTTCTCCGAAAAAGCTTTTGTTGAACGCAAATAATTAATATCCTCGTCAGTAAACCGAAGATTTTCTAGATATTCAATCAGTTGTTCCACACCGGCCATAATACAATAGCCGCCGCCATCCGGAACCCTGCGAAAATACATATCGAAATAAACGATCTGATCTCCTACCCCTTCAGCAAGATAGCTATTCCCCATTGTTAGTTCGTAAAAATCAACCAGCATCGTGAGATCTCTGTCATTCCTCACGTCAAACCTGGATTCCATCGTCTCATTTCCTCCAATATGTCAATTATGTATTGATTTAATGTGTTTCATGGTAGATGTTGAATCGAGTATACTATTGAGGAACAATCTTGTAAACTGTGACTTAATTCAAATCATTTAAGTGATGCGGCATATAATATAATTTGCTCGCTCCCTTCAGTCATTTAAGAAAAAATGAGCATTCACAGAGCCTTAAATATAGGTTAAAGTTTTCTCAACATTGATCATTTACTATATAATAAGATCAGGTGCACATGCTGATCAGAAAATGAAGAGCTTCACCGAATAGTATATTTCAAAACTGATCTTCAATAAAATCAGCATGATGCGCAATTGGGAGGTGAAGTCGATTGCTGCCCTTTAATGTTCTTTACGAAATGGAATGCCGTTTATTCAAAAAAATAAACCGGCACTTTGAACGCAAACTCTGGAATGCGTACTTCCGTACCATCACCAATATCGGCGGCGCTGTCTTGGAGATTTTGCTTGTCCTTTTCCTGCTGATTTTTGCACACGGACAACTGCGCCTGACCGCATTGGCATGCGCCGTATCCTTGACCATCAGTCATATTGTTGTTCAGGTATTTAAGCTGTGTTTCCCGAGAAAACGCCCTTATTTAATTCTCGATGGAACGAACCATCCGATCAATCCCTTGCAGGATCATTCATTCCCGTCGGGGCATACTACTGCCATTTTCTCAGTTATTATACCGCTTATCTTATTTCATCCGTCACTCAGTCTCATCCTGCTTCCTGTCGGCCTCAGTGTTGCTGTTTCACGAATATTTCTTGGTCTGCACTACCCGTCGGATGTCCTGGCCGGCATGCTGCTCGGCAGCGTCACAGGGTATGTTTGTTTCTTAAAAATCGTAATCCCATTTTAATTCTGTAAAAAAAGCAGTCGATGAGTCAACCGTCGGCTGCTTTTATATGTTTCAAATAAACCTGGTGACGCTTAATTCTTTTGATGATCATTAATGAAACCCATGCGCGCTCCCAAATTTCAGAAGTCTGGTAACTGAATGTATTCTAGCAAGGCCAGCCGGTAATGCTTCTCGGGCCACCTTCCGTTTTTTGAAATCATTTGCTCCGCTCTTACATCGAATTTTATTCATTCTGTTCAAGCGACAAACCCTGTATACTATAAATAAGATCAAGCAATGGAGGGAAAATTGTGATTAAACTGATTGCCATTGATATGGATGGAACACTGCTGAATGAGAACAAACAAATATCGGAGCGAACCCAGCATGTGTTGAAAGCGGCTAAAAATCAAGGAATTAGGATTGTTTTATGCACAGGCAGACCGCTCCTTGGGATCAAAGAATTTTTAAATCTTCTCGGCCTGACTGATCAAGGGGATTACGCAATTACGTATAATGGTGGACTCGTACAGCATGCAGATACAGGTAATGTGATCTCGGAAAAAGTATTGACACGTGACCAGCTTCTCTCGATTTATGAGCTCAGCCAAACGCTCGACGTACCAATGAATTTTATAGATCTGCATCGTGTTTATTGCCCCCCTTATCCCGAGGGAAAACCCTCCATGTACAGCCAAATCATGAAGGCGCTTCCGTTCACCCAAACGACAATGGAGCATATTCCGCAATCCTTTAAAGCAAACAAGGCAATATTCTGCATCAATCAAAGTCTATTGGATCTGGCTATAGAGAAAATACCGAAACACTATTTTGAAAGCTTTACCATAATGAAATCCAGGCCATTTTTACTTGAAATTCTAAATAAAGAGGTAGACAAGGGTAAAGGACTGCAAGCACTCGGCAAATTTCTTGGCATTGCACCTGAAGAAATGATGACATTGGGTGATGAAGCAAACGATCTGGCAATGATTAAATATGCCGGACTCGGCGTCGCAATGGGAAATGCAATCGAACAATTAAAAAATGAGGCACAGTTTGTAACAAAAACAAATCGAGAAGACGGTGTCGCCTACGCCATTGAAAAATTTATTCTCGATTAAAATAAATAAATCTTATGAAAAACGATTTGGTGCCGCGCAGGTGCCTTTTTTTATAAATTAAAAACACCAACAAGAATTATTGTATCCAGAATAAGAGAAATTCAGTATAATAACATTTATTATGTGGTGAAATGAGGAAAAATTTTGAAGAAGATTCTTGTATTAGCAACCGGTGGAACCATCGTTTCAACCCTCCAGCAAAATGGCCTTGCTCCCGGGCTGAGTCTTGAGCAGCTTTCGTACTACTTCAAGGAAAGTCATCATTCAGATGCGCAGATTTCGTTTCAAGTGTTGATGAATAAGGACAGTACAAACATGCAGCCAGAGGACTGGTTGCACATCGCTCGCACCATTTATGAAAATCGTCATCAATATGACAGTTTTATAATTACCCATGGAACGGACACAATGGCTTATACTGCAGCAGGCCTCTCCTATTTGCTCAGCGGGATTGATAAAACAATCGTCATAACCGGATCACAAGTTCCAATCAGTTTTAGAAAGACTGATGCTAAGAAAAATATTGAGGATGCACTTACCTTTGCAGAGCATGCTGAACTGTCCGGTGTATATGTTGTTTTCGATGGAAAAGCAATCTTAGGCACGCGGGCAATCAAGATGAGAACGAAAAGCTATGATGCTTTCAATAGTATCAATTTCCCATATATTGCCGCAATTAGTCAAGGCAGGCTTGATATTTTATATCGTCCTGAAACCGAAACGATCAACTTTGAGAACAAAATGAATTTATGCCCCAATGTCTTTTTAGTTAAAGCATTTCCTGGCCTTTCCCCGCAATTTTTTGATTTTATTAAAAAGAACGCAAAGGGATTAATTATCGAAAGTTTTGGAAATGGCGGACTACCTTTCGAAAAGAGGAATCTGGTAACTTATGTCTATGATCTGGTACACTCAGGCATTCCTGTCGTCATCACCACTCAATGCCTTGAAGAAGGGCAGAACATGTCGATATACGAAGTAGGTAAAAAGGTTGGTGAAGCCGGAGGAATCACGGCTGGCGATATGAACACCGAAGCAATTGTCGCCAAGCTTATGTGGATTCTCGGGACAACAAATGATCTTTCGGAAGTGAAGCGCAGGCTCCAGACACCCATCGCTCATGACTTAAACTATATATGAGTGCTATAACTAACCTAGTTCTCTTTTAATCATCTACTATTGCTCCCCAAAAAAACGTTCACCATAAACGGAGAACGTTTTTAATGTGCCGTCATTTACTGAATCTATTACCCTGAACAGGCCATTCGCTCATTGAACTGTCGCTCCAATCTGTAACTCCAAATACTGAGAAAGGCAGCCGACAGGACCATCAAGGCGCCAATCCAAGTCGTATTTATAAGTCCAATATGTTCGACGACGAGCCCACCAATAAATGATCCTAGTGCAACCCCGCCGTTAAATGCAGCAATATTCACTGCCGATGCAACCGACACACTTTCCGGAACAAAACGTTCGGCAAGCAGAACAGCATAAAGCTGCAATCCGGGCACGTTCATAAACGCGAACAATCCCATAAATACGATCGTTAATAATCCAGCCCATTTGTTTGAGGTCGTAAAATACAACAGGAAAATTGAAATTGCTTGAAGTAAAAACATAAAAATTAAAGCTTTCATTGGATTAGCATTTGATACTTTTCCCCCGACTGTATTTCCTACCGCGATCGCTATCCCGTAAAGAAACAAAATTAAGGCAACCGCGCTCGTCGAATATCCGGAGATTGTCTCCAACAGAGGCGATAAATAAGTAAATACGACAAAGGTACCGCCATAGCCAAGTGCCGTAATTACAAATACGAGGAGCAAGGGACCGGTTTTAATTAACCTGAATTGATCCGTAAACTTCATCTTAGGCAGCTTCTTAAGCTTTGATGGAATTAGAATACTGCTTGTAATCAATGCAATCAGCCCAATAGCAACGATAATCACAAATGCCGCTCGCCAGCCCAGGGTCTGTCCGATAAATGTGCCGATCGGAACCCCGGTAACCGTTGCAAGAGTAACCCCTGTAAACATAATAGCAATTGCACTCGCTCTTTTGTTTGGCGCAACGATATCCGCCGCTATCGTTGAACCAATTGACATAAAAACGCCATGTGAAAAAGAAGAAAGAATTCTGGCCGCAAGAAGCATAGAGAACGATAAGGCTCCTACTGCAAGTGAGTTTGCAATGAGAAATACCACCATGATCAGTATCAGTAATTGCTTTTTCGGGATTCTTATGGTCAGTGCCGTTAGAACCGGAGCACCTACTGTAACTCCAAGTGCGTAAAGCGTTACTGTCCATCCTGCAAGCGAATACGACACGTGAAATTCATCCATTATGAGCGGGAGAAGTCCCACGCTGATAAATTCAGTTGTTCCAATAGCAAACGCGCTAATTGCCAATGAAATTAATGAAAATAAATTGCCTTTAGAAGACATAAGAAAACTCCTTCCAAAAATGTGTTCATTACTGTTTGCATATGCTATTATGAATGGTGCATTCTATTACAACAAGTACGCACTTTTATGTATGATAGATACTTTCATGTAACTAATGGAGGCTTTTAAATGGTTAAAAAATATAACATATCCGTTGAAGCGACACTCGAAGTGATTGGTGGAAAGTGGAAGCCAGTGATCCTTTGTCATTTAATTCATGGCAAGAAAAGAACCTGTGAGCTGAAACGATTAATTCCAAAGATTACGCAGAAAATGCTCACGCAACAATTGCGGGAGCTGGAGCATGATGGCATTATTAATCGAATCGTCTATAATCAAGTGCCTCCAAAAGTCGAATATGAGATAAGCGAGTATGGCGATTCACTGAGAGAGATTCTTAGTTCGCTATGCAAATGGGGTGAGCATCACATTGAAAAAACATATGGAAATACAAAAGATTATCTGGAAGCGTGCTTAATCAGTAATACAAAAACCGTCCGAGAAATTGCCTCAGACGGCTTTTGTACTATAGTCATACTTCAGTTTGAAAAATCAATAAGAATCGACAGGTTCTTTCGGTTTTCTGACCAGGGCCATAATACCTGCAATAATCAGCAGGATACCCGGAATCAGCAGCTCCGGAAGACTCAATACACCGGCTATAAGAATGAGTACACCGGCGCTTTTCGCTTTTTTCAGCTTTAATAATAGAAACAGTCCAATGGCCGTCAGTAAAAAGATAATGATTGTAAACACCAAAATCATATTTCCAGCGGTTTGTGCATAGTGCACAATTTCATTAATTTGCTGCGGCGTTAAATTTTGTTCTTCACTTGTCGCTTTCAGTTGCGTCTGAAGAGCTGAATAGTCAACTGTATTCAAGCGTATTCCGATCAGTAAAAATAAAAGGTTGATGCATCCGCCAATAATAGTTAAAGCAATTTCACCAGTTCTTTTCAAGAAGGAACCTCCTCATAGTCGTAGTTATTCCTGTTTATTTTTCAATTACGGAATTAGGAACAATTTTTTTAAGAGTTTTATCCAATTCACGACTTTCAGTCGCTTTCTTTGGTCATATGATCGCTGTCATTGGGTTGATATAAGTTTCCGTGATTTTGACAATACCTGCCCATGAAGCTCACTATTCTTGATCCGAGTCGCCGTCTTCAATGAGTGTTTCTGCTGACAGTTCAGTCCGTTCATTCACCGATAGATAATTACCCATTTTTCATCAATTATTTTCAATAGATTGCGTCTGACCTTCGGATAAAGAATTCAGGAGTGATGAAGAACCACACAATAGCAAGAAAGCAGGAGAAGACAAATACCCTGACATGAAAACACTGTCTATGACAGAACGATCACTGAAAAAAGGACAGACAGATACAGAGAGATGCTGCTCATAATAATCGATTCATTGCCTGAAAAGGTTCATTCGCCTTTAGAATAAACAGCAATGTAGTCTTCCCTTGTCAGTTGATAACGTACAACCGCAACTCTTAAACATGGAAAATTGCACCTTACTTGTAACTATACACTACTTTTAAAGCTCCATCACGAATTTTTTTACAGATTACCCACTGAAAAAACATGCTCATTACTACTGAATTGTCATCCATTAGCCTGCTTAGTAAAAGAGTTGTGTTTCCCATCATTTTTTGATCAGGGTACAGACCAAGCACTAATGCCGATGCGGTTCACGATCACTACCTTTTGTAAATAACCACAAAAAACAAGATTCCGCAGAGAAATCTCACTGTGGGATCTTGTTTTCATTTCATCATAAATTGATCATTCAGATATTCATCGGCGCTTTTCAATCGTTAACTGTCCTTGTTCAAGCGTGCTGTTAGGAACAACAGAGGTTTGTGAACCGTTTATTCTGAGCAGGAAGCTTGGTGCAAATGTTGACTGATGATCTGCAAAGAATCCTCTATTGGTCATATAGCTTGTAATCACTACTTTATTTCCTCGTTTCTGTGGTACGGCAAAATGTGAATAAGTAAAGGTCAGATCTTGTGGATCAAGATCCATATGAAGAACGAGTCCGCTATTGTTGAGCGGTTTATATGGACCGGTCAATGAACTTGATACATAACCGAGCATAAAAATATCTTTATCAGCGATTCCGTTAATTGTCATTTTTGAACCGCGAGAATCCGTAAACAGATACCATTTTCCGTTCAGCTTGAAAACATTGGCTCGTTCAATTTCATCAGTAACCGTGTTTGACGTAATCAGAGGCTTCATAACTTTCTTTAAGGTAAAATCATTATTTAATTCGATGATCCCAAGTGCCCCGTTTGCCAGTGAAGCCAACTGTTTTTTCGAGCTGTTCAGGAGGTTTTCTTTTTCAAATTTATAAAATGCGTAGCTCCCGCCGTAATAGGCCGGATTATACAATTGATCATCACCTTGATATCCGGTTTCAGTTCCTGTATTGGCTTCAAACACGAGATACTTGCGTCCATTGTCTTCAACATAGTGAGGATCACGCAATGTATGGTTGTCACCAGAAGCAAACAGACCTTCATCATGGAACTGCTGCACATTTTGATAAATGGTGCCGTCACCGCCGTCAAAGATTGACTTATGATCTTGAACGCCATCTACTTTAAGATCATTTTGTCCCTGTTGACTTAAATTGATTTGCGCAGTTGTAAGCACTTGATTGCTGTCTCCGGTACCACCTAATTCCGGTGCTCCCGAATAATCCGTGTAGAAAAGACGTACTTTTCCATCGCGTGTCAATGTCGCAGATCCCGACCATTCCTGAGTCTGATGGCTTAAATATGGATCATTAGGTACATATTTATCACTGTCTTTAAATACACGACCGGCACTTTTCCAACTGTCAATCGAGTTGTCACCGATTTTTTGATAGAATAGATAGATTGACGTGTCGTCTCCATTTTTCGGATCCCCGGCAAGCCCAAAAACAATATGGTAGCCATGATAATTTGCTGTAGTTCCATCAGCATTTTGCAGAGGCCAGCTGTCCCATACATCAAGTCCTTTTACTGTATCCAAGTTTTTAATTGTCGAAGCGTCAAATGACGGAACCTCGAAACGGCTGTTTCCCTGCTGCTTCGATACCTTCAGCATGTCGTAACGTGTGATATGAGAGATACCGTAGTCTTTATAGTCATGCTTTGCGTGTTTTGCATAGGTAGATGTTGTGCCCATCCCCAGAAACAGTGCCACAGCGGTAACTGCAACCATCGCTTTTTTTAAGGGTGCCTGAATAATCATTTTGCATTCTCCTTTTTATCTTAATTTTCTGTCTTCAATAAATTGCATCTGCCCATCATTTGATAAAAAGGTTCCGTACATTGCTATTTTTTATCTTTTTATACAAATAATGTAATTTAAATGTAAAAAATGAGTTGAGAATCAAATCGAGCCATTTTCACCCATCTATTGATTCTCAACTACCACCAATGTTCTTTTAGAGAAACATTGGAAGACTGCACAGCAGTCCACAATACGTATGCTATCGTTAAGGGGAGCATCAACAATAGCTTCATTCACAGACTTGGTTTAACGGCCCAAATAATATCAGGACTAAACACAGCCCGTCACCTCCTTTGATGAATTAATAGTAGCATGATTCGACATGAGTATATTAAAATGTATAATATACTCACATATGTAGGAGGATGTTCTCATGGCCTATCAATTGGGAGAAGTGTTAAAGAAGGTTCGTCAATCAAAACGCTATACACAGAAATATGTTGCTGGAAATGAAATGTCAAGAGCTACTTATGCAAAAATTGAAGCTTGCAACATGCAGCCAACGGTCGGGAAGTTCATGCACATTTTAAAAAAGCTGGACATTACATACGAAGAGCTGACATATATTCAGCACTCATACAAATTAAACGGAAAAGATGAAATTATCCATGATTTTTTTCAATTATCCTTTAGTACAGAAACTCGTAAAATACAATCACTAAATGATAAATGCGAGCAATATCTGCTGAACAATTCAGATAATGTAGTTGACGATATCCGTTCTGCTTGTAAAGCACTTATTTCAATACATTTTGATAAAAGTTTTGATTCCGCTTTGCCCTATGCTAAGAAAATATGGGATCGACTTTCAAAGCTTGATAATTGGTATTCTATCGAGTTAAAACTTATAAATAATATATTCTTCTTTTTTCCATTAGAAACGGCTATTTCAATTGCTACCAAAGCCCTACAAGAAATTGATCGTTTTTCGTATATCATTCGAAATACAGATTTAAAATCGTCATATTTATTAAATATAACTATTCTGTTTATTAAAAATCAAAAATATTTAAAGGCACTTGACTATGCTGAGAAAACTATTAACGAATGTAAATTAATTAGAAGATATGAAGGATTAGCTGTTGCTTATGAAAGAAAAGGTATGGTCATGATCAATATGAACAATGAAAAAGAAGGATTGAATTATATAAATAAAGGACTTTCCATCTGCAAGGTACTTGGCTTAAATTCTTTACACGATGCATTAGTCCAAGAAATCCATGAACTAACCAATATTAATTTGCAACGGTAGCCTTCTTTTGTTTATCCTATTTGTTCTATTTCTATTTTCTATAGATTTATTTTGTCAGCTGATTTAATTTTCATTTAAAAGCTGATGAACACTGAGTGTTAACAAATCTTTTAATGGACCAAAAGCAAAATCCACATCGAGGCGCTCAGTCCATTGATGCGCATCACGCCCAATTGGTCCGAGATTCAAGACAGGCACGGAGAGCTGCTCCATCGCTTCAAATGGAATGGAATAGACACGATTCCATACCGGCATATTGCGGATCAGCTGATTCATCGATGGCTGATTGACCGGTATACCGATATAGCTTAAATCCGAAATACCGCTGAAATAATGTTGTTCTGTCAGTTCAATGTGATCGGTTTCACGAGCGCGATTCTGAACTTTTTCAACGGTTTCTTGAATTAGCCGGCAGCGATGTGATTGAACCGCAGGGTAAAAAGGCGGTGCATAGAACAGTACAATCATTGGTGCCAGCGTTTTGCAGCGAATCGCCAGCTGATCCACAATCTGAATGGATATTTCACGATCATCTTTTTTGCCACACGCAACCACTCTATCAATCACTTCATTGACCTGTGCTTCTCCCAACAAAGTTCGTGCCTCGGAAACCAATTTTTCAAAAGGAAGCACTTTTACTTTTCGTTCTGCTGCAATGGAACCGGTAAACTGGGCATATTGCCGTGCCTGCTTTTGATACAGCGCTTCGATTTTTTTTGCCGCACGATCTGCTTTTTTAAGCAACAGTTCCGTTATTTCGTCAATGGAGCGCTCTAAAATAAAAAGATTGAAAAGTGTCACCGATCGATGCGGAATCTGCACCGAATAGGAATTTTTCAGCCCTTTTTGGATCAGGTTCGACGGCGGCGGCGCAACCTTGCCTTCATCTTCATCACACAGTTCCGTGCTTAATTCAAGTTCCTCCGTTACAAATGAGGCCATCAGGTTGCCATTCAGGCCGGAAAAAGGTTCACCGACATGCGTCTCCTTTCCATAACATAGGAAACCAGGCATGATCTTGCCAATTGAACCGGTGTAGATATAATTTGTGCGATCTTCCGGGTAGAGCGAAAACATTGGCTCGGAATTTAACGCCGCACGATAGTCCAAGTCATATCTTTCCTTCAGCTCAAGCAAATGAGGAACGGCTGCTCTCATACCTACCGAATTTACTTCTTCATCCGGAACAGAAATAAGTAAAAGATTGCCGTCGAACTCACCAGAACACGCATTTTCAATCAGCGACATATGAAGCGCAAGCCCACTCTTCATGTCCATCGCCCCTCTGCCGAACAGCCATCTGCCCGCCTTCAGATCATTACGAACCCTATGCGGAAGGCTCTCTTTCTCCGCATAAAAAAGATCGGTCAATTTCTTAATATCAAAAGCAAAATCTTTCCATTGTCCGTAATCCTGCACATCAACAACATCAAAATGGCTGAAAAGAATGGCCGTTTTAGCAGTAGGCTTGGGTGCACGAACAAAGGCAGAGATAAAAGAGCGTCCGTCATCCGTGGGGATTCGGTTTAAGTATTTTGGGTGTGTTTGAAAAAAGTTCAGTTCAGATAACTTATGTAAAATCAGCTCGGGAAATTCTTTTTCAGCTTGTGAACCGGAAACACTCGGAACATGAACCAGTTCACTCAATAATTCAATCAATGCCTCTTTCGTCTGCCACTTGCTCACCAGAACACCGCCTTAATTCTTGAAATGAGATCAGATTTAATCTTCATTATACAATGAATCGCGACTTTGCGAAGACATTTTATTTCATTGAATTAATGAGCGCAATCTTCTTAAATTATTCATTCCTATTGCCATGTAGCATCAAAAGTTCCTTTTTACGATTAGCGTCCGATCTCGCCTCCATTTATAATTTGCTGTGCGGGTCTCAAGCCATGCCGCAGCACCTCGGTTGATTTCTTTAAATGAAGCGAAATTTAAGCCATGCCTTTGATTGCTTTTCTATTATCTATAGCTAAAAATTCATCCATATGAGCTTCTTTTGGAACCCAAAACGGTATCCCCAACCAATAGGCAACGTGCTGTTCATTAAGAATTGAAGCCCATGATGACGCACCGAATTTAAAATGTCTTTACATGCTTCAAGGAATTGCTCCATGTCAATGAGAATTTCGGGACGGTCGCATGATACACACCGGTTCGCTCCTTCTCTGCCAGCTTCAGAAGCCATAAAGCTAGATCATCTCGCTCGGTAATCCACTGAAGCGGTGCTTGTGGATTGCCGGGGGCAAGTACATCTAGTTTTTTGTATGATTCATGTGCAGGTGATCACAAACTTCACTGTTCTTGTAGAAAGTCATTCGTTGTGTTTACTGTCGCAAAACTTTGCAAAGCTGCGAGAAAAGAAGCCTGTACTTGACCGGCCTGCACGGTGCTATCTTTTAGTGCTAAATCTTTCGTTGCACAGGCATCACCAAGCAGTGTGCAATGATAACCAAGTTCAGCCGCCTGCCGCGTTGTTGAATCCACACACATATGAGTCATCATGCCGCAGATCACTAACGAATCGATTTGTTTACTTGTAAGCACCTCTTGCAATCGTGTTTTAAGAAAACTATTTGGAAAGTTCTTCTGTACAATGAATTCATTTCCGTGATTTTTTGACGTGAGCGCAGAATGAATCTCTGCCCCGAACGTATTTTCAACAAAAAATGCTGCGCTTGCGCTTTTCACAATATGTTGAATAAATACGATCGTCTTTTCTTCTTTGCGAAAATAATCGAGCACTTTTTCGATTTCACCAAGTGCCGCTTCAGTTTTTTCGAGCTGCATCTTGCCTCCCGCAAAGTAATCGTTCTGAACATCAATAATAAGTAAGGCTTCATTCATGTTTGTCACCCTCCAAAAGATCTGATAAGGTGATTGTACAGGAATGGAAGTATTGCTTTACAGTAGCTGATGAACAGAATTACTCCCTTATTTTTTCAAGATGAAAGGAAATCGACGATGGATGAAATCGACCGGAAGATCATTTGCTTATTAACCAAAAACAGCCGCCTCACATGGAAACAGATTGGCGATAAAATTCATATGACCGGACAAGCAACAGGCCTTCGCGTCCAGCACATGATCGAGCAAGGTATCATTCGCCGTTTTACTATCGATCAGCGCCATGATTCGATTCAATTTATAACCGTTTATATGTCTTCGGCCGATTACGGCGGATTTGAAAAGATGATCGCTGAACATTCGCATTGTATCGAAGCTCATAAGATTTCTGGTGACGGCTGCTATATTTTGAAGACCTGTTTTCCTGAAGTGCAAATGCTGGACGAGTTCTGCACACGGCTTTTACGATTCGGCCGATATAAAGTGAACAGTTCAATAAGGCAGCTTGATTTTCATTGACTCATATAGAAAAATAGATCAGGAAGAAACCAACGACATTTTCTTCCTGATCTATTGTATTTACAGTTTCCATTCAATAATTTGACCGCAGTGGCAAAGCCCTCCGCCAAATCCATATAAGAGCAAGCGATCATTTTTCTTAATTTTTCCTGCTTTGGCTGCCTCGGATATTGATAAAGCAATTGAAGCAGAAGAGGTGTTTCCATAATATTCCAGACTATATAACACTTTGTCCATCGGCACGTTCAATCGTTCAAATATGGCTTCAATCAGCCTTAAATTTGCACTGTGCGGAATAAACCAGTCGATCTCTGGAATCTGCAACCCGCTGTTTTCAAGCAATATCGAAATTCCTGAAGTCACCGTTTTAACTGCCCATTTAAATACTTCCCGTCCGTTTTGAACCATCTTTTGCGTATCAATCAGCGGTTCACCGTCCATAACATTCGACAAGCCTGTGCGATAAAGCGCCTTCCCAAGGCTTCCATCAGCACCCATATATGAACCGAGAAAACCGCCCTTCGCTTCTGTATCTTCCACAAGGGCAGCACCCGCTCCGTCACCGAGCAACACGCAGGTTGTTCGATCTGTATAATCAGTAACCTTGGACATTGTTTCGGCTGCGATCACCAGTATTTTTTTATTCAATCCGCTTGAAACAAGTCCATTCGCTACGTGTAACGCATATTCAAATCCCGAGCAGGCTGCACTCAAATCAATTGCTCCTGCATGCTTGAGTTGAAAGGCTGCTTGAACTCTTGAAGAAACATTTGGAAACCCATAATCCGGCGTCGTTGTCGAAACAATCACTAAATCCACATCAGTGAGATCTGTCTTGCAACGGTCAACAAGATCCCGAACCGCACCACAAGCCAAATCACTGGAAAATTCCTCAGGAGCAGCGATTCTTCGCTCTTTCATCCCTGTCCGCCTTACGATCCATTCATCTGATGTATCGACAAGTTGTTCTAAATCATGATTCGTCATTCGATGTTCCGGAACATATGCTCCGATCGCCGTTATTATCGCTTTTGATTCCAATCGCCGTCCGCCCTCCTTACTTCTGATTTTAATATTATATCAGTTATTAGTACTAGGTGCTAATAATTTGGATACAAAAAATGAAAACCGAAAAATATCGATTTTCATTTTTATATAACTATTCTCATTTAGGGTTGTTCTGAGGTACCGGATCTTTTCCAAGAAATGAAGAATAGAACCAAATATCTTTGTCAATCTTGTTCTTTACCGCAATCAGCAGATCATTGCTTACAGCATCGCCCTCCTGATCCGCCAAGACAATGCCTTCTGCCAGTTCATCACGCAGCTGTACCAAATCATCAATGGCAATCTGTACCATTTCATCTTCACTCAATAGTTTGGTATAGGGCTTTTCCTTGATTGTGGCATGCTCTAGAAATTCCTGCAGTGTCGAATAAGGTTCGCCGTCAATTTGAATCAGTCGTTCTGCTACCTCATCAAGAATAGCAGTTACCTCATCATACAGCTCTTCGAACTTAATGTGCAGTGTAAAGAAACTCGGGCCCTTCACATACCAATGTAGTTGATGAAGCTTTGTGTAAAACAATCCGAAATTTGCTACTTGCTGGTTTAAAAAGGTTTTTGTTGTCTTGCCTCGTGCAATGGCCATAGAAATCTCTCCTTTTAATTGAATTAATTACTTATCTATAATTATTTTAATATAGAATATCGATGCTGTCCAGTCTTAATATCATTTTCTATTTCTATTCATTGATTTATATATCAATTTAAACCGTTTACATTTACAATGGAGATGGAAGGTGGGATTGCTATGAACTCAACAATTCAGGCGTTAGTTGTCAATAAAACCAGTGAACAATTCTCGGTCGCAATTAAAAACATAACCATGAGTCAATTGCCTGAGGATGATGTAGTGGTTAAGGTTCATTATTCCAGTATCAATTATAAAGATGCGCTTGCGTGCATTCCTGATGGAAAAATCGTGGCATCATATCCCTTTATTCCGGGCATTGATTTGGCGGGTATCGTCGTTTCATCTACGGATAAGCGATTCAAAGAAGGTGATAAAATCATTGCTACCGGCTACGGTATCGGTGTCAGTCATTTCGGAGGTTTCTGCGACTATGCATCACTTCCGGGCGACTGGATTGTACCACTGCCTGATGCACTTACATTAGAAGAAGCAATGATTTACGGTACCGCCGGATTCACGGCTGCACTTGCCATAAACAAGCTCGAACAAAATGGAATTACACCAGAAAAAGGAAAAATTCTAGTCACTGGAGCGACCGGTGGCGTTGGGACGTCGGCTATAGCTATGCTTGCAAAGCTAGGCTATGATGTGGTTGCAAGTACCGGAAAATTTTCGCAAACAGCCTTTTTGAAACAGCTTGGTGCTACTGCCGTTTTACCGAGAACTGCTGTTTTCGATGGAAAAATTAAAGCTCTAGATAAAACACAATTTGCGGCAGCAGTTGACCCGGTCGGCGGAAATCAACTTGCCTCACTTTTAAGCAAAATCAACTATTCCGGATCAGTTGCTGCATGCGGCTTAACTGGCGGCAGCAAGGTCCCAACTACTGTTTTTCCGTTCATTCTTCGTGGTGTAAATCTGCTTGGCATTGATTCCGTGTATTGCCCGATGTCCCTCAGAAAAACAGTTTGGAACCGAATGGCGGACGAATTTAAAGACAGCCGGAAACTTAATCTTATTAAAAGAGAAATTAACTTTTCTGAACTTCCGAGTAAGCTTCCACAATTGCTGGATGGAAAGGCTGTCGGAAGAATGGTTGTAAAAGTTAATTAACGATCAATCTAACCATATAAAAAAGGACATTGTCGGATGATTTCTAAACATGAACTGCCCTCCTAAAGTTGGTACGGCCTGACAAAAGGGGAAGAAGTTGAAGTCGAGTGTCATTGTGTGGAGGCACGGTGAAATGAGCAAGAAAAAGTCCCAAGTAATTTGACTTTACTTGGGACTTGATTGAATCGCGTTAGCGGTTTTGATAGTCG
>NZ_JAMXWM010000013.1 GCF_024125445.1 Sporolactobacillus shoreicorticis | reverse complement strand
CAACTATGGCTTAGCATTCACCTTCGCCAAAAGCTTGGCAAAACCAAGTTTTCTAATTGTCTGGGAAAGTATAAACGATTGACTTGTGGATAACTCTCCGTTAAACGATTCATTGAATTTTTGGATGGTTGGATCAAAATAATCGAGCAATTTGTCTGAGTCAAAGTCAAACGTGTCCGTTTCGTCGGGCACTTTGTCTGGGCTAATGGCGACTTTGTCCCGTTCAAGCGCTCAAATGTCTTTTTCGGGCGTCTTTTGATACGATTTTTCCCGAGTTTGATACAGCTTTTGATACAACTTTCATTTTTTAATACGAATTTCGCAGCTCAAACCGGCGATTGTTCTAGGTAAAGAAAGTTCATCGTTTTACCTTGCTGATACGACGATCAACGGCATAAGATTAGGCTGGGCGATCAGGTAAGCGCCCAATCTGAGAAATAGACGGAAAAATTCCGCTTAATTAGAAAATGAACGAAAAAATAGCTTAAATAGACGGGAAAATTTCGCCTATCGAATCGAAAAAACGCGAAAATAGAGGCTTTTACTTTGCACAAGCGGAAAAATTACCCTTATTTACCCACGAAACAAGCACCATGATGCGTATAACCGGAAAACCTCCGCTTATTTTATACGGGGCAACGCGAAAGCCGCCGCATCCTGCAGAAGTAAGAATCGGGCGCTTTCTCGCGGATTTTTCTAACCTGAGTGTAGAAAAAATTGGCATCATTGAACCTCATGATCATCTAAATTTGTAAAGCGAAGCAGGTAACAGGCCAGTTGAAGCTTCAGCACGTTCGTATGATTGGAAAAGGAGACGTTTAAAAGCTCCTCAATTTTTTTTAGCCGCTGATACATCGTATTGACGTGGATATGCAGTTTTTTAGAAGCAGCAGAAACTGATAAATTCGATTCCATGTAGACGATTAATGTTTTTTCGAGATGATTATCCTGATGTTTATTCGCATTCAAGGATCCGAACACTTCGTCGATAAACGTGTCGATCTCTTCTGCCGATTGGTGAATAAACAGTCGATTGACACCGATTTCTCTGTACTGTATCATGCCTGTTTGATTCGTTGACAGCAGATAAGCCAGTGACTTTTCCGCTTCGTGATAGCTCTTGTCAATGGCTTCAAACGCGGGGTAGCAAGTACCTGCACCAATACGCAGAAAAGGTGTGTGATCCTGATGCCAGTAACGCAACAACTGATTGATCTGTTTAGTAATCATCGTTTGATCTTCCGGATTTCTTAATGTGAAGAGCACGGTGATTTTTGCGTTATAGCCGTAAATCACGGCGATTCGCTCCTGAAGTCTTAATTTGAGCTCTGATATGAGCGTGTAGATTTGTACATTGATGACATGGAGATCGGCAATCAATTGGATAATCATGGCTTGAAAATGGGCATGTCGACTGAGACCCAGCTCGCTCGCTTTTTCATGCAGCAGACGGTTATTTCTGCTGTTTAAGAACGAGAAGAACAGATCATGCGTCTTTTTATAATAAAAATCGACAACCGACTGCTTTTTAATCATCTCCAATGCGATCATTGAACTGCTTTGTTCTACAGAGGCCCTGCAGTAATCGGGAAATTTGTTTTCCTCGGCTCTAACCATGATGATGCCTAAACAAGAACGATTGGCGATAATCGGATGAATATAAAAAGAAAGTGATGGATCAAAAAGGGATTGAAATTGCGGCTCGCTTAAATTGCTGAAGGTTTTGCTCAGCCGGTCGGTTTCACCCCATTGATTCTTGCGCATTCGGCAAGAATAGTATTCATGATCGCTGAAATCGATAATCATTAGTGGCAGATTAATGAGTTCACCCAATTTATTTGCGATATTTTGCAAGCCCTTGCTTTCCAGTGAGAGTCCCATGAATGTTTTATGAATCTTGGATTGCATGACGAGCAGCTTATTTTGCTTTTGCAAATTGCTGTAGAGCTTCCGATTCGCTAAAATAATTGAAACCTGATCGGAAAACCCTTCGAGCAGCTTTTTGTCATCTTCACGAAGCATCGCGTAAGGACCGCTTTGATAAATGATCAGTACGCCCGTCGTTTCTTCTGCGACAGAAATAGGGACAGTGATTACAGATTTTAATTCCTTGAAATCATAGGATTTAAATAATTCCTGCATATTTTCAGCGCGCATGGTCACCGAAGCTTTTTCGATGTCGTCATAACTGGTATAGATTCGTGAACGATTATCAAGAAATGTGTTTCCAACGATTCCCTCTCCCGGTTTCGTTTTGATTTTCAGCAGATTCTCGTTAGGTCCACCCGCCCAGGCTCGAGCGGTTAAAACGTTCTCCTCTTTATCGAACATCCAAAAAACACCGATGTTGGCCGCGTAAATAACAGAAAGCGCATGCTCTAATATCTTTGTCAGCAGTCCGTCCTGATCGTTCAAATCAGAGATATTCCGAACGCTTTTCAGAATAACGTCCAATGTCTCCTGTTGGCGATAGTTAATGACTAATGGCTGAAACAGATGGAACAATTGCTTCAATTCATGTTCGGGAAAATCCTTTTCTTCAAAAATACGAAAAACAATCTGACAGGCAGTTGGAAAGTGAAAATGAATGTCCTTATGGGACGACAGTGAACGTACGCTGCACGTCTCATTTTTTTTGAACGAAACGTCTGACGGCGGCCGCGATGAAGCTGCGGCTGGTATAAGCATGTGAAATTTGGAATGGTTGAAGCTAATCCAAAGTTCGTATTCCTTCTGATATAAAAAGGTCAATGATTCTTGAACATTTGTTAACGTTTCCAACAACAGACCCTCTTTCTTGTGTGTTTTTCTATATAAAAATACTATTAATTATAGATTTTTTCACATTGTTATTATAACCGATTTCCATTAAAGTTTTAATTATTAAATTAATTAAATATTTTCTAAAAAAGAGATTACAAAAAAGGGAGGACCGGCGTTCAGATTATTTGATGGCGAAGCAGTCACGTCAACAGAAGGTGTGTCAAAAGAAGAAAGGATGTGACTCGTTGATGCAAAAGCCAAAACGGACAATAAAAGGAATAACCGTCTTATTATTAATCGCAGCTTTAGTCCTTCTCAGTGCATGTGGAAACGCCTCATCTGATAAAAAAGGAAAGACGAGAGATTCGATTTATCTGGGGATGGTTAATCCTCCTGCCGGGTTTAATCCGATCAATAATGGTGATCAGTCTGGATTTTTTTCTGTGGCAATTATGTTTGATCCGCTTCTCGACATGACTGAGCCTTTAAAATTTGAACCGAAATTGGCAGATTCAATGAAAACGACGGATAACCAGAATTATACGATTGTTTTAAATTCAAAAGCGAAATGGACCGACGGACAATCGATTACGGCTGATGATGTCATTTTTACATTCAACTTAATCGCCAATCCCAAATCAGAAACAGCGATTGGATTTAACATTTCATCTTTGGAAGGATTAGACAGCAACGGAAAACTGAAAAACGGTCTGTCGGCAATTCCGAACCTGAAAAAAATTGATGCACATACGGTAAGCTTTAAAACCAAAGATCCGATTGATCCAAACTATATCAAGGAAATGATTGGCACGAAGATTTTCACATTGCCACAGCATGTTCTGAAGGACATTGCTCCCGAAAAACTGGCAACAAGCAAGTTCATGACGGCGCCCAGTGTGACGAGCGGTGCTTATCAATTCGTTAAGTACAGTAAGAACACATTTGTCGAGTATAAAGCCAATAATGATTATTATCTTGGCAAACCGAAAATACCAAGATTGTTTCTTAAAATCCTGCCGGCATCCAATATTGCTGCTGAACTTCAGTCAGGCGCCATTCAAATGAATGGCGGTGGTGATTTGCCGATTCAGGATGTTGCTATGGTTAAGAAGATGAAGGGAATTAAAACGAGCATCAATCCACAAACAACCTTTCAGACGATGATGTTCAATACGAAAAATCTGCCGGATAAAAACGTGCGTCAGGCGCTTGCATACGCGATTGATCGCCAAAAAATCGTTGATAAGCTTCTCAAGGGTTATGGAGAGATCAATGATGGTCCTTATACAAAGCTAAGCCCTTATCTGGATAAGCGTCTGAAGAAAATTGCCTACAATCCTGAAAAGGCGAAACAAATGTTGAAAGCCTCCGGATGGGATTCAAGTCGAACACTGAATCTTGTGGTTCCGATCGGCAATGTCGTTCGTCAGCAATCAGCGGATTTGATTGTTCAGAATCTCAAGGCCATAGGCGTTAAAGTGAAGGAAACGACTTATGATTTTCCGACCATTATGCAAAAAGGAAAACAAGCAGACTTTGATCTGCTGTTAATCGGGCTGCCGATGAATGTAGATCCGGATACAAACTATTATTATACAGGCTCTTCCTATAACTTTATGGGATACAGCAGCCGCCAATCCGATCGATTGCTGGAGGAAGGGAAGAAAGAAACGCGCTCTGCCAAGAGAAAAGAGATCTACAGCGAGCTGCAGGCGCTCTGGCAGGAGGACATGCCGATGCTGACACTGTATGCACCGGATCAAATCGCATGTGTCAGCAAGGATCTTGCCTTTGGAGGGATCGCAGCCTTTTGGCCGGGAACACTGCACGAATTGCATCAGTGGGCGTACAAGAATCAATAATCGGGAGATGGAGCCTGCGCTCACACTCGCTGTTGTTCTTTCCAAACATGAGTTACAGGCATTGATGGTTTAAATTTCAGGAGGTACTTGTGTGCGATTATCAGAAGAAATAACAGAATGCATCGAAATGGACAAAGACTTATTCAGTGAATTAAGTGAAAGAATATGGGGATTTGCGGAACTTAAATATCATGAGTTTAAATCTTCAGATTTACTTTGCAAAGCCCTTGCGGATGAAGGATTTGCGGTTGAACGTGGGCTTGCCGGATTAAAAACCAGCTTTGTAGGCAGCTATGGGTCAGGCAAACCGGTGATTGCTGTTCTTGGTGAATTTGACGCGCTCGCCGGTCTCAGTCAAAAAAAAGGAAGTACAGTCCGCGAGCCGATTATTCCTAATGGCAGCGGACACGGATGCGGACATAATCTCCTTGGCGTAGGCGCGCTTGCAGCAGCGTTTGCCGTGAAAAAATATATCGAACGGCATCATCTTTTGGGGACGGTACGTTATTACGGCTGTCCAGCTGAAGAGAATGGCAGCGGGAAAACATTTATGGTGCGCGCGGGCTGTTTTAACGATGTAGACGCTGCCTTTACATGGCATCCGGGCACGGTCAATGGTGCGATGCATCTCTCATCTACAGCTTCAATCATGGCAAATTTTTCTTTTAAGGGGAAAAGCTCTCATGCATCCGCATCGCCTGAACTGGGAAGAAGCGCGTTGGATGCCGTTGAGCTGATGAATGTCGGTGTTAATTATCTGCGGGAGCATATACCGGACAGGGCAAGAGTTCATTATGCGATTACGGATGCGGGCGGATTTTCTCCCAATGTGGTCCAGTCCCGCGCCGAGGAAATGTACTTAACGCGCGCTGAAAAACCGGATCAGGTAAAAGAAATCTTTGAACGTGTGATCCGTATCGCAGAAGGTGCGGCGTTAATGACTGAAACGCAGATGACCTATAAAATTGTCGGCGCCACGCACAATTTAATTCCGAATACGACGCTGCATCAGACGCTCACACAATTTATGAACGAACTGAAGTATCCGGATTACAACGAGCAGGATCTTAAGTTCATTAGTGAAATCTATCAGACTCTGGATCTTTCGGAGAAGAAAGCGGCACTTGCTCAATTAAGCAGCGAGCAAATCAGAAAAGCAGATAAGAAGCCGATTGCGGACTGGATTGACCCATGTCCTGAGCAGGAACGGTTCATGCAGCCTTCCACCGATGTCTCTGATGTCAGTTGGAACGTGCCGACTGCCCAGTGTATGACAGCAACATGGGCATTGGGAACACCGTTTCACACCTGGCAGGCGGTCAGCCAGGGTACACAGCGTTATGCGCTTAATGCGGCACTGTTTGCCGGAAAAGCATTAGCCTGTACGGCGGTAAAAGTGATGACCGACGGCGTACTGAGAGAACGAGCGAAACAGGAGTTTACCAAAAGACTTAACGGTGTACGTTATGAATGTCTGATTCCGGAAGATACGAATCCTCCGCAAGACTGAAGGTCGGACTTCTCATGCCCAGTAACAGAGAAAAAAGGAGCGTTTGATTCATGAAATTAAGCCAAACAAACTTACCATACAGTATTCCTGATACGCAGCATTGGGAATTGAAATCTGAAAATGTGGCTTGCACTTATCAAATCTTTACCTATAAACCGAATGTGCCCGCACCGGAGGAAGGCTATCCTGTTCTTTATGTACTGGACGCGAATGCCACGTTCGGTTCAATCGTTGAAGCCGTACGTTTGCAGACGCGGCAGCCCAAAGGGTACGATCCTACCGTTGTCGTCGGCATCGGTTATCAGACCGACGGTCCCTTCGATATCACCGGACGATTTAGAGACTTTACGGTCGAAGCAGCCGACAATGAACTGCTCCCGCGCGGCGATGGAAAAAGTTGGCCGAAAAATGGCGGCGCCGACGCTTTTCTTAAGTTTATCAACGAAGAATTAAAGCCGGAAATCCAAACCCAATTTTCGATTAATACGAACCGTCAGGCGCTATTCGGACATTCATTGGGAGGCTTTTTTGCCCTTTATACATTGTTTACGAATCCTTCTGCCTTTCAATGCTATATTGCCGGCAGTCCATCCATTTGGTGGAAGAATCGCTATCTTATTGAACTTGAGAAATCCTTCAGCGAGAAAGTAACGGCTGATCAGGGAGAAAGCGCTGAAGTGAGTAAACTATTGCTTGCCGTCGGTGGGAAAGAAGTCGACTTTATGATCGCGGATGCTGAGCAGATGTATCAGCAATTACGTGCAGATGTGCCGAATCTCCATGTTGCCTACCGACTTTTCAAAGGAGAAGACCATGTTCCGGTGATCCATCCCTTAATTAGTAAAGCGCTGAGATTCATGCTGGATTCGGATGGGGAAAAAGACTGATCATAGAAACGAAGAATCATCAGATACACCTTAGGAGGATGTACATTATGGAGTTAGAGACACAGCAGGCAGTAGTGACAAACACAAATGAGAAAGTAACAAAAAATGTAATCATCATGCTCGCGATTCTGTTTTCCGGTTATTTTGTCATTATACTGGATGATATTTTTGTCAATGTTGCCATTGCCAGAATCATGGTCGAGTTTCATGTTGCACCCAATGTCGCGCAATGGCTGGGATCAAGCCGAATGCTCGTTCTTGGTATTCTCGTTCCCGTCTCGGCATTTTTCATTCAACGATTTACAACAAAGCAATTGTTCACATCCGCGATGTCTCTGTTTTTTCTGGGGACGATCCTTTCCGGTATAAGCACCAGTTTTGAATTATTGCTGACCGGCCGTGTGCTTCAGGCGATAGGCGGTGCCATCATCTTGCCGATGCTTATGAATCTTGTTCTTGTGACGGTACCTGTTGCCCGAAGAGGTGCGGCAATGGGCACTGTCCAGCTGATGGTTATGTTCGCACCCGCATTGGGACCGACGATTTCCGGACTGATCGTGCAAAATCTATCGTGGCGGTGGCTGTTTTTCATTGTGCTTCCGATTGCCGCTCTATGTATTCTCTCCGGATTACTTTTTCTGAAAAATGTTACCGAACAGACACGGCCGACAATTGATATTCTATCCTTTATCCTATCCGTTTTCGGATTCGGAGGTATCGTCTACGGATTCAGTTCAGCCGGCAAGGTTGGTTTCGTGAATCCGATGGTCATGATCTGTCTTGCCATTGGTCTTGCTTCACTGGCGCTGTTCGCATGGCGTCAACTGAAATTAGAGGTGCCGATGCTTGATCTGCGTGTTTTTCGTTTCAAAACGTTTCGCCTGACTATTGTGTTCGTGATCATTATCGTCATCATTATTTCATCAATGACGATGATGCTGCCGATTTATATGCAGTCTGCGCTGGCGTTCAGTGCGGTGTTGACCGGTCTGATTATGATGCCGGGCGGAATCATCAACGGACTGATCTCACCGGTGACCGGCACGCTCTATGATAAATTTGGACCAAAAGGATTGCTTATTCCCGGAATCGTGCTGCTTATTGCTACCCTTTTCGCACTGCGCTTTGTACAAGCCGGCGTGAATCCATGGATCGTCTCTTTACTTTATGCACTTCTCATGACATCGATGGGCATGGTGATGATGCCGGCGCAAACAAACGGACTGAATAATTTGCCGAAATCCTTTTATCCGCATGGTACGGCGCTTCTTGAAACCGTGCTGCAAGTATCGGGTGCGATTGGCACGGCTTTCTTTATCACCATCATGCAGACCGGACAGCAGAGCGCACTTAAAGGGATTCAAAAACCAGGACCGGCCGATATGTCCCAGGCGCTAACGGTTGGTGTTCGGCACGCGTTGACTGCCGCACTGATCCTTGCACTTATTGGCTTTATCATCACCTTGTTTGTGAAGAGAGTACGCATCCAGCCAAGCAACGAATGAATGCCCACTTCCGGCGCGCAATAAACCGGAAGCAAACCGTTTTATTAAGGAGTTTTGAAGCGATGAACCGTGTGAAAGATCGATTGAAAATCGAAGACATTATGGCCGCACATGACATTGTGAAGGACGTTGTGAAGAAGACCCCGCTGCAAAAGGATGAACATTTATCGGAAAAATATAGATGCACGGTTTATTTAAAAAGAGAAGATCTGCAGTTCGTCCGGTCGTTTAAACTGCGTGGTGCTTACCATTGCATCCGAAAATTGCCCGAAGATGAATGGAAAAACGGTGTCGTTTGCGCCAGCGCAGGTAATCATGCTCAGGGCGTTGCCTATACATGTCATAAACTGGGTATCCAAGCGGCCATTTTTATGCCGATGACAACACCGAAGCAAAAAGTTTCGCAAGTGCATTTTTTTGGTAAATCCGCGGTAAAAATTATCTTGACCGGTGAAACCTTTGATCATTCTTATCAGGAAGCAATGCGCTATTGCAATGAGCATAAGATGACGTTCATTCATCCCTTTGATAACCTGGATGTCATTGCCGGTCAAGGGACGGTTGGTATTGAAATCGTTCAGGATATCGATCACCCGATCGACTATACTTTTATGACCATTGGCGGCGGCGGACTCATTTCCGGAACGGGCACCTATATCAAGACGGTGCATCCAAGTAGCAAAATCATTGGCGTGGAGCCGGCCGGGGCTGCTTGCATGAAGGCATCATTGAAAAAGGGCGAAGTAGTTACGCTCCCTGAAATCGATAAGTTTGTCGACGGCGCCGCAGTGAAAAGACCGGGTGAGATTACCTACAGCATTTGCAGGAAAATTGTAGACGATCTGGTTGTTGTTCCTGAAGGAAAAGCGTGCAGCGCTCTTCTTGATTTATATACCAACAGTGCGGTTATTGCGGAACCAGCCGGTGCGCTTCCTGTGGCTGCTCTAGATTTTTATAAAGACAAAATCGTGGGCAAAACGGTGGTTTGCGTGATCAGCGGCGGGAATAACGACATTGATCGCATGCAGGAAATACAGGAGCGTTCACGACTATATGAAGGAATCAGGCACTATTTTGCAGTCAATCTGCCACAGCGGTCAAAGGCACTCAAGCTTTTCTTCGATCAGGTCATCGGTTCGGATGATGAAATTGTTCATATTCATTTTACAGAGAAAAGAAACAAGCCCTTTGAACACATGTTTATCGGCGTTGAATTTGAAAATATGGCAAAGTACATGGCGTTCATTGATCGAATGAATGCCTTAGGAATCATTTATCAGGAGGTGACGGATGGGCTCCTCCGTGCAGCAAATCAGATAGGGGGCGATCAATCATGAGTGCTGGAAAAAGAAAAGAACTGGAGAAAATTGTGCACATTCAGGCGGAACGATCCATTGAAACACTTTGCAGCTATTTGCGGCTTCCCTCGGTATCTGCACAAAATTCGGCAATACCGGAAACCGTCCATTTTGTTACTGAATTATTTCATGATCTTGGCGCCGAGGTGAACGTGTTGGACGATCTGGGCGGCAATCCAGTCGTTTATGCCTTCCTGCCGGCTGGAGAGAAGGGGAACGCGGAAAAAACATTACTGTTTTACAATCATTATGATGTACAGCCGCCAGAACCGTTCGATGAATGGGATTCGGAGCCGTTTGAACCGCTTTTAAAGGAAGGTACTTTATATGCGCGTGGAGTCGCAGACGATAAAGGCGCCCTGATGCAGCGCATTGTAGCGGTTAAAGTGCTGGCGCAGACAGGGAGCCTGCCGTGCAACATTAAATTTATTGTTGAGGGTGAAGAGGAAGTCGGAAGTCCCGGATTGCCCGCATATTTAGAAAAGTATGCCAATCTCTTTAGAGCAGACGCATGCATCTGGGAATTCGGTGAAAAGGATGCTGCGGAACGTGTTCAACTGTTTTCCGGCGTCAAGGGTTCCGCATATTTTGAAATGTCAACGAAAAGCTCAGAGATTGATATTCATTCATCACTTGCTGCGGTTATCGATAATCCGGCCTGGCGTCTTGTTCAGGCACTTGCCAGCATGAAGAATCAAAATAATGATATTACGGTCGAGGGATTTTTTGATGAAATTGAACAAGCAGATGACACATTGATGGAAACGGTACGGAGCATTCCATTTGAAAAACAGGCGTTGGTGGATACCTTTGGTTTGAGCAGGCCGTTAATCACTGAAGCACGCGGCGAAGGAGCGCGGGATGCACTGATGCTTCATCCGACACTGACCATTTGCGGAATGGTCAGTGGTTACACGGGTGAAGGAGCGAAAACCGTATTACCAAAAGAAGCAAAGGCAAAAATTGACTGCCGAATGGTTCCGGGTCAGACCGGTGAGCATTTACTCAAGTGTTTTAAGCGTCATCTGACTCGTCATGGATTTTCTGATATTAAAATCGAATTAATCGAATCGCAGCGTGCCTTTTTCTCTGACATCCATGATCCATTTTTGAATCTGGTCAAAGAAACTGCTGAACAAGCCTATCAAGGGGAAGCCGTACTGAATCCAACTTCTCCGGGTACGGGTCCGATGTATGTGTTTCATCAACATCTTCAGCTTCCGATTGTCAGCACCGGCGCCGGTTGGGCACAATCAAGGGTTCATGCACCAAATGAGTCTATTCGTATTAAAGATTACATTGATGGCAGTCTGCATATGGCGTATTTGCTCATCGACTTTGCAAAATGACAATAAGAAGGATCCGAATCGATGATCCGAACAGAACTTTTTTCCGAAATCTGGGAGAAAGTTCTTTTTTTATTGCATGAAAAGGTTAAAAATCGCGCAATTTAAATACAGTTGCTCACAGGAGAAAATCGATGTTCTTGCGCAGTAAAGCGAGAAGGGACTCGAGAGGCGAACCGAAGATGGCGAGGAGCCCTCCGGGACAATAGTCCGATACGGAAGGGAGAAAGGCAGTATGCATCGTACGAACTGGCGAGATTTTTTAGCTGTAAAGATTATGATTATTTTTCTGTTTCTTTGTTGCGTTGTTTCAGGGATTCTTAGTCTTTTCCCCGGTAAACAATTGAAAACGAACGCACAAATGGTTAATGCTGAGCGGCATGCAGTGAATACACATGTTGTTCATCATGTTTTTTTTCAAAGACCGAATTTAAGTCCGGCTGAGAATCAGGAACCAAAGGTGACCCATAAGCTGTTCAAAGGGATTCACTCCATTGATTTTACCTTCGGTGTACTTCCGGATACTCAGTACTACAGTAAATTGCATCCGGACATTTTTAAACGGATGAATCACTGGTTCGTTGACAATCGTGCTTCATTAAATCTGAAATATATTTTTCACTTAGGTGATATCGTTAATAACTTTGATCAGCCCTATCAATGGAAAACAGCCGACAAGGCGATGCGGATTCTTGATGAGGAAAAGGTGCCTTATGGGATTATTACAGGCAATCATGATGTCGGCTTTCAGAAAAAATATCAATCATTTGATCGTTATTTTGGTGAAAAGCGCTATCAGTGGAATCCATGGTACGGCGGTTCTTATGACAATAACAGGGGACATTTTGATTTAATTAACGCAAACGGTCAGAAATATATTATGCTGGGCATGGGCTGGGGTATCGGCGGCGAAGAAATTTCCTGGATGAACCATGTACTGAAGCTCTATCACAAACGGATTGCGATTCTGTTCGTGCACGATTATTTGGGAAGCTATGGGAAGCGCACCGTGCAGGGGCAGATGCTGTTTGAAAAAGTAGTGCGTCCCAATCCGAATGTTCGCATGGTCATGAACGGCCACAGCTTTGGTGCCGCACGTCGAATTGACAAGATTGATGATAATTTCGATGGAAAGCCCGATCGAAAAGTCATGCAAATTTTGTCTGACTATCAATCGGTGAAAGGCGGGCAGGGCTACATTCGTGTCATGGGTTTTGATCTGAAGCATGATAAGATTTATGTACGCACCTTTTCGCCGCAGGTAAATCGAACGCACGCATTTAAGAAAAACAAAGACAATTTTACATTCAGCTTTGATCTGGACCAGAAAATGAAAAAGACAAAAAAGAAACATGGTCGGTAATAGCTGCTCATTAAATAGCTTGGCGCAAGATAAAAGTGTGGAGAATTTGTGACCAGAATCTTGATTTAAATCCCTTGTGTCTAAGTCTTTTAACTCTTTTATTAGTTTTAATTAAATAAACATTGACACATTTAATTCTCAGTAATATCATATGAATAATAAGAAAAGGAGGTTATAAATAATGAAGATTGGTTTACTTTCAAAGTTCAAAAATGAATGGGCAAGAAATCATGTAATATTAGGAAACTTAATGTATTCACTTGGAATCGATAGTGGCTTTCAAGAATTAAATGTGTATCATACTAATTTCCTGATCGAAAATGAAAAAGAAAAGGTGGAAGCAATTTAAAATTGTAGAGGATTTAGCTTTTGAAAGCTGATGCAATTAAATAAAACATTCTTATCAAGAGAGATGGAGGGACTGGCCCGATGAAATCCGACAACCAGCATTAGTTCATGTATGGTGTCAATTCCAGGAACACATTGTGTTCGAAAGATGAGAAGACGCGACGATAAGCCTCTCTCATCTGTGTGGCTTTTTTTATTTTGTTTTTTTTTTGATTAACGCTTTTTTTAATTTGAGAGGAGGTGATATAATGCTTGCACTTAAAAACATCCGAAAATCGTTCAATGGAACTGATGTGTTAAAAGGAATCAGTTTAAAAGTAAATGAAGGTGACGTCGTTACGCTGATCGGGCCTAGTGGAACGGGGAAAACAACACTTCTGAGATGTGTAAATTTTTTAGAAAAACCTGATGAAGGGGAGGTTCAATTCTCAAATTTCCAATTAAATTATAGTCATGCAAAAAAGAAGGAAATTTTACGGCTTCGTCGTAAATCGGCAATGGTTTTTCAACAATATCATTTGTTCAAAAATAAAACGGCGATTGAGAATGTTATGGAAGCGCAAATAGTCGTTCAAAAAAAGACAAAAAAAGAGGCCTATGAAAACAGCTTAGAGCTGCTTAACAAAGTCGGTCTCGTTGAGAAAAAAGATTATTATCCGTCACAGCTTTCCGGTGGACAGCAACAAAGAATCAGCATTGCCCGAGCATTGGCCATCAAACCGGAAATATTATTGTTTGACGAACCCACATCGGCACTCGATCCTGAGCTTGTCGGTGAAGTTTTGAATGTCATTGATCAAATCGCTCGTACAGGAGCGACCATTTTACTTGTTACTCATGAAATGAGTTTCGCTCAAAGTATTTCTACTAAAGTAGTCTTTATGGATCATGGAGAAATTGTCGAAGAAGGACCGCCATCCCAAATCTTCAATCACTCAAATCGACTTAGAACGAAAGAATTCTTAAAACATTTTACCAACAACTATCAAAAAACAACATCATTATGAAAAGGTGAGGACTCTATGAAAAAATTAATCGCATTACTATTGATATCGGTTCTAATTTTAGCACTAACCGGGTGTTCGGGCAAATCATCAGGCTCGGGGAAGCGTAACGTAAAAACGGTGCAGATTGCTGTTCCTACGGCTGAAAAACCGCTGAGCTATACCGATGAGAATGGGAAACTGACAGGTTATGAGGTTGAGATTTTAAAAGCCGTTGATAAGAAAATCAAGGGATACACATTCAATATTCAGAGCGTGTCTTCAAACGCGCAGCAAGTAGGATTGGATACAGGCAAGTATGATCTGATTGCCGAAGGCTTTTTCAAAAATCCGGTTCGAGAAAAGAAGTATCTTATTCCTGATGAAAACGATGGAGCAAGTTTAATCCGGATTTATTCCAATAAAAAAAATAAAAATCTAAACTCTGTAGAAGATTTACGCGGACTAAATCTTGTTCCTACCGATGCAAATGGCGGTATGTACTATATATTGACTCTGTTTAATAAATCATATCCGGAAAATAAACTGAAGATTAAAACCACAGATTCAGGATTGTCTACCGCAGACAAATTGAAATCGGTTGATTCGGGCAAATATGATGCGCTGATTCTTCCGTCTAACTTGGGCCAGGCCGATGTTATCAAGAAGGAAAAGCTGAACATCACGACTTCGGAACCCGTATTGGTTATCCCGACTTACTTCTTATTATCGAAAAAGAATACAAAGCTGAAGAAGGAAATTGACAACGCGTTGAAAGAACTGAAGGAAGATGGAACCCTTTCAAAGCTGTCGGTAAAATATTACGGCGAGGATAATCTGAAATATAAAATTACGGATCTGGATTACTAATCAGACAAAAAATACATTCGATTTATTTGAATTTTTAAGAGGAGTACAAGTGATGGATATTGCTTATTTTTTTAAAATATTGCCTCACTTTATCAGCGCGCTTCCGATAACGTTAATTGTTATTTTTTTCTCACAGCTTTTTGGATTGCTGCTCAGTATCGCCGTTACTTATATTCAGATTAAATCGATAAAAGTGCTGACACCGTTGGCACATCTATATATTTCGTTTGTGAGAAGCACACCAATCCTATTGCAGTTGCTGCTCATCTATTATGGGCTGCCGGTCTTGTTGTCATTGTTTGGAATCAACATTAATTTCTGGAGCAAAACCGCTTTTTCCATAGTGACACTTGTCCTGCACAACGGCGGCTTTTTATCTGAGGTACTGAGACCGGCATACTTGGCCGTTGAGCAGGGGCAGCATGAGGCGGCGGACAGTTTAGGGTTCACTTCATTTCAGAAGCTGAGAAGAATTATTATTCCGCAGCTGCTTCCCATCGCACTTCCCGGTCTAGGAAACGGGCTGATTTATTTAATCCATGATACATCCATTCTTTTCGTCATTGGGGTTGTAGATGTCATGGGTGTGGCGAGCAATCTAGTCTCAAGCAGTTATGGAACGGACCAAATCGAAGTATATCTTGCCGTCGCGTTCGTATATTGGGCAGTCACTTATCTTTCGGATAAAGGAGTTAAGCGGCTGGAGAAAATTACGGAGCGCTACCATCTGGAAAACGGTTTGAAGTCATAGCATTGTGTTGTGATCACGGTGATTAGTTTCGCTGTGCGATGAAAGATAGCGAGGGGACTTCTTTTGTTTGAATTTAATATTTTTGCCCAAGATTTTCTAAACATTAGTACGGTTATACCGAGTACATTAGCGCTTGCATTACTTATATTGTTGATCAGCATTGCTCTTGGCGGCGTTTTGGCGTTCATCGAGCAGAAAAGAGTCTTTGTTTTATGGAAGGTCTCTCAACTTTTCCGCTCGTTTTTAAGAGGGACACCGTTACTCGTGCAGCTGTACCTCGCTTTTTATTGTTTGCCGGTTGTCTTGCAAAAAGCCGCGTTATTGGCGTATTTGCCGTTTAATCAGAATGATTTTAACCCTGTGTATACGGTTATTGTTGCTTATTCGGTACATTTTGCGGTCTTCCAATCAGAAATCATCAGAGGTTCATTTTTATCTGTTGGCTATGGTCAAATTGAAGCCGCTCAGGCTTCAGGTTTCAGCTTCTTTCAGACGATGAGACGGATTATTATCCCTCAGGCAATTATCGAGGCGCTTCCTAATTTTTTTAATTCGTATCTTTCAGTGATTAAATCACTGTCGCTGGCTTTTTTGGTTGGAGTGGTTGATATTCTGGCAAAGGCGAAACTTGAATCGGCATTGAATTTTCGCTATCTCGAATCCTATGCGGCTGCAGCTACAGCATATTGGCTATTATGCTCGATCATGACTTATATCTTAGGAATCTATGAAAAATTGATACGTAAACGTGCGTAGTTAAAAAAAGGAGCGATACGATGAATAAATTTGAACGTATTAATGCGGCACTGCACAGCAAGGAAGTTGATAGGATTCCGGTTAATCTCTGGATGCACTTTTCTGCGTATGATCAAAATCCAAGACTGCTTGCCGAAAAGCAAGTTGACTATGCGCGTAAATATGACTTTGATTTTATAAAGTTAGCTCCGTTTGGTTTGTATAGTGTCGAAGACTGGGGTGTCGAAATTGAGTACTTTAACAAAGTAAATCAACCCCCACTGGCTACAAAATATGCTATTGAAAAACCGCAGGATTGGGCAACGATTGAAGTGCTGCCGGCTATATTCGGAACTTATGGGAAGCAGCTACAGTTGGCGCAGCATGTCGCGAAGCTTTCAAAGGGTGAAATCCCGTTTGTTCAGACTATTTTTAGCCCGTTAACTACAGCGTATAAATTAGGGGGAAACAGGCTGCTGCTTGACATAAAGGAACATCCTGAATATGTCCGCCAAGCGCTTGAGGTGATTACTGAGACTACAATTAATTTTGTCAAAGCAAATATTGAGGCCGGTGTATCTGGCTTCTTCTTTGCAACACAACTGGCAACTACGGATCTGGTAACAGAATTTGAGTATCAACGCTTTGGCGTGCCGTACGATCTTGAGGTCATCAAAAGTTATAACAGACAAACGTTCTTTAATATTGCACATATTCATGGAGAGAACAATTTATTTGATATTATTGAAAAGTATCCGGTTAATTGTCTCAATTGGCATGACAGATGGACGTCTCCTTCATTAGCTGAAGCGAGAAAACGAACAAATAAATGTTTGCTTGGCGGGATTCAGGAAGCTCCATACTTTGATGTTCATCATCAAATCACGAAAAAGAGTCTGCTTGTAGACGGTTCAGTCAATGAAGTAGAGCTTCACGTTCAAGAAGCCATTCAAGAAGTCAATGGAAAAGGACTTATCCTCGGTCCTGGCTGTGTCGCCGATCAAGAGGTTTCTGAAAAAAATATATATGCTGTGCGTAAAGCTTCAGTCTTAACCGGGCAAAGCATACAGTCCGCATGAAAGAATCAGGGAAAAAAGCCGATTATTTAATGAACCATGTACATGGTGACGGCGATTATTTAGACCTGTGTGGAGAAGTAGATGGTGGCAAACTTCAAAATAAGGATGCAGCCAAAAGCGTTTTTATATCTGTTGCCGTGTTGCTAATAACAGCAATCTTTCAGACCTATGTGGCTGTAATTGCTAAAAGTCCGGCGTTGTTTGCGCTCACCATTCATGGATACTGCGACTTCGCACTATGTATTCCTTTATGGATCGCGTCTGCTTTGAACTGTAAAAAACTCACAAGCGCTTCTTCTTTTAGTTATCATCGTATTAAGAAAGTGGTGAAATTACTTATTTTACTTGCTATTCTGATGGGCATATTTGTTGCCGGATATGAATCGCTTCTTGAACTTGTCAATGGAACGCAGCCAATGTATCTGGAGATGACAGCGATTGCCGTATTGCTAGGTTTTGTGAGTAACCAGAGCGTAGCATTCTATATGATTCAAATGGGAATTAAATGGGGCAAAAGTGATGCAATCACCTATGGCAGGCATGTTCGGCTCAACAGATGGACCTCACTTACGGTTTTCGTCGGCGTGATTGGCAGTTGGTTAGGTTTTTCGGCATTTGTTTCCATCGCGGGTTTGGCAGCAGCACTTGTAATCTTCTATGTCATTAAGGATTCACTTAAGCAAACATTCATGCACCTGTTCAATAGACCATAATAAGCATAGTATAAAGTTGTCAAATCATTGTACGATGAACTTTTCACAAATCACATGTAAGTCTGAAAAACACCTGTCTAAATTATGGATTAATTCGGCATATGGGAGAACGATGAATTAGATCAGTCGTCCAAATTAAAATCAAAAATATCACACAATTCGTTAATCCTTTCTTCAAACAACTAGGCTATGCTATAGATAACAAAAAGAGAGGATGATTGATATGAGGAAAAAGGTTACGTATCTTCAATTAGTGAAAAAGAACAAGGAAGAGATTATGAACGACCGTATCGAATTGAACCGCATTGAAAAGGCTCTCGATGAACGCCGCGTCTTGCAAGTGAAAAAAAGTGCCGCGAGATAAAAGAAATGCTCCGGCACATGAATTAACCTGATGAAACATGAGTTGATTGTTAAATAGAGACGGCTGAGCTCTTTAAAGCCGTCTTTTTGAATTGGCGGATAAGTTGCATACTTAACCTACTCAACCACACTAATTCCAAAAGATGAAATCAGGCTTGCTGCTTGAAATTGATTGATTTTAAGCCCCTTCGCTAAAGAAGCATCAATTCGAATTGATGAGAATTCACAGTTGGATAAGTTAATATCCTTGAGCCGTGTTTCACTGAAATCAGCGCCGTCAATGAATGAGCGATTAAAATTCATTTTTTTCATTTGCACATTTTGGAAAGAACTCTCGTTCAGCTTATCAGTTTCGAAAGTAACATTCGTAAATTTCGCATCAGAAAAGTTGGCATAGGTCATCAGGCAATCAGTGAAAACGGAATCTTTAAATGTAGCTTGGATAAAATTGGTTCCCAATAACTTACACGCAGAAAACCTGTCTCGATAAAGAATTGCCTTCTCAAAATTAAAATTGGAAAACTCGCAATGTGAGAAGGAGCAGTCAAGCAGCTCCGTTTTTGTGAAATCCTCAAAGAGGAAAACGCAATGGATAAACTGTACGCCATTTAGGAGATCCCTCTCCTGATGACTATCAATTTCGCAGTTTTTTAAGATCAATCCCTCTTCGATTTCTTCGAGATAAAGGGTTTTATTTTCAATTGGTGTTATCGGTTCCATTGATGTTCACCAAACCTTCCTAATTAAAAGATTGTGAGAGAACAATCCGCGCACTATTTGCCACTTTTCAGATAAAATAAAGGAAATTCGTACGATTAATCGTCAATCCATTGAGAATGTTCATTTGATTATAAATAATTTCTGATCACGATCTGCTTCTCTTTTCTTGGATTGTCCAATCACTGCCGCGGGCAGCAGTCTGTTTTTCAGCGGGATCATGCATTTTGTGCCGTGCATCGATGCTGGTATCAACGTATTCTCATTAATTCGTTAGTGATCAGCATCAATGTCGCTTATTTACATAACGATGTTTCAATTAAAGGATACGTTTCTCTCGCTTTAATCTTATTTTTCCTTTTAGCATGCTCTCATTATACCATTCAGATGCAGCCCAAGGTCGGCACTTCGAAGAAAATCCATGCATCACCGAGGAATTTTCGCCTATTCGCTTTCATGACAATTTCACGGATGTCCGTGGGTCGCTTTTCTACTGATCACATTGTCCTTTGTGATGCTGAAATCAGATCATCAGGATAAGATGAATGAATCACAGTAAAAATTTTCCTTAAAAACCCCCCATTCAGCGTTAAATGAGTGGGGAAGCGATCATGCATAACTCTTAGCGTCCCTATGCCATGTCTTGCTCTTTTAATTCAGCAGTCCCGCATTTACATTTATTACCCTACCCACGAGCAGGCGCGGAACAGACACTCTGTCAGTAACACTGAGAAGGAACTGACAAGCGTAAACTCACGAGCTTACCCCCTAGCTTAACTAAGTGCTTAACACCGACCTCGACGTGGGGCCGCCCCCATTCACCAAGTTAGACGACCTCCTGTATAAAAAAGATATGCTGACAGACTCGAAGTTTCTAAAGACTTTGCTTGCCGTACACTAAAAAAGCTTCAAAAACTTGGGGTTATTGCAGAGGTGCAGGCGATTAAGGCGGGCATTTGTCTGCACCCACAAATAGTGTCCCGTCAGCACATTAGCCCGAAACTGGGAAGAAATTTGTAATAGCACTGAAAGCGAGCAGCCTGACAAATACTCAAAACATGACAGCGGTCCAGCATAAAAAATAAATTGGTGAATTTAGAATGTAAGTTGTTTTTAAGTGAGTAGTAGCAATATGTCGCGGTGGGAGAAGACTAAACAAACCTTGATATATAATAGTGAAAGATAATATTTACAAAATTATGAAGTGGGTTGTTTAATAATTAAAACACCTCCCTACATGTTCGTACTCGTGAACCGATGGATCAGAAGTGAAATTGAGTAATAACCAAGGCTGCTTCTCACAACGAAAAATTTGTGAGGATGGTCTTTTTTATGTGACATGAGCCTGGGTACAATATGAAAAAGGGCTTTCCCATGCAGAAAACCTCTGTTTCAGTGAAATATGCTGGTTCAATTTGTCAATAATTTTTTGAGGTTACGCAGTAAAACGCGTTCTGTTCAATGAAAAAACTTATTCAACTTCTTTTTTCAAAGGCAAGCCATGTCCCTGGACTGAGGAGCGTGATACCACTTATTTTTTGTTGCCACCAAAATACTCGTTTGTTTTTTGAGAGTAATTGCCGTAACGAACTAGCTAATACAGAAGTTATAATATCAACAATCAATCCCATTACACTGAACATCAATCCAAAAATAAAAAATTGTGCAATTGGGCTAGATAAATGCGGATTTATAAATTGTGGGAGAAAAGTTAAAAAGAACAATGCAACCTTCGGGTTAAAAATATCTGTCAATGCGCCTTGTAGGAATGCTTTTTTGATACTAATTCTATCCTTTTTTGATGTTATTACTATTGATTTTCCTTTTCTTAAAGTTTGAATACCGAGATAAATGAGATAAGCCGCACCAATGTATTTAACAATTTGAAATGCCCACATTGAAGTCATAAGAATAGCTGAAAGTCCAAATGCGGCTAAACAAATATGAATAAACACACCTATTTGCATTCCAAACGCAGTCGCAACTCCTGCATTTCTACCTTCACCAATACTTCTACTGATTATAAAAGCCATGTCAGGTCCAGGAGCAATTAAAATTACCATTGAGGTTAAAAGGAAAGCAGAGAAAAATGAAATATCAATCACATAATTTACCTCCCCAATTACAGTTTTGTTGAATTACTTTCCATATTAACACCAAAAAGTTCCCGCCAGACAACCAGTGGAGGTAATTTTTTAAGTAAGTCAGCTCGAAAGGCATCTGCTCTCTCAAGCATTCTCTAAGGTAGTATCTGCTTGTCCCGTGCTTTTATATACTTGCTTTTGTCAGTGTACTGGTCAACGTAAACTTACTAGGAAAATGATATTTTGAAAAATCGCCTCATAAAAAAATATCTCTATACAGTACAGAGACAGCTCGCTCTCATAATTTTTGAGTGAAAGAAAAGAGCCTGTCTTCTTCCTAAGCTCATAGAAAACCACAAGAAAGTCTACTGTATTGCGATTTCTACGCTGGTTATTCTCGTAGTGCATCGTATACTGCTCTGCGGTCTAGTAGGCTGAGCTGTGAAGCGCGACTCAGTGTGGCGGTGTAGTGAAGGCTATTGAGCGGGGCAATATTGCGGAGATCACTGAAAGGTGAGATTCTGGGGCGTACATGCAGGTGTGAAGTTCATTCGCTAAGCCATACTGATAAGCATAGAAAAAAACTCTGAGAGTAAGTTTCTGAAAACTCACCCTCAGAGGTTCAAAACTGGTCAAAAATAGGTCTGTCATAGAGCCTGTGTGTTTTTGCCCTGTTGTATGCTTGAAAAGCCAACTACAGTGGGGGTTATGGAGCATAGGGGGCTCGAACCCCTGACCTTTGCGCTGCCAGCGCAACGCTCTCCCAGCTGAGCTAATGCCCCGTTATCAGGAATGATAAAAAATTTGATCGACAACGTTACTATAGTACATGATCTCCGATGTGAAGGTCAAGAGCCTTTAAAAAAATCCAATAATCAACCAGTCATTCTGCTTTAAAACAGGTTGCAAGGTAAGCTCCTTGAATCATTGAAAAAACAAACCTCTGCTTAGCTGCTGAGGTAATGTTCGGCATTCACTTCATGGAATCGGCGGGTGTTCTCAGGTGCCAGTTAAGTGTCTGATTGACTTGCTTAATAAATAGTTTTATGACCTCATCCAGATAATTTTGCGGTATTAGCATTTTGGGAGCACTCATTGACCAACCAAAAATGAGTTTTTGATAAGGACCAAGCTTTTTTCATGACGGATCAAGTTCCTTATAAATTTGATTGAGCATTTCTTAAATCGGATTCAGTGAATAAAGATTTTTTGCAGCATCCATGGCCGTTGACGGATCATCTAAATAAGACTTAACGTCTTCGATTGTCACAAGTACCACCTTAAGTCTATGGTATCACAATCATAGTGTAATCAATTGTTTCTTTAAAATAAATATTATTTTTCATGTCACGCAACTGAGATGGATTTGTTTTTTATTTGTTTGGACTCCATCCATCACTACAGAAAACGATTGGGAAGCTTTCCTAATTCTAAAGTCATTCAGAATGCTGTTTTATGTATATAATTTTTGATCCTTACCTTACTTGCAGGTTTTCAAAATGATTTTCTTTGCACCAAGTCATTTTCTGCTATACTAGTTAAATGAAGTTTCAGATAATTAGTGATTGAGAAGGTGATTGATTACGGAAGATCAAGACATTCAATTCGGCGGCAAGCTTACTTTTCAAGAATACAGAAAAGGAAATGCGCCTGTGGGCAGAAAGATCATTTTCTGCGGTGTTTTTCTAGGCCTGGTTTCAAATTTTTTTCTTAATTTGAGAAGTACATCTTGGCTTCCCTCTTTGTTCTATGCTCTTTTCTTTGCGCTCTGTATTCTTATTGGTTGCTGTATTCTTATGTATGTGGAATACTTTGTGATCTATAAAATAGATCGGGAAATAAGACAGGAGCGCCGCTTTTTGATCCGAAATGAAGGTGTACAGGTAAGGACAGCGGATTCAGAAGCATTCTATCAATGGAGCAATTTTCGCTCCATCCGCAACAATAAGAAATTGTATATTCTTTATCGTTCGGTAATAAAAGGAATCATAATTCCCAAACGTTTTTTTCAAAATGAAAAGCAGCAAAAGGAATTTGAAAAATTGATACTAGAAAAATTACATGATCAAGTCCGACAAAACTTTCTATGAAAGAAGGAATTGCATTGAAGCTGTTTAGCGTTGGAATCATTGTTGGCATTTTACTCTTCTTGCTGGGCTATTATACGCCGCTTCATTATGTGTTTATCGTTGTTTCGGGTATCCTGGGGGCAGGAAGCCTGGTCATTTCGGGAATGGCGTCAGGGGCTTTTGTCAGTGGCGACCGCAATCGCGCCAATTTTGCTGCTGAAAATCGAGAAGAAAGGCATCAAAGAATAAGTATATTGAAGAAGCTCGCTCTTTTTGGTGGTCCTATTTTCGCGTCGTGCATCGCGTTAATCGCGTTGACCAATTAATAATGGAGAGGCTAAGAGGGCGGATGGTATCACAAGAACAAAGGATTCAATTGAATTTCTATCAGAAAAAGGATCAAACTTCTCTAGAAAACTATTATTTAACAGAGCAACAATTAAAGTACAGTGGGAATCCACTTGATTGTTTGCAGGATTGTGTTCAGGACAATGAAAGGCATCCTATTTTGATCCGTTCAGGCGAAGAAGTCGCGGGATTTTTTGTCTTGCATAGCTGGGGCGGCGTGAAGGACCTTAGTGAGAACAGGAACGCACTTTTGTTGCGCGCATTCTCTGTAAACAGCATATTTCAAGGACAGGGGATTGCAACAAAGGCTTTAGCTGCACTGGATCTATTTGTCAACGCAAACTTTCCTGACGTGAACGAGATTATTTTAGCGGTCAATCACAAGAATGCAGTTGCTCAGCATGTCTACATGAAAGCAGGATTCAAAGATACAGGCAGGCGGGCCATGGGTAAACAAGGTGTGATGTATCTATTCAGCAAAAAAGTAAATCCGGAGACATAGAAGCGGCTGCATCACTAAGTAGTTGTAACTCCTTGGTGGGAGAGCCTATTAAAAAGGGAGAATTGTTGTGCCATACATTAATCGGACACTCCAGGTACTGAAAAGCAGACTGGATTCGGATGGAACTATAGAATTGATCGGTGATCGAGGGAATATATGCAAAGCTCAGTGTGCATTCTACCCTCCCCTGAATAAAGAAACAATCAAAACCACTTCATGGACTTTGCCTGAAGCTTATAAAGCATCTCTGATTGTCCATAAAGAACACAAATATCGGAGGGGCGTTAGCGTTATTCCTGCTCCAAGAAGTTCAAAAAACGTATAAAAGCCTCTCGCTGAAAACAGATTTTTATCTAATCGGGTTTGTATTTGAAATTCACTCTTTATCAGCAACAGAGCTGTAGTAAAGAAAGATCCGAACTATCTTTATATAACTGAATTCCGACCAAAAATGACACCAATGAAACTAAGTTTAGAACTGTTTTTAGACCGGTTTGTTATTCCTCAAGAGTCAAATTTTTGGGAATGGCCTCTTCAAGCCGCAGATAACTATTATAGATGGCTATAAACGATTTTTGTACTCCAAAAAATAACCACGACTATATCGCAATCTCCTTTAAAGCGTCGACATCCGTGCTTTTGCAGCTTAAATCATCACTAATTGGTACATCTCATGCTCCTGTTGAAAAACGAAAATAGGTACTATTTCCGGGACACCAAAAATGATAAACGATGATATCTATGAATGCATGGAGACATGATCTTTTCCATACATAGCGTGCGCCGCCTCGATGAAAAAGCGCATGTTGTCGGTAAGTTGTTTGTCTTTGTGCCAGGCGAGATATGTGGGAACGGACTTTGGGGCCGACTGCCAGTTCAGTTTGGTAAGCAGTCCCTTTTCAATCTCTGCCTGAACGGTGACCTCCGGCAGAAACGCGATACCAATCCCGGCAATGGCGCACTGTTTAATTGCTTCGGTCGTAACAAATTCCATGACGGTCTCAGGAACAATCTCATTTTTTTCAAAGGCATCTTCTAATGAATTGCGGTAAGAACAGCCCTTAGTCGTTAATAAAAAGGTTTCACCATTGAGGTCATCATCTGAGATGTCCAAGTGGGCGCTTATTGGTTTTTCTGAGGACGCAACCAAAATCATCTTTTCATCGATCAAATCTTTTCCGGTCATTAAAGGTGTCGCGTGTGGCGAACCCATCATCCATCCTAAATCAATGCGGCCATCCATAATTCCTTCACGCACTTCCGAGTCAAAATTGACTGTCGTTACAATCAGCCGCGCCTTCGGATAATGAAGTTTATATTTTTTCAGCAGCTGCGGAAGCCGGTAAGTACATTGACTTTCCGTAACGCCAATGGTCAATGTTGGCGGTGCGTCCATAATCCTTGCTTCAGCATCACGTGTGAGCTGCACCATCTGGTCGGCATACTTTTTAAAATCTATTCCTGACTTTGTCAGTTTTATTTTTTTGCCCAGACGTTCAAAAAGAGGCTGCCCCAGTTCGCGTTCCAGAGCCTGAATCTGAGCGGTGACACTAGGTTGAGCGAAGTGCAACTGACGTGCGGTTCGTGTAAAGTTAAGTGTTTCCGCGGCAATTTTAAAGGTCAGGAGTTGCTTTGTGTCCATGATGCTCTCATCTCCTTATAGAAAATATTGATTGATCCAAACAAAATAATCATCTTTAATGATTGATGGCTTTATTTTAAGATAAAGTGGCAAAGAAAACAAGTCGAAAGAAGGTTACGTATGAAAACGATTCGTTTGCCACAGGCAATTGCTTTATACATTGGCGCTGTTCTTGGTGCGGGAATTCTTCTTGTACCGGGGCTCGCCGCTCAAGTTGCAGGTCCGGCATCATTAATTGATTGGGGACTGCTCGTGGTTTTGGTTCTCCCGATGGCCCTTTGCATGGCGTATTTATCACAGAAATTTCCTCATTCCGGTGGTGTTTCTTATTTTGTTACGGAGGCGTTTGGTCAGCGTGCGGGACAGGTGATCGGCTGGTTTTTCCTCATGTCGGTTCCGATCGGGGCACCGGTGACCGCGATCACCGGGTCCGCCTATCTAGGTACGGCATTGGGGCTGCCTGAACCGATCATCATGGGTATGGCATGCGTAGTTTTACTGATTGCGTTAGTGCTCAATTATCTCGGAATGCGCATTGCAGGAAAAGTGCAGGTCGCGGTAATTACAGGCATTTTAGTGATTCTTTGCGTCACACTTATTGCCGCGTTTCCGCATTTAAAAATGACCCATTTCACCCCCTTTATGACCAAAGGTCCATGGAGTGTCGGCCATGCGTCGACGCTGCTCTTCTGGTGTTTTATCGGCTGGGAAGCAATCACCAACTATTCTGCGGAATTTGTTGATCCGGAAAAAGATATTCACCGGGCAACGGTTATTTCTGCAATCATTTTAGGCTGCCTTTATTTCCTGACTGCACTTATTGTTGTCGGAACGGAAAGCTACCAAAACCAAGGTCAGGCGGCGCTCGTTACCGTTTCGCAGCAAGTATTTGGCCAGGGTGGGGCAATCATCACCGGTATCGCGGGTCTGCTGATCTGTTTGGCGACGGTCATCGCCTACATTGGTTCTGCGTCTCGAATGGCTTATGCCATGGCAAAAGAAGGATCGGCCCCAAGAGGGTTAATGAAACAATCGCAAAAATATCAAACTCCGGTTGGAGGCTTGCTCTTTTTGGCCTTTTGTTTCATTTTGGTGATGATTGCGTATTCCACTCAATTCATTTCACTGACAAAATTGATCCAACTGCCGAATGCGACCTTTCTGCTCAATTATATGGGCGGATGCGCCGCCGGACTATTCCTTTTCAGAGGGGAGAAGAAAAAATTTCTCATCAGCCTGATTGCTTTTCTTGCCACACTTTTCATGTTCCTTTTTGTTGGTTCAGCCATTCTCTATCCGATCATCATTTGTCTGTTCCTGGCGGGACAAAAAATGGTCCATTCACGCAGAAAAAATATTATGAATGATCGTGGCCGCGAATGATTTTCAATAATGAATGTCACTTCTCAATAATGAAAAAGAATCCTTAAAGATCATCTGATCTCTGGATTCTCATTCTTTTGCCTATGTGGGTTATTTTACCGCTTGGATGGTTGATGAGACGATATATTTTTCGATACGGACTCCTGGCAGCCATTCTTTAATGAATGCTTTCGATTCATCCTTTGGTTTAATTTCAATTTGTACAAAGCCGCTTTGCTTGAGCATGCTTTGCAGGTCGTTAATGGAAGAAGCGCCGGAAATACAGCCGGAATAAGATACATCCAAATCGGTTTTTAGTTTCTCCGGCAGCTCGGCGGTCAGAACAACATCGGAAATGGCCAACCGTCCGCCTTTCTTCAGGACGCGATATGCTTCTTTGAACACTTGCGGCTTGTCAGGTGAGAGGTTGACGACGCAATTGGATAGAATGACATCAATGGATTGGTCGGCGACCGGCAAATGCTCGATTTCGCCTAAGCGAAAATCAACAGTTGAGAACGATCCTTTTTCTGCATTCGCTCTTGCTCTGCTGATCATTTCCGGTGTCATATCCACGCCGATGACCAATCCGTTTTTGCCGACTTGCCGGGCGGCAAGGAAGCAGTCGAATCCGCCGCCACTGCCAAGATCCAGTACACATTCGCCCGGTTTCAGTGACGCGATCGCTTGCGGATTGCCACAGCCTAACCCGAGATTTGCGCCATCGGGCACAGCGTTTAATTCATCTGTTGAATAACCGAGCTGCTCGGAAACATCATTTTTGTTTTCTTGTGTCGCGCAGCAGCCGACATCAGAGGAAGAGCATCCACAAGATGATACTGACACGTCTTGCAGAGCGATTTGTTTGTAACGGTTGCGGACATTTTGCCTCATTTGATCCTTTGATCGTGTCATGAGAACGAACTCCTTTTTATCGAGTTATTTTATCTTCTTCAGCGAATGCTTTTATTTTATCCGCAATGCCGTCTCGGACGTTTTGGAAAACGCTCCGGATTTCTTCAGGTGTTCCTTGTACTTTTGCCGGATCGTCAAATCCCCAATGCTCTCTTTTTATCTGCGGCGGGGTCATCGGGCATCGATCCTCAGCATCCCCACATAATGTAACGACAAGATATGCACGGTTGACTAGAGCAAGATCAATCAGCTTCGATTCATGGTTGGAAATGTCGATGCCGACTTCTTTCATGACGGCGACTGCGTTTGGATTCAGTCCATGTGCTTCGATTCCTGCCGATCGAATGTCGTAATCATCACTTAAATATTTTTTTCCAAACCCTTCAGCCATTTGACTGCGGCAGGAGTTGCCGGTGCAGAGAAAATAAATCAACTTTTTCATTTTAACGTCTCCAATGGAATGCTCTTGCTGATTGTTTGACAGTCGCATGTCTGTGCCTCTAAGAGCGGCAGTACTTGGATAATCTCTGATACATAGCTTGGAAGCTGATCATTAAGGCGATAATAGACCCAAGTTCCCTGCTTGCGTTCGTTGATTAAGCCAGCTGTACGCATTTTCTTCAAATGCTGACTGATTGCCGGTTGCGATAAATCGAATAAATCCACAAATTCACAGACACATCGTTCACCTTTTTTTAAGAAGGCGAGCATCTTCAGCCGATTCTTGTCGCCGACAATCTTGAGCAAATGGGATATGGATTCAATTCTTTTTTCATTGTTCATATATTCATCCTCACTTATATAATGATATCATTATATTAGCGAATACTTATATTTTAGTCAATTAAAGCACCTACGAAAGTAATCAGAGCTTACATGAAGTGCAGGTGATTAATGATATTATTCATGCTGACAGAGCAGTATTCAACCATAGATTTTGTGATAAAAGTGTTTTTTATTGGAGAAATAGGTCCGTTTGTAGTAGATGGAAGAAGCGCAATAATTGGCTCCATACAAATCGTGGATGGACAAGATTAAATTGCGAATCGATAGAAAAAGGGATAAAACTAGAAAAGCTGAACCGAACAGAAGGAGTTAGACCGAATGATCGAAACGTTAAACCGAAGGGAGTTGTAACAGAAGAGTTCAAAGTCGTAACGAAATTAAGAATTCATAACCAATTGACAAACAATGTAAAGAAGGGGCGGCTCAACAGCATTATTCCTAGTGATGCGGTTCATTGGCTAGTTACACTCGATTTATTATAGTATCGCACTAGAGCGTTTAAAAAAGTTAGTGAAAAATTTTTTATAACATTATATCCTGTGTTTGAGAGGAGAGGAAGCAATGGATATCCGTGTCGAACGATTTGAAGCAACATCTATTTTGTACATGCGAAGAGTAGGTGAGTACGGGCGAGAAAATAATACGCTCATGTCTCGCTTTAAAGAAAAAATTCAAGGCATTAATACGAATCAAAAGACCATTTACGGAATAGCGTGGGATAATCCTCAAATAACGCCATCTGAAGCATGCCGTTACGACGTAGCGCTTGAGATCACTTCGGATGAAACCATTCCTGAACCGAATGATTTTTTGTTTGGAAAAATTCCTGGCGGTCACTATATGGTTCTGTTATTTCCCCACTTTACGAATGATGTTCAAAAGGCGATGGAATCATTTCCGGCAATCCTGCAAGCCAAAGGATATACGATGGATGGTGCGAGGCCAATCATCGAAAGATATAGACAGGTGCTCGTAGATAAAGATTTATGCGAATTATGTGTTCCTATTTTATAAACCTTCGTGGAACATACAAAAGATAGAGCTTACAATTTCAGAGGCTGTTCCGATTCTGTCTGCAGTCATTGTTGGGCTTCTGATCTGCTTGTGGTTAGTTGATTGAAAGGAAAAGCTTTTTTTTAATTGTTGTATTGCATAATTAATGCATTGTATACACATAAAATTTAATATGCAGTATAATATTGATGAGGAGGCTATAATATGGCTCAAACAAAAAATGTTCAGGTCCGCCTAGATGAGAAGTTAAAAGATGAGGCTAATAAAGTATTTGATGAAATGGGCTTATCTATGACTTCTGCCATCACCTTGTTTATTAAACAGGTGGTAACACAACGGAGAATTCCTTTTGAAATTGTTGCTGATCCGTTTTACAGTGAAGAAAATCAAAGCGTATTAAGAGAATCGTTAAAGCAATATCAGATGGGTAAACTAAAATCCCATAAGTTGATTGATGAAGAGGATGAATAAGTTATTTACTGACATTGCATGGGAAAATTATTTATACTGGCAACAACAAGATAGAAAGATATTAAAACGCATTAACATGTTGTTAAAGGATATTGAGCGAAATAAGTATCACGGTTTAGGTAAGTTAGAAAAATTAAAGGGTGACTTATCCGAATGGTACAGTGTCAGGATCGATAAAGCTAATAGGATCGTATTTAAAATTGAGAACGATACGTTATATGTATTACAGTGTCGCACGCATTATGAAAGATGAATGATCCTACCATGAATGTTGATTTCTGACTGTAACAGAAACGGATCTTTTTTGTGAGTTTTCTTAATAGCACATTCTATTATCTATAAGTGAGGCATGTGACTATGGATCTCCTATACAGAATTTTTCATCACCCCACACCTCAGCACTACCAACTGCTTCTTGATGCTGATCCATCAAAGAAGCTGATTGACGCTTACTTACCACGAAGCATCTGTATTGAGGCGTATGAGCAGGACACAATGGCAGGGGTTGTCATTTTGCTGCCGACGAGACCGGGAACGATTGAAATCGTTAATCTTGCGGTCGTACCTGAACTGCGTAATAAAGGAATTGGAAAAGCACTCATTGAGTACTCAATCAAATGGGCTAAAGAGCAACGCTACCAAGTTATCGAGATTGGAACGGGAAGTACAAGTTTTGGCCAGCTTTATTTGTATCAAAAATGCGGGTTTCGCATGGTCTCCATCGATACCGATTTCTTTGTTAAGCACTATAGCGAGCCGATTATCGAAAATAATTTGACGCTAAAGGATATGGTGCGCTTGCGCTTAGATCTATAATCCCAACAAAAGAGAGCGGTGGCCCTGCGGCCGCCGCTCTCAATAAAATTATGCTGACTTTTCTAAGTTCCAGATCTTTTTGTCTGCAAGAAATGGAAAACAAGAGAACAGCCCCAAAATACCGATGACCAGAAACAATAAGGCAGCTCCGGAACCTCTCCCCATCCCAAACAGAACATGCCACAGACTACCGGACGCTTGCGTCATCATAAATGGTTCGAATACCGTATCAATTAAGAATCCCCCACAAAAATAGCCGACAGGGATCGTAAAAAACTGCAGTGTATTTCTCACAGAATAAACGCGCCCCTGCATCTGAACGGGAACTATTGAACGGAGCAGGATATCCATCTGCGCGGTCATAACCGGAACGAATAGCCATCCCAGGACTGCGCCGAGACACCAGATCGGGGTACTCCTTCCGAAGGCGAGAATGAAGTTCTCCGTACCCATTGAAAAAAGTAAAGAACTGAAAATGACACGGACGCGGCTCTTCGGAGTCGGAGCGACGGTGACCAAAATGCTTCCGAGCACCATTGCCAGTCCTGAGAATGTGTTCACCATCCCGAGTGCTGTTTTTCCTCCACCTGTTCGTGAAAGAATCATCGCCGGCAGGGCGGCACTGAAAATTGAAACGGTAAAATTGATTATGGAAAGAAATAAAATCAAATCAAGAATACCGCGATTCTTTTTAAGAAAGTTCAGCCCTTTTTTAGCAGATTGCAAGACCGTCTCTTTTTTATCAGGTCTCTGCTTTGCGTCGTTTGAAATCTTAATAAATCCTAAAAGCACAATAAAAGCGACAGAGAAGGTCATCAGGTCAAAGAAAATAACGACTTGAATCGTTGTAAAAGCCAGCATGGCAGCAGCAAGTGCCGGAGTCAGCACCGTGATCAATGAATTGGAAAGCGAACGTATGCCGCTTACTTTTTGGTAATGCTTTGGTGAAATGAGCAAGCTTATGGTCACTTCCGACGCGGGTTGCTGCACCGTGTTCATTAGGCCGTTTAAAGCATTAATCAAATAGAGATGCCACAGTTCAAGGTTCCTTGTTGTAAGTAAAACGAGAACCGTTGCGCTGCATAGTGCGGCAAAGCTGTCACAAACCAGCATGGTCCATTTTTTGTTCCACTGATCACTCAATGCACCCGCAAAAATACTGAGCAGAATGTAAGGAAAATAGGAACAGATGGTCAGCAATGCCGTCATAAGTGCTGATCCATGCTGCTGGTAGACCCAGATCACCAGTGCGAAATTGGTCATTTCACTGCCCAGCACCGAAAACGATTGTGTGATCCAAAAAATAAGAAAAGTGTGCAATTCACTTATTGTCTTTTTTAAATTTTTCATTTTAACTTTGCTCCCTTTAATTTAATGGTTCTTAAATTAAAGTGCAAAGCCTAACGGACGATGTTGAATGGGCCCCATGCAGGTTCGTCCTGACTTAGACCTTGCACGGAGCATTGGCAATGCAGCTCTTCATTTTGCCCAGCCTTTCTGTGAAAATAATTTCAATTTCACTATACCACGAGATGCACGGCTTGAACTGAACCATAGCACAATTACGGAAAAATAATGACAAAACCGCAACTTACATGCTCGGCGATTTGTAAGGCTTTCCGCTTGTTTTTATTGACAGAAAATAAATCATCTTATATAGTTAATTACATAAGTAATTAACCGATTGGGTGGTGAACCGATGTGTGAGCCAATGAACGATGGTCGGCCCATTTTCGTGCAGATTGCCGAACATATTGAAAATGAAATTCTTGGGGGATCACTTGAGGAATTGGCGCAAGTCCCTTCAACCAATCAATTTGCCGCTTTCTACAAAATCAATCCGGCGACGGCAGCGAAAGGGGTAAATGTGCTGGTGAATGAAGGAATTCTTTTTAAAAAAAGAGGAATCGGCATGTTTGTCGCTGAGCATGCGCGTGAAAAACTGATCGAGAAACGAAAAAAAACCTTTTTCCAAGATTACGTGGCTGCCATGCTTCGGGAGGCAGAGAAACTGCACATAGAAAAAGAAACGTTAATTCAGATGATTGAAGACGGTCAAAAATGATTGAACCTAAGGAGGATATGATGACAACGGAAATAAAGGTGGACCATGTATCGCTGCGGCTTGGAGATCAGAACGCTTTATCGGACCTATCTTTTCAATTAAAAGGCGATAAAATATACGGCTTGCTTGGCAGAAACGGGGCAGGAAAGACATCACTCTTATCGCTGCTTGCCTCTTTCCGTGAACCAACTGAGGGAACGGTTCTGATTAATGGCGAGCGTCCCTTCGAAAATCAGCGCGTGATGAACAACGTTAACTTTATCTATGCAAAAAATCAGAATGATGAGTCGGAAACCGTAAAAGGCATGCTTGAATTTGCCGAACGCTATCGCCCTGAGTGGGATGCTGAGTACGCGTCAAAGCTTGTGAAACGATTCAAATTGCCGATGGATCAGAAGGTCAAAGCACTGTCTAAAGGAAAGCAGTCGGCGCTTGATGTGGTCATCGGTCTTGCTTCGCGTACGCCGGTTACGATTTTTGATGAGGCCTATCTGGGGATGGACGCTCCGGCGCGATCCGTATTCTATGAGGAACTGATCAAGGATTATGCCGAACATCCGCGTTGCATTATTCTGTCGACCCATTTAATTTCTGAAGTAGCCTCTCTTTTGGAAGAAGTCGTGATTATTGATCAAGGCAAGCTGCTTGTTCATGAACCGGTGGACATACTCATGGCTCATGGACTCAGTATCACAGGACCTGCGGAAACGGTGAATCGGTTGACGAGTGATCTTCGCGTATTGAAGCAGCAGCAACTGGGAAGAACAAAATCCGTGATGATTTACGGGCAGCTTGAAAGCCTACGGTTGTCAGAACTGGAAAGATCCGGACTTGAACTTGGTCCGATCGGACTGCAGGAATTATTTATTTACTTAACAGAACATGAGGGGGATGGAGAATGAACGGATTGATGAATCGCGTCAGCCGAAAAGTCGCTGTGGATATTTTTCTGATGCTGTCGACTTGGATGGCTTGGTGTCTGCCTTTTTATTTCGGTTTTTTCATCCTTGCACATTTTGTGCCGCAAATTCAGCTCGATCATAACTTTTTTGACGGCGCAGTACAGGCGTCGAAAATATATATGCTGGTTGTGGGGATCATCCTGTCGCTGTATGTTCCCGTCGCCTACGTCAGACAAGGGGTAACAAGAAAGAATATGTTCAAGGGCATGCTGCTCGGCATGTCATGCATGGCCGGACTTTTATCCATTGCAGTACAGATTCTGCATGGCTTTTCGGCAATGATATGAGTCAGCCAAGTGGTCTGTCACAGGTATATCACGGTCAGGTTCTGACCCTGTTTCTTATCTTTTTCTTGTGTTGCGTCACCTACTTTACAATCGGATGGCTAATTGGACTCGTATTCTCCCAATACGGCTTTTTCCCAGGCATGTTTTCCATCGCTCTATCCATTGTACTGGTCGGCATATTCGAGTCATTCTGGAATTCCTATTTTAAGCTTCCTTGGCGGTTGGAGTTGCTGATGAGTTGTGCCCAGTGCACAGATTTCACTAATTGCCGCGTTTGCCGGAAGCATTGGGATTTTTGTACTGCTTAGTGTTTTGCTTCGAGTGATTGTTGGGCGCATGCCGATCAAGCCATAACTCGCGCAAATCATTGGATCGTGATTTGAAGCTGATTATATATAATGAAAAAAGCTTCTCTTCATTTTTCAAGAAGAAGCTTTTTCATTGTCTAGAAAATTATAAACGATCCACTTGTGGATAACTCTCCGTTAAACGATTCATTGAACTTTTGGATGGTTGGATCAAAATAATCGAGCAATTTGTCTGAGTCAAAGTCAAACGTGTCCGTTTCGCCGGGCACTTTGTCCGGGTTAATGGCGACTCTGTCCCATTCAAGCGCTCAAATGTCTTTTTCGGGCGTCTTTTGATACGATTTTTCCCGAGTTTGATACAGCTTTTGATACAACTTTCATTTTTTAATACGAATTTCGCGGCCCAAACTGGCGATTTGTTCTTGAACGGTATTTTGCTTCAACTGCTGTACATCACGCGAATAAGCGATTTTTAAACAAAAATACATGACAAAATAATTCATGAACAGGCCAGCGGCGATTCCGTAGATTCCGAGACGAAGCGGAAACGTCAGCCAAAGCATGGTTGCGAGCGCGCCCAAGTGGACAACCAGAGTCGCGATTAATACAAAGGTGCTTTTCTCGACGGATTGCATGGCCGCCTTATAAACTTCAAACAAAGGATTGAACAAATTGGCAAGCCACAGAATCAAAAAGATACCGGAAGAGAAGCTGATCAAATGGGGATCGTTTGTGATCACCCCGGCAATAGGCGCCCGAAACAGATAAAAGACGATTCCGGTCAATGAAAAAAGGGTCATCGTCAGCACAGCAGCTGTTTTTGGATAAGCGTTCAGGTCACTTATTCGGTGTGCGCCGCTGCTTTCACTGACGAGCGTGAGCAGTGCCGAACTGTACATAAATGCCGGAATCAAGCCGATCTGGAGCAGCTGTCCAATCAACAGATAACTCGAAAGGACGAGCATCCCCAAATGGGCGAGAAACGCATTGAGTGCGATGACAAACAAACTTCCCTGAAGCAGCTCCTGCCCCATCAAAGGCAGGCTTTGGTAAATAATCAATCGCACTTTCTTTGGGCGAATATGAAGTGCTGACTGAAGATCTTTTCTTAAAATCCAGCAATAAGCAAGACAGTCGATGCATAGGGTGATTGTACTTGAAATTGCGGTACCGGCGATCTCGAGCCGGGGAAAGCCGAATAAACCATAGATCAACAAATAATTTAATCCGCTGTGCAGCACAGCCGTCGTTGTTGAGATGATCATAATCCATTGTGTGCATTTTTTGATTTTCAAGCAGTTCGTCAGTGTGAAAATACATAATTGAAGCAGCATGTACCCGCTCATCAGTGAAAGATAAGTTGTTCCTTCATAAAGTGCGGTGCCGGAAAAACCGTAGACCGCTTTCAAAAACGTTCGGCCACATAAAAAAGCAGGTACGCCGAAAATGATGCCAATCAGCAGATTAATCAAAAGCGAGGACGATAGTATACTCAGATACTTGTCTTCGCGATGTTCGCCGATTGCTTTCGATCCTAAAATGTTTAAAACAATCGCAATGGCGCCAAAAATTCCCGCCATTGTATACAGAAAATTTCCGGCCGCTCCGACCGAAGCATAGGCGGACACAGACAGATGTCCGACCATTGCCTGATCGATTAATTCTATGGATAAGCCGAAAATCGAGTTGGCGATTAAAGGAACCGCCAACTGATTGAGCGGCTTGATATGCAGTTTTAACGTTTCGTTCATTGGGAGGACTCCGTTCTTTTATGAATTCCCATCAGCTTCCGTAACCAATGGGAATTCATACTGTGCGACGTCCATGCGAATCACCTCCTTATCAACATCTATTTTTCAGTGTACTTGTTCTTTGAAAACAATTCCATAATTATTTACATGCGGAAAATCAGAAAAGAGAGCGGCTCAAAAATCCGTAATAAGAAATCAAGTTGACTAGGAAGTGATTTTTTGAACTTAACTAAGTATTTACCGCTTTCTGATGACGCATCAATACATATCAGTGATCGGTTGTTTATCTGAGGTGAGTTAGACAGGGTAAAAAGCGTACACAAGTGATTTTTTGATTTTGCTAAAGAGGAAGCTTGGCTCTCAAAAATGTCTGAAAAAGGGTATGTGCTCATTTCAGTCAAGCGTTTTGTCAAGTACACCTTTCAGGAGATTGAGCCAGGAACATACAACTATAAAATTGACGATCGACTTTTCAAAAATTCTAGTGATTTACAGGACTATTGCGCTCTCTTTGAGGATTGTGCCTGGAAACCTCTTTGGGGTACAAAGAACTCAGGATCACAGTAATTTGTGAGAATAAATGATCATGCTTCAAACGACATTTTTCTGATTTGTCTTCTAAAGCCGGCAGATACAGGCGCCTTTTTGTTTGAAGCGCCATTCGCAATTGGCAGAGGATTTACATGGCTATTCTTTCTTGCGTTATTGATTATTTACTTTCTTGCGTTTATGAAATTTTTTTGCTGTATCGTCCTATGTAAAAGATTCCTAAAATACCGGCAAAAATGCACTAGTGCGTAATCCATGACAGCAATTTTGGCAATCAGTCATAGGCGAGTTCTGATAAGCGGTGGTTTTCGCGTTGCCCCGTATAAAATAAGCGGAAATTCTCCGGGTATATGCATTATGCCCCTTGTTCCACGGGTAAATAAGGGTAATTTTTCCGCCTATTCAAAGAAAAACCTTCCATTTTCATGTTTTTCGATTCGATAAGCGAAATTTCTCTGTTTATTTCTTAGATTGGGCGCTTACCTGATCGCCCAAATCCTTGACGCTGGCAAAGCCTTAGTTTTTCTTATACTAAATACCGCTAGTTCCTAATCTTTTCTTTTGAAAAAGGTCACTGATTATAAAAATACGGACAATCAGTGACCTTTTTTGTACCAATTATAGACATGTGTTTTTCAGTGCGCCCATCAGCGAGACAAGGGAGTCACGCGAACGTTCCCATTGATGCGAGCGGAGGTGCTATTAAATGATGATCGCCTCTTTTGGATTGCATCGAAATAAGCTGAATCTTATCTTTTTACAGCGTGAACATAATGGATCGTTTCAAATGCGGATAAATAATCGTGCCGCTCATTATAGTAGCGTTCGTTTATCTCATCAGGCGATAAATGTTCGTAAACAAGCAAGCCGGCGTTTTCTAACAGATGTTCCAATTCGGTAAACGGAAAACAGCTTTTCATCGGCTCCCCGCTTCCGGCAGCCATTTTTACCATATTCTCCACTCGGTTGCTGCGCCCTTTTGTTTCGAAAAGTGCCTCATCTGCGTGATCAAAGACAATCGAGCTTCCGGAGGGAACAAGTGCAAACAGATTTTTGATTAATTGAGCAATCTCTTTTTTTGATAGATAATAGGTAACGCCAAGCAGACTGAAAAAGGTTCGCCTATTCTCAAATTCGTTGCCGACGAGTTTTTGCTCGGAAAATTCACGTGTAAAATCCATTGGCACAAAATGAAGATGATCCGGAATGGTCAAATGAGATTCAGCCAGCCGTTTCTTTTTAAACGTTTGCGTTGCGGGATGATCCACCTCAAATACTTGCAGTGAACGGCTTACCTCAGGATGACGAAAACAAAATGTATCGAGCCCGGCACCGAGGATTACGTATTGAGTCGTTCCCAAATCAATTTCATGGAACAAAATTTGTTCGCAGAAGGCTGCGCGAGCCAAAGGTGTTGGTGACAGTTGAACTTGAGTAATCCATTTCAAGAGTTCATCCGGTTGGTTCGCTAATTGAACAGCAACCTTTTTGTTGAAAAAAGAAATTCCCTGAATCATGTTTTTCTTGATTTGATCAAATTCCTCAGCGGTAATTAATTGAGCGGCGACTGAATCATCAAACACCTTCGGATGATCGTATTGACTGTGGTAGGCGCGACTGAATGCAGAAACAAGTGCGGTGATACTTGATTGATCCTTCATAAGACAAAACACTCCCACAAAAATAAGATTCTCCCGGCCGAGAGAATCTTATTATAACCGAACATTTAATTAATATAATTATAGCATAAAATGACTTTTTTTGCAAAAATAATGACTCGATCATCGGTTATAATAGACTTAAAATAAAAGGTGAATCTAATAGAGAGCATGGATCGCGTTGCACCTATTTTTTTCAAAATGTTTTGTTTAAGCAAGAGGGGAGGAAAAACCGTGAACAATGACAATCTGCGCTTAATTAATAAAGGGATTCAAATTGAAAGCCTTTCTATTGCATGGATGGCGGTCGAATTTTTCGTTGCTCTCGTGTCCGGGGTGTTGGCCCACTCTTTACTATTGGTCGCTTTAGGATTGGACAGTTTGATTGAACTGATCTCCGGGGCATTTCTGCTTTGGCGGCTGCAAACGGAAAAAAAGCAATCCGATAATGAGGAAAAAGTTGCTCGCGCAGAGCGCATCGCTTCCTACGTGGTCGGGACAGCCTTGATGCTGCTCGCAGTCTTTGTTATCTTTTCGTCTATTTATCGTTTGATCACACGGCAGAGTGCGGAAGCAAGTGTGTTAGGCATTGCCTTAGTTATTGGTTCGTGTGTGCTGATGCCAGTGCTGATGATCGCCAAAAAGCGGATCGGTCAGGCTATCGGAAGTGATGCCTTGATCGAAGACGGCATGTGCAATTTGGTCTGCGCCTATATGGCTTTTACTGTATTAATTGGTGCGGGATTTACCGCATTAGTCAATTGGTGGTGGGCCGATTCCGTCGCGGCGCTGGTACTTGTTTTCTTTATTGTCAGCGAAGGATGGGAAGCCCTTCATCCTGATGAGGAGTGAGTACCAATGAGAAATCGCGGATCGGCTTCCATAGTTCAAAATGGTAAGGCTGTATTAATCGAATGTTCAATAGAGATGACCATGACTACGTAGGGGAGGAATTGAAAAAGGTTAGTCTCTTAAAGAGTGCGCAGAGTGAGAAACATTGAAGAAAATTTTTTAAAAATAACAACTCGCAAACAGCTCGCATTATGATCCGTTCATTACTACGATTCTTCTGTTGCAGTTGTTATCTTTTTATGGGAAACCGGGACATTGGTACGGTATCAGTATGCTAAATCCAATTGATAAACTGAGTCCGTGTTAGTCGTCCTTCGTTAATAACCCTTTGTTCATTTTCCAACGTTGTCGAAAAGATCGGAAAACGGTCTTTTTTGTGAATAATACTCATACATAACGGGTAATCAACGATCTTAGGACTGTTAAGATTAATTATTCATTTATAATCGGGGTCGGTACGAAAGAAGTCAGTTCTCGCTTGCGGGAAAATAAAGAAGATACCAGTTTTAAACGGGTTCTCTGGTTTCTTGCTCATAATGACCAACTGATGTGGCTGTCTTTCGCTTATCTGTTGTATGGAGCCGGCACATATTTAACGAATACATTGATGCTTTATTATTTTACTTATATTCTTGGCGATCCTTCTAAATTTTCTTGGCTTGGAATAATCAACATATTCATTGGCTTGTTATCTGTTTCTTTGTTTCCGAGTCTTGCTAAGAAGTTCCATCGTCGAAACGTATTCATTCTCTCAATTTCTGTCATGTTACTAGCATTGGTGGTATTCATGCTTGTCGATAAGTCATTGCCTCTTGTGCTTCTGGCCGGTGCCCTGTTTAATCTCCCGCAGCCTTTGATCTTTTTGGTTGTGTTGATGACAATTACAGATATTGTGGAATATGGTCAGTTAAAACTTGGGCATCTGACGTCCCTCATCGTTTAGATATGATGAAATCAAAAACACATACACGGATTAACATCGAATTTGATGCTAATTATATACAGAAGAAAACAGAGATTTTGCTGGGGTACAGCGCAGTCAGACTCTTCGATGATTATCTGGGCGTTTATCACTTGGAGGCTAATGTCTATCAAGAAATCAAAAGTGTTTTGTTGAGCCTTGTTGATGAGTCAATGAGTAAGAAGCCAGATTATTTAGAAATGGCGGTGTGTAAGTTAATTGAATTCATGATTACGGTAAAACGTAATCTGTCCTCTCAATCGAATAAATCAAATGCGTTCTCGCCTCAAAAAATTGTGGAAGATGCGGTAAAAATAATAAATTCGGAAGTTCAAAACAAGATTACTTTAAAAAGCATTAGCGAAAAACTGTTTATAAATAAAGCTTATTTGAGTCGCTTGTTTAAAAAATATAAACAAACGTCAGTTCAAAGGTATATTAATTTGCAAAAAAGCCGGATAGCAAAGGAATTGCTTGTGACAACTGAGTGGTCGGTGGAAAAGATTGCAGGATCAGTGGGTTACAAAAACAGTTCCTATTTCAGTACGGTCTTTAAAGACGAGACGGGCATGTCCCCATTGAAATACCGATTGTATGTCAAGGTAACTGATCAATTGGAAAATGATTATCAAAACAGAACGTTAAAATCCAAGAAATTAATTCGTGAAGAAATTGATAAAGACATGAAGCAGCACTAGATTTTTTAAAGACGGGAAGGTAGGGGAATCAAAAAATAAAGATGCTAGTTTCAGTTTCAATGTTGGTATCGTTTAAGCTGTAAGGAGCGCATGTTTTCAGACGTTAAGTTCCAAAGAGGCTGTGCCAAAGACCTTTAAAATAAATGAACAGAGAGGAACGTTTGTCTTTTGCTCTCCGTTTTTTCCTTTTGTTCAATGGGAGAAATAAATTCTCCTATTTTTAATGTTGGGAATCCAATTCACTGAAATCGTTTACATTTATAGGAAAGATTATTTTCATTTGAATGAGTTGATCCAATGTTTTGTGCTAAGATTATTTTAGAGTAGTAAATAAGATAAGGGAGACAGACAATGAAACAGACACCCTTCACTACATTTCTTTTTGGCGGCGACTGGAATCCCGAACAATGGCCGAAAGAGATCTGGTTGAAAGACATGCAAATCTTGAGCAATGCTCAAATAAATGAAGCAACAATTAATGTTTTTTCTTGGGCGCAGTTGCAATCGAGTGAAGATGACTATGATTTCTCCACGCTGGATGAGATCGTCCGATTATTAACGCAATATAATTTCCACATTGTTTTGGCGACTTCGACCGGTGCCCTGCCGGCATGGATGGCCAAAAAATATTCGGATGTCGCGCGGACGGATTTCTATGGCAGGCACCACCGCTATGGCGAGCGGCATAATGCTTGCCCGAACTCACCCACCTTTCAAAAATACAGCGCGCGCTTAGCGGGCAAACTCGCTGAACGCTACGGGTATCTGGAATGCGTTGTTTGCTGGCATATTTCAAATGAATACGGCGGAGCGTGCTACTGTGAACACTGCGCTAAAGCATTCCGCGTTTGGCTGAAAAACAAGTATCGGACTTTGGACGCGCTAAATGAAGCATGGTACACCCACTTTTGGGGACATACTTTTTACGATTGGGATGAAATTGTTCCCCCAAATGATCTGGGCGACGCGATTGGTGAAGACCATACGACTTTGTCCGGACTGTCGGTCGATTATCGTCGATTCAGCTCCGACAGCCTGCTGAATAATTTAATTTCCGAAAAAGAAGCAATTCGCCGATTCGATCCTGTAACGCCGATTACAACCAATATGATGGGGACGTATAAAGGTTTAGACTATTTTAAGTGGGCAAAGGAGTTGGATATCGTTTCATGGGACAGCTACCCCGCCTATGATACACCTGCCAGCCTCATCGCGATGAAGCATGATCTGATGCGAGGCTTAAAGAACGGCCGGCCGTTCATGCTCATGGAACAGACACCCAGCCAGCAGAACTGGCAGCCGTACAATGCGGTGAAACAGCCGGGACAAATGCGTGAGCTCAGTTATCAGGCGATCGCCCACGGCGCGGATACGATTCAATACTTCCAGTTAAGACAGTCACGCGGCGGCACTGAAAAATTTCACAGTGCCGTGATTAGTCACGCCGATCATGACGCTACGCGAATTTTGAGAGAAACGGCACAACTGGGTCAAGAATTGGCAGCTTACGGCACTCAGTTCATGAACGGTCAAACAAAAGCCAAGGTGGCCATTATTTTTGACTGGGATAATTATTGGGCGTTTGAGTACTCAAGCGGGCCAAATGTCGAGTTGAAGTACGTTGACCAAGTCCATCGTTATTATGCCGCTCTGTATCGAGAGAATGTCGCGGTCGATATGATCCCCACCGATCTTACTGCCGATGATTTAGGAAAATATGATCTGGTGATCGCCCCTGTTCTTATGATGGTTAAGCCGGGTGTCACAGATACAATTGAAAAATTTGTGACAGGCGGAGGCACATTCGTAACCACATTTTTAAGTGGCATTTCGGATGAACATGACAACGTAATTATGGGCGGGTATCCCGGACCGTTTCGTAAACTATGCGGGATTTGGGCAGAGGAAATCGACGCGCTGCCGCCCAAAGAAAATGTGAATCTATTATTTAGCGACCATGCGGTTAGCGGTTCAATTGTAGCCAATATTTCTCATTTGGAAGGTGCTCAGGCGTTGGCGGTCTATGAAGATAACGTCTTCTATAAAGGCGCGCCTGTCGTTTCCGTAAACTCATTTGGGCAAGGCAAAGCCTACTACATCGGTACGGTTTTGGATGAAAAAGGTATGGATCTATTCGTTGACCGCCTGATCGAAGAGCGTCATTTGCCCCATTATCCCGCACCAAAAGGTGTCGAAATTACAGTCAGAAGCTATGACGATTATCAATTGTATTTTGTAATAAACAATACCAAAGAGATGCGGAATATGGACACTTCACGATTTGAAGGAAAAATCAATCTGCTTAATGGCGCGCCTATTAGTAGCCAAACGATCCTGCGTCCTTATGATGTTTTGATTGTTCGGGACTGAGGGCAGGAACCGGAAAATTATTCGTAGTGAATTTTTTTTTCGAACCGCAGATCCGTGTGTAATGAAAAAATCGGGAAAGCTTTTCGTTTTCTCGATTTTTTCTTAATTAATTGATCACGAATAAATTTGTCTGGATGTTCGGCCGCGAAAAATAGCGGAGCAGGTTTATTATTTGGGCAGAAGGTGAGAGGTTGTGCAAAAAGAAGAAATGATCCATTTTGTCAGATGCATGATGCCGGAACTGGCTATTGATACAAGTGAAGTAAAGACAAACGGCTGGGATAACGATATTTTAATCATCAATAAACAGCAGGTTTTCCGCTTTCCGAAAACAAATCAGATCATGAAACAAATTAAATCCGAATGTGACCTTTTGCAGCGACTCTCACTAAAGAAACCTCTGTTGCAGATTCCAAGGTATAAACCGATTTATGAAGGCAAAACCCTTCGTGCCGTGACTTATCCTTTTTTGAACGGTGCATCGCTAAATGAACATCCATTTGATTTAAGAAAAAATCCCGAAAATGCTCATTTACTTGGTGATTTTCTGATGAAACTGCATCAAATCAAGGGGAGTCACCTGCGCTCAATCCATACTTTTCGTTATTGGCAATCGTTATTTGAATCACTTAAAAAAAGAGTATTTATGATGTTGCGTGATGAGGAACGTCAGGCGATTGAAGACGTGTTTACTCATTTTTTGAACAGATACCCGGTATTCAGCTATAAAAAGGTGCCCATTCATGGTGACCTCTCAGCATCTAATATACTCTTTGACAGAGCTGAAAATCGAATCCGTGCGATCATCGATTTTACTGATGCGCAAATGGGCGATTCAGCTTTTGATTTTGCGGGCATTTATTGGAACTATGGGCCTGAGTACACGAGAAAAGTCTTTTCATTTTATCATTCCGATGAATCCTCGGAAGAAATGCTGGACCGCATCCGTACATTTTACGGGCTGCAGCCGATATTCCATGAGTTGCTTCATTCCGTGGACAATGACGAAGCAATTAATCAGAAACAGCTTAAAAGATTTATGGAATTAAAGCAACTGATTTCATAATAAGATGTTATATTATTTGTTCTGAAACGCTTGCTTAATTTCTTAACGAGCTAATCCGGCTAAATGTATAGAAGAACAGTTAATCAATTTGGAAGAGGGCAGTGTTTATTTTGCAATTATTTGGATCTCAAATAAAAGATTTAGACTATCAATTAAGAAAAGGCGCTTATGCCGTGCTGTTTCGCGATTCGTCAAAACGTGAACTTGGTGTGATTCAATCGAATGGTCATTATTTTTTACTTGGCGGCGGGATTGAAGCGAGAGAGTCCCCTGAAGAATGCTTGCGGCGGGAAACGTTGGAGGAAATTGGAGATGCGATTCAAATCAATCGGTATATAGGTGAGGCACAACAGTATTTTCTTTCGAGAAAGCGTTTGCCCATCTTGAGTGACGGTTACTTTTATACCGCACGCCTTCTACAAAATGTGCAACGGCCCATTGAAAATAATCATTTTTTAAAGTGGGTTGATGCGCGTGCATGCAAATCATTGTTGTTCCATGAACATCAGGCTTGGGCAGTGGGGCAAGCATTGCAAGGCTAAGATTCGTGAATCAGATCGATAGTTTTGAAAATGAATCAGATTTTCGTTCTCTATCTATAGAGAAAGGAAGAGATAATATAATGGATACAAGAAAGCGTCAAGCAGCAAAGAAGAGAGGGGTTCATGTGACAACGAAGATTCAAATGTAGGGAAACAGTCTTGCCGTCCGTTTGCCTCGGTCAGTTGCAGAATCTGTAAGTATGTGAAAAAGGGACTGAATTTGAATTTTTAAGATATTATTCTAAAACCATTAAAATCCGCTCCGTCTCTTGATGAACTAGATCTTGGTCGAGTGGGGAGTGGATGGTTGTAATGACTTATGTTCCTGAACGTGGTGATCTTGTTTTCCTTAACTTCAATCCTCAGTCCGGACATGAACAGTCGGAACATCGCCCAGCTATTGTTTTATCTCCGGAAACATTTAATAGAGCCACTCATATTGCACCTGTATGTCCCATTACTTCACAAAAGAAAGGCTATCCGCTTGAAGTGGATCTTCCTCAGAGTCTTTCTCTTTCCATCAAGGGTGTGATCTTAATGGTTCAATTAAAAAGTTTAGATTGATATGCACATCATTTTCACTATAAGGATAAAGTACCTGCGCACGTTATTGATGATTGTCTTAAATTGATTCAAACGATCTTATTTCAAATTTAAAGGACACCTTGCATCTCCCCATTGAACTGTCTATACTATTCCTATTAACTACATTATGCGATGACGAGAAGAAGTAAGCAGCCGGATTCTCCGCAGAGAGCTTCGTAACTGGTGAGAGAAGCAGAATTCCAAGCTGAACAATGGCCTCTGAGCATCCATACCGATCCGCATCGTTTGCGGTTAGGCTATGGCCGGGCGGTCCCCGGTTAATAAATCCCGAGTATCGAGCAGACGCTCTGTACTCGCTGAGATCAGTGATGCGAATGGCTGATAAATTAAGGTGGTACCGCGTGGACACAAGTCTCCGTCCTTATACATGACGAATGTATGAGGTCGGAGGCTTTTTTTGTGCAAATAAGAAAGTATCAAAGATTAGCGGTTTCTAGTATAAGAACAACTGAGGCTCATCCGGTGTCCAAAAAGCTGGATTCGCCAAGTTTTTCTTTATTAAAAGGAGTGAAGACATATGGCAGTATTGATTGCGGGTGCATGGCCCTACGCGAATGGGGATCTTCATCTTGGACATCTATCAAGCTTGATCCCGGGAGATTGTTTGGCACGTTATTTCAGGCAGAAGGGAGCAAAGGTGCTCTATGTTTCCGGAAGCGACTGCAATGGAACACCGATCACGATTCGCGCGAAGCAGGAGGCTGTCTCACCGAAAACAATTGCGGATCGCTATCATGATTCCTTTCAGCGATGTTTTGAGAAACTGGGATTTACCTATGACTGTTACACACGTACAGACACACTGATTCATCACAGAGTGGTTCAGGATATTTTCAGGAGCTTGTATGATAATGGCTATATCTATCACAAGAAGACCAAGCAGATGTACTGCCTGCACTGCACGCAGTTTCTGCCGGATCGCTATGTCGAAGGCAGCTGTCCGCATTGCGGCGCACATGCACGCGGCGATCAATGTGATGCCTGTTCAACAATTCTCGATCCGATGGACCTTGAAGATCCCGCTTGTAAGCTATGCGGTCACAAACCGGAATTGCGCGAGGTCGAGCATCTTTATTTTGCATTGAGCAAATTTCAACTGGAATTGGAGCAGCAGTATCAACGGGCAAAAAAGAATAACGATTGGCGGGAAAACGCGTTGAAATTGACACGACGGTATTTAGACGAGGGCTTGCAGGATCGGGCCGTCACCCGCGATTTGCCGGTCGGAGTCACCGTCCCAATTAAAGGCTTCGAGGATAAAAAAGTGTATGTCTGGATTGAGGCGGTGTCCGGCTATTATTCGGCAAGTGTTCGCTGGGGAGAAGAGCATCACCAGGATATCTCCGAGTTTTGGAATGAACAAACAGTTTCCTATTATGTTCAAGGGAAAGACAATGTACCGTTTCACACGATCATTTGGCCCGCCATCCTGATCGGGGTCGGCAAGAAAGCATTGCCAACGCATCTTGTCTCTAATGAATACGTGACGCTTGAGCATAAGAAGCTGTCCACAAGCCGCAACTGGGCAGTATGGGCACCGGATATTCTCGAACACTATGATCCGGACAGCATTCGTTATTTTTTGTTAATCAATGCCCCTGAAACGCATGACGCCGATTTTTCATGGAAGGCATTTATCGAAAGCCATAATGGTGAGTTGCTCGGGGCATATGGCAATTTTGTCAATCGCACGCTCAAGTTCATTGAAAAGCTGCCTGATTTTAACGTGGCTTCCAATCAAGTTGACCCGCAAATTTTCCGAACGACTGTGGCGCTTTACGAAAAGGTTGGCGGACTGATTGAATCCGCGCATTTGAAAGCGGCACTTAGTGAAATTTTCTCATGGATTCGCCGTTTAAATAAGTATTTTGATGAACGAAAACCTTGGCAGACAGTTAACACCAATCAAGCGTCAGCTTATACCACCTTAAATACGTGTGTGTTCAGCATTGCTAATCTGGCGCAGATTCTAGCGCCGTTTCTTCCGTTTTCAAGCCGGAAGTTGGCTGATGCGCTTCATCTCGCACCGTTTAAATGGGAAGTCATTCATTGCCCGGGAAAACTGCCGAAGGATTTTGAACCTCTGTTCGCTCGTATTGATCCTGCACAGATTCAGGTTGAGCATGAGCGTTTGACAAAGAACGCGAATGTGGAATGACATGAGTGGACAAATACAACCCCGCACTTTTTACAGGTGCGGGGTTGCTGATGCCATAGATTCCTATCGTTTCCTGATTAAATCTTTTGCGATGAGATTAACAGTTCATGCTCTTGAATTTTGCGCTTAAGCCGAGGATCATCTGCGATAAGCAGCATAAAAATTGCTTCGATCGCTGTGACTGCAGATACCCTCGAAAAGAAATACTCAGACATAAAGATTGTACCTCTGCTGGCTGTAACCACATTGTAATCGGCTTGCACTGCAATAGGAGAACTTTCATTATTTGTAAGCGCAATAACCGTTACATGATTGCTTTTAGCAGTTTTAATTAATTGAAGCAGCTGTCTGGATTCACCGGAGTTGGAGATGACCATGACTGCATCCGAATCCGTTAAATTCAATGTCTGTGCCATAGCAACTTCCCAGGAGCTGGCAGTAAACGCTAATTGCCCGATTTGATTAAATTTAAAGCAAGCATCGAGTGCAACCGGAAACGTATTGCCTTCTGCCATGATTTGCATTAACCGAGCATTCTTAATGATACTCATTATTTTCTTAATGTTTGCTTTGTCAAAACTCTCTAATGTTGCCTGAATTTCTTCCTCTTTATTGCTCATCAATTTGTCCAGCGTTTTATCCTGACCGGCAAAGGATGAACGGTTTGGTGGTTCAGCATTAATTAATGAGCTTTGCGCCAGTAACACCTTTAAATGATGGAATCCATCGAGATCGATTCTTTTGCAAAAACGAGACACGGATGCTTCACTGATATCCGCACGGTTTGCCAGCTGTGAAATGGTTGCATTGATTACAAACTTTGGATCACTGATGATTAAATCAACGATTTTTTTTTCTGACTTAGAATAATTTCCTAAATTCGAGTAGATTCTGTTGACGAATTCTTTATTAGTTGCTTCCATATTGCGTTCCTTTTTTAATAGTCTGTATGATCAAACGGGTACTTCATGCCCCATTGATTGCGCACATTTGTTAAAATGTCCATAATGTCGTAGGATAGTGAAAATTCGCCGTCGTCATGTCCCTGTTCAATATATCTTTGCATATCCTGAACTTCGTAGTGCAAGGCAAGCGATGCATCTCCTGCCGTGATCACTTCATGTGTTTCGGCGTGTGCATCATCTGTATAGGTGACTGCGGCTTCAGTGGCGCGCGGGTAATTCGATATTTCAATATAGCCTTTGGTACCTGAAATAACCCCGCGTTTCGGCTGTTTCGCGCGCATTGACAATGCCATCACAGCGATTTGATCATCGAGATTTTTAAGCAGAATGCCTGATTGTTCGTCAACCCCTGTTTCAAAGTATTTAACGGTTGTCAAAACATTAACTGGTTGCGATTTTAAAAAGGAACGGGCAAAGGCAGTTGCATAACCGCCGATGTCTAGGAGTGCGCCGCCAGCTAAATTTTTATTAAAGAAGCGGTTTTTGACATCATAATCTTTTAAGCTGCCAAAATTAACTTGCACCAAATTAACATCGCCGATTTTACCGTCACGGATCAGCTGTTTCACTTTTTTATAAAGTGGCATGTGAAATAATGTCAAGCCTTCAGTGACAATCAAACCTTTTTCAGCGGCCAAATGCTTTACGTTGCTTAACTGTTGTGCGTTTACAGTTATCGCTTTCTCAGCAAAGACATGTTTGCCCGCTTCCAGAGCTTTCATAATGTATTCATAGTGAAAATTATGCGGGGTCGCAATATATACGATATCAACATTAGGATCTTTAAGCAAATCATCAGGATTGGTGAATGTCCGCTGAATCTTCTTTTCTTGACTGAAAGCCTGTAAAGCGACTTCATTAACATCTGCCACTGCATAAATTTCTCCATTAACATGATTCAGCGCGTCAGCCATTTCATGTGCAATCCAACCTGTACCGATCATGCCCCAATGATACGTTTTCATTTAATTCATCCTTCCAAATGATTTATTTTTTGAAATGATCGAAACCGCTATAAGCGATTGTTTTGTCTTACAAAATGAAAATAATTTTATTATTTATTTTTATTTTGTAATTAATTTTAATATATTCGTTTGCAATGAATTTGTCAACAAAATAGTAATTATTAAAATAATTTTCATTTCAAATGAGATCATGCATGATTTTACTTGTACCGGTGTTCACACGCAATGTACGAGCCCAACGTTGCGCTGAATCTATGCATAAAACCGATGTCTCAATGCAAGAAAATTAGAATTCAATGCATGAACAAGGGTCAAGATCGGATTTCCATGTCAATAAGAAGCACCCTCTGCCTTTTAAATCAATCAAGAGACTGCTGCGTCTATTTCGAGCCATCGTTATTTAGCTTCAATTTAATCGCACAAAAAATTTGTTCTTGATATTATTTTTATTTATATATAATATATTTATATATAAAATATATATATTGAGGCGGTTTATGTGAAGAGAAATTATAAATTAACGGTTGCGGCTATGTGTCTTGGCATTTTTCTATGTATGCTCGATACGACGATTATGAATATTGCCTTACCTGCCATTCAATCCGGATTAAATGTTTCTTTAGAGTCACTTTCCTGGGCGATGAATAGTTACACGATTGTTTTTGCTGTTTTTACAATTCCGCTTGGACGTGTGGCGGATCGATTGGGGAAGAATAAGGTTTATGTTGTTGGCCTTGTAATGTTTGGTTTAGGATCGTTGCTGAGCGGTCTTGCCAGCAGTTCGGGTCTGTTTACCGGGAGGAGTATTCAGAGCCTTGGTGCTGCGATTGTTTTTCCAGCAAGTATGATCATCGGTATCTCACAGGTGGCTATTGAGAAACGCAAGAATGTAATTGCAGCACTGGGGATTACACAGGGATTGGCGGCTGCTTTAGGCCCGGCGATTGGAGGAATCGTGACCCAATTTTTCGGCTGGCGATGGGTCTTCCTTGTAAACATCCCTGTTTTAATCGTTGCTCTTTGCCTTTCTCTGATGCAGCTAACGTTCAAAAATGAAAAGAAATTGGCGATAAGATTAGATCTTGGCGGTTCGCTGTTAAGTATGCTCTTTTTATTCACATTAACCTTGGCTTTGGTTAAAGGGAATGACTGGGGTTGGGGAACAATGGAAGTGATTTGTCTGTTTCTCACCTGTCTTGCTGCTTTTGTCGGTTTTATTTTTTATGAAATGCGTATCAGTTCGCCGATGATCCCAATGGGTCTTTTTAAGAATCGTCAGTTTACTGGTTCAGCTTTAGCTGCCGTATTAAGTCAATTATTTCTTGTCGGTGTTATGGTTATTTTGCCGACCTTTTTGACACGAATGCAGAATGAGACCGAATTGACAGCCGCATTACTTGTCACCCCGGTTTCGATGACGATTTTTATTTTTGCACCGATTGCAGGGTTGCTTATTGATCGATTCGGTCCACGTGTTATTATTTTCAGCGGATTTTTTCTTATGGCGCTTGCTTATTTTTCGTACTATCATTTAGATGTGACGCAAAACTATCAGCAGTTGATTTGGACCTGTATTGTACTCGGTGCCGGTTATGGTCTGATTGTTGGTCCGATCACAACACTTGCGGCCGCTGATTTTACAGGAGAACTTCTTACTGCATCACAGAGTATGGTCGGCGTTTTGCGACAGCTTGGTTCTGTCCTCGCGGTCGCAATTTTTATTTCCGGATTAACGGGAACGATCAGTCATGCGGAAGGTGAAGCGATTCATTATTCAAAGAAACAAATCAGCAGGTTAACACTGCCTGTGGCTGATCGCGATAAAATGGATCAACATGTGACTCTTGGCATTAAGAATCAGAGTCCGATGAAGAAGAGTGCAGCCATTTCCGACTCAAAAGAACAATCAATGATTTCCTCTGCTTACCATCATCAGCTCACACAAATGGGTCAGCAGTCGATCACCGTGCAGGAAAAACGGAGGATTCATTCTAAAGTCGAAGCTCAAGTGAAAGCTAAGGTTGTTGCTCTGAACCAACAGATTCAAAAAACAATGAATAGAATACAAACGAACGTAAGCATGGTTATGAAGGACGCATTTTCTTCACTTTACGGATGGGGCATTCCATTTGTCTTTGCTTCAAGTTTTATTACGTTTATCTACGAAAAGAAGGAAAAGAAAAGGACGCTGACAAGATGAAGACTGAAGATGTTGTACTAGGTATTCTCAATGAAAAATCGCAAACCGGTTATGATATTGTGGAAAAAATTAAGACCATTTTTTCGCACTTCTTTGACGGTTCTTATGGGAGCATTTATCCGGTGCTGCACAAATTGGAAAATAAGGGAAAGGTCACAAAGAAGATCATCGTTCAAGAGGGAAAACCGAATAAAAATCTTTACTCGATTACAGAGTCCGGCAGAGAAGAATTCAATAAATATCTCCGGTCACCTGTGCAAACCGAGGTCATGAAATCCGACTTCCTCATGCGCCTGTATCATGGAGAATACCTGCCTGAAGAGCAGATAAAGCAAATCATTATAGAGGAGATTAATCGGAAGGAGCAGCTCGTTGAAGAACTTGAGAGCCAATTTGAGGTGTGGAAAGAAGATATGTCTTCGTATCAGAAACTATGCTGCCAAATCGGCATTGAATCCTATCGTTCGGAGATTGAGATTTTAAAAAAGTTTCAAGGACATTGACCAACAGCGATGGATAAGGCTCCTGTTTTTTTAACGGTACGGTTTTTTCCGAAATTGTGGCAGTAAGTTATTGATGAGAAAAGGTGAAAAAGTGAAAAAGCTATTTCTAACTGAGCCAACGGAACGTTACAAGAAAAGTTTTCAAAATTATGCGCTTGATTATAATGAGGCGGGTGAAGATGCGTATTATTTTAAGAAATACAGCAAAGCGTTAACAGACTTCTCCGGTTTTGTAAGGCACTTGATCCATGAAGCACATGGAACTCATTTGCCGAAGGGCCGGGTAGCGTCGTCGACCTTTTGGCTGATTGATCAGCATGAGGTGGTTGGTGTGGTGCGGATCAGGCATCAGGAGGTCAGGTTTGCCGGGCACATCGGTTATGATGTTTCGCCTAAACACCGAAACAAAGGGTATGGGACGCAGATTCTTAACTTAGCCTTGGCTAAGGCGCGAGAGCTTGGAATCAAAAAAGCCGTGGTGACCTGCAGAACGAATAATGAGCCATCAAAAAGAATCATCGAAAAAAACGGCGGAACATGTCTGGGTACTCTTTATAATAAAGAGGAAGATAAAGAACTTTTTAAATACGTCATTGACACTGTGAACTGCAGCATTTAAGGTTATTCCCGTTCGATCTTTCGAATCCATTGATAGTAAACTGCAACAATCCACAGTAAAAACGGATACACAAGAAACGAGTAGCTGATTTGCCACCAGCCGTAGTTGAAGTAACCCCATGGCTGAGGCAGAAGTGCGATGCGTTCATAAGCGGTGATGGCTAGATCCCAGACAAGAATATAAAGCAGCCTCTTAGTAAACAATTTTCCAAATGGGTAGCTGTTTAAGAAAATGATGTTGACCGGTGGAATCAATACGGTCAGCACAAGGAGTGCTCGCCACTCAAAAGATCCCTGGGAGAAGTACCAATAGGCATGATTTTTTTTCAAATAGCTATCGGTAAGCACCTGTACGGCGACGGTGAACATCCAAATATGTACCAGTTGATTTTTTGTAAGCCGTTTATTGATGAGAAAGGCAGCGCTATTAAAGAGCGCGACAGCGAGCAATAGGCCAATCATTGTGTCATTCCTTTTTTTAATAGTATATCCCTGCCGTACGACTTTATTTACATTCGGTAAGGGGATGTGGAGGAATTAAATTGAACGAACCGCAATTGCAGTCAAACCGTTTGTTTTTATACCCTTTATCAATCCGTGAACTCACGCAAATCAACAGCAACGATTCGGATACGATTGAGATCTCGTTTGACTCTGAAACCATGTCAGAATCATTTCAGGCGGCAATCAGCAAAAAGATTCGCAAGATGAAACGAATCAGCGAAAAGCTGCATCCATGGTACACGTATTGGGCAATAATTGACAAAACTGTAGATAAAGGAATTGGTTTCGTTGGTTTTAAAGGATTTCCCAATAAAAAAGGATACTCAGAAATTGGCTACGGCATGTCGCTAAACTTTAGGAAAAGAGGACTGATGACTGAAGCGGTGAATACGTTAGCGGAATGGGCACGTTTAAATCCAAACTGTAAAGGTGTTACCGCTCGCGTGCTCAAAACAAATGTCGGATCGATTAAGGTACTGAAGAACTGCGGATTTCAAATCGTGACTTCAGATGAGCTGGAATGTATTTTCGTAGATAATTTTATTTGACGGGATGATGTGTCATGAAAACAAAAAGATGGATTTTCTTCGATCTGGGTTCTACTTTAATTGATGAAAGTGCGCAGGAAGAATCGATTGTCCATGTAATGAGCGACGCACTTTCCGCATTGGGCTTTCCTTGCTCAGCCGAGCATATCCGTCATCTGAGAGAGAATGCGTGCAGGTCGTATCAACACACGGTAAACGATGTTCTACCTTCATTGGTACAAACGAAAGAGCAGTATGAATTTGTGCGGAGTAAGGTTGTCTATTTGCCGGAGCAAGAGTTTTTGTATCCAAATGTGATCGAGGTATTAAGCGATTTATCCGCAAACTTTAATTTGGGGATCATCGCGAATCAATCCGAGGACGCACAGGAGCGGATGAAAAAGCTGAACATTCATCGGTATTTTTCTGTTTTTGCCTTATCCTCTGAACTTAGTGTCAAAAAGCCGGATCTGCGCATCTTTACCTATGCTCTGGAACGGGCCGGCAGCATGCCGAATGAAGCATACATGGTCGGTGATCGGCTGGATTTTGATATTTATCCGGCGAATAAACTTGGGATGAAAACAATCCGTGTTCTGCAAGGGATGGCTTGCCTGCAGCAGCCGAGGAATTCGGATTATGCACCCATGATGACGATTCAAGCAATTGATGATTTAAGCTTGAAATTGCGTGAAGCACCGTAGGGAATGGAGGGACGGCAAATGGATTTCAGCGAATTAAAGCGATTAGCGGAGGAAAAGGTGAATCCCAGAGCACTGTCTGAAGACTGCCAGGTCGCTTCAGTTGCCAGTGCGCTCGTTAAAGGAAACGTCTATGTTGGTGTCTGTATTGACACCGCCTGCAGCCTCGGATTTTGTGCAGAGCACGCAGCCATCGCGCAAATGATTACCCATGAAGAATCGCGAATTGCAAAAATTGTTGCGGTCGGGCGAAAGGGAAAGATTTTGCCTCCATGCGGGCGATGCAGAGCGTTCATTTATTTTGTCAACCACGAAAATATTGAGACAGATGTTATGCTCTCTGCGACAAAAATCATGAAAATAAAGGAATTACTGCCCTATATTATTTAAGCAACTCAAAAAAAGCAATTTACCAAAGTAAATTGCCGGAGTCTTGCTTAAATCAAATTTCTTTCTTTGAAGACTTCCTTTGCGACGGCAACGGCATTCAGTGCCCTTGGAAATCCAACATAAGGAACACATTGGATGAAAGCTTCGGAGATCTCTTTTGTGGTGACGCCTACATTCAATGCGCCATTGATGTGTACGCGCAGTTGATTTTCCGTACCGCCAATCGAGGCAAGACTGCTCAGTGTGATCAATTCACGCTGCCTTAGATCCAACTCGGGACGGGTATAAATATCGCCAAAGGCAAATTCGATAATAAACCGTCCCAGATCAGGCGCAATGTCCTTCAACGATTGGACAACCCGATCGCCTGTTTTTCCGTCTACTTCATTTAACTTTTCTAAACCTGCTTCATAACGACTTTTTTCCAATTTTTCCATCTCCTTTTTTGCTACAATAAAAGTGTAGCAGCTGGAGCTCACTCCATGTCAAGGCATCACGAGGGACGCTCCTGGTTTACTCAATTGGCGGGTTTTCCAAATTAACGGGTATAAGCATCGATACCCTTCGTTATTATGAAAAAGAAAAATCATTCATCTGGGCAGAAATACGAGCAATCAGAGACAGTTCACGGAGAAAGATAGAGTGTGGATTGACTCTATCCTCAGACTGAAAGAAACAGCGAAAAGCTTGAACATAATTTGGGCCATCTTGACCAGAAAATAGAAATCCATGCAGCGGTTATTATCGCACTTAAAGAATGAATCAGAAGGTACTTTTTCAGTGAATAAAGGGGGCAGAGAAAATGGAATGCAACACATACAAAATTGAAGTGCTGATTCCCGAACGTTATATTGCTTCACTTAGGAATCGATTAAACGAAGCCGGTATTCTTACAGTGGGGAAATATGACAACGTTATCTCATATTCAGAAGTTAAAGGTTACTGGCGAACGCTTGAAGGCTCGGATCCCTATGATGGAGAAGCTGGTACTTTATCTGAGGGGACGGAATGTAAAATGGAATTCAGATGCCGGCTTCAGCAGATTGATGCTGCCCTGATGATCATTAAAGCCATTCACCCCTACGAAGAACCAATTGTTAATATTATTCCTTTGCTTTGTTTTGATATAAGTAAAGATAATCGATATTATTGAAATAGACTATAGAGGATGACCATGGCTGATGTGCCAAATATATTCAACGCGCTGTCGTGTCCGATCGTTCGTCGAACTATAATGGTGTTTGATATTAAAACATTGTTAACGAATGGATGTAAAATAACTGGCGGAGATGTTCATCATCAATTTATTTGACCTCATTTCCATTTTTGGACTTTTTGTTTACTCACCAGATTGGAATTCAGTCAAATTTTGAATATCTTGAGGGCGAGGAATGATTTAAACACCAATACGACAGGAAGCTGCTAAGTGACCTGAAGTTTAGAAGATTCATCAAAAAATACAATCTAAAAAAAGTATTTTTAAAATGATGAACAAAAAGAGATTTTAAAGCCGAATTAGAGCAGTGGATAAAAAAATATAGTGGGCGGAAAAGAGATTATGAATCATGAAAAAACGTTTCATTATTGTCGGCCTTGTATGTGTTTTAGCAGCCATCCTTATTATTAAGATCTTCACATCGTTTGATATATTAGCCAAAGTGAATCAACAAATACGGGTTAAGAATCATCTTCAATCGTTTAAACTAACAGAAGCAAAAATCGATTATCATGTAGCAATTCGAAAAAGTTCGAAACCGTACGACTATGTTTCCATTACCGGTTCTGTCCCTTCATTCGTTAAGAACGAATTTGAACAATTGCGGCCGAATTCAAGCATCCTATCCTTAAACCTTTATACCTCAAAGAATCTCATCTATGCGGGAAGCAAAGCAACACAGATCACATTGTATGTGAGAGACCAATCCGTTCTGAAAGAAGTCGCGCTTAATGGCAAACGCTTATCAACGACCAAAAAAGCATTTGACATGCCCAGTGTCGGGGATCGGGAATAATGGTAAGAGAGGTGGAGGGAGCGTGAATCATAAAATAGCTTTGTTTGCTGATGTACATGGGAATACAACCGCATTAAAAGCGGTCATTGAAGACTCCATTCTTGAGAAGGTCACTGACTATTGGTTTTTAGGCGACCTCATCATGCCCGGACCAGGTTCGGCCGATCTATTGGCACTGCTGAAAAGCATCAATGTTTCCGTTTATGTAAAAGGCAACTGGGAAGACTGCCTTCTCGAAGCACTTGCGGGGGAAGTTGACCTCAATGATTCCTCTGATATTTATATCGCGCGTCTTGCTCAATACCAATGCGAAACTTTAAATAACGCGCAAATAGAAATGATCAAGCGTCTGCCTTTACATGCAACGAAGACAATCAATGGGCTGAACATCAGCATTGCGCATAACTTGCCGGATAAAAATTATGGCGGTGATTTGGTACCTGATCAAACGCAGCAAAATTTTGATCGCCTTTTTACACAACCTCAAAGTGATGTTGCCATTTATGCTCATGTACACCACCAGATGTTGCGTTACAGCAGCGAAGATCAGTTAATTATCAATCCGGGTTCTGTGGGCCAACCCTATTTTAAGTGGGCGAAACACCGCTGTGATCGGCGCGCGCAGTATGCCATTTTTGAAATTGATGAACAAGGTGTGGCGCAAGTCAGCTTCAGAAAAGTCGGCTATGACGTAAACAAAGAACTGCAAGAAGCAAAACGGCATACTATTCCTTACCTCACTTTGTACAAAGAACAACTGGAAACCGGCAAAACGCACACACATGACAAAGACTTTTTAAAAGAAATCAACCAACGTTACGGCTACGAGAAAGATGTTCGTGAGTTTTTAACAAGCTTGGATCTTGACGGATGACTGACACAATTGTTCCAATACAGTACTCCCAATCGGAACTAAGGCACTAATGGATGCGGACAATAAAACTATTACTTTGTCAGAAGGTGCGTCGAATAAGAATTTGATTCATTATTTAAAGATTGTTCAGCATGCTTTGCTGTTCAAACTATTAAAATGGAGACGGGCTATACGTTTTTATACAGATAAAATTTAAAGGGGTGATGGCAATTGAAGCAACATCGAACTAATTATGGAATTGATGCACCTATGGTTCCTATATTATATGTTTTAGTTGGTTGTAGCGCTCTATGTATATCAGTTATTGAGTTGATTCACGATCAAAAATCAGGATACTGGATTTTGATCTATGCATTATTTATGCTGAGTGGTGGAGGCTTCCACCTGCACACCTCCTTACGGGGAAAATTCTTAATTTGGAGCAATGTTTTTGCGGAGTTAAAACTACCCGAAAATGCAAGAATATTGGATTTGGGATGTGGGCATGGTGCTGTTTTAATCAAAGCTGCCAAATTTCTTGGAGGCAGCGGGGAAGCCGTAGGGGTTGATTTGTGGCGGAAAGTCGACCAATCCGGCAATGATATGCATGCAACGGAAAAGAATGCATTGATAGAAAATGTATCAAATAAAATTCAACTAATAACAGCAGACATGACGGAGCTTCCCTTGCAAGAGGAAAGCTTTGACTTTATCTTTAGCAGCTTAGCAATACATAATATAAAAAGCAAAGAAGGAAGAGACGATGCACTTCGTGAAGCAACGAGAGTGTTGAAACCTGGAGGAACATTAATCATTGCTGATATTAGTAAAACTAAGGAATACATGCGGACACTTCAATCCCTCTCATTTAAAAATCTAAGTCGTCAAAATACTGGATGGATCGGTTGGTGGACGGGACCGTGGCTGTCAACCTATTTAATTAAAGCAACCAAAGCAAAAAATAATTTATGATTAATGATCAATTAGTCTCGTTGTGTATTTGGACGAACCGTGACATGTCAGAGGGTCCGTGCAGGGACTTAGTCTGATGAATTGTTTTACAACAGTGATTATTTTTGCCTTTTAAAAGCCTGTGCTATATATTAAGGCTTGTCTGGGCATCTTCCGCAGAGGCATGGCTGCCACTCACTTGAGCATATTTTGAACTTCCCATCTCCTCGTATTAAAGTACAGGATGATTTAGTCAACACAACAGTCCGTTTGGCTCACAAAAAAATAAATAAATGTATTAAGGTCAACGATCAGATGAAAAACTTGAAATGAAACATTCACTTGATAGGTAAAGGTCTCTTTATGAAGTAGAACCGAAAGATCATGATTTTGTCAGATACTAAATTTACAAATGCAAAAAATCATATGTAAATTTGAGATTGACAATAAACGTTTAGTGTATTATTTTGGTAACATACGTTACGCAACATATGTTACCAAAGGGGCGATTGTGTGCCACCGATGCCAATAATTAATAAAAAAGATATTTTGTCGGCCGCCGTGAAATTAGTTAGAACCGGCGGTATGGAAAGTCTTAATGCAAGAAGTCTTGCGCGCAGTTTAAATTGTTCAACAAAGCCTTTGTTTCGCATTTATCAGAATATGAATGATTTGAAAGAGGATGTAATTGAGGAACTGAACAATTATTATAATTCCTATATGGAGGGCAGAATGAGCCAACAAAACAGGCTCTTGACACAAAGTATCGCGTATATTGAATTTGCTCGGCAAGAGAAGCACATTTTTAATACTCTTTTTATGGATAAAACCTGTGCAGGAAAAAGCATCGACGACATACTGCGCGCAGAATGGAATCAGCCTTCTATTCTAAATGCGAAAAATGTTACTGGATTAAACATGGAACAAACCCGTTGCTTATTCAGAGATGTATGGCTCTACTCACACGGAATTGCAACGCAAATTGTCGCTAATGCTGTTGATTTACCCTATGAAAAGGTCGTTGAATTGATGAACAATGCGTTTCAGCGATTTTCGTTAGTCATAGAGGGGGAAAAACAATGAGTGAACGTTTGGAAGATATGAGCAGTTTCTTTGATAAACGTGTTGATAATTATGAGCAACATATGCGCGATGATGTAACTGATTCTCTCCAATTTTACGCCGAAACAGCAAGCTTGATTCCAGCAAAGAAAAATCTTAAATTACTGGACTTGGGTTGTGGTACCGGGCTGGAACTTGATGAAATTTTCAAGATTAATGAGAATGTGTTTGTCACGGGCATTGACCTATCGTCAAAAATGCTTGAACGTTTGATGTTGAAGCATAAAGAAAAATCAAATCATCTTAACTTGATTAAAGGTTCCTATTTTGATGTTGATTTTGGGACGGAAAAGTTCGATATTGCACTTTCCGTTCAGACGATGCACCACTTTACACATGAAGAAAAAGTTACTCTATACGCTAAACTACACGATTGCTTACTGGCTGATGGCTACTATGTTGAAACGGATTATATTGCCAACGCTCAGAAAGACGAAGACTTTTACTATGCAGAAAGCAAACGACTTAAAGCGAAGCAAGGCATCACTAAAGGATTTTATCACTTTGATACACCATGTACCGTTGGAAATCAAATGAACTTGTTGAGACTGGCAGGATTTAGTTGTGTCAAACTGCATAAACGATATCGAAGCGCGGCGATATTTGTTGCTGAAAAGTAATTATAAGGAGAGCACAATGAAAAAGCTGATTATTGTAAATGGCACTATGGATGTAGGAAAGACCACGCCACGGTATCAGAATTTGTATCGGACAAACTGGAACCGAGTGTTTTTTTAGATGGCGTTTACTAATAAACAAGGAACGAAAGAGGCGGTGACCGCATGACAAAACTAATGATTGTTGAAGATGATGAAAAAATTCGTGATGAACTGCGACTTTTCTTTGAGCGGTACGGTTATGTAGTCGCCTGCGCAACGCAGTTTGATCATGTTGTGGATGAGGTACTCTCTGCCAAACCGGACATCCTTCTGTTGGACATTAATTTGCCTTATTATGACGGCTTTTACATATGCCGTTCCATTAGAAAGCAATCGAAAATGGGAATTATTATTGTGACCAGCAGAAATGCGGAGATGGACGAGCTGATGAGCATGAATCTGGGAGCCGATGATTTTGTGACGAAACCGTTTAATACGCAGATTCTGTTGGCACGCGTCGCGTCATTGGCCGGAAGGGTGAGGCAAGATGGCGTGCAGACCTCTGTTCTGAATTATGGGAATTTCTCGCTTGATGCCAACAAAATGCTGCTGATTTGCGGAGAGCGATCCTGCGAATTGTCCAAGAATGAATATCGGATCGCTGCCTGTCTCTTGCGGGAGCGGGGGAAGATTGTTACGCGTGAACAGCTGATGGATGATTTATGGAACAACCATCAATTCTTGGACGACAATACGCTGACGGTTAATGTCAATCGGTTACGAAGAAAAATGAGCGAGATTCACGCAGAACCGAGCATTCAAACCAAACGAGGAGTCGGATATCGGCTATGATCGTGCTCAGCGATTATTTAAAAGAACGTCTGCCGCTTCTTCTGTCTCTTCTATTTTCGTTTACTCTGTTCGGCGGTGTGTTTGCGCTTTTTGAGATTAATTTCTGGATTTATGCGTTGGTCGCGGTCATGGGGCTTGCGGCTGTTTTGCTATGCCTTGTTTTCGATTACCGGAAGAGACGGCATTTTTTCAGAGAGGTCACACGGCAGTTCGAACAGCTCGACCAGAAGTATTTGATTGCCGAGGTTATTGAGCGTCCGGATTTTGCGGAGGGTGAGGCTTTGTATGATCTTGTGAAAATGACTGATAAAGCGATGATCGAAGCGATAAATCGTTACAAATTCACAATGAAGGATTATAAAGAATACATCGAGCTGTGGCTGCATGAGGTGAAAACGCCGCTTGCGTCAAGTCAACTGATTCTTGAAAATAATCGATCACCGGCCGCAGACAGCGTGCGCGATGAACTTGAGAAAATTGAACGGCTGCTTGAACAGGTTCTTTATTATGCGCGCAGCAGTGACGTGGCTTACGACTATGTCATCCGAACTTGCGGGCTTGACGTGCTTGTGAAGCAGACGGTTCAAAAACACCGTCATGCATTTATCAGCGCGCATGTTCATTTGGACTGTGGACCGCTTGATGAGCAGGTTGCCGTCGATCCGAAATGGCTGATGTTTATTTTGGGGCAGTTGCTGACCAATGCGATTAAATATAGGATCGGCAGTGATCCACGGATACGAATTGAATCAATACACCGCAAAAATTTTGTCGCTTTGCGGGTCATTGATAATGGTTCGGGCATTTCGGAACGTGATCTAGAGCGCGTTTTTGAAAAAGGGTTCACCGGAGAGAACGGACGGATGAATGGGAAATCGACCGGCATGGGTTTGTATTTGGCAGATAAACTTTGTGAAAAATTAGGTTTTAGCCTCGTGATTGATTCGAAAAAAGGTGTGGGTACCACAGCCATTGTCATGATCCCGCAGCGTAATCCCTATGAATAACGCGATGTTTTCTGTTGGAGAAAACGAACAGTTTTGTTCGTTTATGATCGCGAGTTCGATGGAACGGCCTCAGATTTCCTGCCATACTGAACGCATCAGATGAGGGGAGTTGGATAGAAAATGGCCCATGTACTTGAAGTCACACATATTGAAAAATATTACGGAAATAAGCGAAATTTAACCAAAGCGATTGATGATCTTTCGCTAACCGTATCGGAAGGCGAATTTGTCGGCATCATGGGACCGTCCGGGAGTGGTAAGACGACGCTGCTGAACTGCATTTCCACGCTCGATACCGTAACCAGTGGTCACATTCTCATTTCAGGACAGGACATCACTCATTTAAAAGGGGGAAAATTAGCTGCCTTTCGTAGGGAGAACCTAGGGTTTATTTTTCAAGATTATAATTTACTGGACACCTTGACCATTTATGAAAATATTGCGCTCGCTTTTACGATTCAAGGCATCAAGCACTCTGAATTTGATTCGAAGATTCACAAGATCGCGCATCTTCTCGGGATTGAGAGCTGCCTCAATAAGTTTCCTTATGAATTATCAGGCGGACAGAACCAACGCGCTGCTGCTGCTCGCGCGATTGTGACCGAGCCCTCGCTTGTTCTTGCCGATGAACCGACCGGAGCGCTTGATTCGAAATCATCGCGACTGCTGCTTGAACACATGACAAAAATGAACGAAGAACTGAAAGCAACCATCGTGATGGTCACTCATGATTTGGTGACGGCAAGCTATGCGCGGCGGATTTTATTTATCAAAGATGGACAATTGTTCCATGAACTCGTTCGCGGTGATGACTCCCGAAAGGATTTCTTCGATCGTATTGTTGAAGTGACAACGGTCATGGAAGGGGACGCAGAGCATGTTCGCTAAACTTTCACTGCGCAACGTGAAACGCAGTTATAAGGACTATGCGGTCTACTTTCTGACCATTATTGTTGCCGTCAGCCTTTTTTATGTGTTTAACGCACTTTCGCAAAAAGATGCTTTAGGCCGGGTCATGCATTTGAAAAACGCGGATATAGCCAAAGCGATCAACATGGTGATGACTTTCTTGTCCATTTTTATTTCGTTGATTCTTGGGTTTCTGCTTATATATGCCAACAATTATTTAATTCGACGAAGAAAAAAGGAGATGGGGATTTATTTAACACTTGGTATGAGCAGACGCAAGGTTTCCGGGCTTTTGTTTCTGGAAACTTGTGTGATCGGTCTTGTCTCGCTTATCATTGGTTTGATTGTCGGCGTTTTCCTCTCGCAAGGATTTGCGGCATTGATTCAGCGCCTGGCTCTTGGTAATCTGCAAGTCTCGATTCGTTTTATTTTCTCTACTGCAGCGGGTATTAAAACGATTCTTTATTTTGCCGCTATGTTTCTTTGCGTCATGATTTTCAATACGGTCGTGATTGGGCGTTACCGCGTGATTGAGTTGATTCGCGGAGAACGTAAGAATCAGCGGATCAGACATTGGCCGTCTTATTGTTACTTAATTGTGCTTGCATGCAGCGTGACTCTGATCGGGCGCGGCTACTGGCTGATCAACTATTACGGGTTGCATACGGTATCAAAGGAAATGGGCTACGCGATTTTATTCGGGATGATCGGCACGTTTCTGTTCTTTCTCTCACTGGCCGGGTTCGCGCTCAAGTTCATGAGCATAAGTAAAAATGTGTATTTCAGGCATTTGAATATGTTTGTCATGCGTCAAATCAGCAGCAAAATGAATACGGCATGGATTTCCATCTCGCTTGTCACATTGCTTCTGTTTTTCTCGATCACCGGTCTTGCAATCGGTGTGAACCTGAGTAAAAGTTTAAATGCGGCAACCGACCAGGTTGCCGCTTTTGATGTGAGTATAAGAGGAAAAGGGACATTAGATGGACTTAAGCAGCAGCTTGAGCAAAAACGGATTAATCCTGACGATTATTCAAGGCACTTGAATGCCTTTATGCTGTACGGCTCGCCTCTTAAATTAAGCGACTTTCTTCCCTATACGAATCAAAGTCAAAGAAAGTCAATGGATCAACTTTATGATACCCACGCACCAATACCGGCGATGAAGCTGTCTGACTATAATCAGCTGATGCGTGTGCAGGGAAAGCGTCCGATTCACTTAACCGCCCATCAGTGGAAGCTGATTACTCCTGACCTTGGCGTTGTGAAGCAGCTCAATCCGCCAAGCTCTTTAAAGAAAATAACTTTTTGGAATAAAGGCAGGGTGCAGCAGACCACGATAGAGAATTCGGTCAGTACTTCATACGCACTCGGCGTTGTCGTTCCGGATCATGAAGTACTCGGCATGAAGCCTTTTTATTCCATCATTAATTTTAATTTTGAAGGAAACAAAACGAAACAACTGGCAGATCTGCAGAAAAAAACAAAAGCTCTTGAGGAGCCGACAGCAGAAACGAGAGTCCTGACCCGTGCTTTTATCGCAGATACGATTTTGGGAAACAATCTAATGGTCAATTTTGCCATTCTCTATCTTGGTTTAATCTTTCTGATTGCCGGTTGCGCGATTCTGGCTTTGCAGCAGCTTGCGGAGTCTGCGGATAATGTTCATCGTTATAGTGTTCTCAAGCAGCTCGGCGCCAGCCGCAAAATAATACATCAGGCATTGTTCACGCAGATCGCCATCTACTTTTTCATTCCGCTCAGCGTCGCGATGATCCATGCCTTTGTCGGTTTGAAGGCGATGGACGCGCAGAATGAAGCGATTAGCAGCAGCGAGAGTATATGGAAAACCGCTTATGTTGTGATTCCGATCCTGCTTGTCATTTATCTCGCCTATTTTATTGTCACCTATTTCAATTCAAAATCAATTGTGAATAAAAACGCGAGAAAAGCGTAAGAGAATAATAAGTAGAATAGAGCGGGCAAAAAGGCAGGATGCTGAGCAATCGGCCCTGCTTTTTTTTACGCCAAGAAACATTCATGACCCGCCGGAGTCTAGCGAAGCCAGGTTTTCTAACAAGATGAGAAAGTTTAGTATTTGGCCTGTTGATACAACGATAAGGTCATAGGATTCAGTTGGGCGGATCAGGTAAGCACCCAATCTGAGAAATAACCGGAAAAATTCCGCTTAATTCGAAAATGAATGAAAAAATCGCTTAAATAGACGGAGAAATTCCGTTTATCAAATCGAAAAACGTGAAAATGGAGGACCTTTCTTTGAATAAGCGGAAAAATTACCCTTATTTACCCGTGAAACAAGCGCTATGATGCATATAACCGGAAAATCTCCGCTTATTTTACTTCGTTACTTAATGAAGAACCAAAGTGATTTATGAAATAAAAATGTCTGTTCAAGGTTGATGATTCAAAACCGCATTTGGAGCGAAAGCCATCACGTCCTGTGAAAGTACGTCCTGCACGCAACGCGAAAGCCGCGGCCTCCTGCGGAAGTAAGAACCGGGCGCTTTTTACCCGGTTTTTCTTACACAAATAAGAAGGTATAGAAATTTGGAGAAATCTAGTGAAGTGCAACTAAGGCTTCGCCTTTGTCAGGGTTTGGCAAAGTCAAGTTTTCTAATAAGCAAAATGCAATGGGGATTATAAAGTTCAATGCTTGTTTAGAAATGCTGTCACAAATCGGATGACCTTTTCCGCTTCGGCACCGTGACATATGTGATGCCTGGCGCACGGCAGATAGTGCAGCTCTTTTTCTTGCGAAGCAGCCACGCGAAAAATCAGTTCAGCACTTTTCGGATCAATCGTTTCATCACATTTACCGTGAATGATACAGATCGGAACATGAATGGTGTGAAAAATTTGTTTTGCCTGTCTGACAACTTTATGAAACTGAAAGATATTGGCAATCGGGATCTTTTGAGTTAGTTGCGAATGGTTGAGTAGCACCGGGTCGTACTCATTTGGCTTCATTTTCTTTCGCTGACGAAATTTTTTTAATCTCATTTTGAAGATATGAGGGGTCAGCACATAAACGGAGGGAGAAAGCAGAACAAGAGAAGAGATCGGATACTGGGAAGCTGTAATCGAGGCGATCATCGCACCCATTGAAAAACCGATCAGATGAATCTCTTTCTTGTCGTCTTTTGCTCGTATAACAATCTTTTCAATCGCGTGCAGCCAATCTGGAACAGTGATTTTTTTCATTTGTTTTTTATTCCGATCGTGACCGGGCAAAAGCGGGGTGGTGACTTCATATCCGGAGTGTTCAAGTGCGCGTGCCAGCGGTTCTACCTCCCATGGATTTCCGGCGAATCCATGAATAATGATACATAATGGCGGCTTCATTTAATCACTTCCTTTCGCTCCTAGTCTGCCGTGTCCACGGCGCATCATTCCTATCGACTAAAAAATATTTTGGATAAAAACAAAAAGTTTTGGGGAAAATAGGTGCAATTCATTGCTCTGAGGTGACCGAAGATGCCCTATTTCAAAGTAGATGATTGCCAACTCTACTACAATGTTCAAGGACGCGGAATACCGATTCTCTTTGTCCATCCCCCTTTACTGACTCATTTAAATTTCTTAAATCAAATGAAGGAACTATCTAAGGATTATCAAGTCATTACTTTTGATATACGCGGTCATGGAAGAAGTTCAGCAACGGATGAGTCCTTAACTTACCCGCTCATCGCGGATGATATGCTGCATTTGCTTGATCATCTGAATATTCATAAGGCCTATATCTGCGGCTATTCAACCGGTGGATCAATCGCACTGGAATTTTTCTTGAAGTATCAGAACCGAGCATTGGGCGGAATCTTGGTCAGCGGCCTGTCTGAAGTCAGCGACCGGTCATTAAAAAGCAAACTGGTTCTGGCAGCGACGCTTGCCCGCCTGAAAGCACTCTCCATTTTAGGCTTTTATATTGCTGGGACAAATATGGCGACACGTTCTTCATTCTGGAAAATGCTGCGGGAAGAGCGACAAGGATCGGGGAAAAATGTGGCCGAGTATTATCAATACTGTCTGTCCTACACCTGTACCCGTCAATTGGATCAGATTCAACTGCCGATATTACTGGTTTTTGGAAGTCAAGACCGCGGATTTTTTCGTTATGCAAAAATACTGCATGAAAACCTGCCAAATAACGAACTGAAATGGATTCAAAATGTTAAACACCAAATTCCAACAAAGGCAGCGTCAGAACTAAACAGCTTCATCAGGTCGTTTGTTAAAAAGAAAGCAGCTAAGTGATGAGCTGCGCATCTCGATAAAAGCTTTGATTGGATCACCTAAAAAACGCGCAAAGTATAAAAAGCACAGGGCATCGTGAAAAGCGTACGGGGCATGTGCTTTTTTACGTGAAATACGCCACCACAGCATCCGGAAAATAGTGATGGATATAGCCTTCAATTGTTTCTTGCAGAAGTGCCTCATCTTCTTTTTGATAGATGTATTTGCCAATTCCGTAGCGGCCCCATTTGTAGCGGCGTTCTTCTTTGTTCATAACCAGTTTTGAATTCGGATAATTTTTTTCAATCACACGTTTAGCCGGACCGGTGAAACGATGCTGGATGAGTTCGAATGTGATCGGGACAGCCGTTTTCACCGGAAGCCGGTCGTGCAGTGTCTCAAACAGATGGCGGTAGCCTTCCTGCCAGCCGTCGTGGATATAGATTGGCGCAATAATAAATCCGAGCGGATAACCGGCATCGGATACTTTTCTCGCTGCTTCAATCCGTTCAACGAGGCGGGATGTTCCTGCCTCGAAAAATTTGATCACGTACGCGTCATTGAGGCTGAAACGAAATCGGGTTCGTCCATTGTGTCGCGCGTCCAATAAATGATCCACATGAGCGAATTTTGTCACAAAACGCAGTTCACCGAAATCGCGCTCACCAAAGAATTCGATTGCCTTTTTTAATGAATGGGTCAAATGATCGATGCCGACGATGTCCGAGGTGCAGGCCGCTTCAAATCGTGTGATCTCAGGCGAACGTTCGGCCATGTACTGATCGGCGCGTTCGAGAATCTCATCGACGTTGACGTAGGTTCTGATATACGGCTTCGAGCCCATGGTGGTTTGCAGGTAGCAGTAATGACAGTGCCCCATGCAGCCGGTGGCAAGCGGAATAGCATATTCAGCTGAAGGTTTGGAGCTTTGGAAGTCTAAGGTTTTTCTCACACCAACGACTAATGTTGATTTGGCGTTGCGGTATTTTTGAAAATCATTATTCCCCGGAAGATGACGTACTTGATTATGTGAAGTCGTTTCACGAATCTCAATCCCCATGTTTTCAAATTTGTCCTTTAGCGTTTGACCAAGAGGGTAGTCCAACGCGCGAGGTTCAATGTAGACAAGCTGGGGAACAAAGGGTTTTACCATGAGTGCCACACATCTCCTTAATCTTCATCATAGATCTGTTTGTACACGCGTTTCGCGTCTTCGACTGTTGGGAATACTGCGTCGTCCTCGGCAAATTCATAGTACATGTCATTTAGGGATAACACCTTGTCCTCTTTTTTATTCGGATTCTCAACTATTTCTGCTTCCTGAATCAATGTGGCAGTTGCTGTGTGCGGATTTCGGCAAATGACATAGACATGATCGCCAACTTGTGTTTCCTCTTTTTTCATTTGATATACCTCATATCTCATTCTTTTTCTTGGTTCATTATGTCCAGAAATTATTGGGTTATGCCTTAGTTAGCGTCAAGGCAGTCTGTAATTGATGCGATTTTAAGTTGCTGAACCTCTATTTGATATGCGTTTTTTTCGACTAGTAAAAAAGACACGGTGTTTTTTGCCGAAATAGGTCGAATACGCTTTGCTTGATGAAAATTCACTGCTAATTCAGGAGTTTTGGCCGTGTTCAAGAAACCGTCACATTTTGTATGATAGGGTCAAGCAAGAAAAACAGCTCCGGTGAGATCCATTACACGAAACACCTCAAGATTTTCTTCATTTTTCTTTCAAGCATAATCTGACGAAGCGGAAAACCGCCTTAAGGCGGTTCCATATAATTGACGAATGACGATTCATGAAGGCTCTTTTCGTTCGATTCGGTGAAGGTTCACCATGCGTGCCTAAAGCATGCGACAAAACAAGGAGGTTTTTTACTCATGGCAGGACAAATTCGATTAACTCCGGAAGAGTTGCGCAGCTACGCGGCGAAATACGGTCAGGAATCATCAAACACAGGCGAATTGATCGGCAGGCTCGATGGAATGATTAATCAGCTGGCTCAGGTTTGGGAAGGGGCGTCCAGCCGCGCGTTCAAGGATCAATATGGACGGCTTCGCCCATCGTTTCAACAGATGCAGCAGCTCCTAGAAGACGTGAATCATCAGTTAGCGAAGAGCGCGACGATCCTTGAGGATACCGACAACCAGATTGCCGGACAGATTAACGCTTAACGCGATACAAACAAAAGGACCGGGCTCTAGGTGGAGTCCGGTTTTTTTACAGCGTTTTGCTTTGCTGGTACGACGATAAGGTCATAAGATTCGATTGGGCGATCAGGTAAGCGCCAAGTCTGAGAAATAAACGGAAAAATTCCGCTTAATTAGAAAATGAATGAAAAAATAGCCTAAATAGACGGAGAAACTCCGCTTATTCAATCGAAAAACGTGAAAATGGCTGGTTTTGCAGGACATAAGCGGAAAAATTACCCTTATTTACCTGTGAAACAAGCGTCATGATGCAGATAACCGGAAAATCTCCACTTATTTTACTCGTTACTTTAAATACCCTGTGTATTCAGAGCTAGGGTCAAGAAAGGAGGCGCGTCTTATGGGCGCATCGGCAACACTAAACGCGATTTTCCGTACACTCGCCCATCAGTCGGCGGCGGTGGACGATCAAATCGACCGGTTGAGGCGATCAAATCGCAAGCTGGGTCAGGAACAAGCGGCAGGGATGCATGCATTGCGCATTCTGACCAGGCCGGAACTTGGCTCGGATTGGACCGGATCCAAGGCGCGCACGTTCCAAAAGAAACGTGATGCCGCTCAGGATAAACTGCACGTGAAATTAACAACCAGTGTGGACAGTTATCAGCAGAGCATCAAGACGAAAATCCATGAGTTGCAGATGAAACGCGATTTTCTCGCCGGAACGTGCGCGATGGCGCACGAAGCCGGTGCCCTCGTTCACCAAGGGGAAAAGGCAGCGGACGCCTTGGAGCACAAGTTAACCGAAATTAAAGGGCGGTTGTTCTAATGGTCCAAATTGAACTGAATACACATGTGACAGAAGGACGTATTGCGGCGGCAGAGCAGGCGCGTCAAGGGGTGGTGCCGCTCCAAGCCGTCTCCTGCGGACGGAATCGTCTCGCCGCGACCGCCGCCTATCAGGAGGGTGAGCAGATGATGGAACAGCTTTTATCCGCCTACCTCGCCGGTGTACAAAAAAACATTGCCGATACGCAGGCGAACGTTGCGCTTCTGCAACGACAGGATGAGGCGATTAAATGAGAGCAAATCTAAGCGGCGGTTCCGGTTCAGCCACCGATACGCAAACGTATGAAGCTGAATCGCTGATCGCGGCGCCGCACACTATCGAACGCTGCGCAATCAATTCCACACCTTGCGACACGCGTTCGGGCAAATCTCAGGACTCGGCTCTGATTTTCAGGGGAAAGGCGCAGAGGCGATCAAACAATTCTATGCCGCGCAAGTAAATGTGGTTGACGCCTGGTTACGGCTGATTGACAAAAAAATTGCCTACTACCAAGGCGTTTCCGGCACGATTGAGGAGAAAAATTTGGGTGGCGACACGCAGATTCAAGTGCCCTTTCTGAATGAAGATTTATCCATGGGGGATGCGCGCGCCAAGGAAATGGTTAGAGAACAGCGGGTGGACATTTCCAAAATCTTGAGCAGTATTTCCGACCTGGTACCGATCAACGTCTTCTCCAGCCATGAGGTGGATCAGGCACTGGACGCCGCGGATAAAAAACGTGCGCAAACAGTGCTCGACGTTCAAGACCTCGACCAGATAAAAAGATTCAGTATCAGGATAGCTGTGAACGCAACCAAGTTGAAAGTAAGTTTAGCACACTCAAAACCTTTCATGGGTTAGAACGTCTGTGTTCACGGCTTAAGGAAACCTCAGAATTGGAAATTGAGCTGGCTATTTTGGGACTTAATTTGTGCAAAAGAGTCAGAACCTTTTTTGTCGTCTTTTCCGATGTTCTCTTTTGGACGTTCAAAATACAGATCATACGCCAAGAAACAAACTGATCATGAGATAAACAAAATTTTCAGGGTTACGCAGTGACCCCTATTTAAGATTTGGATTAATCATTTGATCTATTTTTATTAATGACTGTGGATTAGCAAGTGTTTCTCCATTTATCACAAGTGTTGGGGTTTCGCGAATACCGATACTTAGGTTAATTTTATTTTCTTTATTTAATATTTTCTCATAAATATTATTATCAATTGCTTTTTCAAAAGATTGATCATTTAAGTTATGAACAGTCTTGTTTGCCAAACGTAAAAGCAAATCTTTAGTTACCCATTCTTCTTTCTCATTTTTTTGTGCTTTGTAAAGGGCATCATGAAAAGACCAGAATTCATTTTTATTTTGAGTGTAAATAGCTTTTGCGGCATTCGCTGCGTATTCGGAATTTTGGCCTAATACTGTGAAATTTATGTAATAGAATTTTACTAAGCCGGTATCTATATATTTTTTCTTAAGTCGCGGAAATACGTTTTCCTAAAATTTTTTACACCAAGGACATCTATAATCACCAAATTCAATCATAATATTAGGGGCATTATCGTTTCCAATATGCGGCTCATTGTCAAGATTTATTGTTAATTTTGCACTCTTATTGCTCATTTTCGTATTAAGAGGTTTTGTTGATTCATGCGTTTTATATGTCAAAAATGATACGATAATTATAGCAATTAAAAGAAAAATCGAAGAAATCAATATAGTATATTTTTTTTCATTATATCACCCCATTTAATGTTTTATATTACCTCATTATTAATTTTTATCCTCATGTAAAATAAACCCAATAATTATTTTATTATGAATTTCAATCTATTATGCTTAAAACTTGGAACTATAGATTTTGTAATTTCAAAGGATTCTTTATTAGATATGTCATTTAAAAATCCTGAATTATCGATTTTTTTATCCATTAAATTTTTAATGTCCCTACTAGAAATCGGGGAAATTTTAATTGTATATTTTACACCTTTATCTAACTCTAAGCCGAATTTAGTTTTAGATTCAATGAAATACTTCCCCATGGGTAAATAACCATCATCCTTATCTTGATGTTCTCGAAGAATGCGAACTACATACTGATTATATTTAGTGTGGTCATATCTAACCTCAATGGTAATTTTAACCTTAGATTTCTTTGCTTGATTAATAGGTTTATCCTCATTGATATTTTGACAACCCAATAGCAAAACGAATATAAACAATATTGTAATTATTTTGCTCATAATAATCACTCACTTCATAATTTTATGATAATATAATTTAAATAAGATTACTAGGGGATGATTTATTTGATAGTGAAAAGATTGTTTTTATTTTTTTCTGTGGTAGCTTTGCTATTATTAGTATTCTACACAAATCCACCTACAGCACAAGCGAAAGAAAAAACTGTGATCAATAATCGGCAAAAGATTACTATGCCCGAAATTAAGGGGGACCGTCTTAAAAGATTATTAAAATATGCTAAGGACATCGATCATCCTGTGAAACAGTTAAGTTCCTCAGAATTAACCAAATTAAAAAAAACATCATCTTCACTGCATCAATATTCAATCAGCTCTCAAGGACGTTTAATTAAATCTAATATTGCTAGTACACCTTTCAAATCTTCACATGATCAAATTAAATCAAATCTTTTTCAAACACTTGCAACAGATAATAGAGTACGTGTTAATCCAACAACATCATTTCCCTATAATGCCATAGCATAAATAGACTTTACTGATGGAACAAATGGATATAGTTGTACTGGTTGGTTTGTTGACCATAATACAGTTGTTACTGCAGCTCATTGTGTTTATGACACGTATAATAATAAATTCTATGATGCATGGTATGTATATCCAGCAGAAAATGGCACCGATTTACCATATGGCGGCGAAGCTACGACAGAAGCATATGTTTCGGGTGGATGGCAAAGTGCCAATCCTCCAGATCCAGAAAGCGTCTATTATTTGGATGTTGCTTTTGACTATGCTGTAATTAATTTAAATACAGATACTGATTTTCCTAACCACTTATCGATTCATACAAGTGTAAATGCTAATGGTAACATATACTCAATTGGATATCCAGGTGACAAATCTTTCGAATCAAACGGATCTTATTACTATTACATGTACAGAAGTTTAGGTACCATAAATAAAATTGAATATAGTACAATTACTCATAACGCATATGTTACTTCAGGAATGAGCGGGGGACCGATAGTAAGCCCTAATGATTGGGGTATTTATTCATTAAATAGTACTGCAAGTTGGGGACCTCAGCTAGCAGCTGACGGTTCAAGAGGTACAATACAAACGTGGTCATCTATTAATCAATAAGGCACCTCTAAATAGCGATCACTGCGTAACTTCAACAATTTTTATTTGTCTAAGGTTTTGTCAAACTTTCTTTCGAATTGGTTGCGTTCTGGCACTGGATCCTTTTGTACGGAATCTCTGTTTGCACTGGTTGCACACGATTATTTCTAATGCTAAGGCCTCTATCGGGGGTACGTTTCATGGCTTGGACAAAAAACATCTTCAGGCCTATCTGGATGAATTCTGTTATCGATTCAACCGTCGAAACTTTCGGGGCGAATTGTTCAATCGCCTCCTTGCCTGCTGCGCTTCTACAAAAACGGTCACATATAATGAGCTAACGGTATAATCAGAAAAGATAAAAAATTAGGAGGATATAGATGGGTAAAGTTTTTGAAGATTATTTTACAGATCTACAAGCAGACATGTTGCTTTATTAATAGTGAACGGGCTAGGGACGGGGCGAATGAACGTGAACTGAATGCCTATGATCAGACGCTCTAAACGTTCAAAATGCTCGGTTAAAGTGAAAAAGGAATCAACGCCTACTTACCACAAATGTCATGACTAGGCTACCACCGACAGAGACTTGTTCGGCAGGCGGATGATCAAGTCAAGCAAAGAATCAGTCTCTTCAAGGCGTGTTCATGATGAACCTTTTTACCTGGAAGCTCGCCAACTCACGTAAGCAGGGCCAAGGTTCCGAGAAAATAGTGACGCATCATGTCATCACCGTATCTTGACAAACAAAGAGGTATCTTTTAAATTTAATGATAATGAGAACTATTATCAACTATTGGATGGCGGCTGTGATCGGAAAAGTAGTCTGTTTTTGTGTTAAGCAGTATCAATCCGTTATGTTTATTAAGAGGTGGAAAGCGAACGGTTTCTATAAAAATGGCGCATTTTCCGACTGTTCTTGGTACGGCAAGGCTTTGTAAGATAAAAATGGGTTTTGTGAAGGTGTTTGGAATGAATTTGGAAAATTCTTTTTATTTGGGACGGAATGTGTCGCGTGTCGCTTGTGATCGTGTTTGTTCTGTTTACAGGCTTCATGCGGATACAGGAGAAGGTTTAATGACCGTTTATGAGGTTTTTCCGGGCGTGAATTTGCTTTTTAGCGACTTCCAAATTGAGCACTGTATGTCCTATTTCAAGACTCAGGTACCTGTTTTCTGTATCGATCATTGCCAGGAAGGCCGGCTTGAGTGGGAGGTGCGTGGCAACGGTTGTCTTTATATGGAAGCAGGTGACCTTCAGCTGAATGCGCGCGCTCAGCATGAAGGAAGGTACCAATTTCCATTGCATGCTTATCGCGGATTGACGGTATCAATCTGTACAGAAAAGGCATCTGAGTCGCTGCGCAATATACTGGATGGGTTTGCTGTCGATTTTAACGCTTTAAGAGCAAAGTTTTGCCAAGACAAGCAACCGTTTATCATTCGAGCCGGACGACGCATCGAGCACATCTTTTCCGAACTTTACGCTGTCCCGGATGAAATTAAAATTCCTTTTTTTAAAGTCAAGGTTATGGAAATGTTGCTTTTATTGAGTGCTTGGGAGTTTCCTTCTAAAGTGGAAGAACGTTCGTATTTTGATCGACTGCAGGTTAAGAAGATTAAAGCCATTATGAAACTGATGACACGAAACCCTGAACACCATTATACACTTGAAGCACTTTCTGATCGTTTTCAAATGCCGGTCACATCGATGACTAAATGCTTTAAAGGTGTATTCGGTATGTCGATTCATGCTTATATGAAGCAGTACCGAATGAAAGCCGCAGCCGTTAAACTTCATAAGACAAAAGACAGTGTCACATCCATCGCGCTGCAGTCGGGTTACGGCAATGCCAGCAAGTTCTCGGCCGCATTTAAATCAATTATGGGCACAACGCCTTCCGACTACCGCAAATCGGTTGTCCAAATGGAGTAGCCGGTCGGGTTTTGGAGCGGCTGAAAAGTGAAAGGTACACTACAATAAAGGTGATTTGCTCCGGGCAAATCACCTTTATTGTTTGGAGGGATTGGATGAATACTTGGAAGACCTTTCGGATTATTTATGATTTTACTCAAGGATGCCGGGGAATCATGCTGCTTTCAATTTTATGCGCCATAATAAGCGTTGTCGGTGGTTTGATTCCCTATTGGGGAATCTATCAGATGCTGCTGCTTTTTTTAGATGGGAAACCGACAATTGAATGGATCGGATTGTGGTTTGGAATTTGTGTTGCAGGGTACGTGGTCAAGCTGCTGTTTTATGGTTTGTCCACAACGTTGTCCCATTGTTCGGCCTATCAGACCCTTGAAAGTATTCGTTTGGCGATGACTAGACGTTTAATCAAGGCACCGCTCGGGACTGTGCTTGGAAGCACGGCGGGCAGGCTTAAGAATATAATTGTTGATCGGGTTGAAACCATTGAGCTGCCACTCGCGCACTTAATTCCGGAGGGGATATCTAATCTGCTTCTTCCCGTTGCTGTCTTTGCTTATATGGTGTATCTGGATTGGCGCATTGCGCTGGCATCTATAGTGTGTATTGTTCTGGGCGGTATTGTCTACTTCATTATGATGAAGAACTTCAGTACGCAATACGACGCTTATATGGAGGCAAGCAACCATGTCAATAGTGTCATGGTTGAATATGTGGAGGGTGTTGAGGTCATCAAGGCATTCAATCAATCGTCCGGCTCTTACGAGAAATTCACGGATGCTATTGGCTCCTTTAGGGATTTTACGCTGGATTGGTTCCGAAGTACATGGAAGCTGATGAATCTTGGCGGCGCACTCTTGCCATCAACACTATTGGGGATTTTGCCCGTCGGAGTGCTGCTCTATATCGACGGAAGCTTAACGCCGGCAGAATTAACCTTGTGCATGATTCTCTCCTTAGCGCTTTTGGCTCCCGTGAACTGGTTTACAGTCGCCGTTAATGATTGGAAATCGATTGAATACGCGATTAGCGATGCGAACGAGTTACTGAGATTGCCCACTCTGCCGGATACTGCGGCACCGGTGAATTTAGCGTCTTATGAAGTTCGGCTTTCCGATGTGAGCTTTCGCTATAACGACAAAGATGGAAATGTGCTCAACCACATCAATTTGACACTGGCCTCTAATCAAATGACAGCGCTGGTAGGGCCATCTGGAAGTGGTAAATCGACGGTTGCGAGGCTGATTGCGCGTTTTTGGGATTTATCTGCCGGCAAAATCATGATTGGCGGTATCGATATTCGTGATTTGCCACTGAATCAGCTTTCTGAACTGATCAGTTTTGTGACGCAGGACAATTTTCTGTTTAATTGTTCTCTGCTTGAAAATATTCGGCTCGGAAATCCGAAAGCTACGGATCAAGAAGTTTATGCCGCTGCACGAGCCGCTCAGTGCGACGAGTTCATTGGTCACCTGGAAAAAGGATGGCACACGATGGCTGGAGAAGCGGGGAATAAGCTTTCAGGAGGCGAGCGGCAACGCATCGCGATCGCGAGAGCCATTCTGAAAAATGCGCCAATCGTCATTCTTGATGAGGCAACGGCTTTTACCGATCCTGAAAATGAGAATCAGTTACAGCAATCCATTGCGGCACTTACCCAAGGCAAAACACTTTTAGTCATTGCCCATCGACTGTCAACGATAAAAGACGCGGATCAGATTGTTTTGCTGAATGGAGGAAGTGTTGTGACCAAAGGAACCCAGACCGATCTTTTGGAACATAGTCCTCTTTACCGAAAAATGTGGCAGGCACATATCGGAGCGAAGGAATGGGCGGCCGGCGACGGAAATAAAGGAGGGAACATTCATGCTTAAGACCATGCGACGATTGATTGATTGGACCGGACAGCGCAAGCGTTGGCTTTATTGGGGCTTCCTTTGGTCGTTTTTGCAGGCGCTCTTTACCGCCATGCCGATTATGGGTGTTGCTTATGTTTTAAAACTCATAGTTGATGATCAAACAGGGCGAATTGAATTGAAACCTATTTTATCCCTCTATTTATTGCTGTTTATGGTGCTCATGGTGCTGGGGCGCTTTCTGTTTTCGTACTTAAGAGCTGTCTTTCAGGAGAGCATTGGTCACGAGGTGACCGCGGAGGAACGGATGAAAATCGGGTATATTCTAAAAAGAGTATCTCTTGGTTTTTTTGATCGGATTAGTGTTGGCGAACTCGTTGGCGCGGTAACTACGGACCTCTCTTTTGTTGAAATGTACTCGATGAAAATGATTGATACGGTTATTGGCGGCTATATCGGTGCCGCCGCCATGATTCTGTGCCTCGCCTTCTATAGCTGGCAGGCGGCGGTGATTGCTCTGATCGGGCTCGCTCTGTCGGCTTTGGCATTGCGTCTGATGGGGCATTACAGTCACCGAAATGCGCCGATTCATCAAAAGGCGCAAAATGAAATCATCAATGCAACTCTTGAATATGTTCGCGGTGTCGCTGTTATTAAAGCTTACGGACAGGAAGGGGCAGCGATTGAGTCGATTCGCAGCGCATATCGGAAGCAGCGGGATATTAACATCAAGATCGAGCGGGAATATGTTCCGTGTAACGTTCTGCATTTATTCGCACTTAAAGCGAGCTCGGCGGCGGTCGCTTTCGTCTCCGCTCTTCTCGCGATGCAGGGCGGTTTGTCTGTGCCTGATTTTTTAATGTTGGCTGTTTTTTCCTTTGTAATTTTTGGGCAGGTGGAACAGGTGAACAACGCGACGCATGTGATGCAGATCATCGGCCCGATTATTGACAAATTAGAAAAAATAAAACAGGCGAAATTCATCGATAACCATGGCAAAGATCAGTCGCTGAACAATTACACCATTGAAATGAAAAATGTTGCTTTTGCTTATGACAAACGCCGAATTCTGGATGAAATCAGCTTCACGATTCCGCAGAAGAGCACAACTGCCATTGTCGGGCCCTCCGGATCGGGGAAAACCACGATTTGTAACCTGATCGCACGTTTTTATGATGTCGATGCAGGCAAGGTCACGATTGGCGGGACAGATATCCGCAATCTTACCTTAGACAGCCTGTTGAAAAACATAAGTATGGTCTTTCAGAATGTTTATCTTTTTCATGATACGATTGGCAACAACATCAAATTCGGAAGACCGGATGCGACGATGGAAGAGGTTATGGAGGCTGCGAAACAAGCACGCTGCCATGAATTTATCACAGACCTTCCCGATGGATACGACACAATGGTCGGTGAAGGCGGCTCATCTCTGTCAGGAGGCGAAAAACAGAGAATTTCAATTGCCAGGGCGATGCTTAAAAATGCGCCGATCGTCATTCTTGACGAAGCTACGGCAAGCATCGATCCGGAAAATGAGCAATTTGTTCAGGAAGCGATCAGTGCATTGACGCACGGCAAAACAATTATTGTCATCGCGCATCGGCTGGCAACAATTGAGAATGCCGATCAAATCCTTGTGCTTCAAGATGGACAGATCGTGCAGAAGGGCACGCATAAGCAGTTGAGTCACGAAGAAGGTGTTTATCGACACTTCATTTCAATTCGTGAGAAAGCTGAAGAATGGAGCCTTGGATAATTCCTTGTCGTACGCTCTCTGTTTCACGACGGAGAGCGTATTTTTTAATGGAACATGGAAAGGCGCGAAACCGATGGAAGTACAGGCTAGGCGTTCCTGCAAATCCTTGCTTTTTTGACGGGACTCATAAAGCAGACGAGATTGAATGTAACGTAACAAAAAAAGTCAAAGCCAATGACCGGGCGTTTTTTGCCCGGTTTTTCTACTAAAAAATGCATTTTGAAAGTCGACAGGCGTAGTTGTCAATCATTTTGTAATAAACAGAAAAATAATTGCAAATAGTTCATCATTCTCTGCTAAAATAAAAGAAAGGATGTCATTTTAATGGATCAATCATCGACTTATGTCTGGTAAGCGATTGGTGAACGTTGCTTGATTTAATAAGCATGCAACGAGAACGGGGGAGTAGGGTGAATCGACTTTTTAAATTCATCGGACTATTAGCAGGGGTTGTCATTATCGATATTTTCATTTTATCCCCTCAATTTTTGGGCATTGCCATTGGCGGTGAGAGCGCATTTCAGACGGCTCTTGGCGTAACGCTGTTATTTGCGAGTGCGATGGCTATTCTTGTCGCCCTGTATTTAATTTACTTCAAGCCGCGCAGTGCGGGCAACATACCTCAATTGGAAACGAGAGAAGATTATTTGGATTCGTTAAGAGAATTTAAAGACAGCCAGGTATTTGGCAGGGATATTGACACAGTTTTAGCCCAAGTAGAGCGCTTGGAAAAGAAAAAGGACACGGTAAAAAGAACGCTGGCCCATCGGTTTGGCGAAGGAGAATTAAGCTATCAAAAGTTTATGGCCCCTGTTTCCGATGTTGAAAAGCTCTTTTACGTAAACATTAGAAACATAATTGTCAAAGTCAGTGTTTTTGATGAGGGGGAATATTTTAAACTCGCTCGAATTGAAAAAGATTTTACCGCAGATGTGATGGAGGATAAAATGCAATTATTCAATCATTACATCGACTCAGTCAAGTCATCGAAAAACATCAATGAAGAAGTACTGACAAGCTTAGACAAACTAATATTGGAAATCTCCAACTTGAACACTGTTGATGTGTCGGAGGTTGACAATCTGCCTTGCATGCAGGAAATGAATCAATTGATTAGCCAAACGAAGTACTACAAGAATTCTGAGGGGGTCTATGAATGAAAAATACGGGCAAATTTATCGGATTCGGAGCAGTGGCCCTTATCGCTGTGTTCGCAATTGTTTTTATCGGGGTATCGCTGACCTCGAATTCAAAACCCGTAAAAGTAACCGATAAAAACAAATTGGAGATACTGAATAAATTGTACTCAGATATTGATGTAACGAAGGAAAAAACGGTTAAAGGAAGTATTGATCTTAATCCTGCCAATGTCGCATCCGAACTGCCGTCGATTAACAAGTTCGAGGTGCCTGTTAAAAACACGACCAATGATTATGTTGAGATCTTCTCATCAACCGAAAAGTCGGGAACCGGCGTGGATGGCTGGATTAACAAAGTAGCCGATGATTTTAATCAAACGAACGTAACAGTCGATGGAAAGCAGGTGTCGGTAAAGATCAGAAATATTGCTTCGGGGACGGCCACCGATTTTATTAAATCGAAGAAATATATTCCCGACGGATTTACACCGTCGAACGAACTATGGGGTGAGATGACAAAGGCCGGCGGTGTAAAAACCGAAATAATCTCGAATCGTATGGTGGGAAATGTTCCTGGGATTTTGTTGAAAAATTCAAAGTATAATGAAATTAAGAAAAAATACGGAAAAATTGATGCCAAAACGGTGATCAAGGCAATGGCAAATAACGAATTAACCATGGGCTATACAGATCCCTATGCAAGCTCCACCGGATTAAATTTATTGATCAGTATTCTGCATACGTTTGATGCTGGTAACTTGCTTGGCAATAAAGCGGTCAGCGGTTTTGAAAAATTTCAAAACAATGTTCCATTCACAGCGCTGACTACTCTGCAGATGCGTGATGCGGCAAAATCGGGAACATTGGACGGCTTTGTGATGGAGTATCAGACGTTCAGTCAAGCGCCCGATCTTAAAGCAAATTATACGTTTACTCCGTTCGGCGTACGTCATGACAGCCCATTGTATGCTTTAGGCAATATCTCATCTGAAAAAAAACAGATTTTGCAAAAGTTTTCCGATTTTTCCAAGCAAGCAAAGTATCAAGATCTGGGAAGCAAGTATGGGTTTAACCATGAGTCAAATTATAAATCGGAATACAGCAGAGTAGACGGTGCGACGCTTTCATCTGCCCAAGCGCTATGGAAGGAAAAGAAGGATCTTCAAAAACCGATTTCGGCCGTCTTTGTCGCGGATACTTCCGGCAGTATGGGCGGTGCCCCATTGAATCAATTGAAGAAATCATTACTGCAATCGCAAAAGTATCTCGGTCGGCAGAACAGTATTGGTCTAGTGTCCTACGCAAACGATGTATCAATAAATCTACCCATCGGCAAGTATACCCTTGAACAGCAGTCTAAATTTGTCGGTGCGGTTGAGCGTCTCGAAGCCAGCGGAGGCACGGCAACCTACGATGGAATTATTGTCGCAATCAGAATGCTTCAGGATCAAATGAAGAAAAATCCAAACACAAGGCCGATCATCTTTGTCCTAACCGATGGAGAGACAAACGGCGGTCATTCGCTTGATGAAGTGAAAGGCTTGATAAAAGCTTACAAAATGCCTGTTTATACAATCGGGTATAACGCCAATTTAAAGGATCTTGAAAAAGTCTCGAGCATTAACGAAGCAGCTTCAATCAATGCTGATACGGATGATGTGATTTATAAAATCAAAAACCTGTTCAACGTACAGCTGTAAGAGAGGGGATCGGTCAATGGGATTTTCAATGGAAGTGGTGAATGAGAAAGAGGTTAAGGCTCAAATAGAGGAACAAGTAAAGCCGGTATCGGAAGAAATGCAGAAAATCAAAGAAACGGCGGATAAGAACGTTGCTGAGATCATGAAAATTGATCCGGCATCGACGAGTTCTTTCAGTGAACGTACGGAAATGCTGCAATCCGTTGAAAGTTTTGGACTGGATACGCTGAGAAGTTCAGCAAGTAAAAATTCTCTGTTGAAGGTTTCGGTAGGCAAGCTTTCAAAGTCGGGTGACGAAGGCGGTGCGGTTGCAAAAGGATTAACGGAGCTGCAAACACAGTTTCAGGATCTTGATCCCAGCATTGTCGACTTCACTAAATCTGGGTTTCTCGGCAAGCTTTTTAATCCGCTGCGCGCTTATTTTAAAAAGTACCAGCGAGCCGACGCGGTCATCGGTGACATCGTTGAATCCCTCGACAAAGGGAAGCGCGTGCTGACCGACGACAATAAAACCCTGCTGCTTGAACAGCAAACACTTCGTGAAATCACAAAGAAGCTGCAGACGAATATCGAATTGGGTTCATTAATGGATCAGTCCATTGAAGCGAGCATTGAGCAGGCAAAGATGGAGGATGAAAATGCGGAAAAGGTACGGTTTGTCACCGAAGAAATCCTTTTTCCATTGCGGCAGCGTGTTATGGATATGCAGCAGATGCTGGTCGTCAACCAGCAGGGCATTATCGCTTATGAAGTAGTCATGCGGAACAACAAGGAGCTTATTCGCGGAGTAGAGCGGGCAAAGACAGTGACCCTGTCCGCATTGCGAAATGCGGTAACGGTTGCGAGTGCGCTGTATAATCAGAAAATCGTCCTCAGCAAGATTGAATCGCTCAACAAGACGACGAACATGTTCATTTCCGGAACGTCTAAGATGCTCAAAGAACAGGGTGCCGATATTCAGAAACAAGCGATGGAAACCGGAGTCTCGGTGGAGACATTGAAACAGGCATTTGTTGACGTGCTTTCCGCGCTCGACTCAATTAGCGCTTATAAGCAAGAAGCGCTGCCAAAGATGCGCGAGACGATCAGCCAATTCAGAGAATTGGCTGACAGCGGAGAAAAACAGATCAAACGTTTCGAGAATGGCTCACACGTATCTTTATAAAAAATAGATGAGTTCAAAAGCAATAACATCTTAATTTAAAGCGCCCTTCCACGTATAGCGGCGTTTTATTTTTTTCGCGGAATGTCTATTTGATCATCACACGGACTTTGAGAGTGCAATCGTGAAGTTGTTTAAAAACACAGCAAAAAGTGGCCTGTAATGAACATTAGATGGGTAATGTACGACCCCAAAATATGGATTCCCGTGCATAAAAAGATGGGAGTGTGTCGTTTTGAGTAAACAAGTCGAAAATGAAAAAATCGTGTTCTGGAAAAGCAACCATTTAGAAGGTCTGGACTGCCTGCATGCAAAGTACATTGACCATACTTTTTCGAAACATGCGCATAGTGGATTTGCAATTGGAGTCATTGAGAGCGGCATTGAAGGTTTTCTTTACAGAGGAGAAAATCAATTTGGGCTAAAGAACAGTCTGGTCGTACTCAATCCTGAAGAAGTTCATACAGGATATGCCGCAGAGAAAGAGGGATGGACTTACCGAATGATTTATCCGGAAAAGTCTTTAATTCAGAAGATGTTGGGAATAGAAAATGCAGAGGATCTCAGCCAAATTTTTTTCAAAGAATCTGTTATAGATAATGCAGAGATGGCGTCCTTGTTTTTAAAATTACACGACACTCTTGAATATTCCGATTCTGCTCTAGAACAAAGGACTGAGTTTATTTATTTTTTTGACAAACTGCTAAAGAGATATGCAAGTAAGTCATTATCGCACATCAAAGATGATGCGCTGCCTCATAAAGAAATTCAGCGAGCAGTTGATTATATGCAAGCGTACTTTGACGAAGATATTTCTCTTCTTGAGCTCGCTCAAGTCACGCATTTAAGTGAGTATCACTTTGCTCGAATGTTTAAAAGACAATATGGTCTCTCTCCTCATGCATATCTCAATCAAATTAGAGTAAGAAAGGCAAAAGAATATTTAGCTCATGGTTTAGCGATACCCAAAGCTGCCGCTGAGGTCGGTTTTGTTGACCAGAGCCATCTTTTGAGGCGTTTTAAAAAAGTGTTTGGTATTACGCCTGGTCAATACCAAGCAGCGAGCAAGAATGTACAATACAAAACAAGAGATCACCCCCTATAATGGAATCATGAAAACGTTGGAGGTAGGAAAGTATGACAAACAAGAATACTTTTTTGGGCTTAATGTACGGCATCATTGCCGGTGCTTCGTGGGGATTAGCCTATCTTGTTCCAAACATGCTTTCAGCTTTCTCGTCATTGGAAATTTCTTTAGGGCGCTACTTGATGTATGGCTTATACTCACTTTTTTTATTTTTCTTTTATAAGAAAAATCCTCTGAAAATATCATTGAAGATTTGGCTAAGGGCATTGCAGTACGCACTTATAGGGAATCTGGGCTATTTCTTTTTTTTGGTGCTGGGGATTAAACTTGTCGGTGCTTCTGTTGCCACATTAATCATTGGCATCTTACCGATCACAATTAGTTTTTTCGGTAACTTGCGGAATCGTGAATTTCCTTTTAAAATCTTATTTTTTCCTTCAGCTTTTGTTCTTGTAGGCATGATTATCTTGTGCCTTAACGGAGGGCAGAATGGTCCTTCAATTGACCCTTCTGAAAAAGCACAGTTACTTGGCATTTTTTTCTGTCTGACTGCATTAGCGCTATGGACGTGGTATGGGGTTTCAAATGCCCATCTTCTAAAGGATGATTGTCAAATCTCGTCCGACTTTTTTTCCACTATTATTGGTATTCAAACGTTAGTATTAGTTCTTGTTGTTTCACTGGTTTCCATCTTGTTGAAACAACCAATCCTTCATCGCATTCTTATTCATCGGGATCTCTCAAAATATGTAGTTGGAATTATTGTCCTGGGCATATTCACCTCATGGATAGCGACATGGGCATGGAACAATGCCTCAATAAAGCTGCCAGTTTCAATAGCCGGAATGATGATCGTTTTTGAGACGGTATTTGGTCTACTCTACTCCTATTTGTACAACAAAGAGCTGCCGTCGCTATCAGAGTTTTTTTGCATCGCTCTTGTTCTGTTCGGGGTTGCTCTAGCAATTTGGAAAACAAATAAATACAAACGATCATCAAAAAAGCATCATCAAGCCGTAATTTAATGGTACGTCATTGCTGAGCAGCAAGAAGTTATTTTGGGGTTATAAATTTGCTGAATTCCCGCCATCCATTTGTATAGGCGGTGCATGCACCTTTGATTCCGGAACTGGAATAAATGTCTGCCCAGAGAAACATGCCGGCAATGCAGGCGAATTTATTCCAATAAGGACCGGAACAAGCACGAATCAATAGCGCCTGTTGCTGCTTGGAATCCTGTTCGCTAAACGCTTGTTGATAGGTCCGGAATGTACTCTTCTTGTAATGAAGCAGCTCAGGATTGTTCAGGGGCTCCGATGTTGCCAGAAAGTGTGCGAGTCCTTCATCGAAAAGCATATAGCTCAATTTTTCTATGTATGGTTTTGCGTGGGATGCGGGATAGTCCTGATGCAGTAAAATGTGGGCGCATTCATGCGTCATCATCGAGCGAATGATTTCTTGCGCGCGACTTATGCCATATCGCGTAAATCGAATTAAGTCAAAGATGATCACTTCCTCATGGTGCGTATTTTCTCGAACCATTGCTTCGTAAGGCGCAGGGCATCCGACAACCAATTGAATGGTGCAGCTGTTCAGCCGCTCTCTATACTGGGGAAACAACGCATCCCACAATTGCGTATGACAGGGAACAAAATGACGCGCCATGTCCTGTACACCCTGATATAATTCGAAAATTTGCGTCTTTATTGCTTGGGACGGTTCTTCAAACAAATAATTATTTTCTTCGATGTGATGAAAAATCCAATCATCAGCATATTCATTTGAAGGAACCCCATTCAAATATTTTTGAACAATCGTATTATCAATATTCATCGCTCATTCCTCCAATTGATCGTTTAATAAAGTGTAACGCGTATTTTTTGTTTAAGCCTCAATCTCCAGGCGGAAATCCAACGCATAAGAATATAAATTTGCTATAATTAACGAAACAGTTTTAACAATCGGAAGTGTTGCTTAATGTGGATGGTGCGGCATATCATTGCGGGAAACGAAAAAATAAACTATAAAATTAGAGAATTTGGCGATCCATCTGCATCTGAGACGGTGGTGCTTATTCATGGACAGGCATGGACCGGCGAGGTTTGGCGGATGGTTAAGCGATTACAGGGCGTACATAGTATCGTACCGGATATGGCAGGGTGCGGGGACAGTGGATTAAGTACAAGCTATGATTTCACCACATTGTCCGAGCAACTCGTTGACATACTTGATCAACTGCGTGCGAAAAAATTTTGGCTCGTCGGTCATTCATGGGGAGCTTCTTTAGCTCTTCATTTTGCGGATCACTATTCTGAGCGCGTAAAAGGATTGATAAGGGTGACTTTTCCGGTTATATGCATCATAGCGCTTGTTTCGCGTGTAAATGAGGGTAATTTTTCCGCTTATGCAACGCAAAACCCTCCATTTTCACGTTTTTCGATTCGATAAGCAGAATTTCTCCGTTTATTTAAGCGATTTTTTCATTCACTTTCTAATTAAGCGGAATTTTTCCGTCTATTTATCAGAGTTGGCGCTTTGCATGATCGCCCAGCCGATAAGATCGAATTCTCTTGATCCCAGATATAGGAATTCCTTAAACGCATGAGTTAAATTTAAAACGGATTATGCTAATCACTATAAATGGAATTTTATGGTATACACGCTTAAGCAAGCGTAAATAAGCGGGGGTTTTCAACTGTTAGCTTTAACTTTTCACGAGTTAGTTTTAGCTTTTGTTTTTCGCATTCTCAGTTTCGCATTAACTTGTACTATGGCTGGCCTTCATATTTCACAGTCCGTCTTAACCACGCAGTAACCACATATATAGTTTTACAGGAATAAGCGATAAACACATCTTTATTTGTACGGATAAAGGTGTCCATCGCTTTTGAGTAGCCCCTATTTGAAGGAAGCTGTACTGATTGATTTGAGTGTCCGAGGCTGAAAAAACGTACTGAAAGATTTACATTCAAGAGAATTGTTTAGGGGAGTGCCCTGTTGTTTAAAATGATAATGGTAAACGATAATAAGGGATTCTTTTGCATTCTTCAAAACCCAACTTTTGTGCAAGCTTTCTGGAACCGATATTTCCAGAGTTACAGGACCAGACGGGTTCCAAACCATGCTCGAGACAATAATCGATCAATTGGGCACATACGCTTGCGGCAAATCCGGAACCACGATAATCTGCAACTGTCTCAATCCCAATTTCCAGTTTACGATCAATGACAAAGGATGCGAAAGCAGTAGAAGCAGGAATTTTATCATTTAACAGCAACGTAAAGCCTATGCCATACGCTTCAAAATCACGGAAACTATTCCAAAAGTATTTCGGCACGACACTTCCGGCCAACCGGTTGAAAATAAGTTCCGTTGTTGAAACAATTTTTTGATGTTTACTTGGAAGACTTTTCCGGAAACTGAGATACTTTTCTTGCTGAAAGATAAAGTTAATTCTCTGATATTCCAAGACTTTACCTGCTTCCACCACTGATGAATCGCTGTAGGGTTCTTCTGGATCTTTTTTTCTGAGACGATCCGCTAAAAGCGTGTCCATTTTCGAATACAACGCGGCAGGGTATACCTGAAGCCACTCCGCTTTCTTTCTGGTTTTGTGAAAATCGAGCAAGTGAGGTTTCAAGCTTTCATAAAAATCTTCTTTCCCATTCTCTCCAAAAAGCAAATTCATTCCATATGGATGCTGAAGATAAAATGACGCCGGAGAAGCGCTGTCATCGACAAAAACTTTCCCACCCACTTTTCCTTCTAATACGGACATAGCAAATAAACTATTGATATCCGCTGTACGAAGGATCGGAATTAATTCCCGAAACCTCTCTTTTTTTAATTCAATCACCTGGACTCCCCCTTGTATTTCGTTGGCATTAGTATATAATGCACTCATTAATAGTTCAAACATTCGATATTTGATCTGTACTACTACAGACGATGAATTGTAATGGAAATGGGTGGGTTCTATGTCAAAAATGGAATGGGTTAAAGATTATATTCTAAGAGGAATCAAGCAGAAGCGGTTTGTAGAAGGCCAAAAGATTCCGGGATGCAGAGAAATCGCCAAAGTTCTTTCCGTCAATAAAATTACGGTCAATAGGGCCTATAAAGCTCTGGAAGACGAACATTTTCTCTATTGCGTGCCAAGAGGCGGATACTATGTAGTCAAGTCGGACTTTGAAGAGACACCACTATCGAGCATAATCGATTTCCAAACGGTAGCACCTGATCCCACCTTAATTCCCTATCAAGCCTTTGCCCATGCGATGAACCAATCGATCGAAGCGTATAAGAAGAAATTGTTTTCCTATGAATCGCCATTGGGCTTCGCTGAATTGAGAAAAACGCTTCAAGAGAGGCTGATACGGGATGGAATCCATGCTTCAAACGCTCAAATTATGCTTACAAACGGTGCCCAACAGGGAATTCTCCTCGCTCTGAAAGCCATTTTTACAGCTCCGTCGAAGGGAAAGCTTTTAGTAGAATCGCCCACCTATCACGCAGCTCTCGACATGGCTAAGTCGCTAAATATCGATTGCGTGGCCATTCGGCGTGACTCCTCCGGGATCAATCTGAAAGAATTGGAACGCGTTTTTCAAGCAGAGCAGATCAAGGCGTTCTATATCATCCCTAGATTTCATAACCCAACGGATATTCTCTTTTGGAAAATGACAAGAAAATGATCGCGGAGCTTTGCGGTCGCTACCACGTTCTGATGATTGAAGACGACTATCTGGCAGACTTGGGCGTGGACAAACGCTGCCTTCCGCTACACTATTACGACACCAATCAGCTTACCGTTTATATTCGCAGCTTTTCAAAAACATTTCTTCCGGGGATTCGTTTGGGCACGATGGTGTTTTCCGATGCTTTGCGTGACACCGTTATTCAGCAGAAGTATTTGTCTGACATCTGCACTTCCGGCATTGCACAGGGCGCACTGAATTTCTTTTTAACATCGGGGATGTACGATAGGCATGTCCGCAAAGTGAACGCATGCTATCGGCGAAAATTAGTGAAGGCAAAAGCGATTCTGTCACATGCCGATTTGACAGGCTTTTCTTTTCACGTACCCAGACAGGGACTTTTCCTCTGGATTACGCTCCCCATTGAAATTTCAGCTAAACGGATTGCTCAGAAGCTCGCGCAAAAAAATATTATCGTCTCTCGATATGGTATTCTTGATAAAGAGGCGCAAGGCCTTCGTCTCTGCATTGCAGGCGTGCCTGAAAAAGAACTGGATTCATTAGAAACGATGCTAAAAATAATCCGCGAAGAGAAGGCTGAACCGAAGAATGAAAGCTCAACCTAAGAGAGTTCAACCAAATGGCAAAATCCAAACCTACTGTTCGTACAGGTTGTCCTGGTTGTACAAGTGAACTATTTCTAGCAGGAAGAAAGTAGGCAACCAGATGAGGCGAATGATGATATTTCTTGAGACCGAACGGTTAACGATACGTGAATTAAATGCAAACGACACCTTGTTGATTTACAAATATAATTTAGAAAAATCCATGCGGGAAGAATTACCGGATCAGGTGTATGAAACTCAAAATGAAGCCAGGGAAGTAATCAAATGCCTATCTGTCACCTATAAATCCGTTCCCCGGTCTTATCCGCTTGTTTATGGACTCGTTTTGAAGAAAACAAACACCTTGATCGGACATATCGGTTTAAGTGAACAACTAGATGGTGTTGAGATCGGCTATGCAATTGGCATGGAGCATCAGTGAAAAGGGTACGCAACTGAGGCAGTAGGCGCTCTTTCCAGATGGGCAAAATGCAGCCTTAAATTAAATGCCATTTACGGAATTGTGAAAGCGGATAATAAGTGATCACAAAAAGTTTTAAGCAATAATCACTTTATTTTTCATGAAGAGGTAGTGATGAAAAGCTTTGACGGAAACTATTTGAACAGAATTTATATCTATGAGTAACGTACCCGGAGGACTTAAGATGAAAATAAGCGACATGCTCAGCACGACCAAGTATAAATATGAAATCATTCAACATGATCAGCCGATTTTGACTCGAGAAGATGGTTCGAAGTACTTTGGGATTGATGTTGGGCAGACGGCTCCGACGTTAATCATTAAAACAGATAAAGGATTCTTCGCGCTGATTATATCTGGAAGCCGTGAAAAAATTAGTTTTGATCAAATCGCTCGTACGCTCAATTGCAAGCATGCAAAATTAGCGTCACCAAAAGAGGTTCAAAAGGTGACGGGTTTTCATGTGGGAAGTGTTGCTTTAATTGGATTGCATCTCCCTTGCTTGATCGATAAAAGTCTTTTCAAATTTGATTATGTTTACGGCGGAACAGGGAATGCCACGAGTACGTTAAAAATTTCACCGCAAGCGCTGGTGGAATTAAATTCAAGCGTTGATTTCTTGGATTTTTGATCAGAGACGATCACTTTTTATAGTGCATAATGACCCAAAGCAGGTGAGAAATTGAATCATGAAGATATCAGAAAAATTGCCATGAGGCAGCAGCTATTGATCTGAATTGCAAACCGGAAGATTTTGAGAATAAAGGAAACAGGGTGGTCATCTCAAATTTAAATCCGGGAGCAAAAAAGTGCTACAAAACGAAGATGTTTTGTGGTTTAGAGATCATGCTCGATCACATCCACATGATGATTCATTTTCCACCGAGTATGAAGCCATTCTCGGTAGCCCAATCTCCTGGGGTTTAAGCAATATCCTGAAACCAAGCAGGACCTTTGGAGGGAGCAATCTATGGTCACCGAGTTATTTCATGAGTACATTGGGGGCTGTTTCTAAAGAAATTGTGATTCACTATACTGAAAATCAATTAACAGAATACAACAACGGTCCTCCAAGACACTGATTCATCTCGGTGATCAACTTTTTTTGTTAGCGTTCGTTTTAAAATTGATTATACCATTTTACTTTTCCCGATTCGCAATGAAAAGGAAATAATTGAACATACATCGAAGGAGGGGCAGAGATGGATCATAAAGAAAAAATGTTTCGTGGTGATTTATATGATCCAAGCGATGAAGAACTATTAAAACAGCAACAGAAGTGGAATGAATTGCTCTATGACTTTAATCAAACATGGCCATCTGAAACGGCTGAACGTGAGAACCTATTGAAAGCGCTCTTAGCTGAATGTGGCGAGGCCTGTTATGTGGAACCGCCTTTGCGAGCCAATTGGGGATCAAATACTCACTTTGGAAATGCGGTCTATGCCAATTTTAATTTGACACTTGTGGATGATGCACCGATCTATGTTGGAAATGACGTCATGTTCGGCCCTAATGTGACCATTGCTACCGCAGGTCACCCGATTAATCCCAATTTGAGAAGAAGAAAGATGCAATTCAATTTACCGGTTACCATCAGGAATAATGTTTGGATTGGAGCGCAATCTGTCGTGCTGCCCGGAGTCACAATCGGTGAAAATTCTGTAATCGGTGCGGGCAGCGTTGTTACCAAGGATATCCCCGATAATGTGGTAGCCATTGGAAATCCATGTAAGGTTCTCCGTGAAATTGGCGAACGCGATAAAAGATACTATTATAAAAATAGGAAAATTGACAGGAAATTATTTATAGATAATGATGAAAATCATTAATCTTGAACACGTATTAAGAAATTCTGCGATCATCATGGAGAATAATAAATAAAGGTGATACAATAAAACAACGTTAAGATCAAAACTATAAAGAAAAGTGATAATCCATGAATATAGCAGTATTTGATTCCGGTGTTGGTGGCATGACTGTTCTCCATCACATCAGAAAATTGTTGCCTAATGAGAATTTTCTTTTTTATGCGGATACCGCGCATCTTCCCTATGGAGAAAAACCAAAAAATGAATTAAAAAAATATATTTTTGAAGCGGTGGATTTTCTGGTTGCCCATGAGATCAAAGCACTGGTCATCGCTTGCAATACGGCAACAAGTGCGGCGATTGAGGATCTGCGCAAAAGCTATTCGATTCCGATTATCGGTATTGAACCCGCAGTCAAACCGGCGGTGATCGAAACCGAACCGGAAAAAAAGAAAGTGCTTGTCATGGCGACACGGACGACGCTGAAGGAAGAAAAGTATCATCGACTCGTTGAACAGATCGACAAGCACGATATTGTTGATCCGCTACCGATGCCGCAACTGGTGGAGCTTGCTGAAGCGTTTGACTTTGAACCAAATCACGTCATTCCTTATTTAAAAGAGCAGCTGAAACCGTTCGATTTGACTCAATATGGTACGGTTGTACTCGGCTGTACCCATTTTCCGATTTTTAAAGACATTATTGAACAGATCTTCCCGAAAGGAACCCATGTCATTGACGGTGGATTCGGTACGGCGATGAATCTGAAGCGGATACTTGAAAGGCTGCATCAAACCGGCGGAGGAAGCGGAAAAATCACCTTCTATAAATCCGGCGTTCGCGTGGACGATCAGGAAACGCTGGCGCATTACGCGCAGCTGCTAAAAAAATTGGACGATATGCTTAGATAAGCAATGGCCGTTTCCAACGTATATAAGTCTGGAGCTTAGTCGAAAAAGCAATTCACTGGTTTTTAAGGGATTGCTTTTTTTGTAGCTAATTTTTTCCTTATTTGCCAACAAAACGCGAACGCGAATGTGTATAATAAATACATTAACCAATTATTTGACGTTTATGAAAAACGTACGAGGGGAAGTGACCTGTTAATGTTTCAGTTTGCACCATTAATTTCAATTCTTGTTATCTGGGGTATCGTTATCGCCATTGTGTATAAATTAATCAAGAATCTCATTCGCTTCACGATTCAAGAGATTAAAAGGGAACTGAAAGATAAATGACGGAATGAGGAGGCGCATTTTTTGCTTCGTTTTAAGCCTATTGATTTGGAAAGGGATAAGGCCTGTATCACTGCTTTTCGCAGAGATTCGTTTCAACTGAGCTTTAGAACGGACGAGAATTTCCATGCCGACGAATATCTAAGCTGATTGGGGAACAAAGTGAGTCAATTTTCCGACGGGTTTGTCCTTGTTTTCGAGGGGGCGAGCAATTGGGCAGCTGGAACTAAGTATTCGCGAATACGAAGCCAAAAGCATCGGCTATGTTCATCTTTTCTATCTGATTGCGGAAAAAAGGGGCAACGGGTTAGGCCATGAATTTCATCAGTATGCGATGCACCTCTTCAAGCAGCACGGCACCTCCGAATATCATCTCCGCGTCGCGCCAACCAATACACATGCTCAGGCATTCTACGAGAAACAAGGAATGAAAAAATTAAAAACCGAATGTGACGGCAAGGTTTGGCGGATGAAGGGCACCATTGACTAGATCATAAACATGGACGCCTTAATGCTACTGTGCTTCTATAAGCTGCTCAACGATCTGAGCAACACCATCCTCATCATTTGAAGCAGTTGTCATGGAAGCGTATTTCTTTAGGTCGGGCACTGCATTACCCATAGCAACGGAATAACCACATGTTTTGAATAAATCCAGATCATTCCAATCATCACCGAAGGACATGACACTGTCCATTGAAAGGTTCATTTTCTTACAGAGTGCGGCAACAGCATGACTTTTTGAAACATTTTGGGCCATGATTTGCATGAGTTCTTTGCCGTCGGTTTCGACGATGCTCAATCGTTTTTTATCGTTCATGATGTGGCGCTTTACAATGGAGGAACAGTGAAACAGTAAAATTTTATTTGCCAGCAGCTTCTTGAGTTCAGGTGGAGTGACAATGGTTGGCGGGAGGACCATGTGCTTGGCATTCTTTGCAAAAGTCTTGTCGGAAAGTGCATAGAGTATGTCCTCGGACTCAATGGAAATGGAATCTGTTTCGTTGTGAACGCACATCAAATCGATGAGCTCTTCTGAATCCGCACGGGAGATCGTGAAGCTCATTGTTTTTCCATTAGCATCCCTTACATACGCGCCGTTGTAATAAATAGCCGACACGCAATCGAGCAGTTCTTTTGACACCATTGTATGTACAGAACGCGGGGGACGGGCGGTCGCAATGAAAAGCTTAAACCCGGACTGATAACTGCGCATCAGTGCTTTCTGATTTCGTTCGGAGATGATTTTTTGCGCGTTGAGTAGCGTCCCGTCCAGATCAAAGACAAGCGCTTTAATTGATGATAATTGATTCATGTGTCTCCGCCTTTTTGCCTTTCATTATAACATCGGTAGACCGAAAGAAACGAGGAATGTTAATGATTAAATTAGCTGTCATGGACCCCGATTTTTTGCATGACTATACTGAGTTATATATCAATGTTTTCAGGAATGAGCCGTGGAATGAATCATGGACCGATGATGTAGGCTATCAAAGGTTGCTTGATTTGATCCATACACCGAACTTCTTAGGGTACGCGCTCTGGGATCACAACCAATTAATCGGATTCATTGCCGGATACAGCAAAATGAATTTTATGGGAAAGACCTTTTACTTAGCTGAATTTTGTGTCACGACCCAGATACAAGGAAAGGGTTACGGCTCTTGGCTGCTTCATCATCTCGAGCAGAAGTTAACGGAAAAAGGGATTACTTCACTTTTTCTCATTACTGAGAAAATCGGTACAATCAGCGATTTTTACCGTAAAAAGGGTTATTCAATGAATGAAAGTCGAATGGTGATGAGGAAAGAGCTAAAATGAAAGTAAAAAGGTAATTTCATTGAGACTTGAAGATGAAGAAGATAGTCGAACGTTTATTACCAATGATCAGGAATTAATAAAAATTTTGAGCTCGGTTCGTGAATTAAATCTCTCTGATTGCTGAGTATGCGCGGGACTCTTGCGTGCGCGAATGTGGAATTATCAAACTCGATCGTCCCATCAAACACCGGTTCACGATGTCGATGTTGTTTATTTTGAGAATAACGACATTGATTACAATTATGAACTGAAGATACAAGCGCAATTAAAAAAACGAGCTCTGGAGTATAAATAGGAAGTAAAAAATGAAGCAAGAATGCATATGCATAGTTCGGATGCTGATCCGTATGTCTCATCCACAGATGCAATTGGCAAATTTCCTGAAACCGTGAAGTGATCCATCATGCCGATCATTCATTGGATGTCGGCATCGATACGTTTGATACCGCCGGCTCTATCACAGTGCTGGCAAGAGTCATGGAACTTATTCGCAGCACAATAAAAAACGAACAGGAATGAGAAAACAGATGATTTTACTTAATGGAAATCAAATCGTTGTCCGCGATTGGAAATTAGCGGACAAGGATGACTGTATTTTTTGGAGATCGCCGGAACAAGACTGGCAGAAGTTCGATGGACCCTATTATCCTCTAAAAACGAAAGAAGAGATCATTGAATCAGTCGATGAACAATGTGAAAAAATCAGAACGGATTCCTTTGAAATCCCTAGAAAGAATCTCGCCATTGCCGATAAAAAGTCAGATAAACTGATCGGGCAAGTCAGCTGGTACTGGGAAAGCAGGGAGACAAATTGGCTCAGCGCCGGGATCGCGATTTACAACCCGGAATACTGGGGGCATGGACGCGGTTATGAAGCGTTTGGTCTGTGGACCGACTATCTTTTTCAGGCGATGCCGGAAATTGTGCGGGTTGATCTGCGTACATGGTCCGGTAACTTCGGTATGATGAGACTTGCCGAAAAGCTCGGCTACACAAAAGAAGCCTGTTTTCGTAAGGCACGCATTGTTGATGGACAGTACTATGATTCAATCGGTTACGGTGTGCTTAGAGATGAATGGGACGCATGGCATCCGCAGGGGTTTCAGAAAGATTTGGCTGATTGAAGAAGATAAAAGAAACATTCAATTTAATCATTTTTAAGTGGAAAATAAGACCATTATCATATATACGAATGGATGTTCACTGATTGTAATAGAAGAACAATAGAATGATTGCTCAAGGGTGGTCGATGCATAGTTCCCTCATGGAGGAAGGTCGTGTTCTTCTTTAAAAATAAGATGTTGTCTGTATTGTAATCAATTTATGGACTCCGGACAATTGAACAAGCAGAAAGTAGTGATTACTTATGGAAATCAGGCGTGCCTGTCTTTCTGATGTCGGCGGAATAATGGATGTTTGTTCGGAAGGATACCGAAAAACATATGAATCGCTTATTTCTCAGCATGATATCGAAAAAATAATCGCACAATTTTATAATAAAGGCCGAATCAAACGCGAAATTTTAACGATCAACAGAGGCTGGAACGGCTGGTTTGTCGCTGATGATCATGGTAAGGTTGTGGGCGCCGGTGGCGGAGGATTTACTGATGATAAAAAGTCCGAATTATTTGTTCTTTATTTAGATCCGAGCCGTAAACGTGAGGGAATCGGCACGAAATTGCTTGATGCAATCACTGACGATCAAATCAACCATGGTGCAACGGAACAATGGGTTTCTGTGTTTAAAGGAAATACGATGGGCATCTCCTTTTACGAAGCGATGGGATTTGAGTGCCAATGCGAAGGTTCAACGTATGCATTGCCGGAACGTGAAGGATTTGTTTCTTTAAGATACAGACGTTTATTGTGGGGAGGAGCGGACCATGCCGATCGTGTATTACCGTGAAGTTCAGAGAATGACACGGTGGTGGCTCTTGTTAATCATACTTGGTGTTTCTGCGCTGATGTGGTATGAATTCATCGTTCAGACTGTTCTTGGCAAGCCATTTGGAACGAATCCAATGCCTGATCCCATGATGATTGTATTTGTGATTATCTTTGGAATAATCCTTCCAACCTTTTTTATGGCGATGCGCTTAACATGTGCGGTGAAAAAGGATGGTCTTTATGTGCGCGTTTTTCCGTTTCATCTTCATCCGCACTGTTTTGAATGGGGCGAAATAAGCAGCTGCAAAGTCATGACGTATCGACCAATCGTGAGGTTTGGCGGCTGGGGAATTCGAACTGATTTGCGGGGTAATAAAGCGTATACGGTAAGCGGCAATCGGGGAATCGAGATCCTTCTACGATCAGGCAAGGTTATTGTGATCGGCTCCCGTCATGCGGCAACTTTGAAAAAGGCGATGGGGCAGGCGAGAATCGATTCGAGTAAGTAATGGATGCGGAATTTGGTTGCAGCATGCCGGGTAATTCGTCTAAACGCATTCATATGTTTGAAAATTCAGCTAAGTGTTTCCGAAATCAGGCCGACAATTATTTGAAACTCAAAATCATTAGTGCAATGCAGAATGGATTTAATTTTATTCAGACGATAGCGTATGGTATTGGGGTGCTGGGTCAGCTTTTTTGCTGTTTTGTCAATGTGGAACAGGCATCCTGCATAGGCATAAAGGGTTTCCATGAGTCGGGTGTTGTGCCGGCGGTCATAAGCGCTGATCTTTTTGCATAGATCGGTCAAATAAGCATGGGCATATCGGTTTTCAGACAGCGAAAGCATCAAGGTGCGCAAGTGCATCGAACTGTACACTGCCCTTGGGTGATCCTGTTGCGCGCAGCAGCGGTTCGTATAGATACTGCGACGAATGGCGATATCAATTTGACGGATAGGCAGCATTTCGTCATCCACACCGATTTGGTAATCACCGGGACTAAGATTTGATACACTGAGGATGTGCCTCCAGTTCTTCATGATTTCGGAGGATGGCTGCACTTCCTCCGAAAAATAGAGCATCAGGACGCCTTTTTTATAGATAAGAAAGGAGACATCTGACGAGTCAATGAACTGTTTTCCGGAAAAACTGTTGCGATTGAGCCTGTTTTGGAGGGACATTTTATCCTTCGATGAGGGATCGGTCAGGTAAAGCGAGGAAACATAGTGTCGATGATCCGGGCAGCAATGCGACAGGAGCTGCTTTAGTGCCGTTTCGGGTGTTTCGGTATAAATAACCGTATCTACTAGATTTTCAAGGTAACTGATTTTTTCAGAGGAGCGCAGGTAATCAACGATGTTCAGAATGATATCTTCAATGTAGACAGAATCAAAGAAAAAGACGGGAAGGCTGTGCGCTTCTGCCAGTTCCACAACCTCCTTAGGCAGTTCGTGATAATAAATCGACTTGATTGCAATGGCAGCGACTTTGATGGAAATCAGCTTGGAAAATGAAGGGAGGATGCGCTCCGGGTTATCCTTTGCATAGAGCAAGTTTGTGATGACAAAATCGCCTTCATGAAAGTCCGTATAGTTGCCGTCGAACCCCTCGTGATCAAGAATCACCACGTTCGAAATCATGCGATGAATGCCTTTTGCACCTGCATATAAAGTGAAATTAGAAAAAAATTCAAACTGCTGCAAAGAAGCAACGTCCGGCATCCCTATCTCTCCCATAATAATTTTCTGCAAATTGTAACAAAAATATAAGTCGGTGTCAAAAAAGCAAAGTTACAACAAGTACTTCGTTTTAGTCAAGGCAAAAAAATGGAAAATATCAAAAATTTATTTTCTGTTTTGAAAACTAATGAACCTTAGAGCTGTGTGCATCGGCAAAATTGATTTGTAAAAATTACAAAATGAGGGAAAAGTTCTTGTATGAACGGATATAGACAGTACCATCGGGGTTTGATACAAGTAAGAGGAGCAGGGGAGGTTTTATGACATGATCTTTACAAATCATTGCAGAACAAATCATCATAAAACTTCTTTTGTATTTGGATTCTAAAATAACTCCGCGGATTTCGAGACAACGGAAGCTGTCTTAAACTTGTGGTCAGGATGCCGCTCTTAAGCTTTTTCTATCTGTGCTGACCGGATGCCGTCTGAAGATGCGTGAAATCGCGGGTGAAAATTTTTACATGTACCTTGTGATTTTTATACAGAAGACTGAATTTTAAATGACTGAAATTTCGGTTATTTAAAATTGTGAGCTTCAATGCTGCAAACGTTTTGGGCTTTTAATGCATGAATGTTGTTAGCTTACATAACAAATGAGGGGGATCAGTATGAGCTATTTTTTATGTGATGAATTTCAAAATATGGAGCCGTATATTCCCGGTGAACAGCCGAAAGATCGGGCGTATATCAAACTAAACGCCAATGAGTCGTCAATTCCACCGTCCCCACGTGTTTTGGAAGCCGTATCACAAAGCCGGATTCAAGGATTGGGTCACTATTCCGACCCTCACTGCAAGCAGCTGCGCGAGGCAATCGGCGAGACGTACGGAGTCGGAGCGGATCGGGTGTTTGTCGGCAACGGCGCGGACGAGGTGCTCGGCTTCTGCTTCATGAGCTTCTTTTCTCCGCGGATGAAGCTTTGTTTTCCCGATATTACCTATGACTTTTACCGAACCTATGCCAAGACTAACCGTATAGATTTTGAGCAAATTCCACTGGATACTGGCTTTCATGTGAATGTGGAAGATTATATCGCAACCGATCGCGATATTGTGCTGGCGAATCCCAACAATCCGACCGGTTTGACGCTCAGTGTTTCTGATATCGAGCGCATTGTTGCAGACAAACCGAATCGATTGGTGATCATTGATGAGGCGTATGTCGATTACGGCAATGAATCGTGCATTCCGCTAACAGAAAAATATGCCAACCTTATCGTGGTGCAGACCTTCTCCAAGTCGCGCAATCTGGCCGGTGCGCGAATCGGCTTTGCTATTGCGTCAAAAGAAATTATTGACGATATGAATAAAATTAAATTCACATTTAATCCATTTAACATGAGCGAATTCGCTCTTGCGGCAGGTTCGGCGGCCGTGCGGGATACCGCATATTTGGAAAGGTGTGTCCATTCTGTTCTTGCTACGCGCGTTCGTGTACAGAAGGCATTGGAAAAAATGAATTTTTTCGTTGCCAAGCCGCATGCAAACTTTCTTTTTGTCTCGCATCCTTATATTTCAGGCGGAAAACTATGCGGAATGCTGAAGGAGCGGGGCATTCTGGCATTATGACGAGGCGAGGATTCGAGATTATGTTCGCATAACTATTGGGACGGATGAAGAAATGGATATGGTTCTGCAGCAGCTTCATGAAATTCTGCAGGAGGTAAGGGCGTGCGAATCCTGATCAGTGATTACCGAAATGTGATGGTATCGGATTATCGGCTAACAACGTCCGCGATTGCCTCGATTCTGCCCGACGCTCAGGTACAGGTGCTGTCCTATGCAGATGACGCATCTTACTATGCAGCACTGGCAAAGGCGGACGGATTGATTACCGTGTTTCTGCCGTTGGACGCGGCTTTTTTCAGTCGAGCGAAACGGTTACGCTGTGTTTCCGTCAATGCGGTCGGCTATGACTCGGTCGATTTGCAGGCTGCAAAAAAGCATGGGGTAATCATTTGTCACATCAAGGAATATTGCACCGATGAGGTTGCGGAGCACACGATGGCGCTGCTTTTGGCTCTGAATCGCAACCTCAAGTACTACACCGGACAGATTGATCGTGAATTTCGCTGGCAGTATCGCTCAATTCCCGGCGGCAGACCAATAGGGAAACAGACATTGGCGGTGTTCGGTTTCGGCAGGATCGGGCGCAAGGTCGCGGCGCTTGCCCACGGCTTTGGCATGAAGGTGCTCGCGGTCAGTTCGAATGTGACAGCGGAAGAGGCGGCACGCTGCAACGTACATGCTTCGACAGCGCAGGAAGCCTTTGCGGAAGCGGACGTCATTTCCAACCACATGAACCTGACGGCGGACAATGTTCACTTTTTTGATTCTGCCGCCTTCGCGCAGATGAAGCGCAGGCCTTTGTTTCTCAATGTCGGACGTGGCGGCTGTGTGGACGAAGCGGCTCTGGTGGAAGCATTGGACAGCGGCAAGATTCGCGGCGCGGGACTGGATGTTCTCGCTGAAGAAAAACCGCGTCTGGCCGGGCACCCGCTGCTTGGGCGTGATAACGTCATTATCACACCGCACAGCGCGTTTTACTCGCAGGATTCGTTGGAAAAACTGCAGACCATCAGCGGCAGGAATCTGGCGTATTGCCTCAGCGAACAACCGGAAAAGGCGCAAAAAGTCGTCGTAAACTAGGCGGGAATGTAGCGAAGGATACAGGATCAGCGCAAAGCGACCGATGTCCTTCGGGAACGGATCTTATCCGCTCTGAGTCAAGGTGTTCGCTCCATATGTCCTGTTGATTCGTGGTTCAAAAGCCTAATGATGTTTCATAATAGCAAAAAATAACCACCCCTGAGCGAACGTCTATTAAACGTCTATTAATGGGGAGGTTATTTTTTTATCGAAACATATATTTTTGTGGGCATGCTGTTGCAATCGACCGTCCGGTGTAAGCACACAAACGGTCATTTTTCATTATATGAGCTGCAAACGCCATTCAAAACTAAACGATTTCCGGTTGCCTCATCATGGGCCAAGGTTGATCAAACCGTGTTTCGCGAACGTGCTGATTAGGGAGTTGAGACGTGATCAGATGAGAGAAATACGATTGCCGTTCTGAACCGGAATTACATGCGCGCGTGTCAGTACGGGCATCAATGCTTGCAAAAGTACAGTAAGCATAATGGTTTCGATCGGAAGCATCAATGCATTTTTGATCAGGCTGTTGATCAAAAAGAACCAGTAGCCCTTTCCGAACAACATTTGGCTCCAGAGGCATCCAAGCCCAACATTAATAACAAAATTAACAATCAGCTTGGCGAGAAAGATACGCATCACTGAAATCCGGCGATGATACAAGAACAGACCGTAGATAAAGCAGCCAAGCATGGAAGATAGTGTGTAGCCTGGAAAAAATGCGCCGAAGGGATGGGCGATATAACCGACAATGTCCATGGCAGCTCCGGCAAAGATGCCAAGCAGCGGACCATAGACCATCGATCCGAAAGCAACGATCAAAAAGTTGAAAGAAATATGCAGATTCTCGGTGACGGGGATAGTAAATGAACCGATCACCACGGTTAAAGCGATAATCAGTGCGGCAAGTGTCAGCCTGTTTAACTTACGAAGCTCCGCAGCGGCCGTTTTCCAATAGGCAGCGGAAAAAATAGATGAATGAATAGCCATAGAAAGATCCTCCTTATGGTTTGGCAATGTTGCCACATAAGGGAGGATCACCTCCGATATGCGGCAGCGGGATGCGATCATTGCACGGCAAACGGCACGAACACCGTTTTTCGTCCCGGGGACAACTCCCCGTCCCCCGGGCACGTAACCCGCAACAATCTACTCTGCCTTAGATCAATCTTATTGTAGTTAATCTTCACGATTTCTGCAACTGGTTAATGTATTCATAGAATAGTAGATAAAAACGGAATGTATATATTGCACTGATGTAATGTATATATTACACTAGAAGCGTGGAGGTGTTTCGGTTCATTGATGAATCATGTGAAAAGCGCCCGGATCGAAGCAGGCTTGACGCAATTACAGCTTGCAGAAAATACCGGAGTAACACGGCAAACCATTAGCTTGATTGAAAAAGGAAAATACAACCCAACGCTGAAATTATGTTTAGCTATTTGTTACGCAGTCGGAAAATCACTGGATGAACTTTTTTGGATCGAGGAGGAAAAGTCATGAAGAGAATTACTGATGAACGATTAATTCTCGTTAACTTGAAAAACTTTCGAATCGCCTATATTTTCCAGACGGTTGGAATGCTTGCTGTTTTAATTTATATAGCCTTCACTAGCGGTTCAAGGGAGGCAATTGAATCACCATTTTTTCTTGTCATGATGCTGACCAACATTCTGCTCATCTTTCTGCAAATGAGAGTAACGGCGGATGTTGAGGCAACCGAAAAAAAGTGCAAGACGCCAGTTCCTTATTATGTTTTTGTCCTTATTTCTTTAGCGGTCGGTGTACTGATGGGATTGATCAGCTGGTTCACCGACCGTCAACATCCTTCCTTTGCATGGATCAGCGGAACGATCTTTTTTGTTTGCTTTCTCGGTTCCTTCTCATTCATGTATTATCTTAAGAAAAAACGAGCGAATGATGACGATGAAGAGTAAAAGTTCCAATCAGGAGGCACTGATATGAGCTTTCTCTCGAAATTAAACAACAATTACATTTTTAGATGTACGGAATGTGGTCAAACCATTCATCCCGGCGAATTCATGTGTATTATCGCTCAGTCACCGAAGAAGGCATGGTATGGTGTGACGGAAACGATTATTCATCGTTTTGTGAAAGACGCTCATGGCAAAGTCTATTGCCGGACCTGTTTTGATCGTCACTATGGAAAAGAAAAAAAATAGGTTCCCGTTAAGAAAAAGGGAGTGATATTAACATGAACATCATGCCGATGAATCGTGTTCAGGCAGAAGAATATGTCCACTGGACCTATGCAGAGCCTTATACTTTTTACACGATTCCGGAAGAAGGAATTGAAGAAACCTATAAAGAAATAGTCACTGATCCTGCAAACCATTATTTTTCGGTTCTGAAAGATGGACGTTTGTTTGGTATTTTTGAATACACCGTGTCCGCGAACGGTTTTGAAATCGGACTGGGAATTTGCCCACAAGAAATAGGAAAGGGCAACGGCAGAGCATTTGCATCTAATTGTCTTGCTTTTGGCAGAAAGCACTTTAATTACCAAGGAGTCATAAAGCTGGATGTTGTCGATTTTAATCAACGTGCGATTCATTTATATAAGCAGCTTGAATTCTCTGAAACAGGCAGGGAGGCACGGCTCAGTTTTGGAAAAACTGTGACGTTTATCAAAATGGAAACGGAACGAACAGATTTTGTCTTATCCTATGAGTAGAGCTAAACGCGTAATTGGAGAGTAAGGTGGAAAAAATTATGGAAGATTGTATTGATTCGATCATTCAAAAGGCAAGCTCCTTAATAGAACATGGGCAGAACGGGCGAGGGTTGAACATGTTCCAAATGTTAAGTGATCAGCACCCCCAGGAAAGCAAAATTTGGCTACAGTATGCGTTGGCGCTTGATAAACTGGCAATGGAGGAAGAGGCGATCCCGAAATATAAAAAGGCACTTGAGCTTGGTTTATCCAAAGAAGATGAACGGATCGCTTTAATCTGCTTAGCGTCATCTTATCGAAATGTAGGACAGATTCATTCGGCCTTAGAGACAATTGAGCAGGCTTGTGAAAAATATCGACAAGATGTTGCGGCACATTGCTTCTATAGCCTTATTCTTATTGATGACAATAAACCAACCCAAGCTGTAAAAACGTTAGGCGGACTTTTATTGAATGAAGTAGAGGCGCAAAAATTTGACGGCTTTTTTCAAGCATTAAGCGACAAATTTGATGATCTTTGATTGATTTTCTCATCGATTACGCGCGTGAATTAGGCTATCAAGAAGTAACAGTAGGTGTCGATTTGGACAAACTCATTGCAATTAAGTTATATTTGAAAAAAGGCTTTACCCATGTTCTTTATCAAGGTAAGGATGCCTATGGAGCTTATCAAAAATTGTTAAAAAAACTCAATTGATGGAGGAAAAAATGGGCAAACATTTGCTGCAAGTAGAGTTGGCATTTTATCGTGAATCTCTGTCACAACAATTACAAAACTATCAATTTGGGCAGACAAAATTTTCTTCTCACCCCGTTCAGGCACTTGAGTCAATCGCTGATACAACAAAAGCTTACCCGATTGTCGTGTTTGTTCAAGATGCGGTTGCCGGTTTTTTCATTTTAGAGGAGCTTCCTCGTCAATCTGACTATGGCACCTATGATCATGCGCTTCTTTTTCGAGCGTTCTCACTTGATGTCAATTATAGAGGAAAAGGACTGTCAAAAATAGTCATGGAAGCACTGTTTTCGTTTGTTCGCAAGCATTTCTCCAGTAAAACGATGATCGTATTGGGTGCGAATGCTGTTAACTTTACGGCTATCGGATTGTACAAACGAATGGGCTATCGTGACACCGCCCGCACCTTCATCGGTAAAAAAGGGAAGCAGTATGTTTTTGAGAAAAGCATAGTTTGACCATTTTTCAACTTCTGGATTGGACAACTGCGGACAATGGTGTTTCATTGGAAGGATTCCTTTGAATTTTCGATCGTTTGAATTACGTGATGAAGTCATTGCTATGTGGAAAAAAGCCACTAGGTTATGAGCCGTTTCAAGAATGGGAGGAGGGGGAGAGCTGGAAGTTAGGCGATACATATCTTGTTTTTGTACAGACAAGGAAAAAATATCTTGATATCCCCTTCCACCGATGCAGGACAGGACTTAATCATCTCGCTTTTCATGCTGAATCAAGAGAAGAAGTGGATGAAATGACCGAAGCTTTAATCCACCGTGGGGTGAAAAGACCGCCACCCCTTTGCAGGCGGGAAGGATTATTATGCGGTCTTTTTTGAGGATTCGGATCGGATCAAGGTTGAATTCGTTGCCCCTGAGTAATGAATCGATAAAAAGTCATGATTCAAACTTCGAATCGAAAGGATTTATATGATGAACCTATTTTCTGAATTTATTCAAAATGTTCACTTTACAGGCGATCCTATTTTTGATTCTTATCATTTTTTAAGAAACAACCAATTACCATTAGTTGCTGATCATTCAAGACGAGTGAGCGAGGAAGCGAACAGACTTGCTCGTGTATTTGGAACCGGGGAGAAAAAAGCTGAGATTGCCGGTGCTTTACATGACATTAGCGCGGTGATCCCAAACAATCAGCGTCTTTCCGTAGCAAGAGAATTGACTATTGATGTTTTAGAGGAAGAGGCAGCATTTCCGATGATCCTTCATCAAAAAATCTCAAAGGTTATGGCCAGAGACTTATTTCACGTCACTGATCTAGAAATACTCAATGCGATTGAATGCCACACAACGCTCAGAAGCCATCCGTCTGTTCTCGATCTCATTGTATTTGTGGCAGATAAGATTGAATGGGATCAACAAGGAATACCTCCATACCTAGACGAATTAAAACAACAACTGCAATCCTCTTTAGAGGCGGGAGCCTATGCCTATATCCACTATCTATGGAAACGAAAAGACAAGTTAAAGGTCGTCCATCCTTGGTTAGCAGAGGCTTATTTTGAAAATGTGAGAAGATGACAAAATGAGACAAGTACCTGCTCATGTCGCAATCATGATGGATGGTAATGGCCGTTGGGGAAAACAACACGGGGTCACAAGAAGTCAAGGTCATTTTGCAGGAGCACAAGCGATGGAAAAAATAATCGATGCAGCCTTAGACCTGAACATCAAAGTATTGACACAGTATGCTTTCTCAATTGAAATTTGGAAACGTCCGAAGGCTGAAGTGGATTATTTAATGGCATTACCCGTTAAATTTTTCAAGAGAAAAATAACTGAATTTATAAAAAAAGATATTCGTTTGATTTTTTCGGGTGATATTAATGGGCTCCCAAAACTAACGCGAGAAGCGGTAAAAAACGCGGCTGAGAAAACCAAGAACAATACGAAGTTAATCGTTAATTTTGCATTGAATTATGGAGGTAAATAAGAAGATTAGGAGAAAGTTGTATCAAACGCAACGAAAGTTGTATCAAACTCAGGAAAAGTTGTATCAAACACCACTGAATTTGTATCCAAGAAAGAAAGTTGTATCAAATTCGGCTTGAATCTACATAAAGGAGTGTCATGAATGATTTTTTTTGATTTGGACGATACACTTCTTGACCATGAGACTGCTGATGCGAATGCGGTTTCCGATTTTTATAATAAATACAAGGAGAATTTCCCTGTTACCAAGTGTCTGTTTAGAGAAAAGTGGGATCAGCTGTCTGCGCAGTACTTTCAGTTATTTCTCGACGGGAAATATTCGTTTCAGCAGCAAAGAAGAATGAGGATGCGCGCACTGTTCGCGCGTGCGTTGACGGATCATGAAGCGGATGTCTTGTTTAGCGACTACCTTGAATTCTATGAGCAACATTGGAAATGCTTTCCTGATGTTTTGCCATGCTTAAACGCATTGTTTCGGAAGGGACAGAAACTCGGAATCATCAGCAATGGAAGCAGCACGCAGCAAATGAAAAAATTGAAAAAAACGGGGCTCATAGATTATTTCTCGTTTCTCATTTTTTCCGGAGATATCGGCGTTGCAAAACCGGAGCCACAAATTTTTCGTCATGCCTGCTCAGCGGCAGGCTACTCGCCAAGCCAGTGCTTTTACATCGGCGACAATTATCAGAAAGATATAATTGGCAGCAGCAATGTTGGGATGAAAGCGATCTGGTTATTACGAAAAAATCCCGCAACGGATCATTCGGAACGGACAACAAACATAAAAAAGATTGTTAGTTTAAATGAGTTACCGGATTTTTTGGGCATATCGGAATGAGGCTGTGCCGCATCCACCTTTAAGGTCTGCCTGCACGATGAGCAGCCTTTCTCTGGCAGGTAAGTCAAATCCTTCTCAAAATAAAATCTCCCGATCTTAACCTATTCATTAACATTTTGTCATAGTTATAAGGAGGTTGAATGAATTCGATTAAAAACGAATGGTGCGAGAGGAGTCATGAATCATGGATATTCATGTTGTGCAAAGTGGTGAATCATTATGGGGAATTACTCAACATTATCAAGTGCCGCTTGTCAGCATTGTTGCGTTAAATGGATTAGCCTATCCAGAACGTCTCGTTCCGGGACAGGCGCTGGTTATTCCGTCTATGCCACCGGTTTTCGCACCGGAACGCCCGGTCATTGAAGTCAACGCCTATACGTATCAGCCGGTAAAAGAAGCGGCTGCCGAAATTGTTCAGCGAAACGGTCTTCTTTCAACTGTGCTGCCGTTTGCTTATCATGTAACCGAGGACGGAAACCTGGATGATTTGGACGATCAGGAATCCATAGCTGCCGCTTATGCGAACAGCGTCATGCCTCTTATGCCGATTGTTAATTTCGCGTTAAATGAATCGGGCGCAGACGTTGCTCACGCGATTTTCACTACGCCTGTCGCTCGTGAAAACTTGGTATCATCGGTTATTCGTGTGATGCAGCAAAAGGGTTATCGAGGACTAAATATTGATTTTGAAAGTGTACGCCCCGAAGACCGGCAAGGCTTTAATGATTTCTTGCAGTTTGTTGTTGATCGGCTGCATCCGTTTGGGTTCAGCGTATCTACAGCGGTTATGCCGAAAACAGCCATCGATCAGCCGCGTGCGGATTACATTGCGTATGATTATGAAGCGCATGGCCAAATTGTCGACTTTGTTGTTTTGATGACTTATGAGTGGGGATATCGCCTCGGTCCGCCTCAGGCCATTTCACCGGTTAATGAAATGAAGCGCGTGATTGAGTATGCTTTATCGGTGATGCCGGCAAGTAAAATTTCGCTTGGATTTGAAACGTATGCTCGGGATTGGTTGCTGCCGCACAAAGAGGGACAGGAAGCAGAAACCTTCAGTCCGAAAGAAGCACTTGAACGTGCCATTTTTAATGGCGTAAGTATTCAATTTGATGAAACCGCGCAATCCCCTTTTTACACATATGTGGATGCCAGCGGGAGCACGCATGAGGTATGGTTTGAAGATGCGCGCAGTGCACAGGCGAAATTTGATCTTGTCCGGCAATATAATCTGCGCGGGATCAGCTACTGGGCTTTAGGCTTTCCCTATCCGGAGAATTGGGCATTGTTGGAACGTAATTTTAGTGTCGGAAAATGGCTTTGATGGTCAAAAATATATTTTTTGTAGCAAACGTATGGAGGAGAAAATTCCGTGAACTTTCGTGGCTAAGGTGAAAATGGGTAAAAGCAATTAATGAGTGGCAAAAAAGATCCGAAGAAAATGGGACAGAAGATGAATTGTATTGAGATTCTGCGTTGTATCCGATTATTATAAAGTAAGACATACTTCGATTTTAGCCACGGCAGGTGAACAGATTTTCTCATCATCAAACTGTTATTCATAATTTGTTGGAAGGAGAGATGGCTTTGGCTGAACTGTTGACTTTTGATTGTTATGGGACATTGATTGATACGGCCCCTTTTTGGAAGGAACTTAAGAAAATTGCTGAAGAGAACGGAATCGATAAATCTTCATTAGTCACTACCTATGTCAATTATGAGGATCGATTGATGTATGGGGAAGGATTATTTACTGTTTACAGTGATATCATTTATAAAACTTTGCAGTATTGTGAAATGGAATTAAATAGTGGCAAATTGACCGATCAATACGAGCGATTAATCAAGGTACATAAAGAACTGTCTCCGTTCCCTGAAGTAATCACTACATTGAAATCGTTGAAGTCCAAAGGCTATCAAACATCAGTTATGTCAAATTCTGATTGGGATATTATGAGATCTAACTTAGAATCACTTAAAAATGATTTTGATTCTATTTACTTGGCAGAGGATCTGCATGCGTACAAGCCGCAGTTAAGTTTTTTCGAGCAGGTTCAAAATGAGCTGCGAACGAATCAACATGTCCATATAGCGGCCGGTTTCTGGTGGGACATGGTTCCCGCACAAAGAATGAATTGGAGAAGAATATGGGTGAATCGCCAAGCGAAAAAGGGTCTTCAAAATTGCATGCCTTACTCTGAAGTAAAAACCCTGGACGAGGTCATGAATTATTTGTGATCATCGCTTACAGTCTCTGAATAATTGCAGTAAATAGAAGGCTGAATATGGAACAAAGTCTAGAAATCAAAATGTTGACCAATCAGTATAGCGACGCTTTATATAGACTCTATAAGAGATCCATTTTCGAAAATAAATATTATATTAGCCAGCTTAATGAATTTGCTATGACTCGATCTGATTTTAATTATTGAATGAATTGATCACTAATAAAAGAGAAAATGTTTGGGGTGCCTTATTGAATCAACAGTTGGTTGGATTTTTGCTGGTGCAGGCATCTATGAAACGACTTCTGCAACATGTAGTTACCGTGAGCATCATGGTTGAACGTTCTTGCCGCCATCAGGGAATTGGGAAATGATTGAATGGGCAAAAGCGAATCCCTTGATTGAAAAGGTCGCGTCAGGTGTTTTTTCAACCAATGAAGCAGCAATCCATTTGTATAAATCTATGGGTTTTATGGAAGATGGAAGAAGGACGGTAGTTTCATGAAATCAAGCTTTCTGATCATGACTATGTAGATGAGGTTTTAATGTATCGATGGTTGATTAAGGATCATCTATATGGGTTTAGGGAGGATGTATATGGCTGATTTAGCTGGGAAAACAGCGATTGTTACAGGGGCAAGCAGGAAAAAAGGAATAGGTGCTGCTATTTGTAGAGAACTCGCGAAATCAGGTTGCGATCTGTTTTTCACCTATTGGACTTCCTATGATAAAGACATGCATTGGGGCGCTGAATCCAATGAACCTGAGCAATTAAAAAATGAATTACTGCAAGAAGGAGTAACGGTTGATTGCATGGAGCTTGACTTAGCCAATTCCGAAGCACCCGAAACCCTTTTTAAACAGGTTATTGAAAAAGTAAGGTACCCCAGATATTTTGATCAACAATGCGGCTTACTCAACAAATACCGACTTTTCTAATTTAACTCAGTCGGAACTGGATAAACATTATCTGATTAATGTTCGAGCGACAACATTATTAAGTGTTCAATTTGTCCGAGTTTTTAAGAAAAAAAGTGGCGGAAGGATTGTTACCCTCACTTCAGGTCAATTTCAGGGACCGATGCCGGGTGAATTAGCCTATGCGACAATAAAGGGGGCGGTTGAAGCGATGACGATCACATTGTCTGCCGAAGTTGCGTCTCTTGGGATAACAGTCAATGCGATCAATCCCGGTCCAGCCGATTCAGGCTGGATGACAAAAGCAATAAAAAATGAGCTATTATCCAAATTTCCATTGGGGCGGATAGGGCAACCGACCGACGCAGCAAAATTAGTGAAATTTCTTGTAAGTGATGAAGCGGATTGGATTACTGGTCAAGTTATTCATTCTGAAGGTGGGTTTATGCGGTAAATAACAACTATATCGCTTGGCATCAATATTCCTTCTATTAGACGCATAATGTAACAGATTGGAAGACAATTTCGTTCCTATATTTGGAGGAGGAACATGCTGATGATCATTGCCACGCTCTATGATATTCATGGGAATTTTCCTGCACTGAAAGCGGTGCTTCATGAGCTTGTCCAAGTGAGACCGGACCGCATCGTGATTGGCGGTGATATGGTTTCCGGGCCGATGCCGGTTCAAACTTTAAACTGCCTTTTGAATTTGCGTACTGAAACAAACGTCACATTTATTAGAGGGAATGGTGATCGTGACGTTGTTGCCGCATCAAAGGGAGCACCGTTGCTTCATAATGTCGGAAGAAGGTCGAGTAACGACAAAATGGGTCGCAAACAGCTTGACAGAGAAACAACTTGTCTTTCTTTCCAATTTGGACGACGTAGCAAATATTCATGTGGACGAACTTGGCGATGTGCTCTTTTGCCATGCGACACCGCAAAACGATCACGATCTTTTCACTCCTTTATCGTCTAAAAAGCGAATCAAGGAACTTTTTGCTGAAGTGAAGCAGTCTGTTGTTGTGTGTGGTCATACACATATTCAGTACGAAATGGAGTTTGAGGGAATAAGTATTTTTAATGCAGGCAGTGTCGGCATGCCGTTTGCGAAACAGCCCGGAGCATATTGGCTGCTTGTTGATTCGAAACGCGCAGCATTCAAACGGACTCCTTACGATTTGGAAAAGGCAGCCTCGGAGATTAGAGAAGCTCATTGCCCGAATGCAGAAGCATTTGTTGCTCAAAACGTACTTCACGTTCCAGACGAAGAAGAATCCATGAGATTGTTAGAAAAACTGGCAAAAAAGGTTGAGTAATTGGATGAAATTCAGAAACAATGTTTGAATGGTAAGTCGGTTTTTCATGTGGTTAGCGAATGAATTGGGGAGTATCGTTCTATGGAAAATGGGTTGATTTTTGAGTTAAAGCAAGTAACTAAAAAACTTGGCTTTTCAAACATACATCCGGTTATCTTGAATGATGCAGGGAACTTGATTGTTCATCTTTCTCCGTATCCGATCGTTGCTCGTATTATGAAACTCTCCCCTGAAGATGACCGCGATTTTTGGAAAGGTATTTTAGCACGCGAACTTAAGATAGCCCAGCATCTTGAACAATGTCATATTCCGATTGTTCCTTTTTGCCAACGGATCGGTCCAGGTCCTTATGAAATTGGGAATACATGGATGACTTTATGGGAATATGTTTCAATCAATGATCGCAAACTAAGTATCTGCGAGGCAGTGAAAATGCTTGATGGGATGGGTAAAGCTATGCAACTTTACTCAGGCGAGCTTCCCCGATTGGGAGCATGGAGAAATGCAAGTCAGGCAGCAAAACGCGTACAAGAAATGGATAACAAGGGCTACGAAATATCCTTGTTATTAGAAGAATTTATAAAAATAAATGATCGAATAAATCATACGGAGCTACTTGTTCCATCACATGGTGATGCCCACCCAAAGAATCTTGTTTCGACTAAAACAGGCTGGCGATGGATTGACTTTGAGGACGTGTCCCTGATGCCGAAATTTTGGGACGCTGCGTCTTTTCTAGGTAATAAGCTTTTAACTGAAAATGATAAAGACTATATTGTTGCATTTATCCATTAAAACGGTGAAATTATCCACGATATAAATTCTTTTAATTTTGCTTTAAAGGCGCAAATCATCATGTCGACCATAATGAATTTATCACTGGCATTAAGCGATGTGATTGATAAACGCTTTTCCACAAATCAATTGTTTCATTTATCACGTTGTCTCAATATTATTGAACAGGGGCAATTATTTAAGGCATAATTGAAGGGTCACTGTAGATTTTTTATAAAAAACGGAGGTCTTCTATGAAAACTTTTATTGACCAGGTACCATCTTCTACAGAATTTTTTAATCTATATCAAACCACCGGCTGGAATGACAATTTTGAACTTAGTAAAGAGCGACTTCATCAGGCGATCAGCAACAGTTGGTATACGCTGAGTGTTTATGAGGACAAGCAGCTTATTGGATTTGGCCGCATCATTTCCGATGGTGTGTACCAGTCGTTCCTTTGCGACTTAATTGTTTCACCGAATTATCGAAAACAGGGTATTGGAACAGAAATCGTTAAACGGTTACTGAATCACAGCAAGATGAACGGATTGACGTGGATACAGCTTTCGTGTGCGCAGGGAAAACAGCCTTTTTATGAACGACTTGGATTTAAAGCACGCCCGAATGATGCGCCGGGTATGCAGCTATTCTTGAGTGAGAAATAATCATTAGTATACAGGTAAGGACATGATCCGAAGAGGAAGGGCAAACAAGCAAATTCCCCAAAATTTGGAACTGGTGAGCAGGAATTTTTGTAATCGATCGTAGGAATTCAAGACCTCCTCTTAATTTTGAATTGAACGAACCAAAGGATAATCCGCTAGGGTGCAGACCTGAAGCGGATTTTTTGTTGAGCTGAACCAAATGTATCAGCGTTCAGGCATGTTCTAGATTTAATGATTCCAAGTGCGAAAATAATGAGGATCAGATTTTGAGTATATGAATTCAACAAAAATTCCTGTTTTCAGGATAACTCAATTAAAAAATTTTTTGATCTCCTAGGTCTACTGCTTATACAGATTTAACTGTGGATCATACAGTAGACAGTGAACATAGTGTGTAGAATTGGAATTGGAGGAGTAGATATGTATAGGCAAGATGCCGATGATTTTTTTGCTAGGCCGCAAGAAGATTGCAATGAAAGTGGAAGTGGAAATGGATATAGATGCAGACGCAGATGTGGATGTGGAAATCGTCCAAGGCCATGTTGGCCGTCGGGACCGATATGCCCTATTGGAAATACAGGAGCAACCGGTCCAACAGGAAGTACAGGAGCAACCGGTCCAACGGGAGCAACGGGAGCGACTGGTCCAACGGGCCCTGCCGGTGGAAATACCGGGGCAACGGGTCCGACTGGCCCGACCGGGGCAACAGGAGCCGACGGAGCAGTAGGCCCGACCGGCCCGACCGGAGCAGTAGGCCCGACTGGCCCAACGGGAGCGACAGGAGCAGACGGAGCAGTAGGCCCGACCGGCCCAACGGGAGCAACCGGAGCAGACGGAGCAGTAGGCCCGACCGGAGCAACGGGAGCAACAGGGGCTGATGGAGCAGTAGGCCCGACCGGCCCAACGGGAGCGACAGGAGCAGACGGAGCAGTAGGTCCGACCGGAGCAACGGGAGCAACAGGGGCTGATGGAGCAGTAGGCCCGACTGGCCCGACCGGTCCAACGGGAGCGACAGGAGCCGACGGAGCAGTAGGCCCGACTGGCCCGACGGGAGCAACCGGAGCAGACGGAGCAGTAGGCCCGACCGGAGCAACGGGAGCAACAGGGGCTGATGGAGCAGTAGGCCCGACGGGAGCAACCGGGGCTGATGGAGCAGTAGGCTCGACCGGCCCAACCGGAGCAACAGGAGCCGATGGAGCAGTAGGCCCGACTGGCCCGACCGGTCCAACGGGAGCGACAGGAGCCGACGGAGCAGTAGGCCCAACCGGCCCAACGGGAGCGACAGGAGCCGACGGAGCAGTAGGCCCGACTGGAGCAACGGGAGCAACCGGGGCTGATGGAGCAGTAGGCCCGACCGGCCCAACGGGAGCGACAGGAGCCGACGGAGCAGTAGGCCCGACCGGCCCAACCGGGGCAACAGGAGCCGATGGAGCAGTAGGTCCGACGGGAGCAACAGGGGCTGATGGAGCAGTAGGCCCGACGGGAGCGACAGGAGCCGACGGAGCAGTAGGCCCGACGGGAGCAACAGGGGCTGATGGAGCAGTAGGCCCGACCGGCCCAACGGGGGCAACAGGAGCAGACGGAGCAGTAGGCCCGACTGGAGCAACGGGAGCAACAGGGGCTGATGGAGCAGTAGGCCCGACTGGCCCAACCGGAGCAACAGGAGCCGACGGAGCAGTAGGCCCGACCGGTCCAACGGGAGAGACAGGAGCCGACGGAGCAGTAGGCCCAACGGGAGCAACCGGGGCTGACGGAGCAGTAGGCCCGACGGGTCCCACAGGAGCAACGGGTCCGACCGGCCCAACCGGTCCTGAAGGCGCTGGAGCAATCGTACCGTTTGCGTCTGGTATTCCAACGACACTTACCAGTCTTGCCGGTGGATTAGCGGGCACCCCATCCTTTATAGGATTTGGGAGTTCAGCGCCTAGTCTGAATGTATTGGGTACAACAATTGACTTAACGGGTGCCGCCGGAACACTATTAAACTTTGCTTTCTCAGTTCCACGTGCCGGAATCATCACATCAGTTTCTGCATATTTCAGTGTTACAGCAGCGTTGACACTTTTAGGTTCTGCTACGATTACAGCACAGCTATATCAATCAACAACACCCGATAATACGTTTACCGCGGTACCGGGCGCCAGTGTGGCACTTCCGCCTTTAACAGGTTTGCTAAGCCTGGGTGACAGCATAAATGACATCACTACCGGATTGAATATACCCGTAACACCTCAAACCCGATTACTAATGGTTTTTTCAGTAACAACTACAGGAATTGCTTTGGCTACTACCATTGCGGGTTACGCGAGTGCAGGCATTGAGATTGATTAACAAAAAAATATAATGAATATCTTATTAAGGGCTGCTTTCAGCAGTCCTTTT
>NZ_JAMXWM010000012.1 GCF_024125445.1 Sporolactobacillus shoreicorticis | reverse complement strand
AGTAGTAAGTGAAATTTTATTGACAGGTAAACCAGCATTATGTTACGATACTCCTGTTATTGTGTTGTTAGAGGACTTAGGAGCATCTCGCTCCAACCGCTCAGAACAGGCTTTAATGTCCATAATAGGGCAGCCTTTCTCTGGCGAGTCTGAGAATGACGGAGTTCGGACAAACCCTTATCCGAACATGATTCTAAAGGAGGTGCATCAGAATGTACGCAATTATTGAAACCGGAGGCAAGCAGCTGAAGGTAGAAGAAGGAAAGTCGATTGTCGTTGAAAAGCTTGCTGCAGAAGCAGGTGATACGGTTACTTTCGACAAGGTGCTATTTGTTGGCGGCGAAGACGTTAAGGTCGGTACTCCGACTGTTGAAGGCGCAAGCGTTACTGCGAAGGTTGTTGAACAAGGACGCGACAAGAAAATCATCGTTTTCAAGTTTAAGAAGAGAAAGAATTATCGTCGCAAACAAGGACACAGACAGCCGTTCACGAAAGTTGTGATCGAAAAGATCAATGCTTGAGGGTGAACTCCGGTGGTTGTTTTAACGGTACGGCGTGATCATTATGGGAAAATAGTTGCCTTTAAATTAACCGGTCATGCGGACAGCGGTCCTCATGGGCAGGACTTGGTTTGTGCGGCGGTTTCGGCCGTTGCGTTTGGCTCGGTCAACGCTGTGGAATCACTTGCCAACCTGAAAATGGATGTGCGGCAAAAGGAGGATGGCGGTTATCTTGAATGCGGAATTTCCGACTGTCCCGTCGATGCCAATCTGGAAAAAGCCCAGCTGGTCTTGGAGGCAATGCTTGTTTCAATGCGAACGATTGAAAAGTCCTACGGGCAATATATTCGAATTAGCGATTAAGGAGGTGTTTCACTTGCTGAATTTAGATCTTCAGTTTTTCTCATCGAAAAAAGGTGTAGGTAGTACAAAAAACGGCCGTGATTCCATCTCGAAGCGTCTGGGCGCGAAGAGAGCGGACGGACAATTGGTGACAGGCGGTTCAATTCTGTACCGTCAACGTGGAACGAAGATTTATCCAGGAACGAACGTTGGCCGCGGTGGCGACGATACGCTGTACGCTAAAGCCGATGGTGTTGTTAAGTTTGAAAAGTTCGGTCACAACCGCAAAAGAGTAAGTGTCTATCCGGTAGATGCAGTTAAAGAAGCTTAATGGTTCTTTCATTGCGATGAACGGACTGAGGCGGCAGATGTTTTTTTGCGTAAGCAAAAAATGGCATCTGCCGCTTCTTTTTGTCCTGATAATAATGCACGAAATCTGGAATTAAGAGCAAAAAAGACGGTTTATTGGCAACGAACTAAAGAGATGTATTTCTGTAAAGCATTGTACACAATCCGCTTAATTGCATCTGTTATACTGGAATATATAGATGATTGGGAAAGGATGGAAATAATGTTCAATGCGGAAAAAAGTATCGAATTGCTGAATTCGGCGCGACATGAGTATTTGAACGACCTTCAATTGATCAAAGGTTATCTTTTCTTAAATAGGACGCAAAAAGTTGAGCAAGTTATCGATAAAATGACAGAAAAGCTGAACAATCAATCGCGGCTTGCACATCTGCAAATTCCGGAATGTGCTGTTTTTTTGATGCAGTTCAGGTGGTCGTCCCATGCGTTCGCGCTGACTTTCGAGATAGACGGACCAGAAAGAGATCTGTCAGCTTATGATAAAGAATTGTTAAATGTCTTTCAGGAATATTTTACGATTTTAGAGCATTATTCTGCACCGATTGTAGACAACACGGTTCGGGTCGTCATTGAAACCGGGTCTGTATTATGCGTTGATCTCTATTTTGAAGGTGAGATGGTCGATCGGGATGCTGCGGCAGAACAATTAAACAAGTTGAATGTGAATCATTCTTTTCAATGGGTTGAACACTATAAGTTAAATAATGAATGTGATACAAGGTGAGGTGGACGATTTGTTTGTCGATCAAGTGAATGTATTTGTCAAAGGCGGCGACGGCGGTAACGGCATGGTTGCCTTCAGACGTGAAAAATATGTGCCCGACGGCGGTCCGGCAGGAGGGGATGGCGGTAAGGGAGCGGATGTAATTTTTGAAGTCAATGAAGGACTGCGGACATTGATGGATTTTCGTTACAAACGGCATTTTAAGGGGCGAAAGGGTGAAAATGGCCGAACGAAAAATCAGCATGGGAAAAGTGCGGTACCGCTCGTTGTTCAGGTTCCGCCGGGAACAGTGGTTAAGGACAAGGAGACCGGACAAGTGATCGCCGATCTGACGGAGAACAATCAAAGAGCTGTGATTGCTGCCGGCGGACGCGGCGGACGTGGAAATACCCGTTTTTCAACGCCTGCCAATCCGGCTCCCTATATTTCTGAAAACGGAGAGCCAGGCCAAGAACGTGAAGTTCAACTTGAACTAAAATTGCTTGCCGATGCTGGTCTAGTTGGTTTTCCAAGTGTCGGAAAATCGACACTTTTGTCCGTTGTGACTTCGGCTAAACCTAAAATTGCCGCATACCATTTTACGACGCTGACGCCGAATCTTGGCGTAGTGGCTGTGGATGAAGGACGAAGCTTTGTGCTTGCAGATCTTCCCGGATTGATTGAAGGCGCGAGCGGCGGGGCGGGGCTTGGTTATCAATTTTTGCGCCATATCGAACGGACGCGCGTCATTGTTCATGTCGTGGATATGTCCGGGAGTGAAGGACGAGATCCCTTTGATGATTACACCAAGATTAATGAAGAGCTAAGAAGCTACCAGCTGCGTCTTCTTGAGCGTCCGCAAATTATTGCGGCATCCAAAATGGATATGCCGGATGCTAAGAAAAATCTAGAGGCATTTAAGAAAAAAGTCGATCCGAGTATAGAGATCTTTCCGATTTCATCATTGACGCAAGCCGGACTGAAAGAGTTGATTGGTGCCGTGTATGAACGAATCGTAACGACACCTGAATTTCCGATGGAACAACCGGAGCAAGTGGACGGCAAGGCGTTGTACACGTTTGAAAAAGAGGAAGCTCCATTCAGGATTACTGAAGATGAGGACGGGATCTTTAATGTGTCCGGACCGAAAGTGGAACTTTTATTCAAAATGACTAATTTTCAGCATGACGAAGCGATTCGGCGGTTTGCACGGCAGCTGCGCGGTATGGGGGTCGACGATGCATTACGTGCAAAAGGTGTGACTGAAGGCGATACCGTACGGATCATGGATTTTGAATTTGAATACACGGATTAAACAGGCGGGTTACAGCAGATAACCTGCCTGTTTTAATGCAGCAACAGCATTCTCAATTTTCTCTGAAGCATCTGCTTCAAGCTCATGTAAATGAACACCGTCGGTCAATGAAGAAAGCAAAGAAGCCCCAGTCTTTTCAAGATTTTCAACGAATTTATGGACATCGGAACGATTGCGAATCATCAGCGAGCGCGTGATTTCTCCGTACAATGGATGTTCCACAGTTACATTAAGTACGGTCACACCGCAAGTGACAATGCGGGTGAGTTCGTCTTCTGTCTCACTGATTGTGTGATTGCAAGCAACGATTTTCTTTATTGTATTGGATTGAACTTTTTGCAGCAAGAGATAGCCTTGGGATGTGGCGATAATCTGCTTTCCTTCAGCTTTAAGCAGTGAGATATCCTGAACAATGACCTGCCTGCTCACCTGCATTTCATCAGCAAGGTCGTTACCCTTGATCGGATCTGCTGCTTTCCTGAGCCGCTCCATAATTGATTTTCTGCGCTCAACCGCAGATCTTCGTTTCTCTTTCTTCTGTTTCATCATGAACACTCCATTGTTTCTTTTTCGTCGATTATTTTCACATTTCCGAGGCAACAGCCTGATTCGCAAATTTTGATGATTTAAGTATAAAACAAAACCATGCGCCTGTGCACCATTAGCCTATTTGCTCGAAAAAAATGGAACAGAAGCAAAGTAAGTTTCCGGTGCAAAGAGTGGCAAAAAGCCCAAAGCAACCATATATATAAAGTGACTTTCACAGGAGGGATGGAGAACCGTGAAATTATATGTTGTCCAAAAAGGCGATACTATGGAAGATATCGCAAGCAAACACGGAATGACTATTGACGAATTCAGGAAGATGAATACAAATTTAGACGAGAATTCATTAACTCAGGGAATGAAGGTGAAGGTAGCGATCGGCAAGCAGCCACTGAAGAGAGCTGTTCCAACAAATCAGCGTTCAGAAATTGTTCATCATCAAGCACCTCAGGCACCTGCTCAACCGGTGCCGGTACAGCAGGCACCAGTGCAGCAAGCAGAGCCTGCACCTGCACAGCCGAAGGTGAAAATCGAAGCAACTGAACAGAAGCCCAATATATCAGCTGGTACACAAACCGCAGGACAATCAACAGCCGATTACTCAAAAATAATGTATCCCAAAAGTCCCGAGACGACAAGTTGGACACCGACAGGATCTGAATCGTATCCGAATTTTTCGACGCCACAAGCACCTACAACGATCAGTCCTACCGCGCATGGAAATGTGAATCCGGTGAGCCAAGGCACAATGCCCTACTATCCAATGGGAAACCAGGGAAACGTGACGAGTCCGTGGACGCAGGGATCGAACGCTGGCAGCGCAGTAAGTCCTGCAGCCCAAGGACCGAATCAAGGGAACGTGACGAGCCCGTGGACACAGGGAGCGAATTCAGGGAATGTGACAAGTCCGTGGACACAGGGATCAAACGTCGGCAGCGCAGTAAGCTCTGCGAATCAAGGGAACGTGACGAGTCCGTGGACACAGGGAGCGAATCCGGGGAATGTGGCGAGCCCGTGGACACAAAGTCCGAACGCCGGCAGCGCAATAAGCCCTGCAACCCAGGGACCAAATCAAGGAAATGTGATGAGTCCGTGGACGCAGGGGGCGAATCTGGGGAATGTGACGAGCCCGTGGGCACAAAGTCCGAACGCCGGCAGCGCAATAAGCCCTGCAACTCAGGGACCAAATCAAGGAAATGTGACGAGTCCGTGGACGCAGGAACCGAACGCCGGCAGTACAGTAAGCCCTGCAACCCAGGGAGCGAATCAAGGGAATGTGGCGAGTCCGTGGACGCAGGGATCGAACGCTGGCAGCGCAGTAAGCCCTGCAACCCAGGGTTCGAATCAAGGGAATATCAGTCCGTCGATTCAAGGGAGCAGTACAAATCCTTATTATCCAAGTGCAGTAGGCGGAGCTGCTTCGCAGAAGCCCGTTTATCATCCTGTTGATCAGATGGGAGCAAAGAGTCCATATTATCCACAGTTGCAGCCGTGGACAGGGCAACAGCCGCAATTTCCAATTGGCCATGGAACGGTGCAGCTTGATAAAGCTTATGTAGGTAGTCAAACATCTGCGGGTAAAAAAACGATGCCATGGACGAATCCACAAGTAGCCGGAACTGCGTCGAAACAAAAACAGCCGCAAACCGCACCTGTCGGCAGCAACAAAACATCACCTGTGCAGACAGGAGTAGTGGGAGGCTATCCGTACCCGGTAATTCCAAATAAAGCACAAACCGGTAAACCATGTAATTGTGGAGGTCCGGTACCTCATTCGCCATACGGAAATGCACCAATCGCAGGGTATTACGGTGGAAACCAGCCGCCGCGTCCGCAACCGATGCCTTATTGGGCAATGCCAAATGTGTCCGCGCCAATATACCAAGCAGGGAAATCAGGAAGTCCTAAAAAATAGGCTCTGTTTAAAAATAATATTGTTTCCACTCCATTGTTTGGAGCGGAAGGTGCAAAAACCTTGCGGGATCAGCAGAGCTACGTGAGACATGGCAACGCGTGGAACGCGCAAGAAGACTCATGAATTACCCACAGTCGTGCCGTCATGCGCAATTGAGAAACAACAACCGTATTTAACGGAACCAAAAAATAAAAACAATGCGTTTAAGATAATATGATTGATCCGGCATATGTTTTCTATTTTTTGCTAATTTAACGGTAAAAATTCTTAAGCGTAAAATGCTCCTTCTTCACACATGATAAGTGCGAAAGGGGGAGCAAAAGTGAAAAAAGCAATAGCAAAATTAGGAACCGTGTTAACATTAAGTGCCTTATTGGCAGGCTGTCAGGCGGATAACGCTGCATATAACCGCCCAAATGCGCCGCGGGATGTCAATTACCGAACCGGCTACAACAATCCGAATTCGAATGCAGTTCCACCAACCGCACCGGATTACAATAATCTGAGCGGTGACACCAATAACCAGGTGAACCAGTTAAGTTACGGTGATCAAAAGAAATTAGCGAACCGTATTGCGGATCGAGCAGCTTCTGTTGACGGAGTGGATGAAGCCCATGTACTGGTTTCGGGAAACAACGTTGCCATAGGAGCAGTTCTGGATAAAGGACGAAACGATCGCGCAAACTTAAGAAAGAAAATCAGGCTTGCAGTTCTTCCGCTCGCAGGCGGTCGTGAAGTGCTGGTATCGACCGACAGCCGCTATGTCAAACGAATTACTGCAACAGAAGCGACGTTTAATGCAGGCAAGGCAACTCGAGAAGTTCGCTCAGATATTGTCGGCATTATCGACGATCTGGCCAATGCTGTTAAGCGTCCGTTTGAAAACAACAGCAAATAAAAAAGTAGTAATTCTGGAAGAAAGAGCAAGGGCATTAAGCCTTTGCTCTTTTTTTCGCCGTGAAAAATAGGTATAATGATAACGGAGTGAAATATGCGGGGTACATTAAAGCAGCAGTTGAAGAACTAAAGGATAAAAAACGGTAGCGGGTGAGCGGAGAACGGCTTTTGCCGGTTCTTTTTTTGCCTCTATGTTTTTTATAAAGGTGCATTCGTTTTTTTGTACCGCATTTTTATTGGGAGGAGAAGAAATTATGTCTGGACATTCAAAATGGAATAACATACAGCATAAGAAAAATGCGTTGGATGCCGTACGTGGTAAAATTTTTATGAAATTATCCAAGGATATTTTCCTTGAAGCGCGTCACGGGGGCGGCGACCCAAGCATGAATGCCGGATTAAGGCATGCGATTGAGAAAGCAAAAGCGGCTAATATGCCAAACGACAACATTTCCCGGGCAATCAAGAAAGCAACCGGAAATTTAGACGGCGTGACTTACGAAGAAATTACTTATGAAGGATACGGTCCGGGCGGTGTAGCGGTCATGGTTGACGTTCTGACCGATAACCGTAACCGTTCGGCTTCCGAAATTCGCCATGCGTTTTCAAAGAGCGGCGGTAATTTAGGCGAATCGGGAAGTGTTGGATTCCTGTTCGAAAAACAGGGCATTATTGAAATTGAAGCAAAGGACGGCCTTGATGAAGACATGGTTATGATGGATGCCGTTGATGCGGGTGCTGATGATGTGAAAACAGAAGAAGATCGGTTTATTATCGTGACAACACCTGATGTCTTTGAGGACGTTCGAAAAACATTAGCTGAAGAAAAAAACTATGAAATTGATCGTGCGGAGATCGCTATGATCCCGACGACTACAACCTCGTTGAGCGGTGAAGACCTTGAAAAAATGGAAACATTAATTGGGGCTTTGGAAGATAACGATGATGTACAGGATATTTACAGCAACCTTGAAGAAGCATAACTCCGAATGAGGCGAAAGAGGGAACATTCGACGTGAATGTTCCCTTAATTTTTGCGTGTGCCTGCTTACATGGGTCTGTGAACCATCAGTGCTCATTGGCTTTTCTTGGGACAAATACCCGCCATGTGGTATGATAAAAGACAGAGGCCTTGGCTTAGAAACGATGGACGAGGAGTTAGCTTAGTGTTTGATTATATTAAAGGAATTCTGACTTATCTTTCCGGCAGCGGTATTGTTATTGAACTGGGAGGATTCGGCTACAAGATCATATGCCCGAATCCGTTCAGCTATCAACCGCTGCTGGACAAAGAAACGAAGATTTATCTTTATCAGTACGTTCGCGAAGAGGCGAACGTTTTATATGGTTTTCAGACAAGAGAGGAGCGGGAACTGTTTGTCCGGCTGCTCTCTGTTTCCGGGATCGGACCGAAAAATGCGCTTGCGATTCTTGCTTCGGGCGACCCTGATGAAGTCATCCAAGCAATTGAGGCAGAGGATGAAAAGTTTCTTACTCGTTTCCCGGGCATCGGCAAAAAAACAGCGGGACAAATTATTCTTGATCTGAAAGGTAAATTACAAGAATTTGCTGTCCGGCCGGCAGACATGAAATTGGAAGAAAATATGGACAGCAGACTGGAAAACGCGCTTGCCGAAGCGACGGATGTTCTGGCGATGCTCGGTTATTCCGACAGGGAAATCCGCAAGGTTGTACCACAATTAAGAAAATTAGATCTGAATGCGGAGAATTATGTGAAAGAGGCTTTGAAGCGATTATCCAAAGTGTAGAAGGAGGGCGACGGATTTGGAAGAGGATCATTTGCTGTCTCGTGACGCAACACTTGAAGATCAAGGGCTGGATCAATCCATTCGCCCTTCTGATTTAGATCACTACATCGGTCAAGAGGAAATAAAGCAGAACTTAAAGATTTTTATTTGTGCAGCAAAAGCGCGTCACGAACCGCTTGACCATGTACTTCTTTATGGCCCGCCCGGACTTGGTAAAACAACTTTATCGATGATTATTGCATCGGAAATGGGCGCAAATATTCGGACAACATCTGGTCCGGCACTTGAGCGGCCGGGAGATCTTGCGGCGGTACTCTCATCGCTTGAACCTGGTGATGTACTTTTTATCGACGAGATTCACCGCCTTCCTCGCCATGTTGAAGAGATTCTTTATCCGGCAATGGAAGACTTCTGCATGGATATAGTTATTGGAAAGGATGAAACCGCACATTCGGTACGAATCAATCTGCCGCCGTTTACGCTTGTCGGTGCAACCACAAGGGCCGGTTATTTGTCTCCTCCGCTTCGTGATCGTTTCGGTGTGATCAGTCGTCTTCAGTTTTACACTCCGGATGAGTTGTCCATGATTATTAAAAGAACGGCATCTGTACTGCAAACAGAAATCGAGCAGGATGCCTGCATTGAGATTGCACGCCGTTCACGTGGGACTCCGCGAATCGCGAACCGCCTGCTGAAGCGGATTCGCGACTTTGCTCAGGTAGAGAGCAATGGGTTCATTGACCGCACGACGGCACGAGACGGTCTGAACCGGCTTCACGTTGATGAAGCCGGACTGGACCGTGTCGATCATCAGCTGCTGATGGGGATGATTGACCAGTTTAATGGCGGGCCGGTTGGCCTAGATACCTTGGCCGCAGCAATCGGCGAAGAACGGCACACAATTGAAGATGTTCATGAGCCGTATTTGCTTCAAATCGGTTACATCCAGCGCACGCCGCGCGGACGAATGGTTACTGATCGGGCATACAGTCATTTTAATCTGGGACGAGGGGATCGGAAGTGATGAGTGGCATGGGTAGAATACTCATGATTGTTGGTGCCATCCTTTTTTTAGTCGGTCTCTGCTGGCCGCTAATCGGACGACTTCCGGGCGATATTGTTTTTAAAAAGGGGAATACCACGTTCATTTTCCCCATTGTGACTTGTCTTATAATAAGCTTGATTTTATCGCTAATCATGTATGTCATTAATCACTGGTTTCACAGGATGTAATGTCAGCGTTGCTCACAGGATGTGAGTGTATTTAATCGAGGATCCTGTAAATTAGAGGATTCTTTGAAATCGAGAATTCCTTGCAATTATTGAAGTTCCTATAAAAAGAAAGAGAGTGCTGAAATGGAATTATCTGATTTTGATTATGATTTGCCGGAAGAACTGATTGCGCAGACCCCGTTAAAGAATCGTGCAGCTTCACGGCTTATGGTACTTAATCCGAACAAGGATCGGATCGCACACCATACGTTTGGTGAAATTATCGATTATTTAAATCCGGGGGACTGCCTTGTTCTGAATGACACGAAGGTGCTTCCGGCCCGTCTGATCGGTCATAAAGAAGATACCGGTGCGAAAATTGAACTGCTGCTTCTGAAACAGAAAGAAGGAGATACGTGGGAATGCCTGGCAAAGCCGGCAAAGCGTGTACATCAGGGTGCACGTGTTTCATTTGGTAATGGGATGCTGGTCGGCGAGTGTACCGAAGAACTGGATGAAGGGCGACGTCTCGTGAACTTTCATTACGAGGGCATTTTCTATGAAGTTTTGGACGCGCTCGGCAAGATGCCACTGCCGCCTTACATAAAAAAACAGCTCAACGACCCCGATCTGTATCAGACTGTCTATGCCAAGCATCGCGGATCGGCAGCTGCACCGACAGCCGGGCTACATTTTACTAAGGAATTGCTTGCTGAAATTCAAAAAAAGGGGATACACATTGTTTTTATCACTTTGCATGTTGGGCTGGGCACATTCCGTCCGGTTAAGGTGGACAAGATCGAGGAGCACACAATGCATTCTGAATTCTATCAGATGTCTGCCCAGGCTGCGGAACAACTGACGAAAACGCGCGCCGAAGGCAAACGAATCATTGCATGCGGTACGACGGTTATTCGCACACTGGAAACGATAACAGAGAAATGTGACGGCAAGTTCGAAGAAGCATCCGGCTGGACCGATATTTTTATTTATCCAGGATATAAATATCGCGCCATTGACGGAATGATCACCAACTTTCATCTGCCGAAGTCAACACTGATTATGCTGGTCAGTGCATTCACTGGTCGGGAATTTATCATGAGGGCGTATCGTGAAGCGGTCAAGGAACGGTATCGTTTCTTCAGCTTTGGCGATGCTATGTTTATTGAGGAAGGAATTAGCCATTAATGAATCAAGCTGCAGTTACCTATGAATTAATTAAGACGGATAAGAAAACAGGAGCACGACTTGGAAGGCTCCATACGCCTCACGGAACATTTGACACACCAATGTTCATGCCGGTCGGAACACAGGCAACGGTCAAGACAATGAGCCCGGAGGAACTAAAAGAGATGGGTGCGGGCGTCATCCTGAGTAATACTTATCATCTGTGGCTTCGTCCGGGCGAAGATATTGTTCAGGAAGCCGGAGGGCTTCATCACTTTACGAACTGGGATCAAGGAATATTGACCGATTCCGGCGGCTACCAAGTGTTTAGTCTGAGCAAGCTACGTGATATAACTGAGGAGGGTGTACATTTTCGCAATCATCTGAACGGAGAGAAACTTTTTCTCTCTCCAGAAAAGTCGATAGCGATTCAGAACGCACTCGGTTCGGATATCATGATGGCGTTTGACGAATGTCCGCCGTTTGATTCACCTTATGAGTATATGAAAACGTCTGTAGAACGAACTAGCCGTTGGGCAGAGCGCTGCCTGGCAGCTAACGTCAATCCTGAACGCCAGGCGCTGTTCGGGATTGTCCAAGGCGGCGGATATAAGGAACTTCGCGAGCTGTCGGCACGTACGCTTGCGTCGCTTGATTTTCCGGGCTATGCAATCGGCGGACTCTCGGTCGGCGAACCAAAGGAAAAAATGAATGAGATGCTCACCTATACGACACCGCTTCTTGCGGCGGATAAACCTCGTTATTTAATGGGTGTCGGCTCCCCTGATTCATTGATTGACGGTGTCATCCGCGGCATTGATCTGTTTGATTGTGTGCTGCCGACTCGGATTGCGCGCAATGGCACATGCATGACTGAGCATGGGCGGCTTGTTATTCGCAATGCGAAATATGCTCATGACTTTGGTCCGATCGATGCATCCTGCGATTGCAAAGTGTGCCGAAATTACTCACGCGCGTACATCCGTCATCTTGTTAAAGCAAATGAAACGTTCGGATTTCGCTTAACCACTTACCATAACCTTTATTTTCTGATAAAATTAATGAAGCGTGTCCGATCTGCGATCAAAGAAGACCGGCTGCTTGAATTCAGAGAGGAATTCTTTGAATCGTATGGGTTTAATAAACCGGGTGCTAAAAACTTTTGAGTATAGAAAGGAAGAAGTTCATTGAGTCTTATGCAGTTGTTACCATTGCTGGTGTTTGTAGCAATTTTCTATTTTTTGCTGATTCGCCCGCAACAAAAGAGGACTAAAGAAACAAGAGCGATGCAATCGGCTTTAGCTAAGGGCGACAAGGTTGTTACGGTTGGAGGACTTCAGGGTACGATCGACTCGATCGACGATCAGGCAGCAGTGCTTCGCTGCGGCGGTACGAAACTGACTTTTGAACGCAACGCGATCCGCGCGGTCCTGAAAAAGGCAAATGCACCGGAACCTGCTGTTGAAGAAAGTACGGAAAAATAATAAATCAAAAAAAGGCGGCCGCGCGCGGTCGCCCTTTTTTGATTTTCACAATTAATGCTTTCCGGCAAATAGATTGACGCCGATTGCACCTCCTAGCGATGCAGATGCAATATTGGCAACAAAAAAAAGGTACTGATTCAGGCTTGGACTCTGATCAAGACCAAGATATTGAAAGAAGAGACTGAACAAACAATAAGCAAGCCCGGTGATGGCTCCGATCAAGAGCCCTTTTTCTTTTGTCTTTGATCCGGAAATCACACCGCCGATGAAAAGAGCAACAATTGAGATGACAATGGGAAGGATGGAACCATTTGATTCCGTGTACGTTGTGAAGCGCAGCAGCGAGGCGAGAAGAAATGCGGAAGCAAGGACAATGAGGATCGCAGCGATCATTCCGTATGTGACAGCACTAAGCCAATTTCGAGACATTTTACCACCTCCATTAATGAATGTTTCAAGTCTGTTGCCAAAAATTTTCGACATCCTCTTATTGGTAAAAGGATTTGGATTTGCCGGATATGACGCGGCAAATCGAGATTCCTGATAGTCCATCTTATTCGGACAGGTTCAAAATCATGACACCTGTCCCATTCATGAAATTGTCCGGCTTGCCCATACTAAACCTATAGATCAAGAATTCAGAGAGGAGAAGCAGAATGGGAACGTCGGTGATTCGCATACTTTGCTTGGCCCTGCTCATGTTCATCGGTTTCAGAAAGTCATTGAGTGAAAAGATTTCAGAACAATCCGGTCTTGACGTAGTGCTCGTATTCTCTGCTTCCGGATTGGCCGTTGCGGCGATAGTGATGCCGGAGAGACCGTTAATTCCGCTGCTCGCACCGTTCCTGATTCTCATTCTCATTTATCGGTCGCGCTTTTGGCTTTATCGTTTTGCCGCCAAATGGTCGATTCATGAGCACCTTATTCAATATTTGAAGGCCGCTGATTTCCGTTCAATGAGAAAAAAGACGATGCATCCATTTGAAGCCGATTATGAGCCGCCTCGGCCGGGGCTTTCACTTATTGAAAACGGGAAGGTGCGAAGCGATAATCTGGAACAGATTGGAAAAACACCGCTCTGGCTCAGGCAGGAGCTGAGAAAATTCGGCTATCGCAATATTCGTCAAGTCAACTATTTAAGAATGGATCCTCTGGGAAATTTCTACATGGACCTTAACAAATACATGCGCCATGATTAACTGAGCCACTTTCCGATGATCGGAAGCTGGCTCAGCTGTTCTTTTTGCAACAAACCGAGGAAAGACGCAAGTACTAAATAGAGTGCAGCGACCAGCGAGATCATAACAAGCGTTCTCGGAAGAAGTGACCAGGCTGTAAATGTCCGCTGGATAAGCAGATGGGCAACAAAACCTGAGAAAACAATCAAGAGAAAGGTGCGGATGTAATCACGAATAATCAACGAGAATCCAATGGCTTTAAACATGACAGCGGCGTGCAGGACAGTGACAAGAACAACATTCGTGCAGATAGCGAGCGCGGTGCCTTTAATGCCGAATTCTGGTCGACAGGTGAGCACGAACAGCATAATGGTTTTGACAATCGCTCCTGTTAAGGTGTTATACATGGCCGCCTTTGCTAAATCAAGTGCCTGAAGAACGGCGTGCATCGGTGCTTGAAAATAAAAGATCATGAAAAACGGTGTCATAATATAGAGAAATTGAGCAGATTCCGGTGAGTCGTAAATAATATCCATCAACGGCCTAGCAAATGAGTAAGTGACAACTACCGAAAGACCGCCGGTGAGCATGGCGATGCGCAATGCCTGGTTCAATCGGTAATGAATCAAATTAAAGGACTTGCGCGCATACGCTTCACTGATTGCCGGAACAAGCGAGACATGAAGGGCATGCGTGATGAAGCTTGGGAGCAGCAGCAGTGTCATTGCGTATCCGGTCAGCTGTCCATAAAGCTGTGTGGACCAGGCAATTGAATATCCGGCGATAACGAGTGCATGTGAGACGATCATAGGTTCAAAGAAATTGCTGAGCGATGAAATCAGACGGCTGCCCATTGTCGGCAGCCCGATTCGAAGCAGGTCGCGAAGAACTTCACGCGTCCCTTTTAGCGATCTTTTCTTGCGACCCTTCATTTTTATGCCTTCTCCATGCTTAAAAACGTAAAGCATGTAGAGGAGCGAGGCACATTCTCCTGCCGAACCGGCAATCATTGCGCCTGCGGCGGCATAGGCGACACCATAAGGCATCAGCAGATTAGCCAGTGTTGCGACGAGCGAAATCCGAACAACCTGTTCAACAATTCCTGAATAGGCATAAGGCTTCATGTTGCGGATTCCCTGAAAATAGCCGCGTAAAACAGAGCTTACGGCGACAATTGGGATCACCGGTGTTATAGCAAGCAAAGGATAGATAACGCGTGTGTCGGCGAATAAATAGTTCGCCGATATTGGAATCACGATCAACATGACTGTGGTCAGTACGATACTGGAGAATCCGACAATAGCCAGCGACCAGGCGAGTACCAATTTAACTTTACGAAAGTTGCCAAACGTCTGCGCCTCAGCAACAAGCTTTGATATCGCGACCGGCAAACCAAGCTCGGTGAGCGTTACGACCAGGAGCATGGCAGGAAACGCCATCATAAACAGGCCGACTCCCTCGTCACCGATCACGCGAGCAAGCACCATCCCATTGATCATGCCGAGAATGCGGGTAATCAGACCCGCTGTCATTAATATAAAAGAGCCTTTTAAAAAAGATTGTCGTGTCATGAGCGGCCCGCCTTTGTTTGCAAATTCACAAGTGAGTAAATGATGTGGCTTGCGACCGTGTTGGGAAAGGAAATTCCGCGGCCGTAGTAGAGTATATGCATCAAAAGGGTCCAAGCATGACAAGCCTTGCAGAAAAAGGCAGGTTGACATCTGTTTTTGTGTTTCGTATTCAACCGCAAATATGCTATTATAGGCTTTATGGGGAGGAATCAAAATGCCGGATGAATTGAACGATATGGAAAAGTGGCGGACGATCATTGAGCCGTTTCTGCAAAGTAAATTAAATGAGTTTCAATTGCTCGGCCTTAATCACTTGAAAATGGATGAATTCTGGCAATTTGTTAAAGAATCTTTGGAGAAAAAGAAAGAGGACAAACCCGAACGAATACATGAAGTGGTGGCTGCGGTCATGGCGTTGACAGTGAATGATTACATGAACAAACTGCGCTTGGATCTGTTTAAAAACAGCTCAAATGAAATGGACAGCTCACTGTTTGGATAAATGCAGTTCGTAGACGGGAAGGCTTTCGTAGCAAACGAGGGCCGACAAAGAGAAGGGAGCAAGCTTAGATAATGGTAAAAAAAGGACCGATTTTTTCCTTTTTTGCGCTTTTAATTGTGCTGGGGGTCATCATTGGTTTTGCAGTAAATCCCATCATACATAGGGTAAATTTGGGACTGGACCTTAAAGGCGGCTTCGAAGTGCTGTATCAGGTCGAACCACTTAAGGCAGGCCAAAAAATTGACAGCGATACAATGAGCAACGCGGTCGCGGCAATCAATAAGCGGATCAATGTGCTCGGTGTCAGCGAACCGAATATTTCGATTGAAAACGGACACCGGATTCGTGTCCAGCTTCCGGGCGTTAAAGATGAAAAACGTGCGCGTCAGCTGCTGTCAACAACGGCGAAGCTGGAATTCCGCGATTATAAAGACAGATTGATGATGGACGGCTCGGACCTGAAACCGGGCAAGGCAAAGGTTGCTTTCGACCAAATGAACAAGCCGATGGTTACCTTGCAGCTGAAGGATCCGAAGAAATTCGCCAGTGTGACAAAGAAAATTGCAAGTTATGATCCATTAAAACGCGAAAATGTTCTCGTGATCTGGATGGATTATAAAAAAGGCAATTCTTATGCTAAAGAATCGGGCAAAACAAATCAAAAATTCATCTCCGATCCTAGTGTGGATCAAGAACTGAATACGTCCGATGTTGAGATTACCGGGAGCTTTACGGCTAAAGAGGCGACAAACCTGAAGGACTTACTGAACTCAGGTTCACTGCCGGTTCGAATGGTTGAAAAATATTCCACTTCTGTCGGCGCTCAATTCGGACAAGACTCCATGAAAGAAACGATTTACGCAGGTGCGCTTGCCGTCGCGGCCATCATGCTGTTCATGCTCTTGTTCTATCGTTTAGGCGGGCTGATTGCGGACCTGACTCTGGTTTTCTACAGCATCATTGTTATGGCCGTATTTGTCGGACTGCAGGCGGTGCTCACATTGCCGGGTATTGCCGCCATGATTCTCGGGGTAGGGATGGCTGTCGATGCCAACATTATCACACTTGAACGAATTAAAGATGAGCTGCGAAGCGGAAAATCAATAATTTCTGCGTTTAAAGCCGGGAATCAGCGGGCACTGCCTACGGTTATCGATGCTAACCTGACGACGATCATTGCCGCTGCTGTTCTGTTTGCCTTGGGAACCAGTGCTGTCAAGGGATTCGCCGTCATGTTGCTGATCAGCAATGTTGTCACCTTCGTGACATCGGTTTATGGTGCTCGTCTGCTGCTTGGCCTTCTGGTTCACAGCCGTGCGCTTAATAATCACCCATGGCTGTTCGGCGTGAAGAGGAGTGATATTCGTGGAACTAAATGAAAAAATGGATTACAAACACTACAATAAATTTTACGATCACTTTGATTTTATGAAGCACCGAAATGTTTTCTTTGTCATTTCGTCTGCGCTGATTATTTTGGGTATCCTTTCACTTTTTGTTTTCAAGCTCAATTTGGGGATTGATTTCTCAAGCGGTACACGTGTCGATGTGCAGAGCACTGAGCCAATTTCAATTGAAAAGGTTGACCAGACTTTTCGCGCAATGAATTATGACCCGGAACGACCGGTTGTTTCCGGAACCCATAAGAACATTGCGACTGTCCGCATCAACGAAGAACTGAATCAGCACCAAATTGCGGCGATTAAGAGCAAAATCAAAGCACAGTTCGGCATCGAGCCAAACGTCAGTATGGTTTCTCCGCAAGTCGGACGCGATCTTGCGAAGAACGGTCTATTCGCTCTGGTTTTGGCTTCAATCGGTATTATCATCTATGTATGGATTCGTTTTGAATTTCTTCAAGGTCTAACGGCGGTGCTTGCGCTGATCCATGACGCGTTTTTCATCGTGACCGTATTCAGCCTGTTTCATCTTGAAGTTGATATTTTGATTATTCCTGCTGTGCTTACGATTGTCGGTTATTCAATTAACGACACGATTGTGACGTTTGACCGTGTGCGTGAAAACATTAAGCTGAGCAGAAAGAGACTTTCAACGATTGAGGAATTCGGTGCAATCGTAAACCTGAGTATCCGCGAAACACTGACGCGATCATTGAACACGGTGCTTACCGTGCTGATTCCGGTTGTTCTGCTGCTGATCTTCGGCAGTGAATCAATCCGTAACTTTACGCTTGCCCTCTTTGTCGGACTGCTTTGCGGCGTGTATTCGTCAATCTGTATCGCCTGTCCTTTATGGGCGGTCATGAAGGTTCGCTATCTTGACAGGCGGAAGAAAAAGAGAACTGTACAGACTCAGGCATAATTTTTAATGGAGAAATGGAGGTACCGGAATGAAAAAACAGTGGAGAATACTCCTCGTACTCATTTTCACATTAATTATTGTTCTGTTTTCCATTGCTAATGTGGAAACCGTGGGGTTCAGCTTTCTGTTCGGCGTTGTCCGGCTGCCACTCATTCTTGTGATCATCGGATCATTGCTGATCGGAGCAGTGCTTATCGGGTTGTTCACGTATTCCACGATTTACAAACAGCGTCATCGAATCGGCAAACTGGAACGTGAACTTCGAAGAATAATTGATTTGCATCCTGAGGATTCCGAACGTTTGAAAGTTGATCTGAGCGGTGAAGAGACATCAAGCGAATCACGGACCGCGAGGCGTCGGTCACAAAAATAAAAATCCGGCCAAGCGAGGAACCGGTTGTTGAGGGAGCGCGAGGGCGGATGTTGAAATCAAAAAATTATTGGAAGATAAAAAAGGTTGATGAAGAAAAAATGCAGCGGCTCTCAGAGTCGCTGCATATTTCTGTGCTTACTGCTCGTTTATTGGTTGCAAGAGGATTTGACGATGCGGAACAAGCCAAACACTTCCTGCACTGCGAAAGCATGAAATTCTATGAATCTATGAAAATGAAGGGCATGGATAAAGCTGTTGTCCGCGTTAGCAAAGCGGTAACAAACGGGGAACAGATTCGCGTCTTTGGTGATTATGATGCAGACGGAGTGACGTCGACTGCTATTCTGATTCGCGCATTGACGTCAATCGGCGCTCATGTATCCTACTACATTCCGAACCGGTTCAAGGATGGATACGGGCCTAATGTGGGTGCGGTCGAACAAGCGAAGAAGGACGGCGTAACACTGATTATAACCGTCGATTCAGGCATTGCAGCTAGCGATCCTGCCGAATGCGCGAAGAGAATGGGGATTGATTATGTGATCACCGATCATCATGAGCCGCCGGATCAGCTGCCGGAAGCTTTTGCCATTCTAAATCCGAAGCAGAAAGACTGCCCTTATCCCTTTAAGGGATTGTCCGGTGCCGGGATCGCACTCAAGCTTGCACAAGCGATCTGCCCATCGGATACATTCGATGAGAAACTGGTGGCACTCGCCGCCATCGGAACGATTGCCGATCTCGTACCGCTTGTTGATGAAAATCGTTTGATTGCTTATCTAGGATTAAAAACGATGAATGCGGGATCGCTGCCGGGGATTGACGCACTCAAGATAAAAGCATCCGGGGCGGGAATGGTTGACAGCGATGTGATCGGTTTTCAAATGGCGCCGAGACTGAATGCCGCAGGACGCATGAATGACGCAAGAGCTGCGCTTGAACTGCTGCTGACTGAAGATGTGAGCGAGGCCGCGGCGCTTGCCGAACAGCTAGATTCGCTGAATCAAGATCGGCGAGCAATTGTTGACAGAATAGCCAGGGAGGCTGACGCACAAGCTGCGGGCTATATAAGTCGAGGCGATAAAGCACTCGTCCTTGCGGGTACAGATTGGCATCAAGGCGTTATCGGCATTGCGGCGTCGAAAATCGTTGGCAAATATTACCGCCCCGTGATTATTCTCAGTATTGATGAAGAAACCGGTATTGCTAAAGGTTCCGGACGCAGTATCGAAGGCTTCAATCTTTATCAGGGATTGAAAGACGCATCGAATTATCTGATTCAGTTTGGCGGGCATCAGATGGCGGCAGGGATGACGGTTGCGAAAAACGAGATCGATGCCTTTCGGAAGGCCTTTGCAGATGCCGCGGCTCGTGTGCTGCAGCCTGAAGACCTCGTTCCTCAATTGACCATAGACGGTGTTTCTTCAGTTGATGATCTTTCCGTAGATCTGATTGAAGAATTGGCGCAGCTTGCTCCGTTCGGCACGGACAATCCGCGTCCGCTGTTTCAGATTGAACAAGCACCTTTAGCAAAGCTCGGTGCTGTTGGACGTAATAACAATCATTTAAAGGTGACACTTAAGGGTGGCGAAAAAGAACTCGAAGCAATTGGATTCGGATTTGGCAGCTGGATGTCGCGTATTTCACCAAATGACCACTTAGTTGCAGTCGGTGAGTTAGGAATTAATGAATGGAACGGCTTTAGAAAAGTACAGTTACTGATTCGTGATCTTTGTGTTGAGGGTATTCAAGTGTATGATTGGCGTTCTGTGCGCGACATTCATGAAAAAACGGCACAGCTTGTAGAGGATTCCGTAACCCTGCTTGCCTTTCAGCCGGAAACTGCGGCACATTTTCAGCTCGAAGGTATCGTGCAGGTATATGAGTCCGGCATGTCTGTTCCATCAGATGCTGTTGCATTTCTTGATCTCCCAGATGATGAGGCACAACTCGCAGACATGATAGGAAGCAATCCGCAGCTTAACCGCTTTTACTGCATCTTTTATCACCCGGAAGACCACTACTTCACAGTGTTTCCGGAACGCGATCACTTTGTGTGGTATTACGCGCTAATCCGCAAAAGGCATTCCTTCGATGTTCAGGAAATGATTCGTCAAATCGCAGGCTATAAAGGTTGGAGTGAGCAGTCGATTTCTTTGATGACCCAGGTGTTTTTTGAACTCGGTTTTGTTAAAATAGAGAAGGGTTTCTTAACTGAGAACCCCTCTCCGGTTAAAGCGCCGCTAACATCCTCCGACACGTACCGTAAAGAGAAGATGCAGCGCAGATTGGAAGCACGTTTCTGCTATTCGCCGATCGGCGAACTGAAGCAGTGGATCATGGCACAGTTTATGCATGAACGCGTTTTAAAATAATATAATGCGATTTTGCAGCGATGCACAGTCAGATAAACGAGAGCATTTATTGAAATGGAGAGAGTGCGCAATATGGATTATGCAAAGTATATAAAGTCGGTCATGGATTTTCCGACGACAGGTATTAATTTCAGAGACATTACATCGCTGCTTGAGGAGGGAGCGGTCTACCGTTCAGCCATTGATGACTTGGCAGCTTTCGCAAAAAGCAAGCACGCGGATGTGATCGTCGGACCGGAAGCACGCGGATTCGTCATCGGTGGACCGCTTGCCTATTCATTAGGACTTGGTTTCGTACCTGTCCGCAAACCGGGTAAACTGCCGCGTGAAGTTGCGACGGTTTCCTACGAGAAGGAATACGGTATTGATACGCTATGTATTCATAAAGACTCAATTAAACCGGGGCAGCGTGTGCTTGTCACCGATGATTTGCTTGCAACCGGTGGTACGATTGAGGCGACCATTCAATTGGTCGAACAATTAGGCGGCGTGATTGCCGGAGTCGCTTTTTTAATTGAATTGACCGAACTCAACGGCTCAAGGCTGCTTAAAGATTATGATGTCCTTTCTTTAATTCACTATTAAATGAAATGCTCCGGAGTGCCTGGAATTAGGCACTCTCTTTTTCTCACTGCGAATCATAACAATTAGGAGGTTTTGTCCACCTGCAGGATGGACAGAATGGAATGTAAATCCTTTACTTTATTGGTTTTATCTTTGATAATAGTCCTAATAGGTGCCAATTGCGCGGGACCATAGTCGCCGGCTTGTTGGCTGCCTTGCTTCTTTTTTTATTTATTTGTCTGAAATTACTAAATTGGGTGATTTAAAGATTTGATTCGCAGAACCGGCAAGGGTCCGGCATACAGGTGATGATATTATGACGATGGAAGAACTTATACAGCAAGCTTCAACCTACTTAGATAAAAAAGATATTGAATTAATCCGTGAGGCCTATCGTTTTGCCGATCACGCGCACAAGGGACAAGTCCGCAGGTCGGGCGAGCCCTATATAATGCATCCGATTGAGGTCGCGGGTATTCTTGTGCAATTGAATATGGATGTCATTACCATAATCAGCGGCTTTCTTCATGATGTTGTAGAAGATACGCCGGTTACTTTGGAAGACATTCGCGAAGCATTCGGAGATAACGTGGCTGAGCTTGTCGATGGCGTGACGAAGCTGAGAAATTTTGAATACACATCAAAAGAAGATCAGCAGGCAGAAAACCACCGTAAAATGTTTGTCGCCATGGCGCGTGATTTGCGCTGTGTCATTGTCAAGCTTGCCGACAGGTTGCATAATATGCGGACGTTAAAATATATGAGTGCCGAGAAGCAGATTCAAAAAGCGAATGAAACATTGGAGATTTACGCGCCGCTTGCCAATCGACTCGGTATTTCCGCAATTAAATGGGAGCTCGAAGACATCTCGCTGCGTTATTTGAAGCCACAGCAATACTATAAAATTGTCAATTTAATGAAACAAAAACGTGAAGAACGCGAAGCTTATATTGCTCAGGTAGTTGAGGGATTGAGGGCGTATGTAAAATCCGTACATATTGATGCTGAGGTCTCCGGCCGCCCAAAGCATATTTACAGCATCTATCGCAAAATGGTGAATCAACATAAGCAGTTCAACGAAATTTACGATTTATTCGCGGTCCGGATTATCGTCAAAAGCATTAAGGACTGCTATGCTATTCTTGGCATTATCCACACACATTGGAAGCCGATGCCCGGTCGTTTCAAAGACTATATCGCGATGCCAAAAGCCAATATGTACCAGTCGCTCCATACCACTGTAATCGGGCCGAAGGGAGATCCGCTTGAGGTCCAGATTCGAACTGAGGAAATGCATGATGTTGCGGAATACGGAATTGCGGCGCACTGGGCATACAAGGAGGGCAAGGTTCGAAATATCAATAACAAATTTGAGGACAAGCTCACCTGGTTTCGTGAAATTCTTGAGTATCAGAATGAAACCGACGATGCCAAGGAATTCATGGAATCATTAAAGATGGATTTGTTTTCGGACACCGTATTTGTGTTCACGCCTAAGGGGGATGTGATCGAGCTTCCGGTCGGATCAGTACCGATTGATTTCGCCTATCGGATTCATACCGAGATCGGCAACAAAACGGTTGGTGCGCGCGTTAATGGCAAGATGGTGCCGCTGGATTACAAGCTGAAGACCGGCGATATTGTCGAGGTTATGACCTCGAATCATTCCTACGGACCGAGCCGGGATTGGCTGAAGATTGCCCAGAGTTCGGCTGTAAAGAATAAGATCAGGCAGTGGTTCAAGCGCCAGCAACGTCAGGAAAATGTGGCAAAGGGCCGTGAGATGCTTGAAAAGGAATGCCGTAGTCAGAATGTAAGCATAAAGGATAACCTGACTGAGGATAAAATCATTGCTGTAGCAAAAAAGTTTAATTTTTCCCATGAAAATGAACTGTTTGCAGCAATTGGATATAACGGAATTACGGCCAAGCAGGTTGTTACTCGGTTCACCGACGACGAGCACAAGGCTTCGGAACCAACAGAAGCAGAGGAACGAATGAGGCAACTGTCTGAACCAAAGCAGAACACAAACAACCATCGGAAGACGTCGCTTGGCGTGCGCGTTAAAGGTGTTGACAATTTGCTTGTTCGTCTTGCACGCTGTTGTAATCCAGTGCCAGGTGATGCGATTGTCGGTTATATTACACGCGGGAGAGGTGTCACCATTCATCGTGTGGATTGTCCGAATATCAAAAATGAAGAGGAGCAACGCCTGATGAAGGTCGAATGGGAGAGCAATGAATCAAAATCAAAAGAATACAACGTCGATATTGAGGTGACTGCCTTTGACCGGAACGGTCTGCTCAATGAAGTGCTCCAATGCGTTTCCGATTCGCACACAGCCATTAATGGTATTTCCGGCCGCGCCGATAAAAACAAAGTGGCGACCATCAACATGACGATCGCGATCACGAATATTGATCATCTGTATCGAGTCGTTGAGAAAATCAAGCGGATTCCCGATATCTATTCGGTTCGCCGCGTGATGCAATAGAAAAGGGTGATTTCTAAAAAATGAGGGTTGTATTGCAGCGCGTTAAGCGCGCTAAGGTCGACATCGATGGCAAAACGGTAGGGAAAATTGGCGCTGGACTGCTCCTTTTAGTCGGCATAAAAACCGGTGACACAGAAAATGATCTTCAGTATGTCGCTGATAAACTGTCTGGTTTGCGTATCTTTGAGGATGACGGAGGCAAAATGAATCGGTCGATCGTTGACGCTGAGGGAGCCGTTTTATCTGTGTCTCAGTTTACACTCTATGGTGATGCATCGAGGGGCAGACGTCCGAGCTTTATCGAAGCGGCGCGTCCGGAGATTGCCGAACCGCTTTACGAAGTGTTTAATGAAAAACTGAGGGCATACGGTCTTCATGTTGAAACCGGTGTTTTCGGCGCGGATATGGCCGTTTCTCTTGTGAACGACGGTCCGGTTACGCTGATTGTCGAAAGTAAAAACCATTAATCAAAGCGGGTTCAAAGATTTGCGCTAAACCTTGACATTTTATGTGAAGATACGTAGTATAGAAGAACGAACAAAGCCAGTGATGGAGAGATTTTCGGATTGATCAGCTAATAAGAGAAGGCATCCATGGGCTGAAAGGTGCCGGCATAGATTTCCGAAAACAGACACTCCTGAGGCGCTTGTCTGAACAATGCATTGATGCGATCAGTAGGATGAGTCGTGCCCGGGCGTTAACCGGTATTCAGAGGAAACATGTTGATGTTTCAAATGAGGGTGGCACCACGAAGTTCATTCGTCCCTTGTCTGTCGGCTCGCCGATGGACAAGGGCTTTTATTTTATTTTCATGCATTCATTTTGATTAGAGAGAATTAAGGATGTATTAAGCCGTGGCAGGTAATGTGCTGCGGATCTTGCGAAAAAGTTGAAGGAGGAACACTTGTGACCATTCAAATTCCCCGCGGAACTTATGATGTTCTGCCGGAAGATGCTTTTAAGTGGCAGAAAATCGAAGCTGCTGCTCGAGAAGTCTGCGCGCTTTTCAATTATAAGGAAATGAGAACGCCGATCTTTGAGTCTACAGATCTGTTTCAGCGCGGTGTCGGTGATACAACCGACATTGTGCAGAAAGAAATGTACAGTTTTAAGGACCGCGGCGATCGTGATTTAACGCTGAGACCAGAGGGAACGGCATCGTTTGTGCGCGCTTATGTCGAACACAAACTGTTTGGCCAGCCGAGCCAACCGCAAAAATTGTATTATATCGGGCCGATGTTCCGCTACGAACGCCCGCAGGCAGGACGCAATCGTCAGTTTACGCAGTTTGGCTGTGAGGCGCTCGGGTCGGCGGATCCTTCGATTGATGCTGAAATCATTGTACTTGCGCTGACTTTTTACCGGAAGCTCGGATTGAAGAACTTGAAGCTTGTCCTGAACAGTTTAGGCGATCCGGAAAGCCGTGCTGCTCACCGCGAGGCACTGATCGCTCACTTTAAGCCGTCCATTGGCGAGTTCTGCGAGGATTGTCAGAAACGCTTAGAGAAGAATCCGCTGCGTATTCTTGACTGTAAGACGGATCACAATCATCCGTTGATGGCGACCGCACCGTCGATCATTGACTACCTGAATGAAGCTTCTCGTGATTACTTTGCTAAGGTTAAGACGATTCTGAACGAGATGGGTATTGATTATGAACTCGATCCGACACTGGTCCGCGGGCTTGATTATTACAATCATACGACATTCGAGATCATGGGCGCGAGTCAGGGAGCCATTACGACGCTTATGGGCGGCGGCCGTTACAATGGTCTTGTGAGCGAGCTCGGCGGGCCGGAAACACCGGGTATCGGGTTTGCTTTAAGTATCGAACGGCTTCTACTTGCATTAGACGTTGAAGGTGTGTCGCTCGACTCGGATCCGTCGCTTGACTGTTTCATCGTCGCTATTGGCGATAAAGCCGAACAGAAGGCGCCGGTGCTGCTGAATCAACTGCGTCAGGCCGGTTTGCAGGCAGACAAAGATTATATGGTGCGCAAGGTCAAAGGCCAATTCAAACAGGCGGATCGCGATCGGGCAAAATTTGTTGTGGTGATCGGCGATGAAGAGCTGAATGTGCAAAAAGCCGTTGTCAAGAATATGGCCGACGGATCTCAGGATGAAGTCGCGTTCGCCACTTTAACTGATTATCTAAAGAAAAAAATATGATTCATAATGATGGAGGGAATACCATGTATCGCAACGCAAATTGCGGTGAATTAACCGAAGCGTCCGCCGGAAAAACGGTCACACTGGCCGGCTGGGTGCAGAAAAGAAGAGACCTAGGCGGTGTTATTTTTATTGACTTGCGCGACAGGTCGGGCATTGTTCAGATTGTATTTAATCCGCAGGTGAATCAGGAAGCATGGAATAAGGCAGATAAGCTGCGCAGCGAATATTGCGTGACCGTCAGCGGTGAAGTGACGAAACGCGATCCTGAAGCCATCAATGAAAAAATTAAAACCGGAACGATTGAAGTGATGATCAGCGAAATCACTTTGCTGAACAAATCGAAGACACCGCCGTTCCCAATTGAAGATGATATTGAGGCATCCGAAGATGTAAGGTTAAACTATCGCTATCTTGATCTCAGACGTCCGGAAATGCTGGCAACGTTAAAAATGCGTCATAAGATTACGCATACTTTGCGTGAATTTCTTGATAAAAAAGGATTCCTTGATGTTGAGACGCCGATTTTGACCAAGAGCACTCCAGAAGGCGCACGCGACTACCTCGTGCCTAGTCGCGTTCATCCGGGTGAATTCTACGCGTTGCCGCAATCACCGCAGCTTTTCAAGCAGCTGCTGATGGCTTCGGGTATTGAAAAATACTATCAGATTGCCCGTTGTTTCCGCGACGAGGACTTGCGTGCCGACAGGCAGCCCGAATTTACTCAGGTCGATATGGAAATGTCTTTCTTTGAGGTCGAAACGTTCCAGAATATGATTGAAGAAATGCTTGTCCGTATGATGAAAGAGGTTAAAGGGATTGATATTCCTCGGCCATTCAAACGCCTGACCTATGCAGAGGCTATTGATCTGTATGGAAGCGATAAGCCGGATACCCGCTTTGACATGACGCTGATCGACTTGACCGATATTGCAGCCGACAGTACCTTGAAGGTGTTTAAGGAAGTTCAAGAAAAGGGCGGTCTGGTCAAAGCGATTAACGCAAAAGGTGTCGCTTCCCAGTTCTCACGTAAGCAGGTCGACGAGGATCTGCGTGGCATCGTTTCGCCATACGGCGCCAAGGGGCTTGCTTGGCTGAAAGTTGAAGAGGGCGGCATGAAAGGGCCGATTGCAAAATTCTTTGACGAATCATTAAATGCGCGGATCATCGAACGTACAAATGCCGAACCGGGTGACTTGCTGCTGTTTGTTGCCGACAAGAAAAAAGTTGTTGCCGATAGCCTTGGAGCACTGCGTCTGCATCTCGGCAAGCTGCTCGGCCTGATTGATGAATCGGCATTCAACTTCCTGTGGGTGACCCACTTTCCGCTGCTTACTTATAGCGAAGAAGAGCACCGTTATGTGGCTGAACACCATCCATTTACAATGCCGGTTATTGAAGACCTTGACCGCATTGACCGTGATCCGGGCAGTGTACGTGCCCAGTCGTTTGATATAGTCTTGAATGGCTTCGAGCTCGGCAGCGGTTCGCAACGTATCAGTGACCCTGAGATGCAAGAACGCATGTTCAAGCTGCTCGGTTTCACTGAGGAACGGGCGAGAAAGCAATTTGGTTTCTTGCTGGACGCCTTCGAATACGGCGTTCCACCACATGGGGGCATGGCGCTCGGTATCGACCGTATTGTGATGCTGCTTGCCGGCCGCGCAAGTCTGCGCGATACGATTGCCTTCCCAAAAACTGCAAGCGCAAGCGACGTGTTGACTAAAGCACCAAGCGAAGTGAGTCAGGCACAATTGAGCGAACTGCATCTTGATGTTGCAGCAATTCTTAAATAAGCAGTTGGCACGGTTCAAGCCAATTTGCCTTGATAAGCGCTTACAGATATGCTACAATAAGTACACAAGTTAAGAAGAGATCCTGAAGTGTTAGTCGAATGTCGTTATGTTTTGACCGAACATGTTTTGATAGGGAGTCCGAAGTTTTCACCCGGAGCGCATGCCCCGCTAGGGACCCGCAAACTGTGGAACAGGGCACCCACCTGCTTATAAGTGCGGGTTTCAAAGCTGCGGCTTCGCAACGGCACGTTCGGGATTTTTTTATTTGAAAAAAATAAAACCGAAACAAGGGATACAGATTAGCCTAGGTTTCGGTTTTTTTATGTTTTATTATGTAGTTGAAATTCGCAAAGCAAAGTCAAACAAAGGACTCATTAAAGTAGTTAGATCGAAGAGGGCGGAAATACAACCGGATTCCCAAATTTAATTTTCAACACGTAACCAATGAAACGCAGTAACGCGATTATAAGGTTTGCCTCAGAAATTGGTTTTAACTTTTCGGGGACTTGCTTTAACCGGCACTGTTGTTACATCATATTACGCAGTTTGATTGTTTGACACGTTTCTCGATAAGCAAATAATGCGAAATAAGAACGTTATTCAAATAATTTATTTGAGTCAAAGACAACTGATATACCGTAAGATTGAATAAATTTACAATCATTTTTCTGAACAAAAATAATCTCTAATGTCAGAAGGTTAAGTTCAGATAAAAGGCGATCAAACGGTCACCAAAGAAAAAGCTTGTCAGCATACCTAGGACGATAAAAGGTACAAAGGGCACGGGTTGGCGATGCTTAATGAATCCCAGAATCAGGCCGCCGATGCCGATTATCGCGCCGAAAAAGGCCGAAAGGAAAAAGCCGAGAATAACGAGTTTCATGCCGACGAGCAACCCCATGACTGCGAAAAGCTTTACATCGCCGCCACCCATCCCGCCATGGCTGATTAAAGCGATCAGCGCGAGCAAAGCAAATCCAGTGGCCATTCCGGCAAGCGCGTCCCACCATGGATTCGTGTGGTAGATTATGCGGAATATTGTAAATAAAATCAAGAAAAACATCAGGATCTTATCAGGAATCAACATATATTCCAGATCGGAAACAAGCATGATCATCAGCAATGAAACAAGCAGCCAACCACAAAGCATCTCTTCAATTGAAGTAGCTCGCAAAAAGCTGAATAGGAATAAAAAGCCTGTTCCTGCCTCAATGATCGGATAGAGCAGTGAAATCTTACTATGGCATGTCCTGCATTTCCCACCCAAAAAGATATAGGAAAAAACAGGTATCAAATCTAGGATAGTCAAGCGCCGCCCGCACGACGGACAGTGCGAAGGCGGCATAATAATTGACTGACCTGCAGGAACACGCAGCCCAATGACGTTGTAGAAAGAACCCAGAGTAATGCCTAAAAGAAAAGAGTACAAAACGATATAACTATACATATTTTTAATATCCTCATTGTGTAACTGGATACACCATTAAATTTTAACAATTGAGTTTCTGTATAACTTTCAGACGAATCTATGAGTCCATTTACACTACTTAATTTACGAATATGATGTAGTCACGCTACACGTTATTACAAGTTTTTTAATTATAGCATAATTTATTCTTAATTTACTAGATATATTTTTGGTTTATTCAGTTATTTCTAAATAGAGATTGACTACTGCGGGAATAATGCATGGCCACAAACCAGTGAAAATGGTGAGTAGTAATTAATTCTCAAGTTCGAGGTTCGAGGCTGCTTATGTGGCGGTATAGGTATCTACAAAATGACATTAATAAGAAAAATACACCGCGATCCATCGTTCCACTGGGTGTATTTTTCATCCTTTATTTATGTTTAAGGTGCCACAACACTTTTTAGCTGGTTGATCACTTTGCATTTAGAAGCAGGTGCGGCAGTTAGCACGATTTTAATTTTTTTATATGTTTATGCATGAAAATATTTACAATAGTAGTGAAATGAAAACAGTTGTGTTACATCACTTTTAAGTCTATTTATTCTTTGTACTCGATGGCTTAAACAAACGATAAAGTCGCCATTCTTCGCCGTACTCTTTCTCAAGTTTTGCGAAGGAGGCTCCCCTATAGTAGAAATTTTTATAGCGCTTAGTTACTGCGTTTAGTGAAGCCACTCCATTCGGTTTTGGTACTAGAATGTACGTTATTTTATGTTTGACAGGATGATTCAGAGATTTTTCAAAATCAAGATCACTTGTAATTACCAATTGCTGGTTGTGCCTGGAATTTAAAATGATTTGAAAGGCATTAAATGAATCCATGAGTATTTTCGAATCAGGGTGTTGAGACAGACGTTTATCCAAGTCGCCAGCAATCCTTTTTGCCAGCATTCTATTTAGATAAGTCGGGCTTTGTTTAGCATGAATTGCATCATATTCTTCTGGTGCGAATTTTCTATTGTTCATAAATAGCCAAGTCACATAGGAAGAAAAAATGAGAGATGAGATTACAGCTAAAGTTGTTATTTTGTATAGAATCTTTTTTTTAGTTTTAAGTTTTCCAAGTTCATAAGGCAGCCATGCCATAACGATTGGCAGAGGATAGACAAAAAATCTTAACCATCCATAGGAGGCCCCTTTGTACAGCATAATCAGTTGCATCAACGGAACAGAGAGTATAAGAATAACCAGACACAAGAAATCCATTTTAAAAAGTTTGCCAGTAAAGGCCCGGACCAGGACTATGAGAACGAATGGTATTGAAAAAGGAATGCTTCTCAGCAGTACGTACTGGATCGTTTGCAGCCAATTACCAATTACAGGCGCAATAATGGGATTTGTACTTAAGTTCTCTGATTGAGCTAAGTTGGAATAATTAGAGTGTAGAAAATAAAGGGCATCTCCCATAATTGACCAATTCAGAAAGATCCAAAGCAAGCCCCCATAAATTGCCGGTAGCAGGATAATTAATTCGGCTGCTTCAATTTTTTGATATACTGTGCGTGCATGATACTCTTTGTTCTTGTAATGATTTAAAATGATAACAACCGCTGAAAGAGAAAGCGCGGCTCCAAAAAAAATTGATTCATATCTTGTAAAAAATGCCAAGGCCAATGAAAAACCAATTAAAATTAATGATATCGTATTATTTTCTGTGTCCATTAAATCGGTGAGATAGGTTACACAGACGATGATAAAAAAGATAAACAGTGTTTCACTCATCCCGTTAGATCCATAGAGAAACATAAACGGATTAAAAATAAAGATAAAAACAAAAAATATACTGACTAGGACAGAATGCCCTCTTCTTGAAAAATTTCTAAACAAAAATACGGCCATTGCCGAGGCAAATAGTGAGGTAAGAATGACCCCGCTAATACCTTCATTTGCAAGTTCCGGGATCCAGCGATTAAAAAGAAGAATGGGTAGTATCAAAAGACTGGGAAGCGGATTCCAAACAAAGCCGACTGCTCCTAGGTGAGGATCTCGACTGTATAGAACATAAAAAGCATTGGCAACTCTGCTAATTGCATCTCCAGGAATAAAGTAGTTCCAATGTGCCATCCAAATACCGAAGATAAGCTCTGAACCAAAGACCAGAGTGCCAATACATAATAGAATCCAGCGATTACTTTTCGACATGCTGCATCACCGTCTTATCTGATAAATTCTTTTTTGAGGTTGTAAATGTCCATTTATCATTGACAACGAAATTGATGATCACACTTGCTGCGATACCAGTCATTCCGCTTAACATTGGTGATAAATGAAGAAGGTAGTGTGCTGATGATAATACCCCACTTGAAACGCATAAACTCGCAATAGAGACAATCACATATTTGACCATTCGTTCAAACCAGGAAAATCGACTCTTTCTTTTATGTCTCATTCGCCACGTGAAAGCATTGTTTAATAAATAATTAGAGAGAATGCTGATAAGCGATGATATAAGGAAAGCATACATTATTGGCATGCCCATTGATAACATCAATTTATAGACAAGCAAGTTTATTACCACGCCGCTGCTGCCGACAAGGCAGAATAAATAAAAACGGCGATCTTCTTCGCTTTCTAAAATAAGCTTAAACAGATGAATAAGATACTTTAATTGTTCGGCGGCATTCATTTTTGAACTGCCCAGATCTCTGGCCTGAAAATGATAAGGAATTTCAGCAATCTGATCAATGTTTGCCCGAACAATAATTTCCAGCATAATTTTCCATCCAATAGGATGGAATTCCTTTCCTTCCAAAGCAGATTTTCGAACAGCAAAAAAACCACTTGTTGGATCTGTAGTTTTCCTGAGCCGTTTCAAGGTTAATCGTGCAATAATTCGAGCTGTCCAGGAAACGAGCTTTCGATAATAATTAAGACCGCCATCATTTCCACCGGCAATAAAACGAGAAGGGATTACCATCTGATACCCTTCATTGATTTTGTTCAGCAAATCAGGAATGAGTTCAGGGGGATGCTGTAGATCTGAATCCATGACAATCAGGATACTGCCTCTCGCATTTTTTAGTCCATCAGTTACCGCACTGGCAAGCCCCCGCATGTCAACTCGATGAATATAGTTTACAAAAGGGTATTTTTCGGATAAAGCTCCCAGCTGTTGAGGTGTATCATCTGTGCTGTCGTCCATAAATAAAATTTCAAACGTCCGATTCAGGGGCAGAATGACCTTGGTTAATCTGGAGACCATAGTTTGAACATTTGTTCCTTCATTATAAGTCGGAATGATTATACTAATGTCCATTGTCGTTCCCCCCTAGATGTCCCTGCTTTTAAAAACCGGTGAGATATCAATATCTTGAGTTTGTTCCTGATCAAAGCCATGGACCGTTTTCTCCCAATAAAAAGGGTTGCGAATTAATTGCCAGAGTGCTTTTATTGAGGCAATACTCATTAAAACCCAATAGATCGGTGTTAAAAGTGCATATTTTACTAATCCATAAGAAAGCCATTGTTCGTTTTTGCGGTGTAAATCTTGAACAACCCAGTAAGTGCCAGCCATGTTTGTATAAATAAATAGGAAGTTTCCCAGAATAAGTTGGGCCGCAGCCAAGTAATAGATGGGGCCGGGGAAAAAGTTATCAATCCATCCAGCGTGTGTCGCATACCAAAGAACGAGCAGAGACCAAAAAATGGGATTCAGCATCGGCAACAAAGGTGATGAGAGCAACATAAATTGTGCTCCCCAAAACCCTTTAAAGCCTAGTTCACGATGAAGCCTAACGGGATGCCTCATATGAACCAGCCAGGTTTGCATGTAGCCTTTGATCCATCTTGAGCGCTGACGAATCCAGTTTCGATTTCTGCTATTTGCTTCTTCGAGAGTTCGTGAATCAACTACTTTGGTTTTGTACCTTTTTTTATACAGCCGAATACCTAAATCTGCATCCTCGGTAACATTATATGGATCCCATGCACCTAGATCTTTGAGGATATGAGTTTTAAAATGATTGGACGTCCCGCCAAGCGGAATTGGAATATCCATTTGCATGACGCCAGGAAGCATCAGTTCAAACCAATTGCTGTATTCTTGAGTAAAAAAACGAGTGAGCAAGTTCTGCTCGCTATTAAAATAGTTAAGTTTAGCCTGGATGCAGACGGTTTGATCTGAACTTTTTTGAAATGCTAGAAAAACTTTTTTTAGCTGATCGGAATCTGGGCGATCTTCTGCATCGTAGATTACGACATAGTCTCCTCGCGCACGGATTAACCCATAATTACACGCTTTGGGTTTCGTTTTCGGTTCTCCATCAGGAATAACGATCATTTGAAAATAATGGGGGAGATCCATTGCTTTTAATACTTCTCGAGCTTCATCGTCATCTTGCTCAATAAGCAGACGTATATCCAATTTATTTTTTGGATAATCCAATTGGCTTAGATTATGAACGAGTCTTGGGATGACATTGCTCTCTTTATACATTGGGACCAGAACGGTATATATAGGTAAATCCTTCTCGTTTATTGCTTCGATTTCTTCTGCTTTAAATCTCATTTGTGCCGTTTCACGTGTTCCATACATAATAAATAGAAATTTAGTTACAGACATTGAAAAATAGGCGAGCTGAATAATAATATTAATAATAATTAATGTTTGGAACCAGTTCCAAAATAACGATATTAGAGTCACAGCAGCGATAATGATGATACCGAGAATTTGTGGTAAAGAGAATGTTTCACTAGCAGAGTTTTCAGGCTGTTCTTCCCTTAATTTATCGGTGCTTTCATTCAACAATTCTGTTTTGTAGATGTCCTCCCAAAGTATTTCCATTTCCCATGGAGAAGCAAGTACTTGTGTGACAGATGCATTAAGCAAATGAGTTAACTCTGTTAATTGTGAATCAGAAAGAAGCTTTTCCACAGCTAAAATAACACGTACGGATGAGCGATTGATAACAATGGCGTGAAATTTTCGGGCTTCCTTTTCGGGTAGTTTATTGGTTACAGCTTCCTTTTTATTGTAGGCACCCATTCTCCCAATTTGGTTTTGAGCTGCCAGTGCTTCATAAAGTTGATCCTGAGTAATCAAATTCATTGAAAGCAAGATTTCACCAATATCTCCACCAACTTGTTCCTGTTGCTGTAAAGCCCTTAGCAACTCGTCACGTGTTAGGCAGCCTGCCTGTACAAGTTGTTCGCCCAATAAGAGTCTTCTAAATGACTGACCGACAATTTGTTGAATTTCCTCACGATCAGCATAGCCGAGATCCACAAGCAAATCGCCAATTCGTCCTCCATGCAACACCTGTTCATGAAGTGCACGATTTAGTTGTTCTGCATTAATGCTGCCTAATAAAAGCAGACGTTCACCGATGCGTAAACTGCCGAATAAATGGCCGGCCTGATCATTTTTGCTTTGAAGCGTATTTTTTAGCTGCTCCCAATGACCCTGATTGATGAGGCATGTCTTTTCAATTCGTTCATAGGATTCCTTAATGTCGTTTTCAAAGGCTTCTCTTTTTAGCTGGGCATCGGCTTTCAATTTTTCCAAGAGTATGTTTAACTCATTCAGTTCTTTTTCTTTTGTTTTGACTCGCTCCCGAATTGCATCGATTTGTTTTGCGTTTTTTTTGCGCGAAGGAAAAGTGGCTGTAAACTTCATAGTAAATCACCGTTAAAATATTGGTTAATTTCATTCTCTATATTGTTCACTCGTGTAAGACTGTGACGAAGGCGAGTAGTTATTTCACTGCTTTGCCTTTTTACATTATCAATTTCATTCTTTAAAGCGAGGATTCGCAAATCGATCCGACGTTCTTTATTTTCTAAATTATCCAGTAATCTTTTGTTAACTTTGAAGTTCAGTCGTCTCATCTACAATCCTCCTCAGATTATGCCAATCAAAAAAGCCTTTTACAGCATAAGTTGCTGAAAAAGGCCGGTTGTGCCTTATGCTCATCTTGTTCTTGGCACCCACAGTTAAATGAACAAGATTTCATTGCATCCTTTTTGATAACAGTCTAATTACCATAATTAATTTTTTAGTTATTATAGCATTAAACAAATAATTTCGCTAAATTTAGCGAAATAATATACATGCATTGAGAAAATTCACACTATAATTGTTTTTTGTAATGGAAGCCGCAAAACCCCTGAGGCCTTTGCCTCAGGGGTTGATGTACATATATTTTTTACTTCGCAATTTTCTCCAGATTTCCGTTCTCATCCATCTTGAAGGCGGGAGCGGAGCTGTCATTCTGGTCTTGGAAGGCGACCATGCGGCGTGCGCGGTCCATGATGCCGATAAGGGCTTGGTAGTCGTCCTCAACGGTTTGCTGCCGCTTGGTGAGTGCGACGACTTCCTGCTCCAGCTCTTTCACACGCATTTGCAGCTTGTTATTTTCTTCCTTGAGATGCGTGTTCTCTTGATCAAGCCGATCACTGGTTGCGCTGCCCTTTTGCATACTCTGCAAGTAGTGAATGACATCGGTCATGCTGAGTGTCTGTTTTGCGGCGGGAGCTTCCACTTTGCTGCTTTGCTCGGGTTGAGCACTTTGCGCCGCATAGGTGGGTTCAGAAGGATCCGAGAGTGCAGCAGTTTCCATCACGTGGAAGGCAGGGGTGTTCACCGGATGAATGGTTCGTCCACGCTGCTCGGCGCGTTTTTTCTGCTTACGCTGTTTCTTAGCAATTTCAATTGCTTGTTCGTATTTTCTGCGGACAATCGCGTTCCAGCGGAATCCGCACGCCGCTCCTGTCCGATTCAGCCGGTCGCCCACTTCTTCAAAGGCATCAAGCTGTGTACTTCCTTCTCTGATATGGCGCAGGACGGTTTCTGCGAGCAGAAGATCGTCTTCGTGCGACCATGCATCTTGTCTCACTTTTGTCATGGTATATGCTCCTTCTTGCATTCTTGTTGATTTGTAAAAAGGATTGACAACTTGCGAGACTTTTATACACGATCGATTTTTCAAAACAATTTTATTCGGCTGCAGCTCACCTATTGCCTTTCTGCCGTTCCTTTTGATCTCGCTCGGCAAAGTAGTCAAGTCGTTTTTGTACGGTTCGTTCGTAGCCCCGCGGTGACGGATGATAGAAGACTTTGTCACGCAGTGACTCGGGCAGATAATTTTGTGTGACGTAGCCACCTTCAAAATCATGGGGATACAGATAATCTTTGCCGTGACCGAGTTTGGCGGCTCCTTTATAATGAGCGTCACGCAGATGAATCGGCACTGCGCCGGTTTTTTTCTCTTTAACCGCTGCGAGTGCCTGATCGATGCCAATAACCGCGGCGTTGCTTTTCGGCGCAGTGGCGACGTAGAGCGCGGCTTCAGCAAGCGGAATGCGTGCTTCAGGCAGGCCGATGAATGTCACAGCCGTGACGGCAGCATTGGCGACAAGGAGGGCATTGGGATCCGCGAGGCCGACATCTTCGGCCGCATGAATGAAAATGCGTCTGGCGATGAATTTCGGGTCCTCACCGGCAGCGATCATTTTCGCGAGCCAGTAAAGGGTAGCGTTCGGATCGGAGCCGCGCATGCTTTTAATAAATGCGGAGACTGTATCATAATGATTGTCGCCATTTTTGTCATACTGCAGCACTTTTTCCTGAATGGATTCTTCGGCAACGCTGCGATCGATGTGAATGATCCCTTTATTATCCGGGTCGGTGGTCAGTGCGGCAAGCTCCAAGGCATGCAGTGCGGTGCGGCTGTCACCGCTGGCAACGCGGACAATATGATCCAGCGCGTCACGGTCAAGCTGGATGGCCACTTCGCCGTAACCGCGTTTTTTATCATGCAGCGCATTTTCGATGATTTTGCGTATCGCGTCATCAGACAATGGTTCAAATCGAAACAGCCGCGAGCGTGAAAGCAGTGCGGCGTTGATTTCGAACATCGGACTTTCGGTTGTCGCGCCGATCAGGATGATGGTTCCTTTTTCAACAGAGGGCAGAAGTGCATCTTGCTGTCCTTTATTAAAACGATGGATTTCATCAATAAAAAGGATCGTTCTTTGCTGGTCAAATTTAAGCCGCTCTTCTGCAGCAGCAATTATTTTTCGTAAATCGCCCACTCCGGAAGTCACGGCGTTCAATTGCTCGTAGTAGGCAGATGTGGTGCGGGCAATAATGTGCGCGAGCGTCGTTTTGCCGGTTCCCGGAGGACCGAAGAAGATCATGGGCGTCAGCTTATCCGCTTGAATCGCTCGGCGCAGGAGACGACCTTTACCGACAATTTGTTCTTGCCCGACAAATTCGTCTAAGGTCTGCGGCCGCATGCGGTCAGCGAGCGGCCGTCCGTTTAAATTGGATTGCTCATCGGTTGGAAAATCGAAAAGATCCATCCCGATCATCCTCTCATTTATAAATATTTGCGCGAATTATTCTTGATTACGTGCAACGTCAATCATTTTCGTCTATAATAATTGAAGGTCTGAACTTAGTTTACCATAGATCACTTCCTATGTTCGCATTGATCGATTCACGCTGAATGTAATATGACGTGCAGGGATACGGACAGGCAGGGGTTACTTTTGAAATCACGGGAACAAAAGATTGACTATAAATGAACTAGAATACTCAGTTGTTTTAGGATGAATGAAGAGGTGTGAACGTTATGAAAATCTCAACGAAAGGCCGTTATGGCCTAACGATTATGATGGCGCTTGCGAAAAATAAAGGCCGCGGTCCGCTCTCTTTGAAAGCGATCGCCAATGAACACAATCTGTCGGAACACTATTTGGAACAGCTGATCGCTCCGCTGCGCAACGCCGGACTTGTCAGCAGTATTCGTGGTGCATATGGCGGTTATGTTCTGTCGAAGACGCCGAGTGAAATTACAGCAGCAGATGTGATCCGCGTCTTGGAGGGACCGATTCAGCCGGTTGAAGTGATGGATGACGATGATCCGGCAAAGCGCGAGCTTTGGGTGAAGATCCGCGATGCGGTTCGCGATGTTCTGCAAGGGACGACACTGGACGATTTGATCCATTATGACTCTGATCCGCAGGTCCAAGACCCGGATATGTTCTATATTTAATGGATTAATGGGTACGGCTCAGTTAATCCGGCCTGAACGTTGTTTCAGGAGATAAAAAAGGAGTGTTTCAGGTGGATCCGATTTATCTTGATCACGCCGCGACGACGCCTATTGATCCGGAGGTTCTGCAGATCATGGTTGAGACCTACCAAAATGTGGTGGGCAATCCGTCGAGTATTCACTCGTTCGGACGACAGGCGCGCAAGATCGTTGACGATTCCCGCCACGAGATTGCGAAGTATATTGGTGCACGCAGTCGAGAAATTGTATTCACAAGCGGCGGTACCGAAGGTGATAATATTGCCATTCTCGGTACGGCATTTGCCAACAGCCATAGAGGAAAACATATTATTACGACGAAAATCGAACATCATGGTGTACTCAAAACATGCGCGTATTTGGAAAGCCAGGGATTTGAGGTCGATTATCTGGATGTCGATCAGACAGGCAGAATCTCTATAGATGATTTGAAAAGTAAATTGAGGGATGACACGATTCTTGTGACGATTATGTTCGCCAACAATGAAGTGGGAACCATTCAGCCGATACGTGACGTTGCCCACCTCTTAGCCAATCATCAGGCTTATTTTCATACGGATGTTGTGCAGGCATTCGGCACCGTCGATATGGACGTGAAGGATACGCCCATTGATCTGCTCTCAATGGCTGGTCACAAAATTGGCGGACCAAAAGGAATCGGTTTTATTTATGTACGCGACGGGCTCTCGCTTCAAGCCTATACGCATGGCGGTGATCAGGAGCGCAAACGCCGGGCAGGTACGGAAAATGTGCCGGCAATTGCCGGTCTTGCGCGTGCGGTTGAAAAAGTAGGCGAGCGTCTCCATGAACGGATTCAGGAGAATCTGCATGCGCGTCAGATCATGCTTGAGACACTTGACGCGGAACAGGTGGCGTATAAAACCAACGGCAATTCGGAGCATTTTCTGCCTCAAGTCCTGAATCTTTATTTTCCAGGCACACGTGTGGAAACGTTGTTGACGAAGCTTGATTTGGCCGGCGTCGCCGTATCGAGCGGATCGGCTTGCACGGCGGGTTCTGTTGAACCGTCCCACGTTTTGACGGCAATGTTCGGAAAGGGAGCTCCGGAGACCGGAAGTTCGATCCGTATCAGTTTTGGTGAAGGTATGAAAGAAGAGCGGCTCCGGGAAGCGGGCAGGATTATTGCAGCATCGGTCCGCGACCTCGTGAACTTAGGAAAGGCGAGTGAATCAATGTGACGAAGAAATCCCCCAGTCAGACCAGGGTCGTTGTCGGTATGTCCGGAGGCGTGGATTCAACCGTTGCAGCTTTGCTGCTTAAGCAGCAGGGCTATGATGTGGTCGGCATTTTTATGAAAAACTGGGACGATACCGATGAAAACGGCGTCTGCACGGCTACAGAAGATTACGAGGACGTTGTTCGTGTCTCCAATCAAATCGGTATTCCGTATTATGCAGTGAATTTTGAAAAACAGTACTGGGATCGCGTATTTACGTATTTCCTGGATGAATACAAATTAGGACGCACGCCGAACCCGGACGTTATGTGCAATAAAGAGATTAAGTTCAAGGCATTCCTTGATCATGCTATGGCGCTCGGTGCGGATTATGTGGCAACCGGGCACTATGCACGCGTCGAAGAGCGTGACGGGAAAACAGCGATGATTCGAGCTGCTGATCAAAACAAGGATCAGACATATTTTCTGAATCAGCTGTCTCAGGAGCAGGTCTCAAAAGTAATGTTCCCGCTCGGTGATTTGGAAAAGCCAGAGGTCCGAGACATTGCACGTGAGCATCATTTGGCAACAGCGGAGAAAAAGGACAGCACCGGCATCTGCTTTATTGGCGAACGTAACTTCAAGGAGTTCTTAAGCACCTATCTTCCGGCTAACCGCGGTGAGATTCGAACGATCGACGGCGAGTTAAAGGGCTATCATGACGGGCTGATGTATTATACCAACGGTCAGCGGCAAGGGCTCGGTATCGGTGGACCGGGTGGACCATGGTTCGTGTGCGGCAAGGATCTGAAACAAAATATCTTGTATGTGGCACCAGGAGCGGATCATCCTGCTCTTTATTCACAGGGCCTGATTGCTGATCATGTGAATTGGATCTCCGGCAGTCCAAAGGAGCGCGTGTTCCACTGCACAGCTAAGTTCCGTTACCGTCAAAAGGATCGTCCGGTCACGGTCCATGTGCTTGACGACGGCCGAATCGAAGTCGTTTTTGACGAGCTTGAATGGGCGGTGACACCGGGGCAGTCTGTTGTTCTCTATGACTTTGACGAATGTCTCGGCGGAGGAACAATTGCGACGATATTGAACCAAGGGACAGATACAGTACTTGATTTTACAGACTCGGCTTCGATTTGAAGCCCGGGTCTTTTTCCTCTTATAGAAAAGGTGTTTGAAAAAATGGCAATAAGGATCTTTTAAATCACATGACCTTTCGCTAATAACCTATACGCAACGCGAAAGCCATCATGTCGTGTGAAAGTACGTCCTATACACAACGCAGAAATCATTATATCTTGTGAAAGTACGCTCGCTCAGGTAGGTATGCGCTTCCTTGATCTTAGGCGCCCGGGACGGGTTGGTGTCTGGCATGCAGGAGATTAGCGTCTGACTGACCCTGGTCTTTTCGAACAACTTTAATAGAATGCTTGTTTGGTGGTGGATGTTATGGCGGATACAATGGTGCATGTGCAGCAATTAATTGCTGCAAGAAAATATGAACAAGCAGCAAAAGCACTTGATGCGGCGATTTCAGCACATCCGGATGATCCGACAGGATACACCAATTTCGGCAACCTGTTGATTGCGATGGGTGACAGCCGACGCGCAGTTACCTTTTTTAAAAAGGCCCTGTCTCTAGATGAGACCAATGGGCCTGCGTCCTTTGGCTGTGGGAATGCTTTGTTTGAACTCGGACGCTATCAGGAAGCGTCGACATGCTTTACGGATGCGCAGCAGGCAGGTATTAATGACAGCGACCTTTTTTATATGATCGGACGTTGCGGGCTTGAATTAGGCCGCAGTGGTCAGGCGCTTACTGCCTTTCAGCGCGCTGTTGAATTAAACGGCGCCGATGTTGAGGCGCGTTTTCAATACGCGCTCATGTTAGCGAAGTTAGGTGACTTGAGTGCGGCAGAAAAGCAATTTTCTGCGGTCATTCGCGCGGATGCCTTGCATGCGGATGCTTATTATAATCTTGGCGTGATTGCGGCGTTCAGAGATCAAGCAGAAAAAGCGCGCCAATTGTTTGAACGTGCGCTGAAGCTGAATCCGCAGCATATTCTTGCTTCAAACGCATTGAAAACTCTGGACAACAAACGATAATGGCAAAAATGGAGAGGAAGGATGGCGGGGATGACGGAACAAAGCGCAATGGATCTTTTTCCGGATCATAAGACCTCAATTAAAGGTGAACCGGTCCGGATTGTTTTTCAAAACAGTGAGAACGGCTATACCGTGATGATTGTCAAAATCAATGAGACGAATGAACCGATCAGCGAAAAAGAGATTACGATGGTTGGTTTCTTTCCCGCCGTCCACCTTTATGAAACCTATCAATTTGCGGGAAAGCTGAAAACGCATCCGCGCTACGGACAGCAATACGAAGTAGAAAGTTACCGAAAATTGCTGCCTAAATCCAAATCCGGTGTGATCAGCTATCTGTCCGGAGACCTTTTTCCCGGTATTGGCAAGAAGACTGCGGAAGCGATTGTCGATGAACTCGGGGAGAATGCTATCTCCGAGATTCTTAATGACCCATCCTGCCTCAGTCGGGTACCGAAGCTCGATGAAGCGAAAAGTACGATGATTACAGGTACATTGTTGAAGAATGAGGGTCTGGAAAAAATATTGATCGGTCTGTCGGATCTGGGTTTCGGCTCACAGCTGGCGATGAAAATCTATCAGGCGTACGGTAATGAAAGTTTGGAAGTGATTCAGGACAACCCTTATCAACTGATTCAAGATATTGAAGGTATTGGCTTTCAGCGTGCGGACGAGCTTGCCGCCGGACTGGGCATATCGGGCAATCATCCCAGCCGGATTCAAGCCGCTTATTTGTATTGGCTTAATGAGCGGGCAATGAATGATGGTCATGTATTCATGCCTGAGGAGGAAACAATTGCCGAAGTGCGTCAATTACTGACCTCAACAGAAGAGATCAGCGAGGATGATCTGATACGGGAGCTGGATACACTTGAAAAGGATGGGAATTTGGTGCGTGACGATGACCATCTCTATCTTCCTCAGCTGTTTTTTGCGGAGAAAGGGATCATTACAGGGATTCAGAAGCTGATTGAACAAGAGCCTGAGGATGAATACTCGGAGAGTGAATTTCTCGAAGCACTTGGAAAGGTGGAGGACAAGCTGACGATGCAATATGCGGAGAGTCAGCAGTGCGCCATTCGCGAAGCGATTCAATCGTCGATCATGATTTTGACAGGCGGACCGGGTACCGGGAAGACAACGGTCATTCGAGGTATTGTTGAGGTATACGCTGAGCTGAACAGCTATTCGCTCGATCCTAAGGATTATGATGATGATCATCCGTATCCGATTCTGCTGGTTGCCCCAACCGGGCGAGCGGCAAAGCGGATGAAGGAGTCAACCGGACTTCCTGCTGTAACGATTCACCGACTGCTTGGGTGGAATGGCGGCGCAGGCTATGCACATGATGAAGATAATCCGATTGAGGGCAGTCTGCTGATTGTTGATGAGATGTCGATGGTTGATATCTGGCTTGCCAACCAGCTTCTGAAGTCATTGCCGGAAGAAATGAAAATGGTAATTGTCGGTGATGAAGACCAGTTGCCGTCGGTTGGGCCAGGCCAGGTGCTGAGCGATTTAATTCAGTCAGAAGCGATCCCGGTGATCCGTCTGACCGATATTTTTCGCCAGGCGCAAGGATCATCGATTATTGAACTCGCACACGAGATTAAGGAAGGCAAACTCACAGATTTAACGGAACCAAAAAAAGACCGCCGATTCTTCACGTGTCACCAGAATCAAGTTGTTGATCTTATTTGCAAAGTATCGGCTGCTGCGGAGAAGAAGGGGTATCATCCGAAAGATATTCAGGTACTCGCACCGATTTATCGCGGCAATGCCGGAATCGAGCGGATCAACGTGGCGCTTCAGGAACTTTTTAATCCTCCGGATGAGCAGAAACGCGAACTTACCTATGGCGACCATTTGTTTCGCGTCCATGATAAGGTACTTCAACTGGTGAACAATCCCGACGAACAGGTCTTTAACGGGGACATTGGCGAAATTTCCGCTATTTTCAAAGCAAAAGAAACAACAGACAAGGAAGATACTGTCATCGTGACGTTTGATTCGATTGAGGTCAAATATTTGAAGCATGATTTGAATCAGCTGACCTTGGCGTATTGCTGTTCGATTCATAAAGCGCAAGGCAGTGAATTTCCAATCGTGATCCTGCCGATTGTCAAGGGCTATCATCGGATGCTGAAGCGTAATCTGATCTATACGGCAGTGACACGAAGCAAGGATTCACTCGTTCTGTGTGGTGACGAACAGGCGTTTATACAAGCGGTCAGCCGAAATGATGTCGACCGGCGCAATTCCAGTTTGGCTGTAAAAATACGCGAGCGGCTCCATCTCATTCCTGAGCCGGCAGAGGACCCGGAAACGAATCAGGATGAAAAAGTGGAAAAATAAAAAAACGGATCCGACGGTGATACTAATGGGTCCTGTTTTGAGTTGTGAGCGTAATAAAGCGTAAACGGATTTTTGTCACGAAATTAATGAAACACATTTAACATGAAAACACAGCCGATTGGATTTTAATCGGCTGTGTTTTGTTACAAGGAAAGAAAGTTTAGAATTTTGCCCCGTCGACACGACGATAAGGTCATAAGCTGCTGATTCCCAATCCGCACTGATTATTTGGGCGATCAGGTAACCGCTCATGATAAATAGACGGAAAAATTCCGCTTATTGAATTGAAAAACGTGAAAATGGAGGCTTTTTCTGTGTATAACCGGAAAAATTACCCTTATTCACCGGCGAAACAAGCTCAAGAGTGCAAATAACCGGAATATCTCCGCTTATTTTTTACTTGTTCCTTAATGAAGGACCAGAATGCCTAATGCAACACGAAAGCCACCGTATCCTGCGAAAGTAAGGGCCGGGCGCTTTTTGCCCGGTTTTTCTTATGCAGGACCAGACGCTTAGAAAGTTCAACTCCACACAGGAAAAGTTGAACCGAAGACCAAGAAAGTTCGCTATGAGTTTCGCTTTAATTTTTAGTACATTGGTTTTAAGTTTTCCGCAGTTGGCTTTCACTTTTCTTGAATTAGCTTTTACTTATGAGTTTTGCTTTAACTTTTGGTGGATCGGTTTTAAGTTTTCCCGAATCATCTTTAACATTTTTGCGTTGTATTCTTCATCCTATGTATATTTTTGGGGGAAAATGGACATTGATGCGAGTAGCACAAACAGAGCAACTGCTTTGTTGAATGATGAGGTGAAAACTGATGAAATGTCCGAATTGTTCGAGTAAGAACATTGGAAAGATTGGAGTCAATCAATATTATTGCTGGGATTGCTTTATTGAATTAGCGCTTGAAGATGGAAAATTATCATTGAGCCAGGTTGAAGAGGATGGCAGTTTAACCGGATTGGATGACTTGTTTCAGTCTTCGGATCTTGAGGCAAAGGCAAATGGATTCTGATACTCCGCTTTAATGAGTTCCCAAAAAGTATCATGTTTTGTCTGTAATTGGGCAATGCTAAGCTTGGAGGGATGATGATGCGGAAATGGTCTGCTTTGCAGTGGATGAAGGGTTTGTCGATCACGCTGCTGTTGTTTTTGAACGGCTATTTATTTTATCTCCTGCTGCCGCTCATTGGTACCGTGGTGCATTTTCTGCTGCATGTTGCTGTTCCATTCTTTGCGGCGGCAATTATTGCCTATCTGCTTCATCCGCTCGTCGGTCGTGTTCAGCGTATGGGATTGCCGCGAACGATCGCAATCCTTGCAATTTATGCGATCTTTTTTGGCGTGGTCGGTTTGACTGTTTATAAAGGTGGTCCCGTTCTGCTGCATGAACTCAGAGGCCTTGACGACGACATTTCAAACTACGAAAAGTTGTATCAAACGAATCTGGATCATGTCTATGGGTCAACGCCTGAAGCGGTGCACGACCAGGTCAATGAGGCGCTGGCACGAATCCGAAGCAGTCTGACGCACACCGGAGAGCGGATTATGGATTGGTGTTCAGGTGTCGTTCAGTCTTTCTTCACACTATTAATTATTCCGTTTCTCTCTTTCTATATTTTAAAAGATGCGGGATCGATTAAAAAGCATGCGCTGCTGCTTGTGCCGCGTAAATGGCGGCAGCAGACGGCGGATATATGCGGGGAAATGGATCGATCGATCGGCAAGTATATACGTGGACAGCTGACGGTTTGTGCGATTTTGGCGGTGATGGCGACGATTGGATTGTGGATTCTTAAAGTTCCGTATCCGATTGTTTTCGGGCTGTTTATCGGTTCGACAGACCTGATTCCGTACTTTGGACCGTTTATCGGTGCTGCACCGGCAGTTCTTATTGCCGCAACAAAATCTTTTTATTCAATGGCGGGCGTTGTTCTGATGATCATTTTAATTCAGTTTCTTGAAGGAAGTGTTATTGAGCCGCTTGTTGTCGGCAAGAGCGCGGAAATTCATCCGCTCTACATTATGCTTGCGGTAGGGGTCGGCGGTGAGCTTGCAGGAATTGTCGGCATGCTCCTTGCTATTCCTTGTTTTATCATTATTCGTACTTGCCTGCGTCACTTGAACGACCGGTTCCGAATTATTGACAAATAAGGACAGACTCATCTATAATTACGGCAGAATAGTGAAACCGAGACGAAAAGAATAGCGACAGCGCGAGCAGCCAATTGACGGGTCGAATCTTGTGGGAACGGCTTTACCGCGGCTGTGGCAATTTGCCTGAGGGGAAAGTCTCCGACGGATCGTTGTGCCGAGTGCTGTGATACATATGCCGCGCATTTTCTTTTCATTTGCGGCGCAGGTAAGCTTGAAAGCTTTCGTCCTTCCTGGTGATGGGATGAGAGCTTTTTTCATTGAGCGCCTCGTGGTTTACATAATGATAGTTGCAGTAAAATGAGTGGAGGTTCTTGTGATGAAACAGCTTAGTTCATCGGAAGTCAGGCAAATGTTTTTGGACTTTTTTAAAGGAAAAGGACACTCGGTTGAGCCGAGTGCATCATTGATTCCGGTTGATGATCCGTCACTGCTTTGGATCAACAGCGGTGTTGCAACGCTGAAAAAATATTTTGACGGACGTGTCGTGCCGAAAAATCCGCGTATCTGCAACGCGCAGAAAGCGATCCGGACAAACGACATTGAAAATGTCGGCTATACCGCGCGTCACCATACATTTTTTGAAATGCTGGGCAATTTTTCAGTAGGTGATTACTTTAAAGAAGAAGCGATTGCTTGGGCATGGGAATTTCTGACGAGCCCGGAATGGATCGCTTTTGATCCGGACAGGCTTTCCGTGACCATTTATCCTGAGGATGAAGAGGCCTATAAGCTTTGGCATGAAAAGGTCGGGCTTCCGGAAAATCGGATCATCAAGCTGGAGCACAATTTCTGGGACATCGGTGAAGGCCCGAGCGGTCCGAACACGGAAATATTCTACGATCGCGGCGAAGCATTCGGCGATGATCCGAACGATCCAGAGCTTTTTCCGGGCGGAGAAAATGAACGCTATTTGGAGGTCTGGAATCTCGTGTTCTCGCAATTTAATCACAACCCGGACGGCAGCCATACACCGCTTCCAAAGAAAAACATCGATACCGGAATGGGACTGGAACGAATGGTCAGTGTGATTCAGAATGCCGAGACGAACTTCGATACCGATTTGTTCCTTCCGATCATTCATAAAATCGAAGAGCTTTCCGGCGCTAAATATCAAGCCGGCAAGAAGAATACGGCGTTTAAAGTAATTGCCGATCATGCACGAACAGTCACTTTTGCGATTGCCGACGGAGCGCTGCCTTCCAATGAAGGACGCGGCTACGTATTGCGCCGCCTTATTCGCCGTGCAGTGCGCTATGCGATGGATCTGGGGCTCGACAAACCGTTCCTATTTGAATTAGTGCCGGTTGTTGCCGATATAATGAAGGACTACTACAAAGAAGTTTTAGAGAGGGCGCCGTTTGTTCAAAAAGTCATTCGCGGCGAGGAAGAACGCTTTCAGGAGACCATACATGAAGGTGTGTCCATTCTGAAAGAGCAGATTGCGGAAGCGAAGGCGCAGGGCAAGAACGAACTTTCGGGCGAGAATGTGTTCAAGCTTTACGACACATTTGGTTTTCCTGTCGAACTGACGGAGGAATATGCGAATCAGGAGGGTTTAGCAATTGATCAAGCCGGCTTTGAAGATGAGCTTAACGCTCAGAGAGACCGCGCACGATCAGCGCGAAAAGATCAAAAGTCGATGCAGGTTCAGAGCGATACGCTCCGTAATATCACCGATCCGAGTGAATTTATCGGCTACGACCAGTTTGCTGTCGACGGTGTCAAGGTCATTGCGCTTGTCAAAAATAATGAAGCTGTTGACAGTGTCGCTGAGGGAGACAACATTCAATTGATCTTGGACCACACACCTTTTTATGCGGAAATGGGCGGTCAAGTCGCCGACCGAGGGACACTGAGAAACGGAACAGCTGTGCTTGAGGTCACTGATGTGCAGAAAGCGCCGAACGGTCAGAACCTGCATACATGTACTGTTAAAAGCGGCAGAATTGCGGTTGGCGATGAATTGAACGCCGCGATCGATGAGAAGGCGCGTCTTGCCATTCAAAAGAACCACACGGCAACCCACCTTTTAGATCAAGCGCTAAAGGATGTACTCGGCGCGCATGTTAACCAAGCAGGATCCTATGTATCTGCTGATCGGCTTCGTTTTGACTTCTCACATTTCGGCCAAGTGACCGAGAAAGAAATGCAGCAGGTTGAAAGGATTGTTAATGAGAAGATCTGGCAGCAGCTTCCGGTTACAACGAAAGAGATGCCGATTGAAGAGGCGAAGAAGTTAGGTGCGATCGCTCTTTTCGGAGAAAAATACGGAAAAATCGTGCGTGTCGTCAGTGCCGGAGACTACAGCGTCGAGCTATGCGGCGGTTGCCATGTGGGCAATACAGCCGAACTCGGGCTGTTCACGCTTGTCAGCGAGGGCGGAATCGGTGCCGGAACACGCCGTATTGAAGCATTAACCGGAGAAAAGGCATTTGAAAAATTGAATCAGGTAAAGCTTCAGATGAAGACGATTGCTACTTTGCTGAAGACTGCACCGGAACAGCTCAGTGAACGCATCGAAACCCTGCAGCAGCAGATTAAGACTCTGGAAAAAGAAAACACCACGCTGATGAACAAGCTGGGGAGCGCGAAGTCCGGAGAACTGGAACGGTCTGTGAAAAAAAGCGGTGACGTCGCTTATATTGCCGCTAAAGCTGATACGATGGATATGAACCAGCTTCGTTCAATGGCTGATGAATTGAAAAACAAGCTTAGATCAGTTGTTGTTGTACTCGCATCCGTTACCGGTGGCAAGGTGTATTTTGTTGCCGGTGTGACTAAAGACCTGATTCAGAAAGGCTTCCATGCCGGAAAAATTGTCAAGGAAGTGGCGGCGATCTGCGGCGGAGGCGGAGGCGGACGCCCGGATATGGCTCAGGCCGGCGGCAAACACCCGGAAAAAGTCAATGACGCATTGAACGCTGTTACCGATCTGATTGAGAAAGCAGCTGTCCGCTGAGTTACCAGTAACGAGCACGAGATAATTCCTGTTGGGGGATGAGTATCATGGATAAGACGATGAAATTCAGTTTTGGCGATCAAGGAGACCATAATCCGCGTGAAGTCTTGTTTCAAGTCTATGATGCGCTTGATGAAAAGGGATACAATCCGATTAATCAGATTGTCGGTTATCTATTATCGGGAGATCCCGCTTATATCCCGAGACACAAGGATGCGCGAAAACTTATTCGCAGGCTCGAACGTGATGAAATTATTGAAGAGCTGGTTACTGCATATCTTAAAGAAAAATGGGATAAAGAATGAGAATTATGGGTCTGGATTTCGGTTCGGTAACGGTGGGCGTCGCAATCAGCGATCCGCTCGGCTGGACCGCTCAAGGTATTGAAACCGTGCGATATGTCGAACATAAGAAAAATATGCTGTTCGATCGCATCGGTGAATTAATCAAAGAATATGAAGTCGAAATGATTGTAGTCGGTCTTCCCAAGGATCTGATCGGGACGGAAACGCAGCGCGCCGCGGCTTCGCGAGGATTCGCAAAAAGTGTTCGGCGCAAATTTAAGATACCGGTGGAGTTATGGGATGAACGGTTAACGACCATGGCGGCAGAGCGTATCCTGATTGCTGCAGACCTCAGTCGCAAGAAACGAAAACAAGTGATTGATAAGGAAGCAGCGGTACTTATTCTGCAAAGCTACCTTGATAAAAAACGATTGGAGCAAAAAAATGATGAGTGAACACGAACACAATCATTATCCGATTTTTCTTCCGGATTCCGAAGAACAGGAACGCATTGTCATTCCTGAAGAAAACGGTGATGAAAATCTATTTGACGTCCTGTTCTATTTTGATGTTCCGGAAACAGACAAATCCTATGTTGTTGTAGTACCGGCAGAGCAGGATCAAGAGGATGAAGAGCAGGAAGTATTTGCTTTTCGTTATGAAGGTGAGGATGACGATTTCAAGTTGTTCCCGATCGATACTGACGAGGAATGGGACATCGTTGAAGAAATGATCAATACGTTCAGTGATGAAAGCGAAGAATAATTGAGCCCCCGAACAGGGGCTTTTTCAATGCATCCTAGGCAACGAAAAATCACAACGAATCATGTCGTTTCGTGCAAGAAAAGGTATTTTTTAGTGTATAATTGGTGAGTACTCTTGAAGGGAGCGGCTCATTTCTATGATAAAAAAACACTGGCGGCTGCTGAGCGCAATCACAATTATTCTGATTGCGATGATTGCAGGGGCTGCATGGGGATTCAATCGTTATTATGCAAGTCTTTTGACACCGGTTAACCAGAAGAACAACCAGTCGATTTCGGTAAACATACCGTCCGGCGCCTCTGTCAAAGATATTGGACGTATTTTAGAAGACAAGGGTTTGGTTCGCAAGGCATGGGCATTTGAGTTTTACGCACGATGGAATCATCTGAATAACTATCGATCAGGTACTTATGTGTTTAATCAAACGATGTCGGCCGGTCAATTGATGAACGATCTGGAAAATGGCAAACGTCACGAGCGGATCTTGCTCGTAGACGTGCGTCAGGGAATGTGGGTCAGCGAGATTGCCCAGCAGATGGCAACCGTTGCCAATCTGGATAAGAAAGATATTCTGAAAAAGTTGAGCGACCATACGTATGTCAAGGCACACTATGCCGGCAAATACACGTTCCTTACGGATGAAGTGTTCGCGAAGGGAATTAAATACCCGTTGGAGGGTTATCTGGCGCCGGGAAACTACCGATTCAAAGTGACCAGTAAGACCCCTTTGACACTTGACCGAATGATTGATCAAATGCTTGATCAAACAGAGCGAACATATAAATCGTATGGGTCCCAGATTAAAGTGAACAAACTTGGCTCATTTCATAAGATTCTAGCGATGGCCTCTCTTGTTGAACAGGAAGCGCCGAAAGACAAGGATCGCCGGTTGATTGCGGGCGTATTCTACAACAGGCTGGAACAAAAGAAACGCCTTGAATCGGATACTACGGTTATTTACAACAGACAGAAACGGAATCGTGATTACACGTTGAAAGATATTCGCAAAGATACGCCGTACAACACGTATACGCGCACAGGCTTGCCGGTAGGACCGATTGGCGCTCCTGCAAGGGATGCCATTGAAGCGGTTTTAAATCCCACAGCTTCGAAAAACTTGTTTTTCTATGCAAGACCAAACGGAAAAATTTATTATTCAAAAACCTATCAAGAACATCAAGCAATTGTGGCTAAATATCAGCGTGAGTGGTCTGAAAAATCGTAAATCATTTTCATGAGTTACAGAAAGGAAGATCAGGTTGATTGATTTTAAAGTGCTGTCGGACTACGCAGCTACTTTTACCCATTCGGAAAATGATCTGCTTCGCCAAATGGAGGAGAAAGCTGCGGAAATTTACATTCCGATCATGCAGCCTTCAGCGATGGCATTTCTGCAGCAATTGATTCGCTGGAGGAGTGCGCGAAAAATTCTTGAACTTGGCACGGCGATCGGCTACTCATCGATTCGAATGGCGCTGGCGGCAGGAAATGACACGACAATCGTAAGCGTTGAACGAGATGAGGCGATGATTGAGGAAGCCACGCAAAATATTGAAGCGCTCAATCTTCAAGAACGCATTCAAATCGTTGCCGGTGATGCAACCGATGATTTGTCGGAGGTCGCATCAGCTGCTCCATACGATCTCATCTTAATTGATGCTGCGAAGGTTCAGTATGAACATCTGTTTGAGAAATGCTCTGGGCTGCTGGCCGATCAGGGAATTATTGTTACAGACAATGTCTTTTTTCACGGGCTGGTGTGTGATATTGATGCGGTACAAAAAAAACAATTGCACAGGCTTGTTAAAAAGGTTGATGCGTTTAATCATTTTCTTTCTGAACGAGAAGATTTTGACACTATTTTTCTTACGGTTGGAGATGGTATGGCTGTAAGTACGAAAAGATCATGCGCAGAGGGGGAGCGTTGAGATGGGAAGGAACAAGCCTATTGTTATCGGGGTCGCCGGAGGTTCCGGATCGGGGAAAACGACGGTTACGCGGGAGATTTACCGTAGCTTTCCGGACAAATCAATTGCGGTCATTCAGCAGGACTCCTACTATAAAGCTCAGGATGACAAACCCTTTGAGAAACGGCTACTAACAAACTATGATCATCCGCTTGGGTTCGATACCGACTTGTTAATTTATCATATCAGTGAGCTGCTGCAGTTTCACCCGATAAAAAAACCAGTGTATGACTATACAGTACATACAAGATCTGCTAAAATTGTACCCGTCGAACCAAAAGATGTAATTATTCTCGAAGGAATTTTAATCTTAGAGGATGAGCGATTGCGCGATTTGATGGACATTAAGGTTTTTGTGGATACGGATTCCGATCTTCGTATCATACGCAGGCTGCTTCGCGACACCGAGGAGCGTGGCAGAAGTGTTGAATCGGTGATCAATCAATATTTGACCGCCGTTCGACCGATGCACCTCCAATTTGTTGAGCCGACGAAACGTTATGCGGATATCATCATTCCCGAAGGCGGGAAGAATACGGTAGCGATTGATTTGATGACGACGAAAATTCGTACCGTTCTGGAAGGAAAAAACAAATCACTGTGACTTAACGCGTTGACGCTATGCTCATTGAGATGAATGAGTAAAATGAACAGTTGATCATAAATCTATTCAGGAGTGTGGAACACAATGGCAGAGAAACTTCACTATATGACCGCTGAAGGAAAAGAAAAGCTTGAACATGAATTGGAATACTTGAAAACAGAGAAAAGAAAAGAAGTTGTCGAGAGAATTAAGATTGCCCGTGGTTTCGGCGATCTCTCCGAAAACTCAGAATATGACGCAGCGAAGGATGAGCAGGCGTTCGTTGAAGCCCGTATTCAGCAGTTGGAACTGATGATTCGTAATTCTGTAATCATTGAAGACGATGAAACGACCGATGTTGTCAAAATCGGTAAATCGGTAACCTTCCGTGAACTTCCTGACGGCGATGAAGAAACCTATCAGATCGTCGGCAGTGCTGAGTCCGATCCGTTTAAAGGCAAAATTTCAAACGATTCTCCGATGGCCAAAGGACTGATCGGTCTGTCTGTCGGTGAAGAAGTCAGCGTCAGCACACCGGGCGGTGACATTCGTGTCAAAATTTTAAAAGTAGAATGATCCTTTTTTGAGAAAACGCAAATCTGTTCGGAGGGGTATCCGCCGGCAGTTTTGCGTTTTTTGAATGATTGTGGAAAACCATTGACTAATGGCATAGTTTACAGGCAAGCGCATACGTTTAACATTGATCATTTGATACAGCTTTCGTCATGACAGACAGGAAGGACATGCTTTCTTCGAAATTATTAATACGGATTTTGTGGAAAATTGCTTGCACCGTAAGTTACGAATCCATGGGCACGCGCATTGTGCGACATTTTTTAATTTTGCATCTGAGATGAATGAGACAAACACTGATCGGTTCAGTAAGGATCACTATTTATAAGTTATTGTCGTCGGTCAAAAGGAGGATGTCTTATGAGAAGTCAGAGAGGGAATGGTTATTCGTCGTCTCGAATGGAGCAACGCAAGAGCAAGACGGATCGGCTGCTGAGTTGGACGATCGGCATCGTCTCACTGCTTATCTTGGCTATAGGCTGTATCATTCTCATTTCAGTTTTTCACACATCGCCGGATTCAAAGCCAGCGGCGTCATCATCGCCATCGAGCAGCAGCGCTCAATCTCACGAAAGCAAAGAGGATCAGTCATCATCCTCTGAATCCAGTCAGGCTTCGAACGATGAATCAGGCAACTCTGAATCATCAAACTCAAGTTCTGAGTCATCAAGCTCAAGTTCTGAATCCTTGACGGAGGATGAAAATCATCAAGCATCGTATGAAATGGGTTCGGCGGATTGGAATGCGCAGGTACAAGCAATTTCCGAAGCCACAGGAATTGATGAAGCGAACATGACGATTCGCTGGCTTGGAAATGGAGGAACGCCGAACAGTTCGCTTGCTCGGGTCGCACCTAAAAGTGACCAAAGTGCAATCTATGTCGTTCATCTGATTTATAAAGGCGGTCGTTGGCAAGCAGATAATGTAAAAAAGCCGTAAATTGAATGAAAAAGCAGCCGTCGATTCCTGAAATCGCGGCTGCTTTTTTTACCTTTTGTACATTGTTTAAACTTGGCGAGTTGGCATAGAAATGCAGATCGAACTATTTGTCATGAAGGTTTGCGCGATCGATGCTCATTTTTCTTATGTTCCAGCGGACTGTAGTGTTGTAAAATGTTTTTTGTTGAAGATTTTTGTGATCTGTGCTAGCTTAATGTCATCGACTTTTATAATCCATACTAATGTTATATGAATATAATGTTATTATACAGTATGGGAGGTTACAGCGTATGGGACGCGAGTTTATTCATACATTTGAAGAATGGGCAGATGACTATGATCGTTCTGTTTCCGGGGGAGATTTAGAGTATCGGGAAGTTTTCAAAGATTATGATCGGATTCTTGATGAGGTTGCTGAAAATGCCCGCGGATCAGTGCTTGAGTTTGGCGTCGGCACAGGCAATTTAACACAAAAATTAATGAAACGAGGATTGGATGTGACAGGGATCGAACCCTCTGAAAAGATGCGGCGAAAAGCGATTGAAAAGCTACCGCAGCTTCATATAACAGACGGTGATTTTCTCGATTTTCCAATTCCGGGTCATAAGATCAATACAATTGTGAGTTCATTTGCTTTTCATCACTTGAACGATGACGAGAAGGATCAGGCGATTGAGAACTATAGCCGTCTGCTTCCGATTAATGGTAGAATAGTATTTGCTGATACGCTGTTTGGCAGCGAGCTTGAGAAGAAAAAAGTGCACCACTGGGCACATATAAATGGATATACTCATCTGCTAAAGGATTTGCGCACAGAGTATTACCCTTTGCGCAAAACACTTTACACTATATTTCGCCGGCACCACTTTGTGCCCTATTTTAAACAATTAAACCGATTTGCGTGGCTGATTGTCGCCGAAAAAAATGAATGAGTTTCAGGAGGACCCTGTTTTGACAATTGGAATCATCGGAGCAATGGAAGAAGAAGTAGCACTGCTTAAAGAACATATGAGCAGGATCGAACAGAATGAAATTGCCGGTTGTCGTTTCTATAAGGGATTACTTAACGGAACTGAGGCAGTTCTGTTGCAGTCCGGTATTGGCAAAGTGAGCGCAGCACTCGGTACAACACTGCTCATCGATCGCTACCAGCCAACGGCAATCATCAACACAGGATCGGCTGGAGGCACGGACACGAGCCTTAATATCGGTGATGTGGTCATCTCTTCATCAGTCATTCATCATGACGCCGACGCAACTGCCTTCGGCTATGTGGCAGGACAGATTCCAGGCATGCCGCCTGCTTTTCAACCGAGCAATAAATTAGTCAGGGCTGCGCTTGCATCTTCTGCTGCCGTTCGACCGGAACATCAGATTGTTGAAGGCCAGATCGGTTCTGGAGATTCATTTATGGCTGATCCAGAGCGCATTCGCAATGTGAAAAAGATCTTTCCGGAATTGAAGGCAGTTGAGATGGAGGCAGCAGCAATTGCTCAAGTGTGCTATCAGTTCAAAGTACCGTTTTTAATCATTCGATCACTTTCTGATATTGCCGGCAAGGATTCTAATCTCTTATTTGATCAATTTTTAAAAACTGCCGCGAAGCACTCGGCTGAATTTACGCTTTCGATTATTAAGGAGCTGGTATGACATGGCAGTCCACATTAAAGTGAAGGCATCGTATGTATGGCCTGTTGGAGTGGCACCAGCAGCTGAAACTCCGGCTGTCGCCTGTTGTCAGCCCGGCCGGGCAAGTAATGATCTTTCGGGCGCAAAGAAAGCTGTGAAAAAAATGTTGGCGCACAAGGCTGAGTGGAATGAGTTCTGCGCCTGAGCTTGACCTTGTGATCCGGAGATAGGGAGAGAAGGTTATGGCAGTATTTGAAAGTGTTCATGAACTGGTTGGCAAGACACCGCTGGTCGAGCTGCATGCATTTCCGCTGCCCGAGGGGGTACGGCTTTATGCAAAATGCGAGTATTTTAGTCCCGGAGGCAGTGTAAAAGATCGTCTAGGTGAAAAGCTGATCCGTGAGGCGTTGCGTACTGGAAAACTTAAACCGGGCGGAACCTTGATTGAGCCTACGGCTGGAAATACAGGCATCGGTTTGGCACTTGCTGCTGTGGGCAAAGGCATTAACGTTGTCTTTTGTGTTCCTGAAAAGTTCAGTGTGGAAAAACAAATTCTGATGAAAGCGCTTGGTGCGCGTATTGTTCAGACATCGACTGAGCAAGGAATGACCGGTGCGGTCGCAAAGGCGCGCGAGCTTGAGCGTTCAATTGCAGGGGGGTACTGCCCAAATCAATTTGCAAACCCGGACAATCCGAATGCATACTTCGAAACGCTTGGACCGGAGATATGGAACGATCTGAATGGGAAAGTGGATGTGTTTGTCGCCGGTGCAGGAACCGGCGGGACATTTACCGGAACAGCGGATTATTTGAAAATGAAAAATCCGGATGTAAAAACAATCGTCGTTGAACCCAAGGGATCAATTTTGAATGGCGGCAAACCTGCGGCGCATCGAACGGAAGGTATTGGGATGGAATTTATTCCTTCTTTCGTTAAAACCGAGTATTTTGATGACATTTATACTATTAGTGACGATGATGCCTTTCGACGACTGAAAGAGGCGGCACAACTCGAAGGTTTACTAATTGGTAGTTCATCAGGGTCAGCTTTGCACGCAGCATTGCTGGAGGCGGAAAAATCAGAACCAGGTACAAATATTGTCGTCATTTTTCCCGATTCCAGTGAACGCTATTTCAGCGAACACATTTATGATTAATCGTTTACTTTGAAAAGAAACCGGAGGATTTACGTATGAGACCAAAGACACAAGTGATTCACGCAGGCATTTTTGGAGATGAGTTTACGGGAAGCGTTACGGTACCGATCTATCAAACGAGTACTTATCAACAAGAGGAAGTAGGGAAAACAAAAGGTTATGATTATTCGCGTTCGGGCAATCCGACACGGCATGCGCTTGAAGTTCTGATTCAAGAACTGGAGCATGGGAAAGCGGGATTTGCTTTCGGATCGGGTATGGCAGCCATATCTTCAGTACTCATGCTGCTGAACAGCGGTGATCATCTCGTTATCACTGACGATGTTTATGGTGGGACATACCGTGTCATTGATAAAGTATTTAAAAGATTAGGGATTTCCGCAACATTTGTTGATACAAGCATACCGGAAAATATTGAAAAAGCGATTACCGATAAGACAAGAGCTCTTTATCTTGAGACGCCAACCAATCCGTTGCTGAAAGTGACGGATATACGCAAAGCAGCAGAAATCGCCCATCGGCACGATCTGATCTTAATTGTTGACAACACCTTTGCAACCTCCTATTGGCAGCATCCTTTGGATCTCGGAGCTGATATTGTTCTGCACAGCGCAACGAAGTACATTGGCGGGCACAGTGATGTTGTTGCCGGACTGGTCGCTGTAGCGTCTGATGAGCTAGCTGAACGGCTCTATTTTATTCAGAACTCAGTTGGTGCCGTACCCGGACCTCAGGACGCCTGGTTACTTGTCAGAGGGATCAAGACACTTGGTCTGCGCATGGAGCAGATCGAAAAGAATGCAAATCAAATTGCAAAATTCCTTCAATCGCATCCGAAAGTTAAAAAGGTTTATTATCCGGGACTTGAGACCCATCCAGGGCACGCACTTGCTGCAAAGCAGGCATCGGGATTCGGCGGTATGATTTCATTTGATGCCGGAGACGAATCAGCTGTGAACCAAATCCTTGCCAAAACGCGTTACTTTACACTTGCCGAGAGCTTGGGAGCGGTAGAAAGCTTAATTTCTGTTCCGGCAAAAATGACGCACGCATCGATTCCTAAGCCGCGCCGTGATGAATTGGGTATCACCGACGGCTTAATTCGCCTATCTGTTGGCATCGAGGATGCTCAGGACTTGATTGAGGATTTAGAGCAGGCATTAAGCTGACTGTGGATTTGCTTCTAGGTAATCTCCCGATTCTTCCAGAGAACATCTTGTTCTTGTCAGAAACTACCTGAACTTCTCGTTTTCATCTCATGTTATAGTAATCTTGTGGCGGAGGGATGAACATGGAAGAACAGCAGAAAATGATTCAAGATAAAATGATCGATTGCCGGAGGATTGGCATGCTGTGCTTGTTTCTCAGCACATTTCTCTACAGCGGAACCCTGATTCCGAGTTATGGCAACGTTGAATGGAAGCTTGAAATTCTTTCGGGTTCTAGTCTCCTATTCTTGGTATTCTCATTCTTTTTTTATTGGAGATCATCTAAACTGAAAGAAAAATTATAATTGCAAAGCACAATCTCAACCGCTGGGTGATCGATACTGATCGCTCAGCGGTTTTTGCAATAGCAAGATGCCTCCCTATGGCGGTCGATACTCTACTTATATGAAACGCACTGACTATTTCGGTTCAGGCGGAGCTGGTTTCAGACCTCGGCAGGAGATGAAAACCGTTCAGCAGTCTGTCGAAACGGATGAGACCAAAAGATAAAATAAAGTTATCAATAAGGAATGCTTAGGAGGCATTTACATGATCCGTTTCCATATTAGTAAATTGGCTGTAACTCTCGAATGGAAGTCGCTGAAGATTGATCATGCGGCCAACGCAAGACACCGTATGTGCAGGGAAAAAGCACACGAAACCATTCTGGACCGGCAGTGCGGAGTACCTTCTTACTTTGATGAAATGGTCAGAAATAATTAAATTTGTTACCTGTAGAAAATAAAAAGCAGCAGGGAGCGCTAAATGGCGCCTCCTTGCTACTTTGACCGACGATTGAATGGAATGGATCAATCGGTATTTTTAATCTCGAACTGAACATAATTTTTTGGCGTTTCATATTCATATATATTTACGTCTTTAATCCGTGAGAAGGGGCTTCCCTTTTTTATCGTTTTCACGAATTGCTGAATATCTGATTTTTCACCTTCAGCAGCAATTTCGACACTGCCGTCATCTCGATTGCGCACCCAACCCGATATTCGATAAACATTGGCAGTCTGCCACGTGAAATAGCGGAAGCCGACAGCTTGTACTCTTCCCCTGACCATCATGTGTATGCTTTTGATTTCTTCTGGCTCGCCCATCAGGTGCAAGCCTCTTGTTTTATGTGATTCGTTCATCATAATTCCTCGATTCTGATCCTTATTCTGAACTACTCTGGCTTAAGTGTACCATTGAATCGAGTACCCGTGTATGAGAATGCTCTTTATTTATCCGTTTTGTGCAGAATCATTAATTCGGATTCCGATAAATCTCGTGAAACAGCTTCATTAAAGCGCGCTTTTCTATACGAGATACATAACTGCGAGAGATCGCCAGCTTCTTTGCAATTTCCCTTTGTGTCAATTCATCCTGATTGTTGAGACCAAATCGGTCAATGATGACTTCGCGCTCACGAGGATCAAGAACATGTAAAGCACCGTAGATCTTTTTTGTTTCAAGATTAAGTGATATTTCATCAACAACATCTTTATTTCTGGATTTCAAAATATCAATTAAGCTAATTGTGTTGCCTTCCTTGTCTTGCCCTATGGGATCATTTAGCGATACATCTTTTCTTGTTTTCTTCAGTCCTCGAAGATGCATGAGTATCTGATTTTCGATACAGCGGGCGGCGTATGTTGCTAATTTAGTTCCCTTGCCGCTTGAGTAGCTGTTGATGGCTTTTATTAATCCAATTGAACCAATGGATATCAAGTCATCGGTATCTTCTTTGGTATTATCAAACTTTTTTACAATATGTGCAACAAGCCGTAAGTTATGCTCAATCAGCTTATTGCGTGCCTCCTCATCACCCTGAGCCATCAGTTCCAGACACCTGGCTTCCTCTTCCTCAGAAAGCGGCTGCGGGAAGGCATTATTTTTTACATAAGATACGAGCAACCAGACATTTTTAAACAAGTAGGCAACGCCACCGACAATTGACAGCATGACTGTTCACTCCTCCGGGAGATGTGATTTTCCTTCGCTGTCTTTTAGTCTATGGGTGGTTGTCATGTCCTGTGTCTGTCCGATTGGAAAAGTACTGGAGGAAATTTTCAATGGTTTTATAAAACCAAAGCTTTATTTAGAGACCATGTTGATTATTGCTTTAAATTTTCATGAGCTCAGCTTGTCTTCTTCATTTGCTTGCGCAGGCTGCGCCGATCAATTTCGGCCTCAATCAATTGAATAAAATCCTCACTTAACTTGTATTCCTTTGCCTTTGTATAAGATTCAATGAGTAAAGCGTCAGAAAGTTTGTCCATTGTCAGCCGTTACCGGTTTCTCAGCTCCTTTCCGTTCGATCATCAGACTCATAGGATTTGTCTCGATTCATTGATAAATCAAGGGCTATGTTTTTGGTTATTAATCGGCAGTTATCAAAAAAATCGAGTGTCAATGAATTTCAATTGTCAACCGTTACCAGTTGACTCAGTGACGAAAATTGGGAATCAAGTAAAATTCATAAGTACACTCTATCATGTTCTTTGTTCTGTAACAATTCGATTTTTATCCACAATAATAGTGGATAAGCTGTGTGTTTCATGTGGGTAACATGATGAAAATGTAGACATTAGTCGGTGAATAATGTGGACAAAATTATCCACAAAAATAATCCTGTCAGCTTTTGTCGAAATATTTAGGATCTAATTTGCCGATGTTAGTCATAAAATGGTCTTTTTTTTAGCAAAACATTCCAATTAGTGGGCGATGCTTTAAAAACTCATGAAGAAGTTGCTTGTACGGGGAACAATTATGATTTAGGACTTGGTAAAATCGTCAACATGTGGGAAAATGAGATCAGAATATGAGGTGGCTAATTCAGTGTTGAGAAAATTTTTGCCTGATGAACATGTAGAATCAATTTTAGATATCAAGCCAGATAAATTGAGACAAAGAGGAGTTAAAGCGCTCGTTACCGATTTGGACAATACACTTATTGCTTGGAATGAAAAAGGTACAACACCGCAGCTGGTGCACTGGTTTTCCTCACTGAAAAAAGTGGGAATTTCAGTCATGATTCTGTCAAACAATAGTGAAAAACGGGTCAAGTTGTTCTCAGATTCTGCCGGTGTTTCGTATATTTACAGGGCGCGAAAGCCGCTCCCATTTGCATTTAGACGTGCGATGCGGATCATGAAAGTGACTGGAGATGAGATGGTTGTTGTCGGAGATCAGTTGATGACTGATGTCTTGGGCGGTAATCAGGTAGGCGCGCACACAATTTTAGTAACGCCTATTGCTTCTACTGATGGTTGGGCAACCAAAATGAATCGTCATTTGGAACGATTTATTTTATCGTTGATGAGGCGCAAGGGCTGGCTCAAATGGGAGGAATAAGATATGAGTGAACTTTATTGTGCGGGCTGTGGTGTGAAGATTCAAACAACAGATCCTGATAAACTCGGCTATGCGCCGAGTAGCGCCCTTCAGCATGAACCGATTGTCTGTCAGCGCTGCTTTCGTTTAACCCATTATAATGAAATTCAAGATGTTTCTTTAAACGGAGACGACTTTTTGAACATGCTTTCCCGGATTGCGCAGGAAGATGCGCTTGTCGTTTATTTGGTAGATCTTTTCGATATTGCCGGAAGCTGGGTGAGCGGTCTGCAGCGCTTTGTCGGCCATAATCCGATACTTCTTGTCGGAAACAAGCATGATTTGTTTCCAAAGTCGACGAATCCGAATAAACTGACCAACTGGATGCGGCGTTCCGCACATGAGCAAGGATTAAAGCCGGTGGATGTACTTTTAATGAGTGCCGGAAAAAATCATGGATTGGACGAAATTGCCTCAAACATTGATTATTATCGCAAGGGACGCGACGTTTATGTTGTCGGTGTGACAAATGTAGGCAAATCGACTTTTATTAACCATTTAATCTCAAATCTTGGTTCCGGAGATTCGGCGATTACGACATCAAGATTCCCGGGAACGACCTTGGACTTCATAGAGATTCCGCTGGATGATGGCCGCAGTCTCTATGATACACCAGGTGTTGTCAATGATCACCAAGTCGCGCATTTTGTGGATGCGCGTGATTATAAGATTGTGATGCCGTTAAAAGAAGTGAAACCTAAAGTTTACCAGCTCAATGAAAAACAGACCCTTTTCCTTGGCGGCATCGCGCGTATTGATTACATCGGTCCGGGCAGAAGATCACTGATTGTTTATTGCGCCGGTTCATTGCCGATTCATCGCACAAAGACGGAGCAGGCAGATGATCTATATGAAAGACAGTTTGGGCGTTTGCTGGCTCCGCCTGGTGAGGGAACGGAACTTCCGTCCATGACGCGCTATGATTTCCGTACTGACGACTTTGACTCAGATGTTGTTTTTTCCGGACTAGGTTGGATTACGATTAAGGGCAAAGGCGCCAGAGTTTCTGCCTACGCGCCGAAAGGGATTGGCGTTTCCTTGCGTGCGTCGATCATAAAGGGGTAAGTGAACATGGATGATTTGTACGGCCTGATTGGTGCACCAGTTGCGCACAGCCTCTCACCGGCGATGCATAATTACTGGTTCAAGCAGTATGGCATTTCCGCACAATATCGGACGTATTTGGTTGACAGGCAACACTTAAACCATGCAGTTTCTCGATTAAAAGAATCGGGTATTAAGGGATTCAATGTGACGTACCCGTTAAAAACGGAAATTCTGCCTCTACTTGACTCTGTGGACGAGACTGCTCAGGAAATCGGAGCGGTGAACACCGTTGTTTGCTCCAATGGCCGGCTAATCGGGTATAATACAGATGGAGCCGGATTTCTCGAAGGGTTGAAACAGCATTTTCCTGAGTTGACCGGGAAGTATCCGTCTATTCTTATAATTGGTGCGGGAGGAGCTGCCCGATCTGTCGCCTTGACGCTGGCACGGGTAATCGGTACCCGTGTCGATATTGCTAATCGAACATTTGAAAAGGCAGTTAAGCTGAGCACGGCGTGCCGTATGTATGCGCAATCCGAACCGTTGACCTTTAGGCAGGCTGAGGTGCAATTGGATCGTTATAAAATGGTGATCAATACGACACCGATTGGTTTCGATATACAGGAGAAATCTGCATTCATTCACTTATATGGAGCACGAACCGACACGCTTTTTGCAGATCTCATCTATCAGCCGAGAAGGACAGTATTTCTCAAAGAGGCAGAGCAGCGCGGTTATTTTGTGATGAACGGCCTGCCGATGCTGGTTTATCAAGGTGCCCTTGCCTTTGCGAAATGGAACGGCTTCGTTCCTGATACGAGAAAAATGGAAGAACATCTGATCCATATGTATTTGGACTGAGTAACTAATGGGGGAATTAAAAAAAGTATGCTGAGTAATAATCAACGAAAATTTTTAAAAAAAATAGCTCATCCGCTCAAACCGATTTTTCAAGTCGGGAAAACTGGTGTACATGATCAATTCATTGATGAAATTGATCATGTACTTGAGAAGCGTGAATTGATTAAAGTACAATTTTTACAAAATACATTTGAAGATCCTACTGAAGCCGGCAGCGAAATAAGCAAGCGTACCAATTCAGAGCTTGTTCAGGTAATTGGCCATACGGCGGTTCTTTATCGGCAGTCCAAAGAGCATAAGCGGATCGATATTCCAAATAAGTAGGATGCTGAACTAATGAATAAAAAAATCGGTTTATTCGGCGGCACATTCGATCCGCCGCATTTAATGCATTTATTGATTGCCGAAGAAGCGCTTGAGGTATGCGAACTGGATCAGGTGTGGTTTTTGCCCAGCTATCAGCCGCCACATGTTCAGGGGAAAAAGGCGTGTGCAAATGCTGAGCAGCGGGCGGCAATGGTGCGGCTGTCAATCAAGGACAATAACAGATTTGCTGTTTGTCATGCCGAACTTGAGCGCAAGGGAAAGTCTTATACTGTGGATACGCTTCGCAGTCTGAAAAAAAGCTATCCAGATGACCATTTTTACTTCATTCTCGGTGCGGATATGGTGGATGATCTTCCAACATGGCATCAAGTGAATGAGCTGTGTACATTGACTTCTTTTATTGCATTTAAGCGGCCGGGCTATCTGGAAAAGCATCCTGACTTCGCCGATGTGCGCTACATTGATATGCCGAAAGTGGACTTATCCTCAAGTTTCTTACGCGAACGATTAAAGATCGGGCGGTCATGCCGCTACTTTATCAGGGATGAGGTCATAAACTACATAAAGGAGCGAAGGCTTTATGAACATTGATGAGGCAAAAGAAACGATTAAAGCGGTTCTTCCCGAAAAGCGCTTTGTACACTCGGTTGGTGTTTCTCAGACAGCAGGTGAACTTGCGAAAAAATACGGCGGAGATGAGGAAAAAGCACGTTTAGCCGGAATGTTGCATGACATTGTCAAATATTTCTCAGATGCTGAATTGAAGGCAATGATTTTGCGCAAACCAGGAACGTGGAGCGATTGCCTCCAGTATTCGGACAAATTGTGGCATGCTCCGGCAGGCGCGATTTATGTTCAGGAAAAATATGGGCTTAATGATGCGGATCTTTTAAACGCAATCATTTATCATACGACGGGGCGCAAGCATATGTCGCTACTTGAGAAGATCATTTTTCTTGCCGATTACATTGAACCAAATCGCGATTTTCCGGGAGTCGAAGAAGTCAGGGAAGCAGCGAAACGAGATTTGGATCATGCTGTTCTGCTGGAATTACAGAAGACCATTACACATCTCTTGAGCAAACAGCAAAGTGTCTATCCGAAGACCTTCGAAGCATATAATGATCTTGTACAGAAGCAAATAAATTCAATGAGGTGACTGAATGAATAGTGAAGAATGGGTTAAATATCTTGCGGAAATAGCGGATGACAAAAAGGCTCAGGATCTTGTCATTCTAAAGATGCAGGGAATTTCAATTATGGCTGATTATTTTATTATCTGCCATGGTGATTCTGACAAACAAGTACAAGCCATTTCAATGGCGCTTCGAAAAGCTGCATTAGAAAATGGCATAACGGTTCATCGAATGGAGGGTTATGATCAGGCACGATGGGTATTGATTGATCTTGGTGATGTCATTGCCCATGTCTTCCATAGAGATGAACGTGACTATTATCAATTGGAAAAATTATGGGGAGATGCCCCGTTATATACATTAGAAAAAAAGCCTTTGTAAGTACATCAATGTGGGGATGCTTCTGTCTCCACATTTTCTTTTACATAGGATTTTAAAAATGAGATATGCCTTTTATTGATTATGTTGAAAAAAATTCAGCTTTTTTGCGGTCTCCGGATGTGGTGGTTTCCATAGAAGAGGTATGTAACTATGAAAAGATCCAAATCGGCCATTCATTGCTGAATGGTGGTTCGGATCTTTTTTTGTTTTCACTAATCCGCAAGGTTACTCAAGGTGAAGATCGTGCCGATTTAAAATTAATTTATTTATAAAGAAGGATTTGTGATCGCTGTGGAGAAATAATTATTATTGGTCTCCATTTAGTTCTTCTCTCCTCCGAATGTTTTATTTATTGCTTCTTTGTCTTCAACAAATTTCTTCTGAGTTTCTGTGAACAGTTTTTCAAAAACATCCTGATATCCTTGTTCCAAAACAGTTAATCCAACACCTGTCACCCCGCCTTTTACCGTTACTTTCTTTTGTAGTTCCTCAAGTGTGTAGATGCCTTCCGCAAAAAGTTTGCCCAGCCCTTCGATCATCTCTGTCGTTAATTGTGTGGCCTGCTTTCTGGAGAGCGATGTTGCGCTTGTGGCTCCGTCGATCATTTTCTGCAGTAAAAAAGAAAGAAATGCAGGCCCGCAGCTTGAAAGATCGGAGGCTACTCGTATATTTTCTTCGTCAATTTCAATCGGATGAGAAAATTGAGAGAGAACAGCCCACAGTTTGTTTTTCGAAAGATCGGCCATGCTTGATCCGAATGTAACGAGCGAACTGCCCGAAAGGCTTTGATTGACGATGCTGGGAATCACGCGTGCAACTTGGCAGGGAATTATCTGTTCAAGCTGATTCACGGAAATCGGGCTTGTGATCGAAACGGCGATCTGACCCGGATGCCAAGATCCACACAGTGACTCCAGTAAGGAATAAAACTGACCGGGTTTCACGCACAGGAAAACAATATCTGCATTCTGGAGAACTTTAATTGGTGATTCACTGACCGACAATCGATGGTGCCTTTCTGCCAGATCTAGGGCTTTCTGTTTTGTCCGATTCATTACGGTAATATCTTTCGGTTTCGCCGCCTTGCTTTTCACCAGCGCGTCGACAAGCAGCGCGCCCATATTTCCTGTTCCAATCACACCGATCCTCATGTTTTCCACCTCAATATCTCTTCAGTGTATCCTTATTGAACCTATGTATCAGGCAAACGGAATATGACTGCCACCAACTATGAAGGGAAGAATTGGCTTGAATAAACGTTGGATGAAAAAGAAAGTATGGCTGATCATCTTAGCCGTTGCGGTTTTAGTTCTCCTCTGGCTGCTTTATCAGCATCAGACAAAAATCAGGAATGAAACACAGCTCGAGAAAAGTGAACAGTTATTATCTGGGTCGGCAGATTCTAAGAGTCAGAATGCCGAACAAACCAAACAAACCAAACAAACCAAACAAACCAAACAAACCAAACAAGAGCCGCAACGGATTGAAGAACTTATTATTGATGTAAAGGGGGCAGTGCGTAAACCGGGTATTTACCATGTTCAACCGACGGATCGTGTGGTCGACGCAATTGAACAGGCAGGTGGATTCAGCAGGCAGGCGGACCGTGACAAAATTAATCTGGCTCAGAAGCTTGTTGATGCGATGGTTATTTATGTACCAAAGCATGGGGAAACGGAGCAGAATGTCTTGGCAGAATCGTCCGTAAATGCGGCAGGCAGTCAAGAAAGCGGGGAAATGGTCCATGTGAATACGGCGGATGAACAGGCGATGCAAAATCTTCCGGGAGTCGGTCCTGCAAAGGCAAAGGCGATTATCCAATATCGTGACGAACACGGTCCTTTTAAGAGCATAGATGAACTGACCAATGTATCAGGGATTGGTGATAAATCGCTTGAAAAAATGAAACCGAATATATCGCTTCAATAAATGAATGTGACAAATGGATCGGCGGAGAAGAGGCAGATTCTGGTACAATAAGGACAGGTTATTCATTCAGGAGGAGTTAAAGCATGGAGAGACTATCTTGGGATCAATATTTTATGGCGCAAAGCCATTTGCTTGCATCACGGAGTACATGCACAAGGCTGATTGTCGGAGCGACCATTGTACGTGATAAAAGAATTATTGCCGGCGGGTACAACGGCTCGATCGCTGGCGGTGCGCATTGTACAGATGAAGGATGCTACATGATCGACGGACATTGTGCGCGTACCATTCATGCAGAAATGAACGCGATTTTGCAATGCGCGAAATTCGGTGAACGGACAGAAGGTGCGGAAATTTATGTGACACATTATCCATGTGTTCAGTGCTGCAAAGCAATTATTCAGGCGGGAATAAAAAGTGTTTATTTTGCTAAGGATTACAAAAATCATCCTTACGCGAAGGAATTGTTTGAAGCGGCTCATGTAACAGTTAAGAAGGTGCCTTTTGATAATTTTATTGAACTGAAGGTGGCAAAGAAAGAGGAAATCTGATGATCGGGGGACCTGTTTATGGTCATTGTTGAAATGCTCTTAGTAATTTTTGAAAAGTTGGATCGAGATGCCGTTTTCCGGTAAATGGCATTTGTTTGCGATGTCGGGCTGCCTGGCGGCATGGACATGCCTCAGTACGAATCCGATCATTCCGGCTGCTCTTTTTGCTGTGTATGGAATTTATCTGATCATTTTGCGAAAGTATCAATTTTTCGGTACGCTTCTACTCATTCTTTTGATTATAAAAATTGATCTTGTCTTTTTTCAAAAGAATGATACCGTCTTGTCGGACCGCCAACAGGTTGTGCAAGGCAGGATCACTGACCTTCCGATATTTGACGGTGATCGTTTACACTTCAAATTAAAGACGGATCAAGGCGAGTCGATTATGATCGATGTAAAGCTTCAGACTGAGCAGCAGAAACGTTTGTTGCTGCGTGAACTGAAAATCGGAATGAGGTGCCGAGTGAAAGGGAAACTTGAACGGCCTGAACCGCCTAGTAATTTTCACGCCTTTAATCAGCGCTTATACCTTGAGAGGCATCATATTTATTGGCGGATGAAGGCTGCACAGATCCCAAACTATAGTGATGCCGACTTGTCGCTTCTTGACTGGCTTCGGCGCGTTCGCCAAAATCAGATCACATTTATTTCCACGCATTTTACGTCAACGGCTGCGGAGATGATGAACGCCTTACTGCTGGGAAGTGATGATCAGATGGATCCCGAGTTGGCGAACGCTTACCGAATATTTGGACTTGTTCATCTGCTCGTTGTTTCTGGTATGCATGTTGCTGTGGTGTTCGGTGTTTTATTCTATTTGCTCAGGCGCGCAGGCATGGTGCGTGAATATGCATCGTTGTTATTGCTTGTTCTGCTTCCTGTATACGTCGTGATTACCGGTGCTGAGCCGTCAATCGTGCGCTCCGGAATAACGGCCGGCTGTGTACTGATTTTTACATTGATGAAGAAGCGCAGGCTGACCGTTTCCGATCTGATCGCTCTTGCTTGTCTGCTGATGGTTTTCTATGATCCGAGGGTTGTGTATGATTTGGGCTTTCAGCTTTCTTTTACGGTTACCTTTGTGGTATTGATTGCCGGTCCGACGGTGCTTCATTCGTATCAATCACCGTTGCTGCGCATGATTATTCTTTCATTGATATGTGAACTCGTGACTTTTCCGATTATCGTTCCGAATTTCTATCAACTTTCCTTAGTGGGCATTTTGCTCAGCGTCTTTTTCGTTCCATTCATCACCTTTGTTATTTTACCGCTTTGTTTCGTTGCTTATTTCTTCGCTTTATTCTTCACCGGCTGTTCTGTTTTTTTTTCATACACTGTAGATACCCTTCTCTTTGCTCCGCACCAATTTCTTCTCTATCTTTCACGCTGGATGCCCATGCAACTGACCTATGGCGCTTTATCCGGCTGGCAGATCGGACTGTCTGTCGTCTTAATTTTCACATCTCTCATTATCTGGGAGTGTTTCCATTCACTCAAGTTTATTTTTGCGCTGCTCGCGCCATTTTTTCTTATCTTTGGAGTTATATGGACAACCGACCAGCTGGATACTCGCGGATCGGTGACTTTTCTTGATGTCGGACAAGGGGACAGCATTTTGATTCGGTTGCCCCATAACGCGGGTAACATGTTGATTGATACCGGTGGAACGATTGAATTTGGACAAGAAAAGTGGCGCGAACGTAATCGGCCGTTCGAAGTTGGGCGAGATGTCGTGCTTCGTGAGCTGCTTGCTTTGCGGGCAACGCATCTTGATGCGCTTGTATTGACACATCGTGATGCCGATCATGTCGAAGGATTGAAAGGGATCGCTGGAAAAATAGTGGTTCATCAATTGCTCATTAGTCCCTATCACGATCCGAGTGCCAAGGATCGTGCCCTTTTTGAATTAATGATACGTGACGGGACAACAATTAATGAGCTTCATTCCGGTATGATCATGAAAATAGGCGAAATTGCGTTTCATGCACTTTCACCAAGCAGACGATCAGAGGAGAGCAATGATAACTCGATTGTTCTTTATGTAACGCTAGGTGGCAAGAAGTGGATGTTTACCGGTGACCTGAGTCAAAGCGGTGAAAAAGGGCTTCTTGAGCGTTATTCTCGCCTTGATACGGATGTGCTTAAGCTCGGGCATCATGGAAGCCGGACATCGACCTCTGAGGAATGGCTCACGCGTCTTAATCCGGCCATCGGGATTATTTCAAGTGGAAGGGGAAATCGCTATGGACATCCACATCAAGAGGTGATTGAGAAGCTGACTGAACATAAAGTCCGAATATTGCGTACGGATCAATTACGTGCGATCCGGTTTTGGTTTGATCAACAGCAGATCATCAATTGGGAGCATGCCAGTTCGCCATAATCTGCCCAAATTACCACCATTTATAATTAAAAATTCGTCAGTTGTCACCCATACTTTTTTTGCTCATAGGATATCCTAGAGAGAGTAATGTATATCGCCTGACAAGCGTTATCCTAGGTTTCGTTTGTCGGCGTTCATATATATTTAGAAAGCGGCTGTAAGCCGCTTTCTCTTTGCCTTCCATGGAAAAGCTAGGGTGGTTCGGCCGGTTTGAGCAATTGACAGATAATTGGTGCAGAACCAATCCAGTCCATTTTGAAAATCAGATGCACCTGCAAAATGTGTAAAGAAGAGCCTTGTCAAGTGTGCAGCTGAACGGTAAAGTAAAGATGAGTGATTGTGGTCGCGTATCACAATCAGAATTAGGCTTAGACAAAGGATGAATACATAGATGGCAGCACCAAAATCAGCAAATTTATCGATCAGCAAGCCGCTCGCGCCTATATATCTGTTGTTCGGAACACAGGATTTTCTAATTCAATTGATGAAGAAAAATATAACAAAAGAGGCATTGAACGACGAGGAACGTGATTTCAATTATTCGAGATATGATATGACTGAAGTCCCACTCGAACATGCGGTTGAAGACGCGGAAACGATTCCGTTTTTCGGCGAAAAGAAAGTTGTTATTATGGATAATGCCTACTTCCTAACCGGTGAACGAACAAAAACGAAGATAGAGCAAAAGATTGACCGTTTGGAACAGTATATGGAGCATCCTGCTGAAAGTACAATACTGATGATTGTCGCCTCATATGAGAAACTGGATCGACGCAAAAAAATTGTCAAGAAACTTGAAAAAACGGCAATCGTTTATGAATTGTCTCATTTGACGGATACGACCCTCTTCGCAATTCTTGAAAACGTTGCGGTTCAGCACGGTGCAAGGTACACGAAGGAAGGACATGAGCAGTTGACGGCCGCAATTGGTCCGCATCTTGGCCAGCTTGCTAATGAAGTCGGTAAGTGTGCACTTTATTGCGGCGCAGATCGACCGATCGATGCCCAGGTGGTCGAGGAGATTGGTTCGAAGTCGCTTGAAACCAATGTGTTTTTGCTTGTAAACCAAGTTATGCATCGAAAGACAACCGAGGCGCTGCAGTTGCTTCATGAATTGGTCCGAATGAAAGAGGAACCCCTAAAGCTGCTTGCTTTACTGGAACGGCAGTTTCGCATTGTCTATCAGGCGGGATATTATCAGAAAGCGGGATATACCCAAAATAATATCGCAGGGAAAATCGGTGTCCATCCTTATGCGGTTAAACTAGCGCTGGAACAGACACGGCTTTTTGATGCCCAAATGTTGGAACAAGCGCTTGAGAAATGTTCGGAAACGGATTTTAAGATCAAGACAGGACAAGCAGACAAAGTATTGGCGCTTGAGCTGCTCATTATTGCGATTTCTTCGAAGGCAGCGTAATAAAAAACGGCCCGCCGTAAAAAAGCGGGCCGTTTTACACAAATAAAGAGGCAGAAGAATTGGTGCACCTGCACCAATTCTTCTGCCGGACTTGTTAAACAAACAAGATTTCTAATGATCAGGCATCTAAACCGTTCAATTTCTTGGACAGTCTTGATTTTTCGTGAGCAGCTTTATTTTTATGGATCAAGCCCTTAGTCGCTGCTTTGTCGACCTTCTTTGTTGCAGCAACAAAAGCGGCTTTTGCGCCTTCAACATCTTTTTCTTCAACCTTTGTGTTGAATGATTTAATCGCCGTGCGCATTGCGGATTTGTATTGCACGTTATGCTGACGGTTCGCTTCGCTCTTTTTTACACGTTTAATTGCTGATTTAATGTTTGGCATTTCGATTCACCTCCAAATCATGAATTCCCGGTCATCATACTAACTCCGCTGAAATAAACACGTTCCTATATAAAATAAACGATAGGCTGGTAAAGCCTCTATTCCTATAAGCAGAGATTCATTCTGACAAACTGTATTGTATCAAAGGCCAAGGCCTTTTGCAATGTAATGAATGAAAAAAGCGCAAATGAACATCCTTTTAAAAGATATACGTTGTCTCTTATTGTGACCTTTCAATCTGTTCGTTTTATCAGACAGACGATGCTATTTATTGGCTCAATTTTTATCGATCTGATGACCTTTTACAAGCTGAAAGGCGTGAAAAGGTCAGATTTTTTGCGAATGAGTCAGTAAATTGTAACGAAGTCATCAGAATAATAAAAGGAGATCTGGATTTATGAGTGAGCTGGATTTGAAACAGTATGCGGTTCGTACCGACCTGGCGATCGAAGAAAGTGAGAAAAGGCCGACAATACAGGGTGTACACAGTGAAGAAAAAAAAGAATCGGGAATAAGGATCACATCAATGACCATAGATCGGCAAGCCGCTACAGCTATGAATAAAAAGCCTGGCGCTTACTTGACTTTTGAGGCGCGGGAGCTTCGTTCGGCAGATACGGAGATTGAGGGAAAGATGGAGCGCGTGTTTGCTAAATATTTTGCTCAATTTTTGAAGCAATTGTCAATCGCGGATGATGCAAGCTGCCTTGTTGTTGGCTTGGGGAACGGGAAGGTGACCCCTGATGCATTAGGTCCAAGTGTTGTGCAGAATGTCCTTGTCACCAAGCATCTATTTGATCTTCAGCCGGAGAATGTTCAGCCGGGTTATCGCCCTGTCAGTGCTTTTACGCCCGGCGTAATGGGTGTGACTGGCATCGAGACGAGCGATATTATTCTTGGCATCATTGAGAAAACAAAACCTGACTTTGTTATTGCGGTTGATGCGCTGGCAGCACGTGCGGTGGAACGTGTAAACACGACCATCCAAGTTGCTGACAGCGGGATCCATCCTGGTTCCGGAGTGGGCAACAATCGCAAAGAATTGAGCATGCAGACTTTAGGAATTCCTGTGATCGCTATCGGTGTGCCGACTGTTGTCGATGCGGTAACGATTACAAGCGATTCGCTTGATCTGCTTTTGCGTCATCTCTCACGGGAAATGAACGATTCAGGACCGTCTAAATCGCTTGCGCCGTCCTGGATGAACTTTGGCGAAAAAATCGACTACAAAAAAATAAATCTGCCAAGCAAAGAGAATCGCGCCGCATTTCTCGGAATGGTCGGCACACTGAGCGAAGAAGAAAAAGCGCAATTAATTCGCGAAGCACTTGGCGCGAGCGGAACGCAGATGATGGTCACGCCAAAGGAAGTCGATTTTTTTATTGAAAAAATGGGCAATGTGATTGCGGAAGGATTAAACGCGGCACTGCACCATCAGATCAATCAAAAAAATGTCGGACAATTTACGCATTAATACATGATTTGCTGCTGTCCTGCATATGATGAACAACGAAATAAAGGACAAGCCTGAATTCGAAGGGAGCTGCGAACAAATGAAACGCTTTGTCATTGAATGTTTTGTCATATTGTTTGTGCTTCTCGTGTGTGGGCTTTACGGTGCGGTAACCGTCCGGGACGCGCAGCAGCCTCAGACGGTTGAAACAACGGCTACGGCTAGTCATGAACAACAAATTGTGATACCTAAAAATAAACAGGATGATCCATCAAATTCTTCGAAAAGCGCAGCGGTCAACGAGATTTCCGAACGAAAGGGATATTCATTGTCCGATAAAGTGCAGCGATTTTTCTTGTGGGGGGTCAGTGCACTTGCAGAATTTGTGGATGGTTTGATACAAATTTTTGTTTCATAATACAAACTGCATACCAAACCGGTCGGGGGAGGGGGGACTGATCGGTTTTTTAATTTTACCAGAGTACAGAGTAGCCAGCTGACCCAAGCTCTCAGGTTCTTCATTGAAACGTGTCCTGCTGATTGATATAATCGGGATTAAGTGATGTTTTTTGAAGCAGGAGGAACAACTATGTCGGAGAAACAAGGAACGCGTCAATCGCGAATCCGTAATTTTTCAATCATTGCTCATATCGATCATGGAAAATCAACATTAGCTGATCGGATATTGGAAGCGACGCAGGCGCTGACGCAAAGAGAAATGAAGGCGCAGATGCTTGATGCGATGGACCTTGAACGTGAACGCGGAATAACGATCAAATTGAATGCAGTTGAATTAAATTATACAGCACCGAGCGGCGAGACCTACATCTTTCACTTAATCGACACCCCCGGGCATGTCGACTTTTCTTATGAAGTTTCGCGAAGTCTTGCTGCATGTGAAGGTGCACTTCTTGTTGTCGATGCAGCACAAGGGGTTGAAGCGCAGACTTTGGCGAATGTCTATCTTGCTTTAGAAAATAATTTGGAGATTATCTCGATTATTAATAAAATTGATCTGCCTAATGCTGATCCCGACCGAGTGAAACAGGAAATAGAAGACGTGATTGGTCTCGACGCATCCGATGCGGTTTTGGCATCGGCAAAAACCGGAATTGGCACTAATGAAATTCTTGAACAAATTATTGAAAAGATACCTGCACCGTCAGGTGATCCGAATGCGCCGCTTCAAGCGCTGATTTTTGATTCACTCTATGATGCGTATCGCGGTGTTGTTGTGTATATCCGTGTCGTCGAAGGAACCGTTCATGTCGGCGATCAAATTAAAATGATGGCGAATGGAAAAACGTTTGAGGTATTGGAGGTTGGTGTTGCAACGCCGAAAATTGAAAGTCGCGAGGAATTATCGGTTGGCGATGTCGGCTTTCTTACCGCTTCAATCAAGTCTGTCCATGATACGCAAGTCGGTGACACCGTGACGCATGCAGAACGCCCGGCGGACAAGCCGCTGCCCGGCTATCGCAAGATGAATCCAATGGTGTACTGCGGCCTTTATCCAATTGACACAGCCCGGTATGATGATCTGAGGGAGGCACTTGGCCGGCTTGAATTGAATGACTCTGCACTTCAGTACGAACCAGAAACATCAGAAGCACTCGGCTTTGGTTTCCGCTGTGGATTTCTTGGCCTGCTTCATATGGATATTGTTCAAGAACGTTTAGAACGCGAATTTAACATTGATCTGATCGCGACCGCACCAAGCGTTATCTATAACGTCAAATTGACCGACGGATCAAGTGTCCGAGTCGGCAATCCATCGGAAATGCCGGAACGCAAATTTATTGCCGAGGTTGAAGAGCCCTATGTCAAAGCTACAATCATGACACCGAATGATTATGTAGGATCAATTATGGAGCTCTGCCAGAGGAAACGCGGGGAATTCAAAACGATGGAATACCTTGATGCGAATCGAACAAATGTGATCTATGATCTGCCGCTTTCTGAAATCATGTACGATTTTTTTGATATTCTTAAATCAAGCACGAAGGGCTATGCATCGCTCGATTATGAGATGGACGGGTACCGTGTGAGTGATTTGCTGAAAATGGATATTTTGCTTAATGGAGAAAAGGTGGATGCACTCTCCGTTATTGTGCATCAGGAATTTGCTTATGACCGTGGTAAAGCGATTGTTGAAAAATTAAAAGAATTAATTCCGCGTCAGCAATTTGAAGTGCCGATTCAAGCAGCGATTGGTCAGAAGATCATTTCCCGATCGACAATTAAAGCACTCCGTAAAAATGTTCTTGCCAAATGCTACGGCGGTGACGTATCGCGTAAACGCAAATTGCTCGAAAAACAAAAAGAGGGCAAGAAGCGAATGAAGGCAGTCGGAAGTGTTGAAGTCCCGCAGGAAGCGTTTATGGCTGTGTTCCGGATGAGTCAAGATGATTAATAAGACCGCGCATCGCGGAGCGTACATTCATATTCCTTTTTGCGATCATATTTGTTATTATTGCGATTTTAATAAAGTCTTCATGAAGAATCAGCCGGTTGACGATTATTTGGATGCACTTGCTTTGGAAATGAAAGGTTACGGAGCAGACGGACTGCCTGAAACGATTTATGTTGGGGGTGGCACACCGACCGCACTTAATGAACAACAATTTGAACGGCTTTTTATTGACATCGAGCACTATCTAATGAATCCGTCGATTAAAGAATTCACAGTTGAAGCGAATCCGGAGAGTTTAAATGAAGCCAAGCTGAAGATTATGAAACGATTTGGTGTGACCCGGCTCAGTGTCGGTGTCCAGACCTTTGACAATCGCCTGCTGAAGGAGATCGGCAGGGCGCATGGAGCCAATGATGCAGCCAATGCTGTTCGGCTTGCGCAAGAACATGGATTCAACAATATTACGCTTGATTTGATGTTTGCGCTGCCGGGACAGACCGAAACCGTTCTGCATGAATCGTTGGAACGGGCTTTGAGTCTGGGAATACCGCATATATCGATTTATTCGCTCCAGCTTGAACCGAAAACTATTTTTTATAATCGAATGAAAAGCGGAACCTTGAAACTGCCCGGAGAAGATTTTGAAGCCGATATGTACGGCCAAATTATTTTAGAACTTGAGAAGCATGGGCTTCATCATTATGAGATCAGCAATTTTGCCAAACCGGGCTATGAAGGTGTTCATAACTCAATGTACTGGCACAACGAAGAATATTACGGGATCGGCGCCGGTGCACATGGATATTGGAAAGGAATTCGCTATGCCAATGCCGGGCCGGTAAAAAAATATATTGAACATGTTTGTAAACAAGGGAATGCGAGGGTCTCCGAGCATGAAGTAACATTTACCGAGAAAATGGAGGAAGAGATGTTTCTCGGACTCCGGCTTATGAGAGGCGTCAGCGTGGAACATTTCAAGGAAAAATTCGGACGTCCGATTGAGCAAGTCTATGGCAAGCAACTCGAACAATTAAAAGCGCGGGGTCTGATTCATGAGCGGGACGGCCGGCTCGCAATGACGCCAAAGGGTGTTTTTTTGGGAAACAATGTTTTTGAAGCCTTTTTAATTTCTTAAGAATGTCCTAAAATATTTGACAAACAGGAATGAAGTTGGTAAATTTTAATGTAGAATTAGCACTCGGGGAGAACGAGTGCTAACAGAGGTGATCCATAAGATGTTAACTGATCGTCAATTGTTTTTGCTGCAATTATTGGTTAATGACTATGTTGTCTCTGCAGAGCCTGTTGGTTCACGGTCCATTGCAAAACGGGAAGGTGTCACATTCAGCCCGGCGACGATCAGAAATGAACTGGCAGATCTGGAAGAGATGGGTTATCTTGAGAAAACACATCTCTCCTCAGGGAGAGTGCCGTCGGAAAAAGGCTATCGTTTTTATGTTGATCATTTGCTGTCGCCGGTCATGCTTTCCGATGACGAGCTTGGAAATATTCGTCATGCGTACCATGAGAGACTTTCCGAGACTGAGGAACTGATTCGTGTGACGGCTAAGATTCTTTCCGAATTCACGAATTACACGGCGATTATGCTTGGCCCCGAACTTTTGGAAATGAAGTTGAAACACATTCAGATGGTTAAGCTGAATCAGAGTCAGGGTGTTCTGATTATCGTAACCGATACCGGCCATGTGGAAAACCGTGTTGTTTCAATTCCTAAATCAATCAAAGCGGATGATATTGAAAAAATCGTCAATATTTTGAATGACAAGCTGAACATGGTACCGCTTTACCAGCTTCAAAGCCGCTTGAATGCCGAAATTTCCGGTGTGCTGCGAGAAAATGTCCGCGATTACAAGCGCATCATGGCTTTGTTGCAGGACAGCCTTACGATCAGTGATCCGGAGCAGATTTTCTATAGCGGTAAAAATAATATGCTTGCTCAGCCGGAATTTCAGGATGTTGATAAGATCATACCGCTTTTAGACGTGCTTGAAGGAAAAGAGATCATTCGCGAATTGATGAGTATGCCGTCTGATGGCCTGCATATTCGCATAGGACGCGAGAATAAACTGAACGGTATTGAAGACTGCAGCTTGATTACAACCACCTATTCAGTCGGCGGTGAACATTTAGGCACAGTTGCCGTCATCGGTCCGAAGCGAATGGCCTATCCTCGTGTCGTCACACTGATTGACATGGTTTCCAAATTGCTGACCGAGAATCTTAATCAACAAGAGCGGCATGATCGTTAGTTCTTTCACTATTTCAGGAGGTGAGCCTATGACAGAGCAGGCAAATAAAGAAACAAACAGTACAAATGAAGAAACAGAAGAAATGAAAAAAAAGCAGACTGAGGATAAAGCGGTTGAAGATGCGGCCGCTGATTCCGCGGGCGAACCGAAAGTGGATGATGCTGAAGCTACGAAAAAAGCAGCCTCAGATGTTGAGGCACTTTTGAAGCAAATTGCTGAACAAACAGCGGAGATCGACGCACTGAAAAAGCAGGCGGATGACGCGGTTAATCAGCGACTCAGAACACAGGCCGATTTTGATAACTTTCGAAAGCGCACGAATAAGGAAAAAGCGGATGCGCGTAAGTTTCGAGCGCAGGATCTTGTCTCGGATATGCTTGAGATTCTTGATAATTTTCAACGTGCACTTGCAGTTGAAGCTGTGTCCGAAGATGCAAGGGCTTTAAAAAAGGGAATGGAAATGGTGTTGTCGAAATTGGAAAGCGCACTTAAAAAAGAGGGCGTTGAAGAAATTCCTTCTCTGCACCAGCCTTTTGATCCCAACGTTCACCAAGCAGTGATGCAGGAGGAAAGCGGCAATCATGAATCCGGAACGGTTATTCAAGTGCTTCAAGCGGGCTATACACTTAATGGACGAGTGATACGTCCGGCAATGGTGAAAGTCAGCTCTTGATTCAGACGGTTCAAACTTAATGTTTTTTACTATTAGGAGGAAATGAGCATGAGTAAAATTATTGGTATTGACTTAGGAACGACAAATTCTTGTGTGGCGGTTATGGAAGGCGGCGAACCTGTCGTTATCCCTAATCCGGAAGGCGCGCGTACCACTCCTTCTGCCGTTGCTTTCAAGAATGGCGAACGTCAGGTCGGTGAAGTGGCAAAACGTCAAGCGGTAACTAACCCGAACACGATTCTTTCAATCAAACGTCATATGGGTTCTGATTATAAAGTTGAGGTTGAAGGCAAAAAATATACGCCTCAAGAAATTTCAGCAATCATTCTCCAAAAACTGAAATCAGATGCTGAAGCCTATCTTGGTGAAAAAGTAGAGAAAGCGGTTATTACGGTACCTGCTTACTTTAACGACGCTCAACGTCAGGCGACTAAAGATGCAGGCAAGATTTCCGGACTCGAAGTGCTAAGAATCATCAATGAACCAACAGCAGCTTCACTTGCTTATGGTCTTGATAAAGGCGAAGATCAGACGATTCTTGTCTTCGACCTTGGCGGCGGTACGTTTGACGTATCCATTCTTGAACTTGGCGACGGCATTTTCGAAGTTAAAGCGACTGCCGGAAACAATAAACTGGGCGGTGACGATTTCGACGAACGTATTATCAATTATTTGACCAGTGAATTTAAGAAGGAAACCGGTATTGATCTTTCCGGTGATAAAATGGCCTTGCAGCGTTTGAAAGATGCGGCTGAAAAAGCAAAGAAAGAGCTTTCCGGCGTTTCACAGGCGCAAATTTCCCTGCCGTTTATTTCTGCGGATGCAACCGGTCCGAAACACTTGGAAATGAATCTTTCACGTGCAAAATTCGATGAATTAACTGCAGACCTCGTCGAATCGACAATGGGGCCTGTCCGTCAAGCTTTGTCCGACGCAGATATGACGATGGACGATATTCACAAAATCATTCTTGTCGGCGGTTCAACGCGTATTCCTGCTGTTCAAGCAGCAATCAAGAATCTGACTGGCAAAGAACCAAGCAAGGGAGTTAACCCTGATGAGGTCGTTGCCGTCGGTGCGGCAATTCAAGGCGGCGTTCTTACCGGCGATGTTAAAGATGTCGTCCTGCTTGATGTTACCCCGCTGTCTCTCGGTATTGAGACGATGGGCGGTGTGTTCACGAAACTGATTGATCGCAACACGACAATTCCAACCAGCAAATCGCAAGTGTTCTCTACGGCTGCCGATAACCAAACGGCTGTGGATATCCATGTGCTGCAGGGTGAACGGCAAATGGCTGCGGATAATAAAACGCTTGGACGGTTCCAATTGACCGATATTCCGCCGGCTCCTCGCGGTATTCCGCAGATCGAAGTAACTTTTGAAATTGATGCGAACGGTATTGTTAACGTTAAGGCAAAGGATAAAGGAACAAATAAAGAACAGTCGATTACCATTCAATCGTCTTCAGGTCTTAGCGATGAAGAAATTGACAAGATGGTTAAAGATGCTGAAGCAAATGCCGATGCAGATAAGAAACGCAAAGAGGAAGTTGATCTTCGCAATGAAGCAGACCAATTAATCTTTGCGACGGAAAAGACATTGAAAGATCTTGGTGATAAAGTTGACGCTTCCGAGAAATCAAAGGCAGAGGCGGCTAAAGATAAACTGAAAAAAGCACTTGACGGCAAAGATAATGAGGCAATCAAGACAGCCAAAGATGAATTGAATGAAATCGTTCAGCAGCTCTCTGTTAAGCTGTATCAACAAGCTCAGCAGGCGGCACAAGGTGCGCAGGATTCGGCAAGCGGCAAAAAAGACGACGACAATGTTGTCGATGCAGATTACAAAGAAGTCAATGATGAGGACAAAGACAAGAACAAAAAGAACTGATGGTCATATACTAGCCAATGATCGAATCAATGGAGCCTTTTGCGACTCACATGATTCAAGCCTGGAAGCAATTTTTGAGAAAGTCGAAGTCGGACGTGGTTTCTGGCTTTGGCTTTTTCTTGCTTAAGCAGCCAGGCGAATGATATGATAAACTCTATGTGAAATCATTTCGGGAGTGATTTGATGAGTAAGCGGGATTATTACGAAATCCTAGGTGTAAGTAAAGACGCGTCGAAGGAAGAAATTAAAAAAGCATTTCGAAAACTGGCACGAAAATATCATCCCGATGTAAATAAAGATGCGGATGCGCCGGAAAAATTTAAAGAGGTTTCAAAAGCCTATGAGACGTTAAGCGATCCTCAAAAAAGAGCGCAGTACGATCAATTTGGCGAAGCTGATCCGAATCAAGGCGGCTTTGGCGGTGCACAAGGATTCAGCGGTGCTGACTTTGGCGGCTTTGGCGATATTTTTGATCAAATTTTTAACGGCGGTTCAAGACGCCGTGATCCCAATGCACCGCGTCAGGGATCGGATCTGCAATACGAAATGTCAATTACCTTTGAAGAAGCTGCGTTCGGCAAAAGTACGGACATCCGGATTCCAAAGGAAGAAACATGTACGACTTGTCATGGTACCGGGGCAAAGCCGGGGACAAAGCCGGTGCAATGTTCTCATTGTCACGGCACCGGACAACTGAATCAAGAACAGAATACACCGTTCGGCCGTATTGTGAATCGACGTGTTTGCCCATACTGCCATGGCACCGGTAAAATAATTAAGAATCCATGCGGAACCTGTGCCGGCACAGGTAAAATGAAAGTAAACAAAAAGATTGAAGTTAAGATTCCTGCAGGTATTGATGACGGTCAACAGATTCGTTTATCCGGTCAAGGTGAACCTGGAGTGAACGGAGGACCGTCAGGAGATTTGTACATTGTGTTCAGTGTCAAACCGCATAAATATTATCAAAGAGCCGGCGATGATGTTTTACTGGAGGTCCCTTTGAATTTTGCTCAAGCAGCACTCGGCGATGAAATCGAAGTACCGACACTTTACGGAAAAGTGAAGCTGCGCATTCCTGCCGGAACTCAGACTGGTACTAAATTCCGCCTGAGAGGCAAGGGGATTAAGAATGTCAGAGGCTACGGTCAAGGCGATGAACATGTCACCGTGAAGATTGTCACACCGAAGCATCTGTCCAATGAAGAAAAAGCGGTATTCAAGAAGCTAGCTGAACTTAGCGGAAATAAAATAAGTGAAGATGATGAAGGCATCCTTGGTAAGATGAAAAAAGTATTCAAGGCTGACTGACCAATCTTTTCAGTGATGACAAAAAAATGAAACAGCTACAAGGAGCGAATCCACTTACGCGATGAAATGGTCGGAAATTTGCATTCATACAACTGAAGAAGCGATTGAGCCGGTGACCAATATTCTTTATGAAGCTGGTGCAGGCGGTGTCGTTATTGAAGATTCTCAGGATCTGCAGCAAACTTTTCTTTCTGATGAAGGATCGGAATATTCGCTTGATCCCGCTGACTATCCCATTGATGGCGTAAACGTAAAAGCGTATTTGCCTGTTAACAGTTTTCTTGGGGAAACGGTAGAAGAGATTAAACAATCGGTAAACAGTCTTCTTTTGTATGATATCGACTTAGGTGATGGGCGCCTTACGTTCAGTGAGCACAATGAGGAAGAATGGGCAACTGCTTGGAAAAAATATTATAAACCGGTAAGCGTTGGCGAACATTTTTATATTGTTCCAACATGGGAAAACTTTGATCCTGAAGATCCGAACCGAAAGGTGATTGAACTCGACCCTGGGATGGCATTCGGTACAGGAACACATCCGACAACAGTGCTATGCATTGAGGCACTTGAAACTCATATGTCCAAAAAGGCAGAGGTTCTTGATGTGGGTACAGGCACAGGGGTATTGGCCATTGCTGCGGCGAAACTTGGCGCCCGCAAGGTTCATGCAGTGGATTTAGATCAAGTAGCCGTTCAATCTGCTAAAATTAACGTCAAATTAAATAAGGTTCAAGATGTGGTGACAGTCAGTCGCAATAACCTTTCTGATAATGTCAAGGGTCAATATGCCATTGTTGTTGCCAATCTCCTTGCAGAACTTGTGATCCGGTTGGCAGAAGGCGGAGTCGCGGATTTACTGCAAAAGGACGGTCTGCTTATCGCTTCAGGTATTATCAGGCCCAAAAAAGAACAAGTAAAAGAAGCACTTATTAAGTCAGGGTTGCACGTGATCGAAGAAATGGACTCCGGTGACTGGATTGCTCTCGTTGCTGAGAAGGCGGAATAATGCAACGCTATTTTGTTCCTGAGGATCATTTTACTGAGCATCACGTTGTTATTACCGGCGATGATGCGCGTCATATTCAAAAGGTGATGCGTATGAAACCCTCTGATTCGCTCATTTGTGCGAATAATAAGGGAAAAGCTTACTTGTGCGCTGTCGAAAGCATCGATGGAGGACAGGTTTGCGCGGTTATTAAGCAAAAAATTACTGGCAATTCCGAACTGCCCATTCAGGTAACCATTGCTCAAGGCATACCCAAGGCCGATAAATTCGATACAATTATTCAGAAGGGGACGGAATGCGGTGCTTCTCTTTTCATCCCATTTCAAGCGCAGCGATCAATCGCATTGTGGAAGAAGAATAAAAAGGATAAGAAACGGCTTCGTTTAGAGAAAATCAGCAAAGAAGCCGCAGAACAGTCGCATCGACTGTATGTTCCCAAATTGAGCGAACCCATGGATCTTGACCAATTGATCGCTTACAGCACTTCCTGTGATTATAAAATGGTTGCTTTTGAAGAAACGGCTAAATCAGGTGCACAGGCCGGATTTCCAACCCTATTGAAAAAGATGAATAAAGGTGATCGCCTACTGGCAGTTATCGGTCCGGAAGGGGGACTCTCAGTTGACGAGGCAAAGAAACTTGAAGATCATGGATTTGTTCTTTGCGGACTCGGTCCTAGAATATTAAGAACCGAGACTACGGCAATTTATTTGTTGTCGGCAATTTCCTACCATTTTGAATTACTAAATTGTGAGGTGGATGATTAAAAATGCCTTCTGTTGCTTTTCATACCTTAGGATGCAAAGTTAATCACTACGAAACTGAGGCGATCTGGCAGCTTTTTAAGAAGAGTGGCTATGATCGTGCTGAATTCGAAAAACATGCAGATGTTTATGTTATTAATACATGCACGGTAACGAATACAGGCGACCAAAAGAGCCGTCAGACGATTCGACGTGCCATTCGCAGCAATCCGGATGCCGTCATCTGTGTGACGGGCTGCTATGCACAAACATCCCCTGCCGAGGTTATGTCAATACCGGGTGTCGATATTGTTGTCGGTACCCAAGACCGTAATCATCTGCTCGGATTCGTTGATCAATACCGTAAGGATCGTGAACCGATTAATGGTGTTAGCGACATTATGAAAGCGAAGATTTACGAAGAATTGGATGTTCCCGAATTCACAGATCGAACGCGGGCATCACTGAAGATTCAGGAAGGCTGCAATAACTTCTGTACATTTTGCGTGATTCCTTGGGCGCGCGGGCTTTTACGTTCCCGCGAACCTGGGAATGTATTGAAGCAGGCACAGCAGCTGGTCGATGCCGGCTATAAAGAAATTGTCCTGACCGGAATACATACGGCTGGTTATGGCGAAGACATGGATAACTATAATTTCGCACGGCTGCTCCGGGATTTAGAGAATAATGTGCACGGGTTGACGCGGCTGAGAATCTCTTCAATCGAAGCGAGTCAAATCACTGATGAAGTGATTGATGTTGTAGGTAAATCGAAGATTCTGGCCAGACATCTTCATATTCCGCTTCAAGCAGGCTCAGATACTGTGCTGGAGCGCATGCATCGCAAATACAAAACAGGTTTTTTTGCGGAGAAAATCGCGCGTCTGCGTCAAGCACTGCCTGATTTTGCGCTGACTTCGGATGTCATCGTTGGTTTTCCGGGCGAAACGGATGAAGAATTTCAGGAAACCTATGATTTTATTCGTGATCTTCATTTCTCTGAACTCCATGTTTTTCCATATTCAAAGAGAACGGGTACGCCAGCAGCAGGCATGCCGAATCAAATTCCTGATGAAGTCAAGCATGATCGGGTTAATCGCCTGATTGAATTGTCAGCGAAATTATCAGAGGAGTACGCAGAAAGGTATCTTGATCAGGTTCTGGAAGTCATTCCTGAGGAACCCCTGAATCATCGCGAACCGGATGGGTATTTCGTCGGATTTACCGATAATTATTTAAAAGTGAAATTTAAATATCCATCTACGGATATTGTTGGAAAACTGGTGCGCATTAAGCTCATAAAGACAGGTTATCCGATTAGCGAAGGTGTGTATGTGCGTATTGTGGAAAGTGAACCTTCAGAAGCGATGGGCTAATCTAACTGAAGGAACGATATGAATCCTGTAAAGAAAAACTTGCTGATTGGTAAGTTTTTCTTTATACAAATGAGAACTAAGAGCTGTCTAGTATAAGAAAACGGAAAAGGAACTTTCGCTAACTACGTGCACCTCCTGCGGATGTTCTGTCTGCGCCAAAGGCTGGTCAAGGTCACGTTTTTTTACAATCGGGTGCGCTCTACCCAGCGGCCGAACGGACCTGCCAAAGGAACGGCAATAAAGCCGGTGATCAGGTTGAAAAGAACAGAGGCATGGGCGAGGGCTGCTCTCCCGGTTCCGCCGATCATCATGGAATAGTCGGACATAAAGTGAATGAATGGAAAGAAGACGATCACACTCAGCACATTGAAAAGAATATGGGTATACGCCGTCCACCGGCCTTCCCTTCCGGTTCCAAGACTTGCAATATAGGTTGTGAGACATGTGCCCACATTTGAACCGAGCATAATTGCAATTGCAGCGGGCAGCGATAAAATATTGTGGTCTAAAAAGCCCATGCATACAAGCAAGGTTGCAGAACTGGACTGGATGATTGCCGAAAAAAGAGTACCGACAATAACTGCGTAAATCATACTCTCGTTGGCATCAACAAGAAGATCACGAATAAACGGTGATTGAATAAGTGTTTCAGACAATGAACTGAAACCATTCATTGATGCGAAGAGACAGCCGATGCCGAACAGGAAGGATCCGATCGAAAAAAAGCGGCGGAACGGCAGGCACATCATGAGCACCCCGGCGCCCAAAAAAACGTAATGAATGGAACCAACGGGCAAAGCGGCAATTTCACCGGTTAAGGTTGTACCAATATTGGCACCGAGAATAATGCCGACACTTTGCGAAAAACGCATTGCCTGAGCACCGATTAAGCCGACAGTAATGATTGTGACGGCTGAACTGCTCTGCAGAAGCATGGACGCAAACGTACCGATCACAAGCCCTTTCAGCGGTGTATTTGCGGTACGCTCAAGTGTACGGCGCATTCGGTTTCCGACAAGCGCGTGCATGCCTCCTGTCATGACGCCCATTCCGAATAGAAAAAGTAAAATATATAGTATAAAAATAATAACCTGCTGATCCACGGTCGATCACCTCGTCCTATTGTATGGACAAGTGTAATAAGGAATGACAAAAAAATGTGTGCGTGGAAAAAAGTTAAAGAATCAGAGGAATCACGATAAGCTGTCAAAAAAATAAGTAGACCGCATTCACTTAGTGCTTAAATCAATGCATAATATGACTGGAGACGGGAAAAACCGATTTGATAATTTGTTTTCTATCGTATATAATGGCAATTGACATAAAAGAGATGTCAGTTGAATTGTTTTCGTTTTTGGAGGGAGGGAAACAAAGATGGTCGAGACAAGAGTTCGGAAGAATGAATCGATTGAAGATGCGCTGCGACGCTTTAAACGGTCGGTCTCAAAATCCGGTACATTAGCAGAAGTTAAGAAACGGAGAAATTACGAGAAACCAAGTGTTAAGCGCAAGAAGAAATCTGAGGCTGCGCGTAAAAAACGCCGCAGATATTAAAAGATTTGTTCAACAAAGGGATGAGTTCAGAAGTAACTGTGATTTTCCCGATGATTTGAACAATTTCAAAAAGGAGCACTAAAATGAGCCTTGTTGATCGTTTGACTACAGATATGAAACACGCGATGAAAGCGAGGGAGAAAGCACGTCTCTCGGTTATTCGCATGATCAAGACATCGCTGCAGAACGAATCGATCAAGCTTGGTAAACCATTGTCCGACGACGAGGCATTGGCGGTTCTGACCCGAGAACTTAAGCAGAGGAAAGACTCCCTCCAAGAGTTTAAGAATGCAGGGCGACAGGATCTAATTGATGAAGTCACCAATGAAATTGCTATTGTTCAATCTTATATGCCTGAACAGCTTTCTGAAGAGAAAGTTGCGGCGATTATAGATGAAACAATTTCGGAAATCGGCGCTGCCTCCAAGGCAGAAATTGGCAAAGTGATGAAAGCGGTCATGCCAAAAGTCAAAGGCCGGGCGGATGGCAGCATGGTCAATAAAATCGTACGCAGTAAATTAAGTTAAAAGGATAAAAGAAGCTCTGTTTGTCACAAAAAGCAAACAGAGCTTTGTTTACATAAGTCTTCTTTATTTTGAAGTCTTTTGTATGGTAACCATAATAGCTAAAAACGATCTTTCAGATTATAATCGTTAGGGGATGAATACATGCAATTAGATGCTTCAACAGTAGGTATATTAATTATTGCAGCACTTATCATTATTGTGATTGTCATTCTGTTCACTTTTGTACCGGTGATGCTGTGGATTTCGGCATTGTCATCAGGTGTCCGTATCAGTATTTTTACACTGATCGGCATGAGGCTGAGACGTGTTGTTCCAAGACGCGTCATTGATCCGCTGATCAAGGCGACCAAAGCCGGCCTTGATTTGCATACAAATCAACTGGAAAGTCATTATCTAGCCGGCGGCAATGTTGATCGAGTCGTTAATGCCCTGATCGCCGCACATCGTGCGAATATCGCCCTGACCTTTGAACGTGCGGCAGCAATTGATCTGGCCGGACGAAATGTTCTTGAAGCTGTGCAGATGAGCGTCAACCCAAAAGTAATTGAAACACCCTATATTGCTGGTGTTGCTATTAACGGTATTGAGGTTAAGGTCAAGGCGAGGATTACCGTTCGTGCAAATATTGACCGCCTGGTCGGCGGTGCAGGCGAAGAAACGGTCGTTGCCCGTGTTGGCGAAGGCGTTGTCAGTACAATTGGTGCATCACATACACATAAAGATGTTTTAAAGAATCCGGATACGATTTCCAAGACCGTGCTCGAAAAGGGTCTTGACGCCGGAACTGCTTTTGAAATTCTATCGATTGACATTGCCGATGTAGACGTCGGTAAGAATATTGGTGCTTTTCTGCAGACGGAACAAGCTGAAGCAGACAAAAATATTGCACAGGCAAAGGCTGAAGAACGGCGCGCAATGGCGGTTGCCAATGAGCAAGAAATGCGTGCCCGTGTTGAAGAGATGCGGGCTAAGGTGGTCGAGGCTGAGTCTGAAGTACCATTAGCTATGGCATCTGCGCTGAAATCGGGGAAATTAGGCGTCATGGACTATATGAATTACAATAATATCAAAGCAGATACGGAAATGCGTCACTCATTCGGCAAGGAGAACAACAGCGACAATACATCAGGCGATGAATATAAGTAATCGTCGCAGTTCACAGAGGAGGAGTGACAATGGTTTGGATTATCGGACTCGTCATCATGTTCATTTTCTATGTGGCAAAATCTGTTGAGAAGCAAAATGCTGAAGAACAGAAACGTCGGCAAGAACGCGGTCGACGCTCAGGAACGGCACAGCCTCAGATTCAACGAACCGTGCAACAACGCTCCGAACGAGATCGAACAATGAATCGGAAATCTGATCCAGTAACAGAACAGGCATCTGCGGATATTCCTGCGGAGAATGTGTTCATGAAGCAGTATTATGAAACAAAAAAACGAATCGATCAATCATCTGGAAAAAAAGCAGCAGACAGTATGCGGGACACACCGAGAACTTCCATATCAGGAAATTTCGGAACGGGATGGAGTCGGAATCAAGATTCGCTGCGCCAAGCCTTTGTCTTTTCAGAATGCGTTGGGAAACCGAGAGCCGTTCAGCCTCATCCTTTTTTTGTTAAAAATCGAATACGTTAACTCATTGAAAAAAGATCCGCAGCCGGAATGGCCGACGGATCTTTTTTCTTACAATGGATTTCAGCAGAAAGGAACCGATGGTTTGTGCTCCTGGCACCCACTCCAATGCGGCAGTTCCTATTTTCGTACCGCTATTGTTAATGACCGACACACTCTGAAACTTGTCCTGCCGCTTCATCGGACTTTCTCAGTAATTTGGCAGATTCATAGTGCTAGCCTCCATTTTTTGTTCATAGGTTTGTAAAGAGGTGGAGAGAGATCATGAGAAAATGGAGCGCTCAGTTTAAAAAATGGTTTGCCGAAGTGTCCGACATTCCTGAAGATGTTGTATTGGGTGTGCCCCGATTAATCTTAACGGGCCAGTTCCGTCTCTCCATAGAAAATTACGAAAGTGTTCTCGCGTTTTCCAAAACGGAATTGAGACTCGCATTGAATAAAGGTGAGCTTCATATTGCGGGTGATGATTTTGTTCTTGAGACAATTTTAGAAAAAGAAATCGTTTTGCAAGGACGGGTGGATGATGTCCGATTTGTGGATAATTGAAGGGAGGCTGGCGGGTTGAAGCACAGATTACATCGCGCAGAGGGCTACTTGAAAGCAGAGATCATTGGCGAGGCCCCCGAAAAGTTTATCCGAATCTGCATGCGCGAACACGTGAAAATATGGCATATTGTGCGCAAAAATGAGACAACCCTCATTTGTTTTATAAAACTTGCCGACTCGAATACATTAAAGAAGTGGCTCAAGGCTTCAGATTGCCGGATTCGTATTCTTAGGAAAGCGGGTTTGCCCTTTTTCATGAAGAAAATGAGGCTGCGGCTGGGGATCACAGTGGGCTTTCTATTCTTTATCTTGCTGCTGCTCATCCTTTCGAACATGGTGTGGTCGATCCGAGTGGACGGTGCAGACGTTAAATTGGAGGAGCAGATTCGAAGCATTCTGAAACAGAATCATTTATATGAGGGATCACTTGACCTGTTTATTCCGGATACCGGCCGTCTTGAGAGCGCCCTGTCGACAAAGTTGACAAAAGTGACATGGATCGGCGTCTCAAAGGAGGGTACCACCTACAAGATCAGCGTTGTACAAAAGAAATACCCGAAGCCCAAATCGGTTACCGGACCAAGGAATCTTGTTGCGACCAAGCAAGCGGTTGTTCAGCGTCTATTCATTGAAACCGGGCAACCCGTTGTTGAAAGTGATCAATTTGTGAAAAAGGGTCAAGTATTGGTCAGCGGCAGGATTGGAAATGAGAAGGCGTCTCGATTTGTTTCTGCAAAAGGAAAAGTAGTTGGGGAGACGTGGTATCATTCAGAAGCCCAAATTCCGCTCGTCAGCCAGTATACCCTTTATTCCGGCAACACATATTTCAAATATAAATTGAAAATGTGGCATGTTCAGATGCCATTGTGGGGATTCAAGTCTGAGCCGTATAAGCAATATGATCGTGAAATCATACGAAAACCGATTCGTTTTCTGATCTGGAAGACCCCGTTTGCGTTTATTCAGGAAAACTACAGACAAAAGAAGACGGTCGTACGCAAATTAACGCAGAAGCAGGCGATCAAAGATGCAATTGAGTCTTCTGATAAGAAATTACTGGACAGCCTTCCGAAAGGATCGAAAATAGTATCTTCAACGGTTGACTATAAAAAGGTCGTGAATAACAGTTTATATATTCGAACGCACCAAGTTGTGAACGAGAACATCGCTGTACCTAAAGCCATTGATGTTAAAAAGGAGAAGAAAAAATTGAAACAGGAAACGGATTGACAAACGTAAATCCGTTTTTTTTGCGAGCTCTAGGGGAGACGCGTTAAAACGGATTGGAATTTAAACAGCGAGATATGGTAAAATGATGGAAACGCTACTGATTTTTGAGGAGGACACATAGAGCTTGCCAGAACGCCATTTATATAAAATTACATTGGATTTTGAAAATGGAAACGAAGCGCTGGTACTTTTCGGACCGGGAGATGCACATTTAAAAATAATTGAACAGACACTTGGTATTTCAATTGTAACGCGAGGTGGGTCAGTTAGTGTCTCAGCAGAAAACGAGGCAGATGCACGTAAAGTTGAACAAGTGCTGCAAGCGCTTCTGAGCCTGATAAGAAGAGGAATATCCATTACAGGGCGAGATGCCGTCTACGCGCTTAAAATGGCAGATAACGGCCAGATGGAGGCCTTTGATGACTTATATGAGAACGAAATCACCACCAACAGCAAAGGAAAACCGATTCGTGTCAAAACACTCGGCCAAAAGCATTACGTTGAGGCAATAAAGAAACACGACATGGTGTTTGCCATCGGACCTGCAGGAACAGGAAAAACATATCTGGCAGTCGTAATGGCGGTGACTGCGATGAAAGCGGGAAAAATTAAACGGCTTGTTTTGACGAGACCGGCAGTCGAAGCCGGAGAAAGTCTTGGGTTTCTACCCGGAGATTTGAAGGAGAAGGTCGATCCGTATCTGCGCCCTCTGTACGATGCGCTTCACGACGTGTTGGGCTCGGAACACACGCTCCGTTTGATTGAGCGAGGTACCATTGAAGTAGCACCGCTTGCTTATATGCGCGGGCGGACATTGGAAGATGCCTATGTCATCTTGGATGAAGCGCAGAATACAACTCAGGAACAAATGAAAATGTTCCTTACACGTCTTGGATTTGGTTCGAAAATGATTATTACAGGAGATGTGACTCAAGTCGACCTGCCAAAAGGGAAGAAGTCGGGACTGAAGACGGCAAAAGAATTGCTGGAGCATGTCGATGGTATATCTTTTATTCATCTAAATCGCACTGATGTTGTAAGGCATCCGCTTGTCCAAAAAATTATTGAAGCCTATGGCGACTGACTGCCAAATAGATGCCTGATTCGCGATTGAGAAGGGCATGTCTGATTTGATTGTTGTCGAGGCATACAGAGGAAAACCGTTGCGGAGGCGCAGCAATGACATTACAAATCCAATTTAGACAAAAAATAAAGCAATTCGCCTTGACTTATTTAGCTGATTGGAGCATTCTGCTGATTGTCGGTCTTATTTTGTACGGGCTGATGATCGGCAGTGTCCTGCCCAAGAATCCGAATGTGAAGCTTCATGAAATAGCAACGACCGATATACAGTCGCCGATTGATACGGTAGATACTCAAGCAACGCACGCGAAGCGGCAGGAAGCGATCGGTTCGACGCCATCTGCTTATGCATACAATAAGAATCTTGGACTGATGCAGGTTGAAAAAGTCGGTGATCTGTTTGACACGATTGCATCAGTAAAAAAGGAGCAAAAGATATCTGCTGATTCGGATCAGGATCAGATCAATACTGCAATAAAAATGATTTCGGATCGTCTTTCTGATTCTGCCGATTCTCATTTATCCGACAATACACTGACTGCTCTGCTTACGGCGTCGGACCATGACTTGCAAATAGCTGAAGACATTGCGAGTACGGGTATTTATGAAGCAATGAACGATAAAGTTGGCTGGAATGATTTGGAACGTGTTCAGGATAAAGCATCGGCATCACTGCCTTCTTCGGTATTGAATGACAAGATACGCCGTGCCTTGAACGATGTACTGCATTCTTATATTACGGCTAATTATTCTTTTGATGCTAATGCGACAAAACAGAATAAGCAAGAGGCCGCGAGAAACGTAGATAATGTTGTGATTCACCAAGGCGAAGTCATCGTGAAAAAGGGTGAACTGGTTACCAACGATATGATCCGTCAGCTTAAGCTGGTCGGCCTCCTTGATGATCATTTCAATGTAATTCCCTTTGTTGGCCTCCTTCTTTTCACTGGTTTTATTATATTTATTTTTTGGTTTGAGTATTATCGCTTCAAAGAGAAGCACCCGCAGTACTCAGTGAAATTTTTATATATTTATGCAATCATTTTTTCCGGGGCTGCGGCGCTCATAAAGCTGTGCAGCTATCTCAAACTTACCAATGTTACGGGGATCAGCTTTCTTGTTCCGCTGGCAATGGCATCACTGATGATACGAATTCTGCTCAACGAACGAATCGCGATTGTCTCAGGTTTTCTTCTTTCAGTGGTCGGCAGTGTCCTATTCGGGATCAGTGCAAAGGCGGCACTTTTTGATTCGACATTAGGTATTTATTTATTCTTCTCTTCGCTGGCAGGTGCGATGGTTTTGCGGAAGCGTCAGGCACGTCCGAAAATCATTCAAACCGGCGGGCTTATCGCGCTCGTGAATGTGCTCGTTGTGCTTTCGCTGTTAATGTTTCAGAATACACCGTTCTCGCCGCTGAACACCGGACTCAGTCTTGGATTCGCTGCATTATCAGGCTTTTTGTCGGCAATTCTTACAAATGGCTTGATGCCTCTATTTGAAACAGGATTCAGCATTCTCTCACCGATTCGCTTGATCGAGCTGTCGAACCCGAATCACCCATTGCTGAGGAAGATATTGATTGAAGCACCGGGAACGTATCATCACAGTCTCATGGTAGCTAATTTGGCAGAACGCGCATGCGAAGTCATTGGCGCAAACGGTTTGCTCGCTCGCGTTGCGGCATATTATCATGATGTAGGCAAAACAAAGCGGCCGAAGTTTTTCGTTGAAAATCAGATGGACGGAGTCAATCCACATGACAAAATTTCACCGCAGCTCAGCCGCACGATTATCATCTCCCATCCCTATGACGGGGCTGATATTTTGCGCCAATACCGTATGCCGAAAGAAATCATTGATATCGCCGAGCAGCATCACGGAACCACGCTGATTAAATATTTTTATGTGAAAGCGCAAGAACAAAGCGACAAGCCGATTGATGAAAGCGAATTTCGCTATCCGGGACCGAAAGTACAGACGAAAGAGGCTGCGGTTGTTGAACTTGCCGACAGTATAGAGGCCGCAGTTCGCGCGATGAAAAAACCAAACCCGGTTAAAGTAAATAATCTTGTGAAAAGTATCTTCAATGATCGATTAAGCGACGGTCAGTTCGATGAATGCAAGATCACATTGAAAGAACTGAAAAGTGTGGAAAAATCGATTGACGAAACGCTGAGAGGTGTATATCATTCGCGTATTGAATATCCTAAAGATCTTAAAATGAAAAAGGTGAACACAAAATGACAATGACGATTGATATGCATGATGAAACTGGAGAAATTAATGAAACAATACAAGAAAATGTGATTCATCTTCTCGACCATGCCGCAGAACAATTGAATTTAGAAGGTGAAATTGAATGCTCCCTCACATTTGTAGATAATGAACATATTCAGGTGATTAACCGCGATTATCGAGGAATTGACCGCCCGACCGATGTAATCTCATTTGCACTTGAAGAAATGGGAGAGGATGAGGTGCCGATTCTGCCTGAAGAAGGAGAACCGAGAGTACTCGGAGATATTATTATTTCGATTGAACGTACTCATGAACAGGCAGCCGAATACAATCATTCATTTGAGCGAGAACTTGGTTTTCTCGTGATTCACGGTTTGCTTCACTTACTCGGCTATGATCATCAAACCGAGGAACAGGAGAAAGAAATGTTTGGAATTCAGGAACAGATTCTCTCCTCGTTCGGATTAAGTAGGAATTAAGATGAACGGCCGCCATCCTCGAAGACACAAGAACCTTATTGACAGTTTTAAGGACGCAATATCCGGCTTCATTCTCGCATTTGTGCAGGAAAGAAATATTCATATCCAAATGTTTGCTGCGGTTGCAGTGATCATCTTTTCAATTCTCATTCATGTGTCGCTAATTGAATTAATGATCGTGTTTCTTTTAATTGGCGGAGTAATCAGCCTGGAGCTTGTTAATACAGCCATTGAGCGGGTTGTCGATTTGGTGACACAGGAGCGGCATCCGATGGCTAAAGCCGCTAAGGACGCAGCAGCGGCTGCTGTCTGGTGGTTTTCAGTTATCTCTGTTGTCGTTTTTATCATTATTGTCGTGAATACATTAATTATCAATTAAAAGGAGTGTAAATAAATGGATGACAAAAAACTTGTTTCACTTGCCCGAGGAGCGATGCAGATGGCCTATGTGCCTTATTCTCATTTTCAGGTCGGTGCTGCTCTGCTCACAAAATCGGGTAAAGTGTTTACCGGATGCAATATCGAAAATGCTGCGTATTCGGTATGCAATTGTGCTGAACGCACAGCAATTTTTAAGGCCTTCTCAGAAGGGGAACATGATTATGAAGCCATTGCGGTGATTGCCGACAGCCGTCGTCCTGTGCCGCCGTGCGGTGCGTGCAGGCAGGTTATGAGCGAATTGTGCCCACGCGACATGCGGGTCATTTTGTCAAACACGGAAGGTATTATAGAACTCACTACGGTTGCTCAGCTGCTGCCGGGTGCATTCGTATCGGAGGATATGTAATGAGCAAAGCGTTCAAATCAGGATTTGCAGCCATCGTCGGTCGGCCGAACGTAGGTAAATCAACCTTGCTGAATCGTGTTCTTGGGCAAAAAATTGCGATTATGAGTGATAAAGCGCAGACAACAAGAAATAAGATTCATGGAATTTACACGACCGATGCCGAGCAAGTCATATTTATCGATACGCCGGGTATACATAAACCGAAACATAAGCTTGGACAAATGATGACTTCACTGGCACTCGCTACACTGAATGAAGTGGATCTTGTGCTGTTTCTTATTGATGCTGAACAGGGCTACGGGCGAGGTGATCAGTTTATTATTGATTTCTTGAAAAAGACAGATGTGCCTGTATTCTTGATTGTCAATAAAATTGATAAAGTGCATCCGGATGAATTGCTGCCGCTGATTGACCGCTACCGCCAGCTGTATTCATTTAAAGAAATAATTCCGATATCGGCGCTTCAAGGCCAAAACGTCTCGACACTCATGGATCAAATCAGTCACTATCTTCCGCAAGGTCCGAAGTATTACCCGGATGATCAGGTTACCGATCATCCGGAACGATTTATTGTTGCGGAATTAATCCGTGAAAAGATTCTCCATTTGACCCGGGATGAAGTGCCGCATGCAATCGCTGTTGTCATTGACAAAATGAAGGTGGACGAGCATCGTCATCTTACGGAAATTCAAGCGACAATTATGGTCGAACGCTCCTCTCAAAAAGGGATTATTATTGGAAAGTCAGGCAGTATGTTAAAGGAAATCGGAACGCTGGCACGTAAGGAGATTGAAGCCCTGATCGGCTCCAAGGTATTCCTGGAGCTGTGGGTAAAGGTGGATAAGAACTGGCGCGATAAAGAAGAAGAACTCAAGAACTTTGGCTACACGATTCAAGAAGATTAATGTATACCCATTCAATTTTAATTGACAATCATTTCTTCACATGTTTCTCCGCTTTTCGTTAACGCTAATTAGTGAGGAGAAAAGATGGGAAGGATGAGAAACATGTTGGATCTCAGTTGGAAGTTATTTTGTATGACAGGAGCCATTGGACCTTATCTTTTAATTAAAGAAATAGAAAAAGAAAAGGGCGAAGAACAAAAGCAGCCGAACGACAGCCGAATGAATGATATAAAAGAACACGCCGGGGCATAAACAGGCCATCGGCCTGTTATAAGGAAGATGTGATCACGATGATGTCCAAAGCGGAAGGCATTGTCATTCGTACTACCGATTATGGAGAAACCAATAAAATCGTAACACTGTACACAAAAGAGTTTGGCAAAATCGGGTTAATGGCGAGAGGAGCCAAAAAGCCGAAAAATCAGCTCTCCGCAGTGAGTCAGGTCCTCTTCTACGGCCTCTGCCTGTTTCGTAAAGGCAGAGGCCTTGGCGTGCTTTATCAAGCAGAACCATTGAATTCTTTTCGTTCAATCAGAGAGGATATTGAGAAAATGGGACATGCCGCACTGATCTTAGAGCTTACAGATCGGCTCACGGATGAAAGACGGCCTTCTCAAGCTTATTATCACTTATTGCGCGATACATTGCTTCTGATGGAAAAAGGTACTGATCCTGCTGTGCTGTCATCGATGTACGCACTGAAAATGATGCCGCTTGCCGGAATTGATCCCGTGTTAAATCGGTGCATTCATTGCGGCAATAAAAAAGATCATTATCTTTTTTCCATTTCTGAAGGCGGATTTCTCTGCATGGATTGTGCGAAATTTGATGAGTATGCGCTTGTTATGAGTCGAGCAGTGCAAAAATTACTGCCATTGATACGGACTGTTCCCATTAACAGATTAGGAAAGGTCTCATTAAAAGCCAAAACTATTGGCGAGATTGGATCCATCATATATGCTTATTATGAGCAAAACGCAGGAATTAAACTGCGTTCGAGACGATTTATCGAGCAATTATCTAAGTTTAACCAAATGAATGATTAATGATTAGCAGAGACTTAAACAATTGGGGAGGGGACTGTTTTGGATCTATCTGATCGACAACATAAAATTATTGAAATTGTCAAAAATCAGGCGCCAATTACTGGAGAACAAATTGCAGAGCATTTGAAAGTAACACGTGCAACACTTAGACCGGATCTGTCTATTCTTACAATGTCCGGATTTCTCGAAGCACGCCCGAGAGTCGGATATTTTTATACCGGGCAAACGCCGGATACGATTCTTTCTGAAGAAATTGCCAAGCTTAAAATCAAGAATTTTCATTCCTCTCCCGTTGTCATAACTGAAAATGCATCTGCCTACAAAGCAGTGTGCGAAATGTTTGTTGAGGACGTCGGTTCGTTATTTGTGGTTAATGATGATGGTTTGTTAGCCGGTGTTCTTTCAAGGAAAGATTTGTTGAGAATTGCTATTGGATCGCAGGATATGAATCAGGTTCCGGTCAGCGTCATTATGTCGCGTATGCCAAACATTGCCTATTGCAAGCATAACGATACGGTTTTAGATGTCGCTTTGCTGCTGATCACGAAGGAAATTGATGCTGTTCCCGTTGTGCGTCAAAAAGAAAAAGGATTGGAAGTGATCGGGCGAATGACGAAAACAAATATTACAAAGGCTTTCGTAAGTCTTGCGAATAGAAACAATGTCAGAAAATAGAAAGACAACTGCCTGTGTTTTTTTGTAGAATGCCGTTTCAAATACATAGTTATTAACCGTTTTTTGGCAATCAAGCAATAGGTTGCAGCTTGCTGAGAATTCGATGAGGGCTTTTGTTTCTAATGAGGACGACACTCATTGCTGCAAATGTGCTTAAAAAGATTACGTCCACATTTTTATGTTTTCAATACATCAAACAGGTGAATCTTTCAGTAAGCTGAACGACATGAAAAATTTGCGCTTTCCGTGAATGTGTCAATAAATAGTGGCAAACAGCATAATCTTTTAACACAGCCAGCGAAAAAAGAAAATACTTTTCTCTACCCTAATAATTGATTTTAGTTTATAATAATATCTTGTTGTCCTCTACTTTATTCGACAATTTGTGACATTATTTAAAAAATAAAAACATAAAAGTACATGCAGGATTTTTAACAGGAAATAGAGAATGCTTATTATGATGAAAAAAATCATGTTATTTGTCGACGCAGATGCATGTCCTGTAAAAAAAGAAATAATAATGATTGCGCAGTCGTTCGGTTTGGAGCCCATATTTGTCGCTTCATACGCCAGTTACTCGCCGAACCGGGAGGGCAGATGGGTATTTGTCGACCAAAGGAAGGAAGCTGCCGATCTTTATATTGTGAATCATGTATCTGCGAATGATATTGTCATCACTCAGGATGTGGGGCTTGCGGGGCTGCTTACAAGACGCCGTGTCTTTGTGCTGTCCATTCGCGGTCTGCTGATTGACGAACGCAACATTGATATGCTTCTTGAACAAAGGTATCAGGCTTATCAAGCATTAAATGCCGGAGAAAAAGTGAGGGGACCTCGGCCGTTTACAGATCAAAACCGGAAAAAATTTTCCGAAGCTTTAACAAAACTGTTATGCCGACTCGATCATTAGGATATAAATAAGTAAGAATACTGGTGGTGCATGGCCTTTTGCAACTTCAGGAACAGGTTATCGAACAAATTAGGAAATCTCTGGATATTGTTGATGTGATTGGCAACTACGTGCAGTTAAAAAAGCAGGGAAAGAATTATATCGGTCTCTGTCCTTTTCATTCTGAGCGCACACCTTCTTTTTCCGTATCACCGGATAAGCAGCTTTATCACTGCTTTGGGTGCGGAGCCGGCGGCAATTTGTTCACTTTCATTATGGAAATTGAAGGGATGTCTTTCTCAGAAGCTGCCCAATCGCTTGCAGATCGTGCGAATATTGATTTAGGCCCTTCCTTTTCGAAAAATAGTCATTCAGATCCAAATGATCAAAAGAAGAAACAAATGACTGAAGGATTGGAACTGTTAACAAAATTTTATCATTATTTACTTACAACTGCAAAGTATGGTGCACCGGGAATTAAATATCTTGAAGAACGTGGATTTACATCGGAAATGATCGAACGATTCCGTATCGGATATGCCGTTGAAAGTTGGGATGCCGTTACGAAGCTGCTTCAGAAGAGGGGTGTCAGTCTTGAACTGATGGAGCGCGTTGGTTTGATTAAAAAGCGTGGTTTCGACAATAAATACTTTGATCGATTTCGAAACCGAATTATTTTTCCGATTTTTAATATGAGGGGCAAAACGGTTGCCTTCGGAGGACGGACACTTGGGGAGGATAAACCCAAGTATTTGAATTCACCTGAATCTGATGTTTTTCATAAAGGAAGTATCCTTTATGGTTATCATCTGGCGAGGCAGGCGATTCGTAAAAACAGTCTGGCAGTGCTCCTTGAAGGCTATGTTGATGTTATCCGCGCGCACCAAGCAGGGGTAGCCTGCAGTGTTGCTTCGATGGGAACGTCTTTAACGGAAGCACAGGCGGCAGCACTGACGCGAATGGCCGATACAATTATTATTTGTTACGATTCGGATACTGCAGGCATTGAAGCCAGCTTTCGAGCGGCTGAGATGCTTCAGAAAAATGGGAAGGTCATAAAAATAGCAACGATGCCGGAAGGTCTCGACCCCGATGACTACATTCGCAAGTTTGGCGGTGATCGATTTAAAAGTGATGTAATAGGGGCAAGCCAGACACTGATGACTTTCAAGATGAACTATCTCCGAAGAAAAAGGAATCTAAGTGATGAAGGAGATCGCCTCCTCTATATTGAAGATGTATTGAGGGAATTGACTGCGCAGCATCGTGCGGTCGAACGTGATCACTATCTTAGACTGCTTTCGGAGGAATTTTCAATTTCTCTTGATTCCCTGAAAAAACAGCTGCACCAGATGAGCATCATGGTACAAAGGCGAGAAAAGCAAATCACGCGTACCGCACCGCTTACCCGGAGCAATCGAATCCCACCTGCCTATGAAATGGCGGAGCGAAGACTGCTCGCAAGAATGATGAGAAGCAGGGAGATTTCCGATCAGGTTCAGGATAAAGTAGGCGGTTCTTTTAGCAATGATATCCATCAAGCCTTGGCTGCGTATCTTTATGCCTACTATGCACAAGGAAATCCGCCGGATGAAGGACTTTTTTTGCAAAAACTGGAAGATCCGGCGTTGCAGCGCAAGGCTACGGAGCTGTCCTTGATGCCGATGAGTGAACAGGCGGATGAGAAGGAAATTGAAGATTGTATGCGTCAGGTCATCAGGCGTTCTCAATCATCACTGATTGCGGATAGGGAAGAGCAGAGAAAAAAGGCCGAACAAAGCGGAGACTATGAGCTTGCTGCCCGGCTGCTGTCCGAGATGATCAGTGTGAAGAAACAGTTAGGCCATTATCAATCGGAACATGATTAGGATTTGGAAGGAGGGGGTCAAATGGCTGGAAAAGTCAGCAAGACGGATCAAGAATTAACAGTGGATCAGGAGAAAGAGCAGCTGCTTGAACTGGGCAAAAAAAGAGGTTCTCTCACCTATCAGGAAATCACGACCCGACTTGCTCCATTTGATCAGGAACCGGAACAGATGGATGAATTTTATGAGGCGCTTGCCGATCAAGGCATTGACGTCTCAGATGAATCCGAAGGGCCGGCTTCCAGTGAGAAGCATCATAAAGAAGAGGAATTTGATCTGAACGATCTCAGTGTTCCTCCGGGTGTCAAAATTAACGACCCCGTCAGAATGTATCTAAAAGAAATCGGACGTGTTGATCTTTTGTCTGCGGATGAGGAAATCACGCTCGCAAAACGAATCAATGACGGCGACGAGAGTGCGAAACGGAGACTAGCCGAGGCCAATCTTCGTCTTGTAGTCAGCATTGCAAAACGCTATGTTGGCCGAGGAATGCTTTTTCTCGATCTTATCCAAGAAGGCAATATGGGCTTAATGAAAGCCGTTGAAAAATTTGATTATACAAAAGGCTTTAAATTCAGTACGTACGCTACATGGTGGATTCGTCAGGCCATCACACGGGCAATTGCCGACCAAGCGCGAACCATTCGTATCCCGGTGCATATGGTCGAAACCATAAATAAACTGATTCGCGTTCAGAGACAGCAACTTCAGGATCTGGGACGCGAACCCACGCCTGAAGAGATCGGCAAAGAAATGGAACTGTCACCGGATAAAGTGCGGGAGATATTGAAAATCGCACAGGAACCGGTTTCCCTTGAAACACCAATTGGTGAGGAAGACGATTCGCATTTAGGCGATTTTATCGAAGATCAGGATGCGAAAGCTCCTTCTGACGCGGCTGCTTATGAATTGTTAAAAGAACAATTAGAAGATGTTCTTGATACCCTCACGGATCGTGAGGAAAATGTATTGCGACTGCGATTCGGCCTTGATGACGGGCGAACACGAACTTTGGAGGAAGTTGGCAAGGTGTTCGGAGTCACAAGGGAACGTATTCGTCAGATTGAAGCCAAAGCATTGCGCAAACTCCGCCATCCAAGTAGGAGCAAGCAATTAAAGGATTTTCTTGACTAAGCGGTTGCTCCCATCGGGGGCAATTTTTTTTGTGCCAATACAATAGATCATGAATTGCAGTGATCTCTTTGTTATTCATTTTAATAAGTTTATCGAGAAGATGCAAATTTTAATTGGATTAATTTGGAAAAAATTTGACATTCCACTCTTTCTTTTATTTTAATATAAAATGAAAACGTTATCAATTTCTAATTTAGATTGTTTTTTTATTTGAATTGGTGTTTGTGATACGATAACTGTTGGTATAGTGATGACGAATATAAGGATTGTGATTATGGATACGATACATTTATCTCCTCGATTAAAAGCAGTGCTTCAATTTATCCCTAAGTCCAGATGCTTAGCAGACATCGGATCGGATCACGCACATCTACCCTGTCGAGCTATTCAAGATGGCCGGGCATTAAGGGCTATTGCCGGTGAGGTGCGTTCCGGCCCCTTTCATCAATCGACATCAAATGTTGCAGCTCTTGGCTTTCAAAGGTACATTGATGTTCGGTTGGGGGACGGTCTTGATGTGATTCGTGAACCAGGTGAAGCAGATGCCGTTGTCATTGCCGGAATGGGCGGCGAGCTGATTACGGATATTTTGGAGCGCGGCAAGGCAAAAATAAACAAAGAAACCGCCTTGATATTACAACCGAATATTCGCGAAGCAAGCGTTCGAAAATGGTTAAATGAAAACAGCTGGACAATCATCAATGAAGCGATCGTTGAGGAGCCCCCACATATTTATGAAATCATTTTGGCCAGAAAAGAGACGGCTGCGAGGAAACTTTCCGAACTAGAATTAAAAATGGGTCCGATTCTGTCCATAAGAAAAGAATTAGTGTTTCTAAAAAAATGGAAAAGACGCGAGCAACGGTTAATCAGAATTTTGCAGGCGCTCGGCCAGGCAGAGCAAACGGCTGAACTGGCTCGGAAAAGAGAAGAAAGCGAACGCGAACTGCGTTTAATCCGAGTATGCCTGAATCAGAACTGAAATTTTTGGAAGAGAGAAGCGATTAAGATGGAGAAATGGATATCCGGAGAACGGCTCATTCAGCGCTTCGAGGAATGGGCGCCGAAAAAATTAGCCTATGAAAAGGATAAGATCGGTCTCTTAGTTGGAAGCTTGCACAAGAACGTAAAACGTGTCCTAGTGACGCTCGACGTATTGGAAAATGTTGCTGAGGAAGCGGCAGAAAAACATGCCGATTTGATTGTCGCCCATCACCCGCTCATTTTTCATCCGCTTAAGTATGTTCGCTCCGATGAAGGGCAAGGGAAAATTGTTACCCAATGTATCAAGCATGATATCGCTGTCTACGCAGCACATACTAATCTTGATATTGCTGAAGGCGGGGTGAATGATATGCTCGCCGCACAGCTTGGATTGAGGCATACGGAGATTTTACAGCCGACCTATCACGAGCCATTGTATCAACTCGTCGTTTATGTTCCTCAAAGCCATGCTGATACGATGCGGCAAGTTCTAGGTGATGCAGGGGCGGGTGCGATCGGTAACTACAGTCATTGTAGTTTTTCTGTTCCGGGAACGGGCTGCTTTCTTCCACAGTCAGGTGCTAATCCTTATCTCGGCTCAGTGGGGAAATTGGAAAAAGCCGGTGAACAGCGGATCGAGGTAACGGTTCCTGAACATCTGCTTCAATCCATTGTGACAAAAATGATTCATGCACACCCATATGAGGAACCTGTCTATCAGGCAATTCCTATTAAAAATAAGGGAAAAGCATACGGTCTCGGCAGAATTGGAAAACTTCCGGAAGCCGTGCCATTTGAACAATATTGCCTGCTCGTAAAGGAAAAGCTCGGTATTGACGGCCTGCGCGCTGTTGGGCCGGCAGATGCATTGATTCGCACGGTGGCGGTCTCAGGAGGCGATGGAAACAGTTTAATTCCCTTTGCGAAATACAGAGGGGCAGACGCGCTGATCAGTGGTGACATTTACTATCATACGGCTCATGACGCGTTGCTCAGCGGGCTTAATGTTATTGATGCGGGCCATTATATTGAGCGCGTGATGAAGGAAGGCGTGCAGCAGTATTTAACTCAGGTTATTAAAGAAGAACATTCTGATACAGAAGTGCTGATTTCAGAGTCGGTAACCAATCCATTTCGTTTTATCGTTTAATTAGAAAATCGGACAGAAACCATAGAAACAAGCCCTCTCAATATAAGTGTGAGAGGGCTTGTTTCAGAATGGTGCCGGATGAAGGCTGCACAACAATGAGCGGCTGTATTGAGACAACTCTGCTTATTATTCAGTTTCAAATGATTTTTTTCCTGTGAAAAACAATTTAGCCCGATCAATTGGGATCGAGTGCATGGCAGGTCGGCCGGGTGCTTTCAGATAGATGAGGTTCAGCATGCCCCCATGATTTTTTTTATCATTTATAATTTGTCGGTAAAAGTCTGCGGTTCCAATTAGTGGCGAATTTAACGGAAGCTCCGCTTGATTAAGCCGCTGCATCAAACCATCTGAAATACTGTCTTTCGTCAGATCATAAGCTTCGAATAATTGTACTATTTGAACCATCCCAATGCTGATGGCTTCACCGTGAGCGAGTGCACCATTTGAAAGAAGCTCGATCGCGTGGCCGATTGTGTGCCCAAAATTCAGAATCTGCCTAAGGCCTGCTTCTTTCTCGTCTCTGCAGACAACCTTTGCTTTGTAGGAAATGCTTTGATGAATGAGTGGCTCTACATGTGTGATAATTTCATCCGGATGGTGTATCTCACCAGTCATCTGCCAAAATGTCCCACCTTCTAATGCGGACATTTTGATAATCTCGGCGTAGCCTTCGCAAATAAAACGTTGCGGCAGTGATTTCAGCGTGTCAGGATCAATAAAAACGGCATCAGGCTGGTAAAACGTACCGATAATATTCTTAGCTGTATCTAAGTTAATCGCTGTTTTTCCACCAACGCTGCTGTCCACCTGTGCTAAAAGTGAAGTCGGAATTTGAATGAAAGCAATACCGCGCATATAGGTTGAGGCAACGAAACCTGCGAGATCGCCGATAACACCCCCTCCAAGCGCAAGTACGCCGTCAGACCGTGTGAACTGGTTGTTTGCCAGTGATCGGTATAGTCGGACCGCGATCTCCCAGTTTTTGGACGATTCACCGGCGGGAACTTGAAAAGCAACGACGCGGAATCCGGCTGTTTGCAATTGCCGGATGATGCGTTCCTGATAGAGCGGCGCAACATGGGTGTCACTGATAAGGGCTATTTTTCGCGGCGACCAGATTCCGGTAAGCAGTAAACCCAGTTGATCCAGAATTCCGCGTTCAATGAATATTGGGTACTTTTTATGCGGCAGTGCTACGGATATTTTCACGGTTAGTCCTCCCATGATTCCATGCATTTCCGAAGTGCGGCAATACATTTTGCCATGGTGAGGTAGTCATCAGGTTTGAGCGCTTGCGGACCGTCGGACACGGCCTTTTCCGGACGGTCATGAATTTCAACGATGATACCACTGGCGCCGGCGGCAGTGCCGGCGTATGCGGCGGGAGCGACCAAGTCTCTAAAACCGACGGCATGACTCGGATCAACAATGACTGGATAGTGTGTCAGTTTCTGCAGGACTGGAACAGCCGCCACATCAAAAGTATTTCTGGTGTATTTGTGATCGAAAGTCCGGATTCCGCGTTCAATTAAAATAATATCAGTATTGCCGTTGCTGGCAATATACTCAGATGCATTCAGAAGGTCGTCAATGGAAGCGGCCATCCCGCGTTTGAGTGCAACTGGAATAGCGGTCTTTCCCACGGCTTTTAATAAAGAAAAGTTTTGCATATTCCTTGCACCGATCTGCATTACATCCGTGTATTCCGCAACGAGCGGCACATGGGTTTCATCCATAACTTCGGTAATGACATCCATTCCATTTTCATCCGCAGCTTTGCGCAGGTAGCGCAGTCCTTTTTCACCCAGACCTTGGAAGGTGTAGGGCGAGGTTCGCGGTTTAAATGCTCCGCCACGTAGAACGGATGCACCGCCAAGGCGGGCAATCTCAGCCATACGCCGAATATGATCCTCCGACTCAACAGAACATGGACCGGCCATGATTGTAAAGGCGTTGGCACCGATTTTTGAGTGAGGCAGCTGAACAGTGCTGTCGGCAGGATGAAAGTTGCGGCTTGCCTGAACATAAGACGGCGTTTCCGAAATGATTTGTTCAATGACCTCAGATTCATGATCTGTAAACCGATATTGATCAAGACCGACAACCGCCATTCGCAGGCCGGACATAAATACTTGCTTACGCAGGTTTCTGAATTTTGAATGGAATGCCTGTTGTATTTCCGGTGTGACTGTTTGTTTAAACGTGATGATCATATAATTTACCTCACTTTAAAATGGTTTTGAATATCTTTGACACTAATTGTTCCTGCTTTTGATCGATGGAGATACAGAATCAGCGAGTTGCAAATACTGATTGACTATATAATTTTCGGTAAATCCGTAGGCTTGCAGAAGTTTGGCTGCCGAACCGCTGGCTCCGAATGGATATGCTCCAAGTTGGATGGCTGATCCGTGGCCTGCCGACAGAACAAATCGGTCGCGGTTAAACCATTTTGGGTCTTCCGGGTTCAGGCGCAGATGATTGCGCCACAAAATGTAAGCCATTGGAGCAGCCCCGAGCGCTGGCCTCGGATGTCCCGATCCCGCTCGCTCAATACAGTCACAGCTCAGCATTGACACATAATTGATCGATCAAATTGATTTTCATACCTCCTTCACTCCTTCCTGTTTTTGGGGGAAAAACAACTGTATGAACTGAAAAAAATCCCGCGGTTATCAGTAAACCGCGGGACTCTCTTCGGGATCATTCACCGGAAATAGGAAAAGCCACACAGTTTATTGACCTTGAATCGGACAACATCTATGCGGCTTGTTTTTTTAATACATGAAAAACAACTTTGGCCGGCACAGATGCAAACGGAAGTGTTTGCATCTGCGTGACTCGCGGATACAAACACTAACTAAACCAGCCAAAGTAATCGTATCGATTGTTTTGAAAACAACTTTTCCGTTTTATCATCATTTTAAAAACTCCTAAACCAGTTGGTGTGAATTACAATAACAATTTGTATGATGAATGTCAAGATAAATTCAAAAATTACCATTCAATAGATTGACCGCTTCTGATTGACAGAGTTCAGATTGCGTGCTACGCTCTCGATAAAAAATGGAAAAGAAGGAAAACGATGAATGCTGTCCTATTAAAAAAACTGACGATCGGATCCGGTCGTCAGAAAATCTGTGTGCCGATCACCGCCACTACAAAAGAAGAAGTGGTGAACTCGGCTGAACAGATTCTTGCAGGTCCGGTTGATTTTATTGAGTGGCGCATTGACTTTATGAAAAACAGTTCTTTGACTGATCTTCTGAATACTGCAGGCCAGCTTCAAGTTGTGCTGGGGCAAATTCCTCTGCTCGTCACATTCAGAAGCGTGAATGAAGGAGGAAAACAATCAATTGGAGAAGAGGAATATTTTCAACTGTATATAACACTGGCGAAACGGAGACTGGCAGACGCATTCGATTTGGAGCTTTCTCGTCCCGCCGAGACGCGAAGGAGTTTAGTTAACCGGTTACATGAAATGGGGAGAAAGGTCATTTTCAGTGCACACCATTTTTCAGATACCCCGCCTGAGTCTGTCATCATTTCGACCTTGAAAAAAATGGAGGCCGAAGACGCGGATATCGCAAAAATTGCGGTAATGCCCTGCTCGCCGGCGGATGTGCTGGTCTTGATGAATGCAACCTTAAAAGCGAGTGAAGCAATGACGGTTCCAGTTATTACGATGTCCATGGGAGCTTTAGGCAAACTGTCAAGAATCAGCGGTTCGGTTACCGGATCGGCGGTTACATTCGGCAGTGTAGATCAAGCTTCTGCTCCCGGGCAGATCGAAGTGGGGTTTTTGGAACAAATCCTGAATCAACTGCAGACTAACTAAACGGATACGTATGGGATCAGCACGCAGTATCCAACTGCATCAGATCGTTAGATTTTGAAGCCAATCCACCTATTACCTACCCAACAATGCACAGGATTAGTTCGTTTAGCAGAGCAGTGGGGGGGCTCATCGCGGCGGCAGGTGGGATAATGGTCTCTTTTCTATGAAAAGAGTGATTCATTTGGGTGCCGGGAGGCAAACAAAGCAGATGAGTCTGATTAACTTTTCCTGGTTTTTACTTTAATCTTTGGTAAAATATTTTTATTTTTTGCCGCTCGGCTTTCGGTAGACCATGTTTCTGGATCTTTCGGATCATATTGATCAAGGAAAAGAATCACTTCCTTAGTTAGTTGCGTGGGTGTTGAGGCACCGGCTGTAACAGCAACTTTTTGCACGCCATTCAACCATTCAAGCTTGAGCTCCGATAAGTCAGCAATCCGATAGGAACGGGTCTTTGCAATTTCTTTTGATACCTGAGCGAGACGGTTTGAGTTATTACTTCGCGGATCGCCGACGACGATCAGCAGATCGGCCTCTTTTGCTTGTGTTGCAACCGCCTCCTGACGTGTTTGCGTTGCCTGGCAAATTTCGTTGCAATTTTCCGCCTGCGGGTATTTGGCTTTAATATAATTCATCAGATCCATGACGTCCCATTGACTCATTGTCGTTTGGTTAGTGATCAGAATCTTGTCCGTATCGAGCTGGAGCTGATCAACGTCCTCAATGCTTTCAACAAGATGAACACGATCCGGAGCGACGCCAAGTGCTCCTTCAGGCTCAGGGTGCCCTTTTTTACCAATATAGATTACGTGATAGCCCTCTTTTTTCTTTACCTTAATCAATGTATGTGTCTTTGTTACATCAGGACATGTCGCGTCAATTGAAGTAAGTCCTTTTTGTTCTGCTAACTGCCGCACTTCGGGTGAAACTCCGTGAGCCGTAAAAATAACCGTACCATGGTCGATTTCATCAAGCAGTTCAGTGCGTCTCTTACCGCGCACATCCAGCGTGATTACTCCATCTTCCTTTAGTGCCTCAGTGACATGTTGATTATGCACAATCATTCCAAGTATATAGATCGGCCTTGGCAAATCCGGATTCATCGCTGCTTTCCTCGCGATGACCAGAGCGCCGACAACACCGTAGCAATAGCCTCGCGGCGAGACTTTAATAACGTCCATGTCATTCTCCCCGTTCTGCACTACACGCAGTAATTGGATTTACTCAATTATTATAAATGAGGTGGGGTGGGAACACAATGAATTCGCAGCCGTTAAATATACATTCGCGGTACAGATGGTTTGGTGGGCAAACGGTCACTGTTCAATAAAGAATCAGAGATATTGTTTTTGCTTGAACCGGATGCACTCTGCTCACTTTTTGTGTTTTTGTTATTTATTTTTTCTGAGCTATGGACTGAACTGTCTGAATGATTATCTGAGTTCTTATCGGAGGCAGCAGACGAGTTCGTTTTTTCTGTAGTGTCCGATTTATCCTTTTCGGTCTTCTCTGTTTCTCCCTGCATCCCCTTCAGCGCACTTAAGATGGCCGGAGCGTTCTTAACGAGCGGACCGAACTGTTGAATCATTGGCAGAACGGTTTGAGCTGTCTGAATCGCTTTTTGAGCGTTCGTGATTATTCCAGGCAAATTCAGATTTCCTGTTGTGCCGGCTGTGTTTTGTGAAAGAAATGAAGCAATGAATCCGCCAAGACCACCTGTTCCTTGAGACGCAGGCAGGGGAGCGGGAGCCGGTGGTGGTTGTGCTGGCATTCTTGGAAAAATTGGTGGAAAGCCGCGTGTTGGAGTCATGGGTAGGGTATTGGTCGGTGGCGAATTCCGGTAGAATGGCTGCGTGTGCCCATGCTCAAACGGTGGCATGTTAAATCCTTCCTTTCTTTTACGGAGATTATGATGCATCCTTAAGTTTTAAAATCATAGATCTGTCCATTTAAATCTGTTGATAAAAGGTAAGATACTCGTTGATAATTTAGTTTATGTTGCGGCGCCTATTCGGTGACAAATGCGGGAATTCCTTTGCAGAGCATGTAAAGCAGCATCTATGGTAAAATAGCAAGGTATAGGAGGGGGTTGTCTGTGCTGAAAATTGGATCACATGTTCATATGTCCGGTGCTAAGATGCTTCTTGGCGCCAGTGAAGAGGCTGTGTCGTTCGGAGAAAATGTTATGATGATTTATACCGGCGCACCGCAAAATACGGTCAGAAAGCCGATTGAGAAGTTAAATATTGAGGCCGGCAAAAAACATATGGAGGAAAACGGCGTGGGAGAAGTCGTCGTTCATGCTCCGTATATCATAAATATAGCAAATACGGTGAAGCCGGAAACATTTGCGCTCGGTGTTTCATTTCTGCGTAAAGAAATTGATCGTGCGGAAGCACTCGGTGCAAAACAAATTGTTCTGCATCCTGGTGCACACGTCGGTGCCGGTGTCAATGCGGGGATTAATAAAATTGTTGAGGGGTTAAACGAAGTTCTTGAAGCACGGGATACCGTGCAGATCGCCCTAGAAACAATGGCAGGCAAGGGCAGTGAATGTGGATTCCACTTTGAGCATCTTGCCCGAATCATCGATGGGGTGCATTTGAATGAAAAACTTTCCATTTGTTTCGATACATGCCATACAAATGATGCAGGTTATCCGATTGCAGAAGATTTTGACGGAGTGCTTAGCAAGTTTGATCAAATCGTTGGCGTTGATCGGATTAAAGTCGTGCATGTGAATGACAGTAAGAACGCTGAGGGATCGCGTAAAGACCGTCATGAAAATATAGGACTTGGTACGATTGGTTTTCATGCACTTAATTATATTGTGCACCATCCGCAGTTTGAGGTGTTGCCTAAAATTTTGGAAACACCTTATGTCGGTGCGGACAAGAAAAATAAAAAACCGCCTTATAAATATGAAATCAATATGTTTAAAACGCAGAAATTTAATGAATCATTAATTCATGATATTGAAACCGGCAATTAATGATTGCCAACTGTTTAAGAAAAATTCCGAAGCCCTTGTTAAAAGAACTTCGGAATTTTTATGCAGGATTATAAATTTTTTGCCAATTGCTCGAATTGCTGCTCAAGACGTGCAGCAAGTGTCGCACCGATTTCTTCATCCAAAATTTTTCGAAGCCTTTTTTGTCCCTGCGGCTGAAACGGATTAATGTTTTGATTTTGCACACGGCGAGCGATATTCGCAGTTTGCTGCTTGGTTACTGCAATATCGTATTGTTCAGCATATTTATAAAGTTCCTCAGAAGTCAGTCGATTCATCTTTTGAATGACAAGCTGTTCAATAAATGGATTCAAATGCTTCACCCCTGCACTCAAGAATTTTATTTACTGAATAGACTATGACTCGAAACGTTAATTAATGCGAGGTCGTTACGGTTGATTTTTCTGAAAAATGTCGGAACTTGTCTAACAATAATTGCCAATAAATGTGTCACAATGTAAATGATTAAAGTATAATTAAGGACATCAAGAAAGATAAAAAACAGTGTCCGTATCATCTTCTTCCGGTGAACAGAGAAACCTGTTTTTCGGCTTGAAAGGGACACAGCGCGTTATCGTATGCTTTCATTTGGGGAATGGTGAAAAAAAGTTGTTACTATTGCAGAGGGAGTGATAACCATTATTTACCGAGATTCCTTACTTTCTGTCTCCGAAAAGTATCAATTTGAAGAACAATTATCCTTAGAGATGCGATTTTGCATGAACCCTGATGGTCGAATATTAGAATGCAACAAAAAGGGACAGGTATTGGTTGATCAATTTGGCCCGCAATTTCTCCACTTTTTTACGGAACAGACCGCTGTCGAAGCTGAGGATTATTTGAATACGATCATGAAAAGCGACGATATTGTCTCTGCATTGCTGAGAGATAAATTAAGCGATCAAGATCTCGGCATTCTATATAATGGTTTTTCAAGAGATGGGAAAATAATTCTGGTTGGTTATCGGACACAAATGATGTCACGTCTTGTTGGTGAATTCGCCCATGAATTAAGAAATCCTTTAACCATAATTAAAGGTTTTATTCAATTGTGCGGTCATACGAAAGAGTATGACAAATTTCAGCCGATTATTTTATCAGAAGTGGAACGCATGTATACGATTTTGGAAAACTTTCTTACCCTGTCTTTAAGAAAGAGTACATTTGTCCGCATGAACCCTGATGAGCTTTGCAAGAAACTCATAGCATTTCTGTCATCAGAATGTGCTGTTCATAAAGTCACTTTTGATTATGACATTTCCTATTCTGAGAACGTTTGCAAAGTTGATCTTGACAAGATTAAACAAGTCATGATCAACTTGCTTCGCAATGCACTTGAGGCTTTTGACGGACACACTCATGAAAAAAAGATCATGTTTCGTGGCAGTGTGGAAGATAAGGGCTATCGCTTTGCGCTGATCGATAACGGTCCGGGGGTTGAAACAGATGTCCTAAAACAGATGGGAAAGCCTTTATATACAACAAAGTCAAGAGGGACGGGCATTGGTTTGTCACTTTGCAAAAAAATTATCGCTGATCACCGAGGCACATTTTGTGTGAGCAGTGTCGTGGGAAAGGGAACAACCGTCAGCTTCTTTCTTCCGTTTGTCTCGCCATAATTTTTTCCATAAAGTGCATCTGTGAAAATGATCATTCTGAGTCACACTATACCTGATCCTAAAATGAAAGCGAGGGGTCATTGTGGCTGATAAGGATCATTTTCACGATGAAGACTCATTATACGATAAGCAAAGTGCGTATCGTAATGAGGAGTACGCAAAGGAATTGGCCGCCGATCAATATGATCCGGAGGCGGAAAGAGGGCGTGCAGATGGAGAAGGCCATCGACGCATCGTTGAAGGTGGCAAGGGTGTCGGCTGGCTTGCACTGATTTGCTCTGTAATTGCCCTGTTCTTTTTGCCGATCGTTTTAGGTATAGCCGGTATCATCATCGGTTATATAGCACTCAGAGAAGGTGCTCGTACTTTAGGCGGATGGGCAATTGGCATCGGATGCTTAGCTGTATTGATTCAGTTGCTCTCACCGTTATTTTGGTAAAAAAACAAAAGAATCCTTACTTCGGTAAGGATTCTTTTGTTTTGGCAAGCATATTATTAGAGATGAGTATGTGATAAATGATACACTTAACATGAGATAAATGGAACTTAAAAAAAAGGAATGAATGCTATGGATACAATGGAAGCGATAAAAACGAGACGTTCGGTGCGCAAGGTGTCAGACAAAGAGCCATCTAAAGAATTAATTGAACAAATTCTTGATGCGGCGCGAAGAGCGCCGAATCATATGAATACAGAACCGTGGCATTTTATTGTACTGACCGGTGAAGGGCGGAATAAACTGGGCGATGTATACGGCAGGCTGAATCAGAAGAATCTTGAAAATGCAGACCAAGCTGCTCTGGAAGCAGCATATGAAAAAGGGGTATTAAGCGCCAAACGTTCGCCGGTCATCATTGTCGTGACGGTAGAGCCAAGCGATAATCCACGCGCGTATGAAATTGAGGACATCGAAGCCGGTGCCATTGCGGCGCAGAATCTGATGCTCGCCGCACATGCGCTTGGACTCGGAACCATTCTGCGAACCGGCGGAGCAGCCTATACAGAAGAAGCTAAGGAACAGTTCGGTGTATCTGAAAAAGGTCACATCATCGGTTTTGTATATCTCGGCTATCCGGCTGAAGGAGCTGTTCCAAAAGTTCCGGAACGTAAGTCAGTGGCGGAAATTACTGAATGGGTCAACGCATAAGAACTGATGAAGTGAATGAAATAATACGTGGTATCTCAAAAGTCCGTTTTTGGCTTTGAGATACCTTTTTTACAAGCTGAGAAAGATACAGGACATGAATGATGAATCCGTGCGCGGGCAGCGGGTTCCTGTGAGAAGCCTTATTAATTGCGGGCAGTCGGAGCGTAGCATAAATTCACTTTGAGATCTTAAAGAACAGGCAGGAGAGAGGTTGGGGTACTGAATCAATGGTGGAAGTTCAGAAAACCTTATAGTATAAGAAAAAATTTAGCGAGGCCAAGGCTTTTAACACCGACCGATCTTCTACACAATGCGAAAGGAAAGATCCTTTTGGTCGGCGTTTCTTTTTATATAGACATTTCTAATTCGATATTTTTTAGAAGCAAAAATCCGCCGATGCTGTTTTTTTACAGTCTTGACGGATTCTATACTAAGGAATAAGTTAACTTTGGTTCTGATTTTCAGTTTAAATATTAACTTTTTCTTGTTCTGCTTTCTTTTTTGCAAAATAATCTTCGGCTAGTTTATCAATTTCAATTTTCAATTCTTCAACCATGCGATCCTCAGGTACCTTCCGAATTACTTCACCATGACGGAATAAAAGTCCTTCGCCTCTGCCACCGGCGATACCGATATCAGCTTCGCGCGCTTCACCCGGACCATTGACTGCACACCCGAGCACAGAAACTTTGATCGGTGCATTAATCTTGGAAATGTACTGTTCCACCTGATTTGCGATTTTGATTAGATCGATCTGGATGCGTCCGCATGTCGGACAAGAGATTAATGTGGCGGCATTGGTCAGCCCGAATGTCTTCAACAATTCACGACAGACTTTGATTTCTTCCACTGGATCTGCAGAGAGGGAGATGCGCATCGTATTGCCAATCCCTTTATTAAGCAAGATACCGAGACCAGCCGCGCTCTTAACTGTACCAGAAAATAATGTACCCGATTCGGTAATACCTAAATGGAGCGGATAATCAAATGTGCGCGCTGCTTTTTCATAGGCTTCGACAGCCAAATCAATGTTTGATGCTTTCAGGGAAACAATAATATCATGAAAATCAAGATCTTCGAGGATTTTAATATGATGGAGGGCACTCGCAACCATTCCGTCTGCTGTAGGATAGCCGTATTTATCCAAAATATGTTTCTCAAGCGATCCGGCATTCACACCGATACGTATCGGAATATGCTTCTCTTTTGCCGCACGGACAACTGCTTCGACGTTTTCTTGTTTGCCGATGTTTCCAGGATTGATCCGGATCTTATCCGCACCGCCTTCGATCGCTTTTAATGCCAATTTATAGTTAAAATGAATATCCACAACAAGTGGAATATGAATCTGTTTTTTTATTTCCGGAATTGCGAGCGCGTCCTCCATGTTCGGACATGCAACACGAACCATTTGGCAACCGGCATCTTCTAAACGGTGGATTTGCGCGACGGTTGCTGCAACGTCTCGCGTTTTTGTTGTTGTCATGCTTTGTATAATGACTTCGTTAGATCCGCCGATCGTCAGGTTGCCAACCTTGATTTTTCTCGTTTTCGTACGATGTGTAATTTCAGACACGAGCGATTCGCTCCTTTATAAATAAGTGAATGATTTGTGAATCTTTCGGTATGGTCAGTATACCATGAATTGGAGCGGCCTGCCTGAAATATTCCCCATGTGAAAGACTTTACATAACTGGTTTCCCAATGATTAAGGTGTTGATGCAGCCGATGAATCGTCTGCCTTGTCATAACTAGGAAAAGCATACGTTTTTCCGATCTGAAGATGGTTGGGATCAACTGAGGGGTTAAGTACAGCAAAGTCCTTCAGTACTTTTTCTATGGACTGCTGGTTTTCATTGATTCGCTCGGTAATTGAGAGTAAGGTGTCTCCGGGAGCAACGGTGACTCTTTGATAGGCGATTACTGCCTTCTCTGATGCTGCAGGTTTTGCAGGCTCCGATGCTGCATTCCCTGCAGGAAGAGAACCTGAACTCAGATCTGCGTAGCTTGTCCAACACATCAAAAGAAACAGAATGGTGAAGAATCTTTTTTTCATCTTTTTTTGCTCCGTTCAAAACGTATTTACACCAATAAGTGCGCTACTAACATCTATATGCCGGAGGGTCGCATAATATGCTTGTTTTTTGAAATAAACTCACTATTTTTTTTAAAGCCTTTTCCTCAACCATGGTGTATGGTTTAATTAATATTGGAAGAAAGCAATTAACTCGTATAACACATAGATAAAAGAAAGAAAAATGATTTGCTTCTATATAAAAGAGGAGGAACGTAATGGATCTGCTCACATATCCTGCAGGTGGTTTTATCGTTATTTTACTTGCCTCGTGCTTTTTATTCGCGGAGCTGCTTGTTAAAGCAAAAGGACTGCTCGCACTGACCGCAAGCGGCCTTTTTATCTACTATTTTTTGCATTTTCTTACAGATCAGGCTTCACCCTGGATTTTTTTGCTGCTCATTGGCGGGTTGCTTCTCATCATCATTGACGGCAAGTTGTTTACGACTGGGATCATCGGCGTATTCGGTTTTATACTGATGGTACTTGGATGTGCGCTTCCCACCCCGACTCTTCTCTACGGCATGCTGGTTGGTATTGCCTTCGTCATTGGGGCTTGCGGGTCGCTTTTCTTTCGAAAAATATTGCCTCAGCGCGATTATCTTGATAAATTGATGCTGCATGACAAGCTTTCCAGCGACAAGGGCTATAATTCCATTAACAGTGATTATCACGAGCTGATTGGCAAAGAGGGAAAGACGATGACTCCATTCCATCCGGTCGGCACAGTGAAAATTGACGGGAAAAATTACAGCGCAATCACAGACGGTATTTTCTTGGAGAAGAATGCTGCCGTTAAAGTAATTTCTGTTGATGGGACACGTATTTTTATCGATCAGGTTGATGGTGAGAACTAAGGAATTGAGCATTGATCAGCAATACAAATTGTTTTAAAAATAGATGTTGTCATTTACAACCAATTATGGTATATTATTTCTTGTCGTTGGGACAGGCATTAACGAATAAAAGATTTTATTGACAAGCCTTAGCGCTTGTGATAAATTAATTCTTGTTCTGATTTTGTTCCACAGTAGCTCAGTGGTAGAGCAATCGGCTGTTAACCGATCGGTCGTAGGTTCGAATCCTACCTGTGGAGCCATGGCGGTGTAGCTCAGCTGGCTAGAGCGTACGGTTCATACCCGTGAGGTCGAGGGTTCGATCCCCCCCGCCGCTATTTTTTGTTTTACTTCACTTCACAATGGCGGTTATGGTGAAGTGGTTAACACACCGGATTGTGGTTCCGGCATGCGTGGGTTCGATCCCCACTAACCGCCCGTGGACCCTTAGCTCAATTGGTTAGAGCTGACGGCTCATAACCGTCCGGTTGTAGGTTCGAGTCCTACAGGGTCCACCACTTATCATGGAGGAATACCCAAGTTTGGCTGAAGGGATCGGTCTTGAAAACCGACAGGGGCTTCACGGCTCGCGGGGGTTCGAATCCCTCTTCCTCCGTTGGTATACATAAGTATTACCTTGCAAACACTCGGAAGTAGCCATTTAAAGGCATTTCCGGGTGTTTTATTTTTGTTTGTAAATGCTGCTCTTGACAATCATCCTGAAAAGGAACTTTTTTTGACAGACTGTCTGTGCAACTTTAAAATAAAACATAGATTGCCGTCAGCACTTGAATCATGGCATTCGATTTTGCTGTTTGCATGAAATCATCGATTTTTTTGAACGAATTTTTGTTGATTGTTCTAAAAAAGGAATAAGTAACGAATACATATAGCTGGAGCAAAGCACATCTATAAGAGGCGTATACTTATGAATCTGCAGCCGAGGAGGGGAAAAAGTGGCTAAGGAAACAGTGAAAAATAAAGGAACAAAGCACAATTTGCCACTCAGGCTGAATATACTCTTTCTTGTCGTGTTTGTGGCGTTTGCCGGATTAATTCTGCGGTTAGGCTATATCCAAATTGTCAGAGGAGATTATTACCAAGCGCTTGCAAAGGATAACAATACGCAATCGGCACGTATTGAATCCGCGCGAGGAAAGATATTTGACACGAACGGGGTAACCCTTGCGGATAATAAAGCGGAGCTGGCGGTTGTCTATATTCGCAATGCGGGTATCAGCGCTAAAGAAGGGCTGAAGCTTGCACAAAAGCTTTCCAACTATTTGACGATGGATAAAAAAGCGATTTCCCGTGTTTCAACGAGAGATAAGCAAGAGTATTATATTCTTACTAAATTCAAGAAATTAAGTGATGCGTATAATAAATATTTGACCGCAGCGGAACAAAAAAAGTACGCAAAGAAGCAAGGTCAATTGTACAAGCTTCTTCTATCCAAAGTTCCGAAATCCGAATTAAAAGGTTATTCGAAAAAAGATGTTCAAGTGATGGCCATTCAGCATGAATTCAATCAGGCATCAAATTTGAGTCCTTACATTATCAAAAGGGGTTTAAACGTCGCCGATAAGGAATACATTAACGTGGTCGATCACTTGAATGATTTCGGTGGCACAATTCAGACCGCCGATGTCTCTTCAAGAACGTATATTAAAGACAAACCGTTCTACGTAGGTAAGATGGGTCCGATACCTGAAGATAAAATTACTGGCTATCTGGCTCAGGGATACAGCCGAAACACGGATGTTGGCATCAGTTATCTTGAAAATCAATATGAAAATTATTTGCGCGGCGTTCCGATGACGCTGACTTACAAGACTGAAAAAGGGCTTCCGGTCGGAAATCCCACGATTAAAGCTGGACAGCGAGGGGATGATCTGCAGCTGACCATTGATATCAGGCTGCAAAAGAAACTCAATCAAGTATTGGAGCAGAAAATATTGGCAGCACGATCAATAGGAGGCAACGGTCAGAACAACAGTGCTTACGCGGTCATGATGAATCCGAAAACAGGTGCGATTTTGGCCGTTGGCGGCAAGAAATATGTGAATGGCAAGTTTGAAGATGTGTCAAGTGACACAATCACCTCTCAATTTGAAATGGGGTCCGCGGTCAAAGGGGCAACGGAACTCATTGGTTTTCAGCATCATGCTGTTCCGGGACATTTTTACGACATGGAGATTAAATATCCGGGTGAGGGCAATGATTCTTTTTCTTCATGGGAACCAGGCGGACTGGGGATGCAGACTCCGGAAACGGCACTGCAGCATTCATCGAACGTATTCATGGCGGCAATTGTGTCGAATATGGCGGGTATTTCTTTATCGTCGGCAGGGGGCCATTATAACGCGAGATTTCCTTCTCCTTATAGTGCGAAGTTCGTAAAAGCAGTGAATGATTTGCGAAACGGATACAGCCAATTTGGAATGGGCGTCAAAACCGGTGTCGATCTGCCAACCGAAGGGACCGGATATAATGGCGGCATGCCGGATTACTCCGGGCTGATTCATCAGTTTGCGATCGGTCAGTATGATACGTACACGCCAATTGAAATGGCTCAGTATATTTCAACGATCGCCAATGGCGGCTATCGGATGCAGCCACATTTTCTTGAGTCTGTGCATAAGCCCGGCAGCGACCCGGATCAGCTTGGCAAAACTGTGTACAGCGTTACACCTAAAGTGCTGAACACGATTGGCAACAATAAACGTGATTTGGCTCGTGTGCAGCACGGCTTGTATTTAGTTACCCATAGTGCCGACGGAACCGGCGGTGTCTTTTACTCACAAGGACAAAAGTATAAAGTAGCGGCAAAAACCGGCACGGCGCAGATTGATAAAAAAGACAAAAAACTTTATAATGAAACCTTGGTTTCCTATGCGCCGTATGACGATCCGCAAGTCGCAATCGCGGTCGTTGTGCCAAGGGTACGAAATGGGCATCAAAATCAGGAAATAGCTCTTGAAATGTATAAAGAGTACGACAAGTATTATCATTATACAAGTCAGGGGAATTAAATAAAATGCAACTATATTAACGGTTTTTGGTTGTATGAACTGCCCTCCCCTAAAGTTATCCGGGTCTGTCCCCTGTAAAGTAAACAAGCTAATAAAACAAAATTTATACAGATTTTTCTTGAGCCAAACGTCAGTGCTCCATTAGCGTTTGGCTTTTTAGGTGCGCCCGGCATCGACAACAGCTACAGGTTCGCCAGCAGGAACTGTTAGCGATGGCTGGGGTGTCTGAGTGGGATCTGAAGGAAGCTGGAGCAAAATTCTGATTTGATGAATAGGAATTGCTTACCAAAATCAAAACAATTAAAGATCAATATCTTTGTAGACTTTCAGCTGCTCTTATCTTTCTGAAGTTGAGAAAAGTCGTTAACTGTGGTCGTTTCAACACTTCATTGCAAACGTTTTTATGTTTCAAACCCATTTTATTAATCGTTATATATGATCCTCTGACTATGATCTCAATCATTCAGAACTAGATTTTCTTTAAACAAACAAAAACTGATTCGATTGGAGAATCAGTTTTTGTTTTTGGCAGGTATCTTTGATAGATCAAAAAGCCCACTAGCGGCGAGCCCGATCGCAATTCCATTGAATATATGTTCTCTGATGGTTCCTTCAGTAAATGTGAACCCTGCTGCAAGGCCAATCATCAACGAAATGGCAGGCATAATTTTGGATGGAACATATTGCTTTACCACT
>NZ_JAMXWM010000115.1 GCF_024125445.1 Sporolactobacillus shoreicorticis | reverse complement strand
CGAAGCCAATACAGATCTGCGCTGTTATGACAGTATACCGGAGAATGCGCCGGTGCCTTTTTATCATGCGGAAATGCTTGGCTCGATACCGGAGAAAAGTAAAACCATGATGAAAGACCGATACCAGGCGGTCATTCACGTACACACGGAAGGCAAAGGATCCGTTGCTATTTTTGATGCGATTCACAAGCTGGAAGAGGCGCTGAC
>NZ_JAMXWM010000114.1 GCF_024125445.1 Sporolactobacillus shoreicorticis | reverse complement strand
TACTTGATTTTCAGCCAGTTCCCGCTTGCTCCTACCACTTCCACGCGGCTTCCTTTCTTCAGCGTGGTCAGAAGCTTGCCCGAGGTTGACGCACTTGATCGCACATTCAGATTCGCCATCGTTGTTCCCGTGTACTGGACGGCTTCATTGGAACCGCCAGAGCTTGACGTACTGCCGGCCTTCTTTACATAATCGCCGGATACATATGCCGTTCCTCCGTTA
>NZ_JAMXWM010000113.1 GCF_024125445.1 Sporolactobacillus shoreicorticis | reverse complement strand
GAAGTGCTCTACCGAACTGAGCTATGGAAGCATGGCTCCACAGGTAGGATTCGAACCTACGACCGATCGGTTAACAGCCGATTGCTCTACCACTGAGCTACTGTGGAATACTTAAGTAATAAAATGATATGTATATTATAATGTACTCTTCCTTATCATGGAAGAGTTCACATTATAAAATATATAAAGAAACAGGTTGCCATCATCTCGATGGTTTCCTGCCTC
>NZ_JAMXWM010000112.1 GCF_024125445.1 Sporolactobacillus shoreicorticis | reverse complement strand
GAGCACAAGCTACATGGAACAGGTTACCTCATTCTCAGCTACCTTGCTTCAGGGCTTAAAAGGAGACACTGCTGCAGCCGCTAAATATGCAGATATGGCCATTGTCGATATGTCCGATAATGCCAACAAAATGGGTACGGACATTGGGATGCTTCAAAATGCTTATCAAGGCTTTGCCAAAGATAACTTTACCATGCTTGACAACTTGAAACTAGGGTACGGCGGTACAGCTGGAGAAATGGCTCGATTGGTTAACGATTCCGGCGTCATGGGGAAAAGC
>NZ_JAMXWM010000111.1 GCF_024125445.1 Sporolactobacillus shoreicorticis | reverse complement strand
TAGCACAAGCTACATGGAACAGGTTACCTCATTCTCAGCTACCTTGCTTCAGGGCTTAAAAGGAGACACTGCTGCAGCCGCTAAATACGCAGATATGGCCATTGTCGATATGTCCGATAATGCCAACAAAATGGGTACGGACATTGGGATGCTACAAAACGCTTATCAAGGCTTTGCCAAAGATAACTTTACCATGCTTGACAATTTGAAACTAGGGTACGGCGGTACAGCTGGAGAAATGGCCCGATTGGTCAACGATTCCGGTGTCATGGGGAAAAGT
>NZ_JAMXWM010000110.1 GCF_024125445.1 Sporolactobacillus shoreicorticis | reverse complement strand
AAGGAAAAGAAATGGTGATGGTAGAAAAAACGCACCCCAAACGGGATACATTTTTCCGATCCTTATGCCTTTAGGTCAATGATATTCCCTAAATTCGGATCTGAAGCCTGAAGTGTTTCAACCAATTGGGCACCGCTTTGTTGCGCACTGTTTAGAGCCAATTTGGTTACGGCAAGGCTTACATCTTGGCTAAGTAAAGCCTGATGATAGCCAATAGATGCAGATGCAACGTCCATGAAAATCACCTCCCTAATTATTTATATCGGTGTAAAACTTAAATT
>NZ_JAMXWM010000011.1 GCF_024125445.1 Sporolactobacillus shoreicorticis | reverse complement strand
CGATAAATTTGGTTGGCGAACCGAAATTTATCTTAACACGAGGTGAGGCTTTTTTTGATACATCGCTTGAAGCTCTCCGGAACCCTAGGCATAGCCTAGGGTTTTCAAAACACTGAAAAAAAACACTTGCCTGAGCAAGTGTTAGGGTCCGATTTCCTGATTCATTTCTTTTATAGCCATTTTTTCAAGTCTGGATACTTGCGCTTGTGAAATGCCAATTTCTTCAGCAACCTCCATCTGCGTTTTGCCGTAAAAAAAACGCATTGCAACAATTCGTTTTTCACGATCATGAAGCTTGTTCATTGCTTCTTTTAATGAGATATTATCTACCCATTCCTTGTCTTTGTGCTTATCATCACTGATTTGATCCATAATAAAGATCGGATCGCCGCCGTCGCTGTAAATCGGTTCGAACAAGGACACTGGATCCTGAATGGCATCCATTGCGAACACCACATCCTCTACCGGCAGATCAAGCATTTTTGCAAGTTCTGCCGTTGTCGGCTCTTTCGAGTGTTTTGCTATGTAACGCTCCTTTGCCTGAAGCGCTTTGTAAGCCATATCTCGCAATGATCTGGATACGCGAATAGGATTGTTGTCTCTCAGATAACGACGGATTTCACCGATGATCATGGGAACGGCGTATGTTGAAAAGCGGACATTTTGACCCAGATCAAAATTATCAATGGATTTCATTAATCCAATACAACCAACTTGAAATAAGTCGTCCACAGATTCACCGCGATTGTTAAAGCGCTGGATGACACTTAAGACAAGTCGGAGGTTCCCATTTACCAACTTTTCTCTAGCCTCGTGCTTGCCCGACTGAAGTTCAGCGAAAAGCTTGCGCATCTCAACGTTGGTCAAGACCGGAAGTTTTGATGTGTCCACTCCGCAGATTTCCACTTTGTGCCGTGCCATAGAAGATGACCCCCCATTGTCGAAAACTTGCGATAGCTGGGCTGAAATCTGCCGAACATCGAAAATCATGATCAGCTATTTTTCAACCTCTGCTCTATGGTCAAGTATTTCCGTAGGAATCCATTTTATGCACAGCAAAAAAGGCCAAAGCGGGAAACACCTGTCACTAAGCCATTTTGCTGAATTCTTTTTTTAACCGTTTAATTATTCGTTTTTCTAGTCGCGAAATATAGGATTGCGAAATGCCCAATTCATCGGCAACATCTTTCTGTGTTTTTTCTTTTCCTCCTGATAACCCGAAACGAAGGTTCATAATTTCCTTCTCACGATCATTGAGCATCAGCATTGCTTTTTTGAGCAGTGTTCGTTCCACTTTGCGCTCCATATTTTTTGTTGTTACGTCATTTTCTGTACCCAGCACATCAGATAGGAGCAATTCGTTGCCGTCCCAGTCAACATTCAAGGGTTCATCAAGCGAAACCTCCGAACGTGTTCGGCTGTTTCTGCGCAAATACATGAGAATTTCATTTTCGATACAGCGCGAAGCATAAGTAGCGAGTTTAATTTTCTTTTCAGGATTGAATGTATTTACAGCTTTTATTAATCCAATTGTGCCAATGCTGATCAGATCTTCAATATTAATTCGCGTATTGTCAAATTTACGTGCAATATAGACAACGAGGCGGAGATTTCGTTCGATGAGCGTCGCACGCACTTGAGGATCCCCCGAAGGAAGTTTTTTCATCAATTCAGCTTCCTCTTCTTTTGACAATGGAGAAGGCAGCCCGTCGCTCCCGCCGATATAGTATATTTCATTAGGCTTTATACCCAGTTTTACAAGCACCCAATGCCAAAGCTTTAAAAAACTGATTCTCATCCTGAGTGACCTCCTTGTTTTTGTATCAAGTCATGAAGCTGTATCAATTACTTTCCCATGGAGCAGCATGTCCGGATGCAAGATACTGCTGAAATCTCCGGATGGGCTTAGTGAATGATCGACAAATGCTACGAGCGATTTTGTGCATTCTATTTTCTTTCCCTCAAACATAATGACGACTTGATCCGGCCGTACAGCAAGCGACAATTGATTTGATCCGTCGACAGCTCGATAAGGAATCCATGCGATTCTATTCTGCCATTCTTCCGGAATGCTGCTTAATTCCGGTGATACGAACTGCCTGCCGTCCGTTTGAAAAAGTGCTTTTGGAATACGTTCACCGCATACACTTTTTTCTACAAACATCACCGGTGCCCCGGTCAGCGGGTCTGTCAACTTATTCCCGCTGTCAATCATTGCTCTCGCATCAATACAAATGTCGAAAAAACGTAGTCTTACATCTGCAAGCGTTGTACTGTTCCACTTTCTGACCACAGTCTGATCGATCCGCCTCTTCGAAAAAAACCAAAGAATAGGGAATCCGATGCATACAGTGATCCAACTGATCGGATCGCCATAATTCGTTGTGTTTAAAAAGCGGTTGCTCGCATAAAATGAAGCGTCTTGAAAGAAATAGTGTACGGCAAACAATCCTCCACCGGTTGCAAAAGCCGTGAAATAGAAGGCGGCAAGATTTTGAAGAAAAATGGAAACACGATGAAACCCGAAGGCGACAAGAATGATCAAAGCTGAGTACAACAGTTTCCCAAGTGGTTGATCCACAATGAAGGCTGCGGGTGTAAAGAGCATCAGCACAATCGCTGATGCAATTACTGCACCGGACCATAGTCGAAGCCTGCTCGTCTGTCGCTTGAGCATGAGTGCAGTCAATTTCAACAAGCAAGCATCAATGAACAAATTAAGTGCCCAAATTGCATCCAGATAGACGACCAATGTCCCACCTTCTTCGCATGTTTAGGATTAGTATACGGGCAGTAGCTTGGAAAGTCTGTCACACTGTGGGTGTAATTTTACTGTTATTTTGGCTGGTTTTGTCGCACCATTGAATCATTAAAGTTTTGGCCATGTGGAATGATTTCGAGGGAATATCCGGTATAAAAAATGCCACCCAAAGCATACATAAAATGGCCTATGTAACAATAAATAGATGCATTAAATTGTGCAGTTATCGAAACCCAGACGTACTATTGAAAAGCAGATAATAAATCAAACAAAAAATTGCAGTTATTGGCATACAAAAAAGCCCGCGTTCAGGAAATACACTCCTGCCCGGCGAGCTTGTTTTGATCATTTGGGAGAAAATAAACTGAAAGTATTCATCTAAGTACCGGTCTTACTCATTTTTTCTGTGACGATTGCGCAGAAAGGTTGGAATATCAAGCGTCTCTTCATCATCAACAATACTGCGTGAACGATGTACCGGCTGTTGAACCGGGCTCACCGTTTCATCCCGATGATGATCACGCAATTTGGTTTGATTCAAGCCCTCCGTATTTTGTCTTCTGCGAATGAAAAGATCTCCTTCAGTCTGCTGTGCTTCTCCGGACTTTTCACGTTCCTCAAAGCCCGTAGCAATCACGGTAACAACAATCTCATCATCAAGCTCTTCTCTAATAACCGAACCGAAGATCATGTTCACTTCTTCATCTGCAGCCGTTGCAACAATATCCGCGGCCTCATTGACTTCATAAAGACTTAAATTCGTGCCGCCGGTTATGTTCATCAGCACGCCTTTAGCTCCATCAATTGATTTTTCGAGCAACGGGCTCGAAATCGCTTTTTTTGCTGCTTCGGCCGCTCGGTTCTCACCCGAAGCGATGCCGATCGCCATCAGCGCAGAACCGCCTTCGGTCATGATTGTCTTTACATCGGCAAAGTCAAGATTAATCAGTCCCGGAACCGAAATAAGATCCGAGATGCCTTGAACACCTTGACGGAGTACATTATCTGCTTCTCTAAAAGCATCAAGCATCGGCGTATTCTTGTCCACAATCTCCAAAAGACGATCATTTGGGATCACAATCAGGGTATCAACTTTTTCTTTTAGGTTGCCGATGCCGCTTTGCGCTTGTTTCGCACGCTTTCTGCCTTCAAATGTGAACGGACGCGTAACAACACCGACAGTAAGTGCCCCGACTTCTTTTGCAACTTCAGCAATGACAGGTGCCGCACCGGTTCCTGTACCGCCGCCCATGCCGGCAGTTACAAAGACCATATCGGCTCCTTTCAGTATTTCTTCCACTTGATCATGACTTTCCTCAGCCGCTTTTTTACCGACTTCAGGATTAGCACCGGCTCCCAATCCACGTGTCAGCTTCTCTCCAAGCTGAAGTTTAATGTCTGCCTTAGAAAGTTTAAGTGCTTGAGCGTCCGTATTCGCGCAAATAAATTCAACGCCCTGTATCCCGCTTTCAATCATTCGGTTAACCGCGTTATTTCCGCCGCCGCCAACGCCAATGACTTTTATTTTGGCTAGATGTTCCATCTCCGTATCGTGATCATACATTGTTCATTTCCTCCCATTTAATCATTCCGCCGCCCGATCAGTCAAAGAACAGATTAAACCAATTTTTCACCTTGGTTGTGACGCCTTCACGCTCTTTCGGGTCCTGTTTTGATTTTTTCTGTTTGTGCTGTTTCTGTACAGCTTCATAACGTTCATGTTCAGGGCCGATAGCAGCTGCAATCTCTTTCCCCTGTATTTTAACGTTATGATAAGCAAATTGAATTAAGCCGATGCAAGCTGTATATTTGGGCTCGCGCACGCCAATGTAATCAGGCGAAGCAATGCGCACACTGGAATCTAAGTGATGTGCTGCTAAATCTGCTACACCGGGCATTGCAGTGACTCCGCCGGTAAATACATAACCGCCGGGAAGATCATAAACACCGATACGCTGCAGCTCCTCACGTATAATTTCAAAGATTTCCTCCATGCGGGCCTGAATAATTTCAGCCAAATCTTCTTGATTCAGCGATTGTTTTTTGTCGCTTCCAATTTGCGATACGGTAAATGTATCCTCATCAGACGCTGCACCTAAATAAGCCACGCCATGTTTTATTTTCGCATGTTCTGCTTCATCCATAGGAATTTTTTGGATAATGGATATATCCTTCGTAATGTGATTTCCACCGATGGGAAGTTCAAAAGTCGAGACCAATGTACCTTGGTCAAACACTGCCACGCTCGTGGAGCCACCTCCGATATCAATCAGGGCAACACCAAGATTTTTCTCATCATCTGACAGCGCAACGGAGCCCAATGCGAGAGGTTGGAGGCAAACATCCGAAATGGTTAATCCTGCACGCTCGACACAGCGTAGCAGATTATGAAGCAAGGTCTTTGATCCGGTGATCAGCGTCCCTTCCATTTCGAGACGAACACCGATCATGCCTCTCGGATCATGAATTTCATCAACACCATCAACAATGAACTGTTCAGGAATAACATCAACGATCTCTCGTTCCGGAGGCACTGACATCACTTGGGCAGCATCGATTACTCGCGCAATATCCTCATTTTCTATCTCATGAGATTCGCCGGATACTGCAACAACGCCATGACAGCTTCTGAGTTGGATGTGATTTCCGGAAATGCCGACAATCACACTTTTAATATTAATACCCACCATACGTTCTGCCTGTTCAACAGCGTTGCCAATTGAGCGGACCGTCGCATCAATGTCGACAATCGCTCCTTTTTTTATCCCGTACGAAGACGCTTCACCAACACCAATAACATTTAAACGTTCCCCTGCCATCTCGCCGATCACGGTCTTTATACTGGACGTGCCGATATCCAGACTGACAAAAACATCTTCACTGTTCATTCTGTGGCACCCCCTTTTTCTTGAATATCTTTGATGATTTCTCTATTCAGGGATGATTGGATCGAGCAAGCTGCATACGAATATCCGTAATTCATTTTTAGAGACATTATTTTCAACCCAATACTTTTTCTGTTCCGGTAAATAGAATCAAACCTCAATACTGTTTGTATTCTACAAAATGGAGCATTTCCCTTTTAAAATTTCAAACCTTATTCAAATTGATCTTATTTCACAAATATATCGGCATTTATTCAGACAAAATGAATAGATATATAGCCCTATTCACTGAAAAGGCCGAAAAGAGTTCATGCTATTAAATTCTTAGCTATTTAATAGTCTACACCAACTTGAAGGACTAGAAAAGATTAATTTGCTTGTTTTGCAAATTGACCGAGGAGATTTTTCATACTTTCACTTTTTACTTGCATTCTGGGTTGCACCTTGCTCCGTATCATTCGGAATGAAATAGGTACCAACACTTAGATGGATCGTACCGGGCTTTCCTTTTGGCAGATTGGCAGCAATCTCAGGATATAATTTGATGTTCTGAGCAAAGGTCTGTGTACTGGCAATGACTTTGTTGCCGTCATTCATGTACAAAACAAGATCGTCTGCGCTTCCTGATTTTCCTATGTAATGAATATCAGAAATATTATGTGCCATCTGTCTGGAAATCTTAGAAAGACCTTCAGCGACTTTTTTTAATGGTCCGGATTTTGAGAATCCAAACAGTACGGGTGCATCGACAGGCAATTTACCGCTTTGAAGCTTGCTCAGCACCGCACCATTTTGAAGAATGGGATAAAAATTGCCGTCCTTTTGCAAATAGGCTTTACGTGTATATTCGGTAATTGTAATCTTAACCTGATTCGGAAATTCCTTCTCAATCACGGCCGTTCTTACTGTAGGCAGCTTTTCAATATTTTGCGCAACAGCCTTCTTACGAATATCCCATATATGTGTTTTATTCGTGATGCGGCTCACTTTTATGACTTTATCGCTGCTTACGATTTGCTCACCTTCAACAGCAATTGAGTGGACTCGGCTTAAAGGAGATTGAAAATAAACGACAATGAGTATTAAGAAAAAAAATAGAGAAGCATAAAAAGCAAAACGCCGATTCGCTTTCCGTTTTCGTTCCTTCTTTAACTGAGGAAGCCGATCCTCAAGCGCGACAACCTTCTTCTTATCCATAACACTCTCTCCTCTGCATACCTTGAACTGAAAATACGATCGGTATCCTGCGGGCATTGTATCTTTTGCTTATCTGGCCCCTTCTATTGTATTTTTTTTCGAAAAAAACAGCAAACCCTGTTTACTGAAAAACAGGGCTACAGTCAAACCATTGATGTGTGTGAACAGACGGTTAATTTATGTGACTGCTGACGTTTAATAGAATACCGATTGACACGAGCATAAGTGTCAGTGACGACCCTCCATAACTCAGAAATGGCAAGGTAATCCCGGTTACCGGAATCAGCCCGGTCACCACCGCAATATTAATCATAATCTGAATGGCAATCATACCGGTAATTCCAACAGCCAGCAGTGTTCCGAAAAGATCCGGAGCCTTTATGGCGATCACAATGCCGCGCCAAAGCATGAGGCAAAAGAGCAGAAGCACAAAAGTCGCACCGATAAATCCAAGTTCTTCACATACAATAGAAAAAATAAAGTCAGTCTGCGGTTCCGGCAGATACTGATATTTCTGCCTGCTTTGTCCCAATCCGAATCCAAGCAGCCCGCCCGGTCCGATCGCAAGCAAGGACTGCGTGATTTGAAAGCCGCCGTTTTTCGGATCCTGCCACGGATTAAAAAAAGCCGACAAGCGTTTCAAGCGATACGGAGCAGAAATAATTAACCCTGCGAAACCAAGGATACCTACCAATCCCATTAAGACAAAATGTTTGATACGCGCCCCGGCGACAAAAATCATGAGCACGCAAGTAAGCACCAGCACCATGCCTGTTCCAAGATCAGGCTGCAGCATGATCAGTCCGAATGCTAAGATTACCGGCATAAGTGCCGGAACAAGTCCCTTGCGAAATGATGGCAGACGTGACTGATGCTCCGAAAGATATTTTGCTAGAAATAAAATCAGTGCCACCTTGGTAAACTCCGACGGCTGGATTGAAAAGGCGCCGACACCGAGCCAGCTGCTCGCTCCGCCCCTTACAAGACCAACCCCTGGAATTAAAACAATCACAAGCAGAAAATAGCAGCCAATCAACCCTATTTTCGCCCACGCTCTCCAAAAATGGTAGTCAATGTGCATGACAGCAAACATCAAGGCTGCCCCGATCGAAGCAAAAAACAACTGACGCTTCAAAAAATACAGTGAATCGCCGAAATCATTGGCTGCCTTTACAGCACTTGCACTATAAACCATCATCAGCCCTATAGTCAGCAAAGCAAAAGTTAGGATAAGCAGCATGAGATCAGGTGATTGACGATACTTGCGCATGAGCAACACTCCGTTCAGATCAGGGACACGGATTGCCGAAGCTCCTCATAACCGGCCTGTCCCCTTATCTAAACTTATTCACTTCTGCGATAAAAATGTCACCGCGCTGCTCAAAAGATTTATATTGATCCCAACTTGCGCAGGCCGGAGAAAGCAAAAGAACATCGCCTGGTTTAGATAAAGCAAATGCCTCCGGTACAGCAGCTTCGACGTTCTCAACCTCCCTGATCACGGGAATTGAAGCTTTTTCACAGGCATCAAGCAGCTTCTTCTGCGTCTGACCGAAAAGAAGCACCGCTTTAATAGGGGCTTTCTTTAATTCGGGAATTAATGCGTCAAATGTGTTGCCGCGGTCGAGACCGCCGGCAAGTAGCACAATTTCTTTTCCCGGAAAAGCATGCAGTGCTTTGGATGTCGCGATAATATTCGTCGCCTTGGAATCATTGTAGATGGTTCGGCCCTGCACGACGTCCACATATTCCAGACGATGACGCGCTCCTTTAAAGGAACGCAGCACATCAGCAATATGCTGCTTCGGAACCCCGTACACACCGGCAACAGCTACAGCAGCAAGGGCATTCATCAGGTTGTGCTCGCCCGGCAGGCCCATCTCATCAGCCTTCATGATCGGTTCATCCTTAAAATAAATGACTTTTTCAGAAACATAGGCACCATCTGCCACTTTTGTTTTTAAAGAAAAAGGAACTTTTTGTGCTCTCGATTTTTCAGCAATATAAGTGACAACACGTTCACTGTCAGCATTATAAATAAGCGCGTCTGCCGCCGTCTGATTGGCTGTAATTCGCGCCTTAGCCTCGGCATAGTTTTCAACCGTTCCGTGATAGTCCAGATGATGATCAAATATGTTCAGAACAACAGCAGCATGTGGATGAAATTCTCTCGTTCCGAGAAGTTGAAAACTTGAAAGTTCAGCCACAATCACATTTTCTTCAGTTGCTTTTTGAACAACTGAAGTCAGCGCCGTTCCAATGTTCCCGGCGACAATCGGGGCATAGTTCGAGCCCTTCATCATCTCTCCGATCAGCATCGTCGTTGTCGTTTTTCCATTTGATCCCGTTATACCAATAAACGGCGCATCGGATAACAGGCCTGCAATTTCCACTTCGGTCACAATAGATATATTCAGCTCAAGGGCTTTTTGGACCATAGGATTTGTGTAGGGAATGCCCGGATTTTTGATCATTAAATCAATGCCGTCGAGCAGCTCAAGGGGATGTCCGCTGTCAACAACACGTATCCCTGTCGCCTTTAAATCGCGTGCATGATCGTTTTTACTTAAATCACTGCGATCATTAACCGTGACATCAGCACCCAAGCCTCTGATTAATTTGGCAGCGGCATAACCGCTCTTGCCCAAACCTAAAACAAGGACTTTTTTGCTTTTGAACCTATTCAACGTTTTCAACTGACAATCCCCACTTTCAGATAAACTCCGATGACTGCAAGCATAAGTCCAACAATCCAGAAGACGGTTACGACTTTCCATTCCGACCATCCTGACAATTCAAAATGGTGATGAATCGGACTCATCTTAAATACCCTGTGTCCCGTTGTCTTAAAGGCAATCACTTGAATAATGACGGATAACGTCTCGATCGCAAAGACACCGCCAATGATCGCAAGCAGAATTTCCGTATTTGTTAATATAGCCATACCGGCAAGTGCGCCGCCAATCGCAAGCGAACCTGTATCACCCATGAATACGCGTGCCGGATGCGCATTAAAGATTAAAAAGCCGAGAAGTGCACCGAGCATCACGATTGCAAAAACAGCAACACCCAGATTCATTGTAAACCAGGCAATCACCGCATAGGCACCAAAGGCAATGACAGCAAGACCGGAAAGGAGTCCGTCCATACCGTCCGTTAAATTTGTTGCATTTGGAACACCGATTAAAAGAAAGATAACAAAAAGCGGATAAAACCAATGCATATTGATCATAAAGTTGGTCCCGGGAAAGGACAAGTAGGTAGAGTAGTCATACCGTGTTACTATGAACCAAAAAATAAGCGAGATGATAATTTGTGCTGCCATTTTCTGTTTCGATGTCAGCCCCATATTCCGCTTCATCGAAATTTTAATAAAGTCATCAAGCAGCCCGACTAAGCCGAAACCTAAGGTTACAAACAGCAGCATATAGGTATCTTGCGAATTTACGTGATATTTCAATCCCATTACAAGAATACCGACGAGTAATCCGATCAAAAAAATAACGCCGCCCATTGTCGGTGTCCCGCTTTTTTTTTGATGACTCTTAGGCCCCTCTTCCCGGATATACTGTCCGAAATGAAATCTCCTTAAAAGCGGAATAAAAAAAGGTGCAAAAACAAGTGTCACAAGAAAAGAAATCGCTAATCCAAATAATAAGGTCAATGTCATGAATTCTTTCGCTCCTTTTAATGCGCGACTGCCCATTAGCAAAACATAATAAATTTTTATACAGATGATGAGATGAAACGTTCGCACTGTTGGTTGAATCAATGACTGCTAATCTGTGAACGCTGGAAGGAACCCAGGCTTTCGTGCCCTGTTTTCATTAAACCCTTCGGCAATCTGTCTGCTCTTAAAGACTCGCTCATCTGCTCATTCACAAATTCACCGATTGGTCGATTCTTTAGCGCGGAGGCCTGCCGATAATTCTTCAAGTTTAAGCAGTCGCGATGCTTTAAACAGCATCACTGTTTGATCATCCAGCAATGATTTGAGATAAGCATGCGCAGCTGCCTTTGTTTCATATGACCGCACATCAATAGTTTGATCGCCGCCCGTTTCACGCAAACCATCCGCAATCCACGCACCCTTTTCGCCGATCGTAATCACATGTGTCAATGGAGCAGTCAGGCTCTTGGCAATGCTTTTGTGCTGATTTTTCTCATTCTTACCAAGCTCATACATATCACCAAGCACCGCCACTCTACGCTTAAAACCAGGCAATTTCTTCAAGGTTTCAAGAGAAGCAATCATTGATGACGGACTGGCATTATAACAGTCTTCGATTAGAAGCGATCCATTCAGCCCATCAACCTTTTGAAAGCGTAATTTTGTCACGTGCAGATGTTCTAATCCATAGCGAATCGTTTCCATATCCGCCCCCATAATTCTGGCAGCGGCAAAACTGAGAACGGCATTTCTTACATTATGTTTGCCAAGCACCGGGATGCGAAAATAATCCTTCTGATTGTTCAGTGAGAAACGGCTTCCGTCCACAGATTCAACAATATCCGCAATGCACCAATTGTTCTGGACGCCGAAGCCGCAGCGCACAATTTGATAGGCATAGGTCTGAATGTTTGCAAGCAGCGGTTCGTCACCGTCCAAAATCAGAGTGCCTCGTTTTTTCAACCCATTGACAATTTCGAGTTTTGCTTTCGCAATTCCTTCCCTACTCCCCAAATACTCAATATGTGATTCACCAATGTTGGTGATGATCGCAATATCGGGTTTTGCCATTTGGCTCAGAAAAGTCAGTTCGCCGAAATGGTTCATTCCCATTTCAAGTACGAGCACTTGCGTATCTTCCGCCATTGACAATATAGTCAGCGGAACGCCGATATGATTATTTAAATTTCCTTGCGTTTTCGCTGTTCTGAACGTCTGAGAAAGAATACTGAAGATCATATCCTTTGTTGTCGTTTTTCCATTCGATCCGGTGACTGCAATTATTTTCGGCCGAACTTGATTCAAGTAACTTTTCGCCATGCTTTGGAGAGCGGTTAACGTATCACGGACAAAAAAAACAGGAAAATCTGCCGGCAATAAGTCGGGCAGCGGTTCTCTTTCCATCCAGAGCGCGGCAACTGCTCCGCTCAATATTGCCTGCTTTAAAAATTGGTGACCATTGAAGTTTGCCCCTACTAAAGGTACAAAAAGACCGCTTGCAACCGATTTGCGGCTGTCGGTCATGATCGTTAATCGATCAATATGTCCGGCGTCACCGATCGACTGAATCGCCTGACCTCTGACTATATCTACTCCAATACTCATCGATACTCTCCCCTAATGTCATGCGAACAATTGATGTTCGATTATTTTATATTATTGCGCTCAAGAATCGCTGATTGCGCTTCTTCGCGATCGTCAAAGTGATGTTTTGTCGTGCCGATGATCTGATAATCTTCATGTCCCTTGCCCGCAATCAAAACGATGTCGCCACTTTCGGCGTGCCGCATTGCAAATTGTATGGCTTCACGGCGGTCAACAATTTTTTTATAAGAACGCCCTTTCACGCCGTGCTCCATTTCTCGAAGGATCGCCTCAGGATCCTCAGTGCGCGGGTTGTCGGACGTCAGGATCGCCAAATCACTCTTATCGACAGCGATTTTAGCCATAAGCGGACGCTTTCCGCGCTCACGGTCTCCTCCGCATCCGACAATCGCGATCACACGTTTCTTAGCGAATTCTCTGATTGTATCAAGCGCATTCTCCAAACTGTCCGGTGTATGTGAATAGTCAACAATCACAGTGAAGTTCTGTCCCGCATCAACAGGTTCAAAGCGCCCGGATACACCTTTTATTTGTTCGACCGCGCGAATCATCTCGGTTATGGCCAATCCGCGTACGGAGCATGCGGCGAGCGCTGCCAAGACGTTGTACACACTGAATTTACCAATTAATTTCATCGATACCGGGTAAGTCTCTCCCCCGGTCTCCAGAATAAAATCCGTGCCCGCTGGTTTGATTTGAATCGATGCCGCATGGAAATCAGCGGCTTTATTAATACCATACGAAATGACAGGGACAGCCGTCATGTGTCTGTATACATCAGATGCCGGATCATCTGCATTCAGGACAGCAGCCTTTTTCTGACCGCCGTAGCTGTTGCCTAGCTGTGAGAAAAGCAGACTCTTCGCATACATGTAGTCCTTCATTGTTCCATGAAGATCCAAATGGTCTTCGGTCAAGTTGGTAAAAATACCAATGTTAAAATCACAGCCGTGAACCCGCCCATCGTAGAGTGCGTTTGACGACGTTTCCATAACGGCAGAGACAGCTCCCCGTGCCTTCATTTCGGCTAAATTTTTATGGATAAGATGGACTTCGGGCGTCGTATTCGCTACCGGAATCAATTCATTTTTATAGCGCATGCCCATCGTACCAATAAGACCCGTATTCATTCCTGCCGCCTCTTGGATGGACTGCACGAGATACGTGATCGTCGTTTTTCCGTTTGTCCCGGTAACGCCGATCATGTGGAGGCTGTGACTCGGATGGCCGTAATAATGATCAGCCACCATGGCTAAAGCGCGATGCGTATCGCTGACATAAATTACAGGAATCGAAACATCAATACGATTCTGGGCAATGATGGCTGCCGCACCGTTCTTTTCAGCCTGGACAGCGAAACGGTGTCCGTCGACATGGTGGCCTTTGATGCAAAAAAACAAGGCCCCCGGCTTTACAAGCCGTGAATCGATAATGAGATCATTAATTTCTGGATTTCCCATTCCTTCTTGCTTAAAAGAGGCAAGCGCCCTCAGGCAATCCGCAAGTTTCATTGATTGACACATCCCTCATCAACTTTATCTGAACCACATACATAACCCGTCATCAGTAGTTCTTCCATGCAGCAGATCATTGAACAGGGTACAGGGTTTCCCGATCACCCTTCAAGGCTTATGTATGCCCGGGAGCCGGCTTTAAGACACGCCGGCTCCCTTGCGTCCATTGATTATTTTAATCGTCTGCTTTCTTTTTGTCACCTAAGTATATCATTATTGTTGAACCTTGTTTGACCTTAACCCCTGCTTTCGGAGACTGCATAGTGACAACGTCACCACTTCCTTCCGTTTTCAGTTTCAGGTCAATTAAGGTGTTGCGCAAATCATTTTTATCCATTCCTTTTAAATTCGGAATGGTGATCATCGGCTGGTCGGGCCAGCGAGCTTCTTTCTCTAATCCGCCCGTCTGCTTTTTAACACCCATAGCGCTCAAGCTGTCGCTGATGATGCGTCCGGCAATCGGTGCGGAAACTGTGCCGCCGAACTGGACGGTTCCTTTAGGATTGTCAACCGCCACGTACACGACGATTTTCGGATTATTTGCTGGTGCAAATCCCATAAACGATACAATGTAGTTATTACTCATATAGCGTCCGGTCTTTGGATCCACCTTTTGTGCCGTCCCCGTTTTTCCTCCGATCCGATAGCCTTGAACATAAGCATTGCGCCCCGTACCTTGCGCGACGACACTTTCCAAGGTATTTCGTACCGCTTTTGATGTTGCTTCTGAAATAACATGACGCTTCATCACAGGTTCAATTCGATTAATCGTCTTTCCGGTATCCGTATCAATCCAAGCCTTCGCCAGCTGAGGCTGATAGAGGTAGCCACCATTAACCGCAGCAGAAACAGCCGTGATTTGCTGAATCGGCGTTACGGATACTCCTTGACCAAAGGCTGTCGTTGCTGCTTCCAAAGGACCTATTTTGTCTTTATTAAACAGAATACCTTTCGCTTCGCCTTGAAGATCAATGCCCGTCTTCTCTCCAAAACCAAATTTATCGATATAGGAAAATAATTTATCTTTTCCGATCCGCTCGCCAAGGGCTACAAAACCCGGGTTGCATGAATTCTGCACGACTTGCAGAAATGTTTCAGATCCGTGCCCCCCTTTTTTCCAGCAATGCAGCTTAGAACCTGCCACTTCGATCGATCCTGAATCGTAGAAGTGATCCTTTTTCAAATCCACCGCTTTTTCTTGAAGGGCTGCCGCGAGTGTGATGACCTTAAACGTTGATCCCGGTTCATAGGTTTTCCAAATCGGTAAATTATGATTGTACACTTCCGGCGATACCTTTTTATAGTTCTCAGGATTAAAGTCAGGTTTCGACGACATACCCAGAATTGCACCGGTATTAGGGTCCATAGCAATCGCCATAGCGCTGTCCGGATTATAGGCGGCAACCGCATTATTCAGTTCACGCTCAATAATCGACTGCACGCGAGAGTCAATGGTCAGCATCAAACTTGACCCGCTGGTGGGCGGAACATATTTATCTTTAAGGTCCGACATTCGATTCCCGTTCACATCGGAAAAATAATCGACATGGCCGTTTTTTCCTTTCAGACCATCATTGTAATACGATTCCAGTCCGGTCAGTCCTTGATTATCAATGCCAGCAAATCCAAGCACGTGCGACAGATAATTTCCTTTTGGATAATCGCGTTTAAAATCTTCAGCGACAAAAACACCCGGGAGGCCCAGTGCTTTAACTTCCGCTGCCTTTTCATTCGAGATTTTTCTTCCTTCAGGAGTGATGCGGACGATCGATTCAACTTTTGAAATTTTTTCGTAAGCTTTTTTTTCGCTCATATTAAGAACGGATGCCAGTTTTTCCGCTGTCATCTTTTTATTTTTCACTTGGCGCGGTACAACAAGAACAGACGGGCTGCTCACATTAGTCGCCAGAACTTTGCCGCGGCTGTCCAAAATACGGCCTCTTTCGGCCTCATACGGAATCTCTCTACTCCAGGAATTCAGCGCATAGTTCATCAGCCATTTATTATGAAAAACTTGCAAGTATGCCAGTCTGCCAACAAAAATCGCAAAGATAACAAGTCCTGCGGACAGGAAAAACAACAACCGCCTTCTCACGGTAACTTTCGACACACGCACGTTTAGCCCCTCCCATCTTTCCTTGTCCTACCCATATGAATGAACAAGGAATAATAGAACAAGCTGTCCGTGCATTACGGATTTTTCGTGTTGGGTGATGAATGATCCGGATGTGAAGCTGTCTTGTTTGTTTTTTCTGCCTGCATGGTGACATGTAAAGCACTGCCGGATTTAATCACTGCACCCGCCGCAATACTTTGCTCGGCAACAAATCCTTCGCCCTTAGCACTCAGTTTAAGATTTTCTATATCGGCCAGCTTCATCACATCGGCCAGCGTCCAACCGGTAAGATCCGGCATTGTTTTTTGGCCCACTCCGGATAAAATAACTTTGCTCCCGGTAAAAAGCTGCTCACCTGCATACGGCAGCTGCTTTTGAATCGTTCCTGAACCGATTGAGATCGGATTAATTCCTTGATCCTTTAATTTTTGAACGGATTCGTTCATATCCGTTCCAGTATAATCAGCAAATTTTTGCGATGGAATCTGCAATTTTTCGCTGGATTCGCTCGCCTTTTTGTCAACTTGAAGATATTGAAGAGCGCTTGTCATCACCGGGCGCACGATATCAACCACTGGCTCCGCACCGAGATCGGTATCTTTTAGATGCGGTTGTTTTACCGCTACATACACAATTAATTTTGGATCTTTTTGCGGAGCCATGCCCAAAAATGAGTACACATAATTGTTTTTACCGAACATATACTGACCGTTTAGGGAAATCTGTGCGGTCCCTGTTTTCCCGATCACATCATAGCCGGGAAGATCGTACGCAAGACCGGTTGCACTGGATCCGCTCACCACTTTTTTTTCAGTAATTACTTTACGCATGAGCGCACGTGTCTGCTTGGCAGCAACGGCAGAAATAGGATGCCCCGCTACAACGGGATGATGCTTCAAAACCGTTTGCTTCGTTGCCGGATCGACAATTTTATCAACGATGTAAGGACGCATCATCGTCCCGTTGTTACCGATTGCTGTAGCAGCCTGAACAATTTGCATCGCTGTAAATGCAGAGGCTTGACCAAATGAGGCTTCCAATTTGTCAATCTTCCATTGCCAGTTGACAACACTCGAACGTTCTCCCGGAAGGTCGATTCCCGTCTTTTCCATAAACCCGAACCTTTTTAAATAGTCCTTGAATCGATCTACTCCGAGATACTTATCCGTGAGTACCGACATGCCAACATTTGAAGACAGCTCAAAGCCCTGGTCAAAAGTAATCGTCCCCCATCCCTGCCTTCTCCAATCATGAATCGTACCGCCGCTGGTTTTATAGTCACCGGATGGATATGTGTCGGAGCCCTTATAAACACCTGCATCAATTGCCGACGCAACGGTAAATGTCTTCATCACCGAACCAGGTTCGTAGGGATCGGAAATGCTTGCATTGCTGAACTTTTTGATATCGCGTTTATTGGGATTAAACGTCGGATATGAGGACATCGCAAGTATTTTTCCGGTTTTCGGATCAGCAGCAACGCCGATCATGCTGTCAGGCTTATAGTCTTTATTGACTCGAGACATCGCTTGATCAAGCACCGTTTGAATTCGTGAATTCAGCGTCAGATAGACATCTTTCCCCGGAGATGCCTTCTTAACTTTTTGTGTTTCATCCGGAATCGGTACCCCGGACAAGCTGCGATAATAGCGAACGGAACCGTCTTTTTCGGTCAGATACTGATCCAGGGATTGTTCGACACCGAATACTCCTTTCTGTTGGTCGTTTTCCTGATTCGTTTGGGTAAAACCTAAGGCATAAGCGGCACTCGACTGTTCAGGATAATAGCGCTTCGATTCGGTAAGATAGCCGATTCCCGGTAATTTCAGACGGTCGATCTGCTTCTTCTTCGCATAGCTCAGCATTTTACCCTTCGAACCGAACTCAACCTGATAAGCATTGCGATTGAGCTTTTTTAAAATATCAGACTCCTTCATCTCCAAAATAGGGGCTAAGGCTGCCGCTGTCTTTTTTTTATTTTTCACATGATTATCACTGTCGGTACTAATAATTGCGTAAAGTGTATAAGCAGGAACATCCTCTGCAAGTATCTGACCATTGCCAGAGTAGATCGTTCCTCGTTTCTCATCTACGACTTTATATTGCGACCATTGCTTCTCTCCAACCTTCAATAATTGATGATTATCGATTTCTTTACCCTGGGCAATAAATACAAAACGGCCAATAATGACAAAAAAAGCCAGCATAAAAAGACCGCCGACTATACCTGCCCAAAAACTTATTAATGTTCGTTTGCGTTGGAACATGGGAACAAACCACCTTAAGGAAGTACCTTTATATTTTTAATGTCTAATTTCAGGCCCAGTTCCTTTTCTGCAAAACGGACAATCCGCTCAGGAGAACTTAAACGATCAGACTCTGCCTTCAATTGCTGCGTCACTTTTGACTGGTCATTAATCTTCGATTGGAGCGAAGCGGCATCCTGTGAGGCCATATAAAGCTTTGCTTGATTGGCAACAATGCAGAGCGCCAGCAGAAAGATGACCATACCTGCCACAATCCAAAGACTTTTCTCGCCCTTAGTGATTCGCCGCGTAATCACAATCTGTTCTTGCTGAGGGGCGCGTTCCACATATTCCTGTCTCTGTACCTTAAATGCTTGCTGACTCTGATTCATTGCTTCTCATCCTCCTTAATTTCCCTGACTTTTTCTGCAACTCTGAGTTTCGCCGACCGAGATCGATTATTTACCGTTACTTCTTCTTCAGATGGAACAACAGGTTTCCTGCCGACCTTCTTTAGCACCGGCAAGAAAGCGTCCGAAACAACAGGAAGGCCGGGAGGAAGCTCCGGCGATTCACTGTATTTTTTGAAAAACTGCTTGCACAACTTATCTTCAAGTGATTGAAAAGTAATTACAGCGATCCGTCCGCCAACCGCCAGCATACGAAGCGATTGTGACAACGCTTCGTCAAAGCTCCCAAGCTCATCATTCACTGCAATACGAAGTGCCTGAAAAATGCGTTTTGCAGGATGACCGCCTTTTCTTCTAGCAGGAGCCGGTATCGCATCTTTGATAATCTCTACCAGCTCACCAGTCATGTCAATCGACTTATTTTCACGATACTTCTCAATTTTCCTCGCAATCTGTCTTGAAAACCGTTCCTCACCATACATAAAAAAGATCCTTGCCAGCCGATCCGTCGGCCATTCATTCACAATTGCGGCCGCTGTCAACTGCTGCTGCTGATCCATTCTCATGTCAAGCGGACCATCATGCTGATAGCTGAACCCTCGATCTGCATGATCAAATTGCGGTGATGATACGCCAAGATCAAAAAGTATTCCATTTACTTGGAGCACACCGCGTTGCCGAAGTTCTCGTTCCAAATGTCTGAAATTTGCTTTTATCAATGTTATTTCCCCAGAATAGGCTTTTAATCGTTCTGATGCAGCGTTCAACGCTTCGTCATCCTGATCAAATGCATAGAGATGACCGTTTTCCAGCTGTGCGGCAATGGCTTCGCTATGCCCGCCACCGCCAAGCGTACAGTCGACATAGATACCGTCAGGATTCAGTTTCAGACCCTTTATCGCTTCTTTCTTTAATACCGTAACATGCTCAAACACTGACACCGACTCCTGTCTCACAGAACCTCAGTTCATTCAGCCCGGGTTACAGGTCCAAATCAAGCAGGCTCTCCGAGATGTCATTAAATGATTCTTCAGATTGTGCAAAATACTGTTTCCACATTTCCTGATCCCAAATCTCAAGCCGTGTGGAAACACCGATAACCACACAATCCTTCATCAGTTTTGCATAATCTCGAAGACCGTTGCTAATTGATACCCGCCCCTGCTTGTCCAAGACACATTCACTGGCCCCTGAAAAAAAGAACCGAGTAAATGCACGGGCATCCTTTTTCGTAAAAGGAAGTGCCTTTAATTTTTCTTCTATTCTGTGCCATTCATTCATGGGATAAACAAAAAGGCATTGATCAAGGCCGCGAGTAATAACAAATGTGTCTCCAAGTTCATCACGAAACTTCGATGGAATGATGAGGCGCCCTTTTATGTCTATGCTGTGATTAAATTCTCCCATAAACATCAGAGCCGCCTCCTCTTTTGTTTTACTTTACCACAATCCCCCACTTTCCACCACATCATTTTCTAAATTCGCTGTTTTTAGTCCTCATCCCTTTTTATTTAAAAAAAATATGCCTAAGTGCTTCATTTATTTCTATCGATGCGATTTTGTTAAAGGATTCTTGCTGAATGTCACAAATAGAAAAAAAGTGCCCAGGTTGGGCACTTTTTAATGATTATTCATTTAATGCAGGTATTTCTTTTCTTGCTTCATCAACAGCCTTCAACACTTGAAGCAGCGACTCATAATTGTGTTTCAAATGAGAATAATCCTTTTGCAGCTTATGATAGGCCTCATCCAATAGCTTGTTCTCGATTTTCAAGCTGTTCAACTGCTCACTTACCTGTTCCGAATGATCCCATGCAGCAGATTGGGTTTTCAATTGGTTGAGAAAGCGAATCACTTGATCAATATCCGGTTCAGCATCGCTATAGTCATTTGTCCCCGTACTTCGATCATTGCCAGGCTGCTTTATGTCATTCTCATTTGTTAAGTCTGCTGCTCTTTTCTTTTCTTTTTTACTCTCTTTACGTATTTCTTTTGCTTCATGCAATGCCTGCTGATAAATCTTTCGGATTGCGGAATTCCATCGAAATCCACATGCCGCCGATGTACGCGAGAGCAGTCTGCCTGCCTCTGCAAAACCGGCGAGTTGCGTGCTTCCTTCTTTAATATGGCGAAGAACGATTTCCGCGAGTTTCACATCTTCTTCATGTGTCCACGCATCTTGTCTTATGGATGGCATTTTCTTCCCTCTTTTCTCTCAAATATCTGACTGGAGCGCAGCTCTTGTTTTAAACCTTATGCCGATGATAGGATCGATAGAATAAAACCTCATGATTTCTTAACAACTTTTGAGAGAAAAAAGGTAAAAAAAAGAAGAGCCACACGCTCTTCTAAACGAAAATCAATTAATTTTCAACGACTTCTTCACCTTTGTACGAGCCACATGACGGGCACACCCGGTGAGCTAATTTATATTCACCACAGTTATCACATTTTACCATACCTGGAACAACAAGTTTAAAATGTGTACGCCGCTTATTTTTGCGAGTAGTTGACGTTCTTCTTTTCGGTACTGCCACGGTTGACACCTCCTCGGACAATAATTAATTGTCAAAAAACTTTCTCAGTTTTTCTAACCTTGGATCAATCTGCTGCTTCGACGATTCCTCATTAACAAGTGTCCAGCCGTTTCCTGAAAAGCGGCGGGAGTCACGAGCTTTTTCACTGACAACGCGCATTGGTTTCTCAACCAAAATCGCTTCAACAAGATAAGGGATCAAGTCGACTTGATCATTCTCGATTTGATGAACGAATTCTCCCTCAATCTCGTTTTCAGTTCCCGCCGACAGTAGAAATGTCTCTGCGGTATTGATCTGAAAGGGATAATCGACATCTTCCAAAGTAACAGCACATGGCAACACCATCTTGCCTGTCAGCCGCAAATGAAAAGTCAGCGATTGTTTAGAAAATTCCACGACATCCTTAACGTCAACAGGTACGATGCTTCGTATTTCAGGATCCGTGCGAAACAACTCCAGAGGTAATACAACTTCTTCGTGAAAACTCAGTCCCTCTTCTTTAAATTGCAGCAGATCAGGTACTGACCATGATAAAGACATACTGAACCACCTCTAGACAACAAATGTTATTATAAGCCCCGCACAACGGAATGTCAATCCGCTGCGCGACCGTTAAGTAAAGATTATCACATCAAGTGAATTGTTGGCAATTTCTCTTTCTAACGAAGAATATGATAAAATGAATCAATTCATGATTTCAAAATAAAAGGGGAAGTCGTCATGATTATTGCCGGAATTGTCGCCGAATATAACCCATTTCATAATGGACATTCCTATCAGCTGGAAGCATTGCGAAAACAGATACACCCTGACGCAGTCGTTGTTGTTATGAGTGGTAATTTTCTTCAGCGCGGTGAACCGGCCATTGTATCAAAGTGGACGAGAACACAAATGGCACTTGAAGCAGGTGTTGACTTAGTTGTTGAGCTCCCTTATGTTTTTGCAGTTGGTAAAGCAGATGTATTTGCGCGCGGAGCGGTCTCAATTCTTGATCGGCTTGGGGTCAACAGACTCTTTTTCAGCAGTGAATGCGGCAGAATTGAACCATTCTTCAATAGTCTTTCATTAATTGGTCATCATAAAGCGGATTATGAGGCAAAATTAACCGAATCAATGGCGAAAGGGATCAGCTATCCCAATGCCCACGCAGCGGCTTACCGCTTCATTGCCCAAAACTGCGAAAAAGAGCTCGTTGATTTGTCACTGCCAAACAACAGTCTCGGATTTCACTATATTAAAGCACTTCATCAGCTCGGCAGCAAAATGAAGCCGATAACGATCAAACGATTGCAGGCGGAACACAACGATCAAACCTTTGATAACGATGCGGCGATCGCCAGCGCTTCAAGTATTCGTCTGCACCTCATGTCTGGAGAGCAGACTGACTCAATCTGCAATAAACTGCCCGGACACGTGGCAGAAGCCTTAGTTGCTGCAAAAACAAAGATAGGCTATGCAGGCTGGGAACGCTTCTTCCCTTTTTTAAAATACCAACTGCTCTCCTCGAATGCAGCTCGTCTGGCGCAGATTTATGAAATGGAAGAGGGAATCGAGCATCGGCTGCTTGAATGTATCCGAACCGCATCAACATTCGATGCGTTTATCGCGGCAGTTAAGACAAAGCGGTATACATGGGCAAGGCTGCAGCGTCTTGCCGTCCATATTCTGACGGATACATTGAAAGAAGAGGCAAAACCGCTTGCTCTAAGCAGTGATCCGGGTTCAACCCGCTTGCTCGGGATGAATGGCAAAGGTCAAGCGTATTTGGCCGATATTCGAAAAAGCGCAGCTATTACGGTTATTTCAAAAATAAGAAATCATCGTTCGCTCCTGCTTAATATTGACCTTAAAACCGCCCAGGTCTACGATTATTTAATCAATACGGACCATAAACCAATGAGGTATACAGAAACGAGTCATCCACCGATTCGATATGATGAAACAAACAGACGATTGTTAAATGAGTAACCTTTCTCATTCACCAATCGTCTGTTTCACTTGATGTACCTTCAGCGTTTTAAATAATTCACTGCATCCTCAAATGATTTCACCGATACAATTTTCATCGATGTGCCAATTTCTCTGGCCGTCTTTTTCGCTGTTTGATATTCATGATCAGCAGCAGGAGCAAAAAAGATATCCGCACCTGACTTGCTGGCTCCGACTACCTTTTCAGAAATTCCTCCAATCGGTCCGACTTTTCCATTCATCTCAATCGTTCCTGTACCGGCAACGTCTCTGCCCTTGGCTAAATTCTGTTTATCCAGCTGATCATAAATTTCAAGCGTCATCATTAGACCTGCCGATGGTCCGCCAATATTTTTAATTGAAAAGTTTACTTTTGGGTCCACATCCACCTTGACATGGTTGTCTTGATAAATACCAATCCCCCATCCTCTTCCTGAACCAGTATACGCCTTAGGAAATCGAGCAGCTTGAACCGTTACTTTTTTCACTTTATTCTTTCGAACAAGTGTCAAAGCAAATCGATCGCCAACCTTTTTTCGCTTAATCAAACGATTCATGTCTTCAGTTGTTGTAACCTTGTGGTTGTCCATTCCGATAATCAAATCACCTGTTTTAAGTATTTTGCTGTTTGGCATTGATTTCATCACGCCGAGTATCAACACGCCTTCCTCCAGAAGCGTCGGTTTCTTTCCTGCTGCTTTATAAGCAACATACGCTGCCGATTGCTGCGCACTGCTCATATAATTTTCCTGTCGGAGATTATAATCCTGCTCATCCTCATCAGGCATCTTCACCTGATTCTCTTTTACCAAGGTCGTATATTTGTTCCCGTCAAACTTTGCCCAGAGATACTGATAAATATTTGCTTGGCCTAGATATATGTACACAAGTCTGTAGTTTCCGTCAATTTTTTTTGCCCCCTTAACCTTAACCATCCCTGACATTGATTCAGCTTTGCCGGGACGCTGCACATAATAAGGTGTCCGGTAAAAATTCAGCCCAATTAATAAGATGACAAGGACAATCACCAGCCATTGAATGACCTTTTTTCGCATGTTTACCGCCCCTTCAATTTAACAAATCATAAAAAAAGAAAACATAACATTTCTGATTATATGTAATTGACGTTTATTTATTTCGACTAACTGTTGGTCTATCTGTCTGAGCATCACCGTATAGTAAAAGTAACGGACAAGTTCTTCCAATCGGCAGAAAAATGTAGGTGAGATAAATTAATGAATCGTTCAAAGGGCTTAACTTATCTGCTGGCTGCCGGCTCTGTGGCGACGGCCTATCTTATGGTTCGCTTCCCAAATGCGGCTGTCCACGGATCATTACAGGGATTGACTATTTGGTGGAAGCAAGTGTTTCCCGCACTCTTTCCATTTTTTGTTCTTGCAGAACTCATGATTGGCTTTGGTGTTGTCAATTTTGCCGGTGTTCTCATGGAACCGATCATGCGTCCGCTCTTTCGCTTGCCAGGTGTCGGGGGTTTTGTGCTCATGATGGGTATTGTCTCCGGTTTTCCAGCCGGAGCCCGTATTACTGCGGATCTCTATAAAGGGAAAAAAATTACAAAGACGGAAGCAGAGCGGCTCGCCAGCTTCACGAACTTCAGTAATCCACTCTTTCTCTTTAGTGTTACCGCCGCCGGATTCTTTCATCAAGCATCCTTAGGCATCGTTTTTGCACTTTCCCACTACATCGGCAACATTTGTGTCGGATTGGCGATGCGCTTTTTGGGCAAAAAAAACAAGGAGACACACACTGCCGCTTCCCACTCAATTTTGATGCATGCTCTAGACAGCATGCATCAAGAGCGGATCGCGCACAACGAGCCGTTTGGCAAAAGAATGGGTGACGCCGTCGTTGCCTCTGTCTCCACTTTACTATCAATCGGCGGATTTATCGCTTTATTCTCGATGCTTTATCAATTGCTTGTTCAGGTTGGTATCGTCAGCTTGCTAAGCACCGGATTGAGCATCTGCTTCAAAGTGATCGGTTTTTCCGCAGATCTTGGTTCGGCCGTTGTTCCAGGATTGTTCGAGCTGACAATCGGTGACAGCAAGGTCGCTGAAGCAACAGTTATCCCTTTAATTGAGCGTGTCATAGTTGTCTGTGGATTGCTCGGTTTTTGCGGTTTTTCTATTCAGGCACAGGCGGTAAGCATTCTCTCACAGGCCGGGTTGAGTTCACGACTCTTTTTGATCGGCAGGCTGCTGCAAATGATTTTCTCATCGACAGCCGCTTTCTTTCTCTATCACATCTTCCAAAAAGGCAGCCGGTCAGCCGCACAGACTGCATTCGTTATGGGTGAACCCTTCGAAGCACTGACACATCGAACCGCTGAATTCGGACCAGTCACCACATTTGTTATACTGATCATTTTTATTTGCATTTTGCTGAGACGTCTCGGAACACATGCACATCAATTACACAGATGATCTTTTCCCAAATTTATGAACAAGTGCCTTTTCAACAGGCTCCGGCACAAGCTCATGAACGGAACCGCCATACATAGCGGCCTCTTTAACCATACTGGAACTCAAAAATGAATAGTGATTGCTCGTCATCATAAAGCATGTCTCAATTTTCGGATTAAGACTTTTGTTAATTGCAGCGATCTGCAATTCATACTCAAAATCGGAAATTGCACGCAATCCTCTGAGTACGATACCTACCTTTTTTTTCTGCACATAATCTACGAGCAGTCCCTCAAAAGAATCAACAGTTACCGAATCAAGATGAGCGGTAGCCTTTTTTAACAGATCCACACGCTCTTCAACAGTAAAGAGTGGATTCTTCGACGAATTATTCAGAACAGCAATGATAATTTGATCAAACACTGATAATCCTCGCTGTAGAATATCTAAATGACCGTAGGTGACCGGATCAAAGCTTCCCGGATATACTGCAATACGTTCACTCAAATGGATCACTTCCCTGTTCAAGTTGAAAATAATAAATAGATACTGCCGTCTGTCCTTGATAGGTTCGGTATTTCTTACGTATCAGCCTTCCGCCGACAACGTCCGCAAGCTTCACGTTCTCTTCATGCTCAGCAACAATTATCGCGTGTTCAGCCAGCATATTTTGCCGCAACAGTGTTTCCATGTCTCGTTGAATTTGCTGTTTTGCATAAGGCGGGTCCAGAAAAACAAGATTAAAGCATTGTTCATTTTTACTCAATTTGCCCAGAGCCCGTGCTGCATCAAGCTGCAAGATTTTTGAACGGTTCTCATAACCGCACAGGCGGACATTATCTCGAATGGTTTGACAGGCTGCCCCGGCGCGGTCAACGAACACGGCTTTATTGATCCCCCTGCTGAGCGCTTCAATACCTAATCCACCACACCCTCCGTACAGATCAAGAGCTGTTCCTCCGTCGAAAAAAGGACCAATCATATTAAAAATAGTTTCTTTAACCTTATCTGTTGTCGGCCGCGTCATTCTTCCATTGACAGCTTTTAATTTTCGTCCTCTATTTTCTCCTGAGATGACTCTCAAGAAAACACCCTCCTTACTTAAGAGGCCGTTGATTGATCACATTGAACAGTCTCACCATAAAAGAACATGGTTTCATCTGTATTCTAAAAATCGAAATTCCATCAGACTGTGAATCAATGTGAATACCTCATCTAGCAATAAAAATGGTAAAGATGTATAGAACTTGTGCCACTCGTACATACTATTTTTTGGCAACATCGTTTAAGATGTTGACCCAACCGCGGATACTTACGTTTCCCCATAAGTTTTCCGCCGGTTTCTCCTCTCCCATTGTCTTGCATCCTTTGATGCGTAAAGACAGCCCGCAGTTTGTCTGCGGGTTTTTTTATACAAAAAAGTGATAAAACATAAGAGATCAGCCATATCTAGTATGGAGAAAGCTAACGATCTCGCCAGGTTTTCTCCATAAGATGGCTTTTTCAAGATTGAGATGAAGTAAGTAGGCAATTCGGTAAAACCTATGTCCTTCAGTACATGAACAATCGATCATTCTTGCTGTCGCAATGCTCCCATTACCCTGGTCCATGAGTTTGGCACATTTCATTTGTCCAGCACGACTGAGTATGGAACAGCGGATTAATTAAATACTTCATCTTTTTCTTCAATTTTTGACTTGCCCTTTTCATATGTTGTTCGAACATGCTGCAGTTGAGAGACATCAACCGTTTTAATAAATTTCATTTTCTGCAGCTGGCTAATCGTTGCATCACTTTGCTCGTGATTGCAATAAAGAATAGCATATTTCATCCGTTTTGATATATAGTGCACATAACCATAGCGTCTGAGCACTCGCAAATATTTTGTATTGTAAAGCCAAACAATAATGCTGTCTCTTTTTTGCATGTCCACCGGAACACACCACCCCTTGTTTCCGTTCTATCTTTCTCTATGCTGCCTGAAACCGTATTGACAGATTAACTCCTCAATCCTCCCACTGACCCGTATCCCCACAGAACTTATATAAGTTCAATGGAGGCTCAGTTCTCTATTTATAAATCGGCAATAACATCCTGTAAATCATCATATGACTCGATCTTTTCCTATTATAAAAGAATCCTCCACCAATCATGAATTCGTTCTACGCGCATGCGGAAGTCACTGATGTTGTTATCAATATATACCTTCGAAAAGCTCGACGACCGGCAGAATTTACCGCACGCGGCAGCCGCATTTCCCTCCGGATCCGCAGCCTGTACCGCATGAACGATCAAAAAACGGATCTCCGGTCGGCACCTTTATCGAAGATGAAACCGAACGAGCAAGAATGGTACTCACTTCACCCAGCAGCTCATTTAATTGATTTTCCTTTTTCTTATAATCGGCAATAAACGGATGAACATCCAGCTCTCGTTTGCACTCCATCATTTCTTTTATAACCGACTTATAATCAGGGTGATATCTGCCAAAGCGCTGAACTTCATCATACTTGTCTCTGACCATTAGAAATTGCTTAATCAATTGCTGCGATTTTTCATCGCGTTCTAATCTATTCTTACTTTCTTGATATAACGCATAGTATTCCGAATGGAGCACCATGGAAGCAAGCTCCTCAGCGTGGTCCAACAGAGAGGCATTTTCTAATGTCCCAATCATTCCGTCACCCCCGGTTCTATTAAAATATACAACAAATAGAGCTAAAGCGCCATTATTCCGGATGTTATTTCCTTCTCTTAATCTTTAGATTTCTGTGCACTCATCGCCTGAGCCATTGAAACAAGCATGCTCATCATGCTGGCTCGTTGGTTAAACCGATCTAAACGCTGACTGAATGTACGGCCATAGAACTGATTTGCCGCAGATTTGAGATGACTCAGTTCCCAAGGAGACCGGCTTAATTTCCGATACCATTCCGGATGCATGCGTACAAACAATTTCTCTTCAGGCCGGCTGTCTAAGTACTCTTGAATTTCAATTCTCATCTCAGGTTCAATCCTTTCAAAAGAAAAATGGGTTTTGACTGTTTGAACGGTCGGACGGTTGGGATGATGGATGTTCAGCAGAACCTGGATCATTCCCATCGTTCTGCTTATTCTGTTCATTATTTTGTTGGAATTGGCCGATAAATGACCGAATGCCTGTCAAAGCGCCGCTGATTGTATCAAGGCGTTCCTGCCATTGTTTCGTGTCAATTGTGTCAACCACTTCCAGCATTTTATTTAACGAAAAGGTTGAACTCTTTTTTTTCTCATGGCTTTCTTCAGTATCTTCCGCACGCATACCGTATTTTTTCCAAACATCATTTTTTTCACCGAAGATTACCCAATCATCAAACACGTCGCGCCACTTTATACCGTTTTCATGAACATATTCTACGATTTCCGGATGACTGCGCAAAAAATTTTTGAACTTTTTAATTGCCGCATTTGTTCTTTCTTCTGCCAAAGGGCACACCTCCCCAAAGGTTCTGCTAAGATTATCTTAAGCAAAAGCTGACCCAGGTGTGCGTCTGAGATCAAAAAAAACAGGTTTCATTCAGGGAATCATTGGCCTGACGAAATCCTGTGTGTAATAATTTTGATAAGAACCGACACCGAGTTCTGTAAAGTCGTCATTTAATAAATTCTTACGGTGATCAACGCTGTTGAGCCAACCAAGGCTTACTGCAAGAGCATCCGGATACTTGGCGGCGATATTTTCACCTGCCATTTGGAAATTAATATTCTCCCGATCCAATCGCGTCTTCAGGTCTCCAGACCATTTAGAGCCATGTGAAAAATAGTTTTTCATTTTCATTTCCTTGCTGTGCTTATAAGCCGCTTGCTGTGCCGCATCGTTCCATTGAAGCATTTTTTTCTTAAATCTCAGCCGAAGTACATTGCTGACATCAAAGATCTCCCGATCCTCGCTTTGGTTTACAGCTGTCCATTGCGCTTCGGTAAGCGTCGGCGTTTCGGGTAAATTTCCTTGATACGTCATTGAATACGGATGCTGCATAGCCAAGACCTCTGTAGTCATATAACGAATGCCGATTAAGCGATCGGAAAGATGGTCAAAATTTAACTGGACCCATATTTTCCCGAATTTCATTAATGGGCGAACCATCATGTCTTCTTCATTTAATTCAAAATCAATCTTTGTTCCCCTATAAGTTAAAGAGACTTCATCCGCAATCGGGACCTTTTCATATATTTTCTGGGATTCATCACCAATCGCAAACGGATTGGTCTTTAATTTCTTTCCAAGTGCATAAATTGTGGTGACGCGGTTTGTCTCATTGTCTATGCCAATTTGCACGTACTTCTCACTTGCTTTGCCATAAATAAACCAGCGATAACCAAATTTACTGGGATCAGTGCGCTCCGGTTTTCCTAATGTACGCAGTATTTGTTTTTCTGTTTTGCCCATCAATGAGTGTATGCCGCTCTTCGGAACCTTAAAGGTTTTATGAGCGGTCATTGACATCTGGCGATTCTTGCTCGAGGAAGAGGTTGTATTGTCCGAGGGAAGACTAACCAGACTAATTAAAAACGTGCCCGCAAATACAATCACCGCAATGGCGAAAATGATTACATTTGTTTTTCTCATCATCTTCTCCCCCTTCAAGTCTCCAAAACTTTCTTCTATTATAACAGGCCTCGGATTGCACGGACAGAACGTGCATCGGTTACCATGCCTTTCTTCTCAGATCCCGTTAGTCACTGCTGCTTGATTCATCAGCAAGAAATACGATCCATATCCGTCCCTTTTCACCTGTGGCATAGCCGATTCCGATTCTTCTTCCAGCAGTATTTGAGTTGATCGAAGCAGCCTGTCTCGAATTTTGCCAAAGCGTTCTTATCTGTTCATCAGAATTGTCTGTGTGTAAAAGAATCATTTGAGCTGCGCTTTCGCTGTAACCTAGTGAACGAAGCATCGTTCCTGCGTTTCCTGTATGTTCCGCACGGCCGGATGCGATCCGTTTCGCTTCAATTCTTGCAACTCGGAATAAATTCCAGTCCGCTTTAAGGACTTGAAAATGATGCTTTTTTCTTTGTTTATTAATGATTGCAAACAGTTCCCTTTCCTGCCGATCGACCGGCGAAATTTGCCGATCAACTACTTGACTATGTGTGTCTTTTTTTGCTGATACGGGATGCCAAATTCCAATGTAGAGAACAAAGACAGCAAGTAAACCTATTGAAAGAATACGAAACAAAGCACGGTGTTCTTTGAACGAGACTGGTAGTTTCATCGAATTGAATTCCTCCTTGAACTTTCAGTCCCATCCTATCCAAAATAACATCTTCCTAAACATTCAAATTACCAGCTGACTTGTATGATACATTTACTTTAATTGTCTAAAAAAGTTCCTAATTTAGTCTATTTTGTTTCTTCATTCTGTGCGGTTATTTGCTTTGCCATATAAAAACCGTCTTTTAATTTTCCATCTCTCATAAAAGCTGATTTTCGGATGCCTTCTACTCGATATCCTGATGTACCGAACAAAAGCAGTGCTGCTCGATTGTCAAAATCAATACAGGTCTCGATTCTCAGCAGCTGATGCTCCATGGACCACTCTTCAAGATCCTTAAGTATCATTTTGCCAAATCCTTTACCCCGCCATTGTTCTCGCAATCCGATACTGCATGAAGCCAGATGTGCCATCTCGCTGGATGCATGGCCTTGAATCGAAGCAAGACCAATATCCGTTTGTTCGTGCTGTGCTATAAAATAGACGGCTCGTCTTTTAGATGTGCCGCATAATAATTCCGCAAATTCTTGGATTGTCGCTTTTCCAATTTCAAAGCCAAGATCCTCCCTCACTCTGCATATGTCACAGTATAACCGAAAAAGCCGCTCCGCATCTTGTTCATGCGCCTCCGATAAGATCAGCACCGCTGAACCCCCCTCAAGAAACAATCACCTAAATGTATGGTTAGTCCCTGATGTGTATGCGAAAAAATTCAGCTGTTATGCTCGTAATCCATGAAAACTGAAGAAAGCTTTCATCTCATTTTATCAAACCAGAGAACTTCTAAGACATGAAAAGGCCGGAAGAAAATTCTTCCGGCCCTCAGATTATTTGATTTTATTAAAAAAAGGTTGAAACAATCATGATGAGAAACAAAACCGTCATATAATTTAAGGAATAGACAAACATTAACCGGGCCCACTTCACAGTATCCTTTGCCATCAATCCGTAAATGGCGAGCCCCAACCATGTAAAACCCAGAATCAGTGCACTGACTAAATAGACCGGGCCAAGAGCGTACAGAAGCAAAGAGGTTGGTACCAGTACAGCTACATAAAAAATCATCTGTCTCTTCGTGATCTCGAAACCGGCAACCACCGGCAGCATCGGAATACCTGCACGACGATATTCCTCAACACGTTTCATTGCAAGTGCCAGAAAATGCGGCGGCTGCCACAGAAACAGAACGAGAAACAAAATCCATGGTATCGGTGATTGAAGCGAAGGGTCCACTGCCGCCCACCCAATAATCGGCGGAACAGCCCCGGCAACACTGCCCACAACCGTATTCATGGAATGGCTTCTTTTCAACCACAGCGTATAGACAAGCACATAAACAAGAAGCCCTAACAATCCGTATATCGCTGCGGTTACCGATGCCGCGAGCAGGGCAAGTAGGCCGAGAACAGAAAGAGACAAGCCCATAATCAATACAGTTCTCCCGCTCATCTTCCCCGTAGCGGATGGCCGTTCATGTGTCCGTTCCATCAATGGATCAATATCCCGATCAATAAAGTTATTCAATGAACAGCCTCCGGCAATGACAAGCGCAGTACCCATTAAAACAAATATCACAGATCCTGCCAGTGTCCCAATATTCTCTTCATTAAAAAATAAAGCCAGCCATAATCCGGTAAACGTTGTCATCAAGTTGGAATTTACAATACCTATCTTTACAGTCGTGAGCACATCATGAACCATTTTTTTCCAAGGGGCAGCATCAATAGATTCTAATGTCTGCTCATCTGATCCGATTATCCTCATTAAAAAACAGCCTTCTTTCTCTATTGTTGCAGCCATGAACGACTCCATCAAATTTATCCTGCAATCTTTTGGGCGTATGCCGCCGACCAATGATGCAGAGGAAGCAGCCCGCCATTCTCCGCTTTAAAGAACCAGCTTTTTTTTGTAGAATTCGTGCATCGACATATAAACAACAATTACCGCTGCTTATACTTTGAGAAATATATAAATAATGGAGCCATAAATACTTTGAAGCAGTTCTTCCAGATAATTATTATTATATACGATCAAATAACTTTTGTCGTCGATTTACATCAATGATATTAATCACAATGTAAATGCTATAATACATTTATTTATGTCTATTATTTGTCAATTAACGAGTTTAATCCAATAAATTGAGCGAATTGTTCTGGAATCCTTTAACATTCTGCTAGAATAGGAATGCGGAGCTGAGCATGAAAACCAGCAACCTTAAATCTGAAATCAGGTGATACATATGAAAGATCGCTCTTTAAAAATCTTAAGTGTTGCAGGCTGCCTTTCGGTTCTGATTGTTGTCCTCATGGGCGCTCTTGTAACCAATACAGGTTCGGAGTACGGTTGCGGAAATAACTGGCCGCTGTGCAACGGCCAGATTATTCCTAAAGCACAAGCCCATCAAACATGGATTGAATTCAGTCATCGTGCGGTCTCAGGAATTGCATCGATTCTTGTTGTCATTCAGGCAATCTGGTTATGGATTCGTTTTAAAAAAATATGGGGTGGACGCTTTCTCGTTGCCGCCTCTGTCTTTTTCATTTTTTTACAAGCATTCCTAGGAATGGCCGCTGTCGTATGGGGACAATCATCGATCGTACTTGCACTTCATTTCGGCATCTCACTTCTTTCATTTGCAAGTATGCTGCTGCTTACTTGCCTTGTTTTCGAGAGTATCGAACCCGATCGTCATCTATTTAAACTCACCCTACCCAAACCGATGAAATGGAATTTTATTCTGCTGGGCATATACTCTTATATCTTGATCTATTCCGGGGCCTTTGTCCGTCACACGGAATCCAGTCTTGGATGTACGGATTTTCCATTATGTAATGGTCATGTGTTTCCTGAACCGCTGATCAGCAAAGCCGGCGTTCAGTATTTGCACCGCGTTCTCGCATTAATTCTGCTGATCTGGCTGATTTGGAGTTTGGTTGTGTCACTCAGAAACTATAAGAATGAGCGGCTTCTTTCCAATTTGCTCTTCATCGCTTTGATCTGCACAGCACTGCAGGCTGTGTCAGGAATTTTCATCATAACGACAAAAATGAATTTACTGTTTCTACTTCTTCATGCACTATTTGTCACAGGCTATTTTGGCGTGATAACAATACTGATTCTGTTTGGCTGGAGACCCGGTGCGCGCAGCAATTCTGTTCATTAAGTCATTTATTAACAAAAAAGAAGAACCCAAGCAATGGCTTGAGTTCTTCTTTTTTGTATTTCTCATTGTAACCCGATCAGCTTAATTCAATCATCAAGTCACCCGTTTCAATGACATCGTTCTCGCTGACATATACTTTTTTGATCGTTCCGTCCGTTGGTGCCTGAACGGTCGTCTCCATCTTCATCGCTTCGGTGACAAGCAGGTGATCACCCTTCTTAACACGTTCACCTGAGGAAACAAGTACTTTTACGACCGTTCCCGGCATTGATGCCCCGATCTGATTCGGATTGTCTTTTTCAGCTTTTGCGTGTGCGATCTCGGATGCCTGAACGTTCATATCTTTTATCGATACTTCGCGTGGTTGGCCGTTTAATTCATAATACAGTGTCCGCGTGCCGTCCTTTTGCGGATGGCCAATTGAAATCAGCTTTACAACAAGCATCTTTCCTTCTTCAATCGTAACAGACACTTCTTCTCCGAGACGCAGTCCGTAGAAAAAGGTAGGTGTTTCTAAAACGGTCGTTTCTCCATAAGTATCACAGAAATGCAGATAGTCTGTGTAAACTTTCGGATAAAGCGCCGCAGATAAAACTTCATGAAATTTAAACTTACGTTCAAATTTTTCTTCCAATCGCGCTTGGATATCCGCGAAATTAATCGGTTCAAGATGCTTGCCCGGACGATCTGTCAATGGTTGCTTGCCCTTAAGAATAATGCGCTGCAATTCTTTTGGAAACCCTTGGTAAGGCTGACCTAATTCGCCAATAAAGAAGTTTACTACTGAATTAGGGAAATCAAGCGTTTGCCCTTTTTCATAGATACTATCTTCATTCAAATGATTCTGTACCATGTAGAGTGTCATATCGCCGACAACTTTAGAAGATGGAGTTACTTTGACAATATCGCCGAATAGAAGATTAACACGGCGATACATATCCTTTACCTCTTCAAAACGGTCACCAAGTCCAACGGCGATTGCTTGCTGGCGCAGATTGCTGTATTGTCCGCCCGGCATTTCAAGCTTATAAATTTCTGCATTCGATGTTTTCATGCCGCTTTCAAATGGGAAATAATAGTGCCGTACTTTTTCCCAATAATGACTCAGAGATTCCAATGCATTGATATCAATGTCCGGTTTCCGATCATTGGCACCGAGCGCGTAATATAAAGAGTTTACGCTTGGTTGAGAAGTCATACCGGCCATTGCTTCAACGGCAACATCGACAATATCAACACCGGCGTCGATTGCCCGAACATAAGTATAGATGCCGTTACCGCTCGTATCATGTGTATGCAAATGAATTGGAAGTGAAATTGTATCCTTTAATTCTGAAATCAGTCGATAAGCTGCTTCCGGCTTAAGAAGACCGGCCATATCCTTAATTCCAAGAATATGTGCTCCGGCAGCCTCTAAATCTCTCGCCATTTTTTTATAATAATCCAAATTGTATTTTGTCCGCGACATATCCAAAATATCGCCTGTGTAGCAAATCGTTCCTTCGGCAATTTTTCCACTTTCAATAACCGCATCCAGAGCGACACGCATACCGTCAAGCCAGTTTAAACTGTCAAACACGCGAAAGACATCGACACCATGCTTTGCTGCTTCTTTGACAAATGCCTTGATTAAATTATCCGGGTAATTCTTGTAGCCTACCGCATTGGAACCGCGAAGCAGCATCTGGAGCAGAACATTCGGCATTTTCGCTCTTACTTTGCTCAACCGTTCCCACGGATCTTCTCTTAAGAAACGATAGGAGGTATCGAAGGTCGCACCGCCCCATGCTTCTTCTGAGAACAAATTCGGCAGCAGATGCGCCGTTTGCGCTGCAACGCGTATAATATCCTTTGTCCGCATGCGTGTAGCGAGCAAGCTTTGATGTGCATCACGGAACGTCGTATCCGTCAAAAGCACTTGCTTTTGAGCTTTAACCCAATCGGCTACTCCCTGGGCTCCCTTCTGTTCCAGAATCTGCTTTGTACCCCCAGAGAAGGGTTCTGACAATTTAACATCAGGAATCGGCGGCACATCAAAAACAGGCTTTTTATTTTTTTGAATACCCGGATAACCATTAATCGTTATGTTGCCGATATAGGACAACATTTTTGTACCGCGATCAAGGATTTTATTAAATACAAAAAGTTCCGGAGTAGTGTCAATAAAGGTTGTTGACACATTGCCCTCTAAAAATTCCGGATGCTGAACAACGTTTATTAAAAAAGGAATGTTTGTTTTGATTCCTCTAATCCGGAATTCCTTCAAGTTGCGCAGCATTTTGACCGCGGCACTCTTAAATGTACGTGCATTAGTAGAAAGCTTCACAAGCAAAGAATCATAATATGGTGTAATAACTGATCCTGTATAGGCATTGCCGGCATCAAGCCGAACACCAAAGCCGCCGCCGCTTCGATAAGCGACAATCTTTCCGGTATCCGGCATAAACTGATTGCTCGGATCTTCTGTTGTCACACGACATTGAATCGCATAGCCATAAGTACGGATATCCTTCTGTTCCGGAATAAGTACAGGGTCTTCGTGCAATCCGTAGCCTTCTGCAATAAGGATTTGAGAGGAAACAATATCGATACCGGTAATTAATTCCGTAATTGTATGTTCCACTTGAACACGCGGGTTGACTTCAATAAAATAGAATTCCCCGGACGGAGTCACTAAAAACTCCACAGTCCCGGCGTTCAGATAATTGACGCTTTTCATTAATCGAACGGCCGCATTACAGATATCATGGCGTAATTTTTCGCCGAGTCCGCGGCTGGGCGCAACCTCGACAACCTTTTGATGGCGCCGCTGCACCGAACAGTCACGCTCATAGAGATGAACAATTTCTCCGGACTGATCTGCCATAATTTGAACTTCGATATGGCGCGGATGGTCCAGATATTTTTCAACGTAAACATCCTCTTTGCCGAACGTCTGCTTTGCTTCTGAGGTTGCCCGCGCGTACGCTTCATCAACGCCCTGAGCACTGCGCACAATCCGCATACCACGGCCGCCGCCTCCAAGCACAGCTTTTATAATAATCGGATAACCGTGAGTTCTTCCAAATGCTTTCACTTCATCCACAGAAGAGACCGGACCTCCGGAACCGGGGATAACCGGAATAGCCGCATTAACAGCCGCTTCTCTTGCCGCTGCTTTATCGCCAAACGTAGTCAGATGCTCTGATTTTGGTCCAACAAAAATAATTCCTTCTTCTGTGCAGCGCCGTGCAAAATCAGCATTTTCAGAGAGAAAGCCGTAACCAGGATGAATTGCATCAACATGATGCGCTTTTGCCACTTCAATAATACTTTCAATGTCTAAATACGCTTCAATCGGATTTTTCCCCCGGCCGACCAGATAAGATTCATCTGCTTTATAACGATGATACGAGCTGATGTCTTCCTTAGAATAAATGGCAACCGTTCGGATACCGAGTTCCGTGCAGGCGCGGCAAATTCTGATGGCAATTTCACCCCGGTTAGCGATCAACAATCGTTTAATTTTTTGCTTTAACATTCTCTCTCTCCCCTTCTAATCTAATTGGCTGTTCGATCTTTTCATATTAACAAATGCAGAAATGTTTATTAAAACGCATATAGAGAAGACCATCATAATCAATGACGAACCACCATAGCTTACAAACGGCAATGTTACACCTGTAATCGGCAGCAATCCGGTAGCAGCGCCTAGATTGACAATTGTTTGAATTGCCAGCATGCTGGAAATACCGATTGCAAGCAGACTGCCAAACACATCCTTACATCGAATTGCAGTCACAAAACCCTTAAACACCAGATAGGCAAGACAAAAGACTACAAATAAGATTCCCAACAAACCGAGTTCTTCTCCGATGATTGAAATAATAAAGTCCGTCTGCGGTTCAGGAAGAAATCCTGTTTTTTCAATGCTATGCCCGAGCCCTCTTCCGTTAAACCCGCCTGATGCAATGGCTATATATGAATTAATCAGTTGCCGCCCTGTCTTGTCAGCATCTGAAAAAGGATCATATGCAGCAGTAAATCGCCCTAATTGATTACTGCTTAAAAATTTATTATAAAAAAGCAGGACAAAAACTGCGGCGATTCCACCCAAAAACATTAAGTGTTTTGCCCTAAGACCTGCGCAAAGTACCATCACCGTTGCAATGGAGATCAGAATCATGGCCGTACCAAAGTCAGGCTGAGCAGCAATCATGCAGAAGTAAGCAATAACAACAATAAGCGGTGGAAGTACTGACGTCTTAAAATCAGAAATGACATGCTGCTTATTTGAAAAGACCGATGCTAAATACATAATTACAGTGATTTTTACAAGCTCTGCCGGCTGGATATTGAATGAACCTAAATGAAACCATGACTGCGCATTATTAACTGTATTTCCCAACGTGAAAAGCAAAAAGAGCAAACCAAGAGATAGGATAATCATCGGTTTGACTAGTTTGCGGTAGGCCTGATAAGGAAAAATCAGACCGAAAATGCCAACTGGAACCGCCAGAAGAAACCACATTAACTGATGAATAAAAAAATAGCTAGGCGGCTGCGGCGTCTCAAAAAAAAGTCTTGCCCACACCGAACCTGCACTGTAAACCATGATCAAGCCGAAGCCCACCAAAAGCAGCATGACTGCAAGCAAAGAATAATCATAATGATGCAACAGCTTTTTCAACATGAGATCCACCTATCTGATCCATTATCGTAACATTTGGGATACCTTTTCATAGGGCTGCACGTATAAAAATTTGTCTGTTCGCCTTCATGTTAACCGGCACGAAACCTCTCCATTAGAAAACAGAGCAGTTTTGCGTTTGTTCGATAAAAAAGCCCAAACTACGCCAATAAACAGGCTTCAAGTTTGAGCAAAATAGGTTTATTTTCGTGTCGATGCTTCATGAAGTGCGGAAACCTGCCGTTCAAGCGAGCTAAGCAGTTCTTTTCCCTCATCCGCACGAACAACGCCTAAGCGAACCGCGAAATCAATTTCGCGGGACAAACCAAACATTTGAGTATCCAATACTTCTTCATACAGGGGGCATTGGGGCATTGTCAAATTATCCATTTGTACCCCTATCAGCTTCAGAATTTTCTGTGCGTCGGCCTGCAACAATTCATAGGCTTTTTCCCGTTTGCCTATTTTTATTTCGACTGACATCCTGCTCCCCCCTTGTCTCAATTTACTTGCCTAATTTTTATCTTACCCTCTGTTATGCTAAAATGCAAGATTAATCACAGTCATGATCCAGAAATGGTTTTAATCGAATCACCCATGCCTCACATGCATTTATAAAACCTGTTATACTATGCCTAAGGAGGTCTTTTCATGCAAGTAAAATGCGCACTATGTGACAAGATATGCCGGCTTGATGATCAATCCATGATTGCGAAGCGTCTCAGGAACAGGCCGATTCATACTTATTTATGCGACACCTGCAATAAGAGAATCAGTGAGCGAACACGAGCACGCTGGGCAACCGGAAAATTCACTTTGCACCTCCCGGTTAATGAGGGAAAAAAGAAAACAAAGCACCTTGATTGACAATAAAAAAGCGTCCGAGCCTCCGATTGAGGCCTGCAGACGTTTTTTATTCTTTTCTGTACAAACAAGCGATAAAGAAAAGATAAGAAGCACTGATAAAAACACTTGGCTGAGCCAAGTGTTTTTATCAGCCATTAAACTTAGGAATCTTGCTCCCGCGTCTTTCGAAGCGTTCGCGTTCGCCCTTATTCAAGATTTTTTTGCGCATACGCACACTCTTTGGTGTGATTTCACAATATTCGTCGTCATTCAAATAAGAGAGCGAATCTTCCAGCGACATTTTGCGTGCTTCCTTCAATGTCACCGTTTGATCCTTATTTGACGACCGCACATTTGACGCATGCTTTGCTCTTGTAACGTTAACCGTCAAATCGTTTTCACGGTTGTGTTCACCGACAATCATACCTTCGTAAACATTGACACCGGGTCCGACAAACATCTCGCCGCGATCTTCAAGTGCAGCAAGGGAATAGGCCGTTGTCTGACCCTGATCCATTGATACGAGCACCCCATTGCGGCGTCCGCCGATTTCTTCCTTGATGAATGGCGCAAAGTGATCAAAAGTATGGTTTAAGATACCGTAGCCGCGAGTATCGGCCATAAATTGACGGTTATAACCGATAAGGCCGCGAGAAGGAATCATAAAAGTCAAACGTGTTTGACCCGGCTGTTCCTGCCTCATATCTTTAAGTTCAGCCTTGCGCTTACCCATAGATTCAATAACTGCGCCCACGTATTCTTCTGGAACATCGATTTGAACTGATTCATAAGGTTCGCAAAGTTTACCATCAATTTCTTTTGTGATAACGCTTGGTTTTGAAACTGACAGTTCATAGCCCTCACGCCTCATCGTTTCGATCAAAATAGACAGATGAAGTTCTCCACGTCCGGAGACAACCCATGAGTCATGAGAATCCGATGCTGATTCTACCTTCAAGCTGACGTCGCGTTCCATTTCTGCCAACAGACGATCCTCAATCTTTCTGCTGGTAACGTAATCACCCTCTTGACCTGCAAAAGGACTCGTATTCGGAAGAAATGTCATTTTCAAAGTTGGTTCATCAATTCTCAGTGGAGCTAAAGGATCGACCTTATCCACATCATTAATCGTATCGCCGATATCAATATCAGATACACCAGTAATTGCAATGATGTCACCTGAGCACGCTTCTTCAATCTCCATTCTCTTCAGCGCATGGTAGCCGAAAAGCTTCGTAATGCGAAATTTTTCAACATTTTCTCCGCCATTTTTAACCAAAACGGCTTCTTCACCAACCCTAATTTTGCCGCGGTAAATACGGCCAATGCCGATGCGTCCGATATAATCGTTGTAATCAAGCATCGTTACTTGGAATTGAAGACTTTCATCACGATTATCAATCGGTGCCGGCGCATACTTAAGAATCATGTCCAGAACGACACTCATATCCTGATCGACATGCCCAGGATCTGTTCCCGCAACACCATTGACCGCAGAAGTATATACAACAGGGAATTCCAGTTGATCTTCATCTGCACCGAGATCAATAAACAAATCAATAACTTCGTCTACAACTTCTGCAGGACGAGCCATTGGTTTATCAATCTTGTTAACAACAACGATCGGCTTCAAATGTTCTTCCAAGGCTTTCTTGAGAACAAAGCGTGTCTGCGGCATGCATCCCTCGTAAGCGTCAACCAGAAGGAGAACACCATCAACCATTTTCATGATTCGTTCTACTTCACCGCCAAAATCCGCGTGTCCCGGGGTATCCACAATATTTATTGTATGGTCTTTGTAAGAAAGGCTCGTATTCTTCGCCAATATTGTAATGCCGCGTTCCCGTTCAATTGCATTTGAATCCATTGCTCGTTCATTAATGTGTTGATTTTTACGGAATGTCCCGGATTGCATCAACAATTTATCAACCAAGGTCGTTTTACCGTGGTCGACATGTGCGATAATCGCGATATTCCGCAATTCTTCCCTAAATTTTGTCATTTATTCTGTACTCTCCTCATAATATCCAATCACTTCGCATGAGGTAGTCGAAACTACACATGCAAATTATTCTCTCACAAGCACCCGTTAGTTGTCAATTTTTTCTGTGACTGTTGAAAATTAATTTCATCTTTTCATTTTCTTTGTGCTTTTTTCCGAATACCTTTATCATATCTTTAAGAGGTGATTACATGTACCGCATGTCCCTATATTCACTTATTTTTCTGGTCGCAATGAGTCTGGTCGGCATCGTTACAGGAATGGTTTTCGCACGTCCGCTGTTCACTTTGCTCTGCGCATTTGCCGTCATTCTTTTTATGTGGCTCGGCTTTTTGCTAAAGGCTGTGCAGCAAAAAAGCGACACACGCAAGCAGCAATAAAACACAGAATTATCTAGGTTCGCTGATAAATCTGCCATGATTCACTTGTTCACAAATATGACTGGTCATATATTCATGCAGACCGGGACGAGCAGCAAGCACAGACTGTTTCGTCAAAATATCAATAGGTGTGCCGTCTGCTCTTGAATAGTGACCACCGACTTCTCCTATAAGTATTAGACCTGCCCCATAATCCCATGGCGATAGCCGCATTGTGAAATAGGCATCCAAATAACCTGCCGCGACATAAGCAAGTTCCAGAGATGCCGCGCCGTAAGCACGAGTTCCACTGCTGCGCCTGACAATGTCGGTCATTATTTCTTCATGAATTCTGCGATTCGGTTTCAACCACGTTGGGCTGAGATCAATCAGTGCATCGTCAATGGCAACTTCTGTAAGAGCAGACAATTTCCTTGTATTTTGATAAGCTCCGCTGCCTGAGATGCAATGAAATAATTCATCAGCCATAACATCATAAATGAAGGCGGCTCTTCCGTGCCCATTTTCATAAATACCGATTGATATAGCAAAAAAGCGTTTCTGCATCACGAAGTTCAAGGTACCATCAATCGGATCGAGAAGCCACAAAACGCCATGCTTATTTTTTACTCCGTCTCCGTATCCCTCTTCAGAAATAATCTTGTCGTCAGGATAAGCAGTTCTGATTTTTCCGATCAGGAAGCGTTCAATCGACCGATCCATATTCGTTACGAGATCGTTATGAGCGCTTTTTTCACTAATTTCAAGTGGTTTGGTTAATGACTCACGTAATTGGCTTGCCGCTTCTTTAATCCAACTGGTCACTTCTTCTTCAAGAGCCGCCCAGTCTCTATTGATCATCTGTTGTCACTCCGTTCCTGCACGTTCATCTAATAATGCATTCATTAAAATAATAGTACATCATTTGAGTTAAAAAGGAAAAATCACCGCCTCGGCAGGCAGTGATCACGCTGAACGCGCTCATTATTAGGAGCAAAAAATACAAATCTCTCTTTAATTATATTTCGAGAAGCAGCATTTCCCGGCGAAGAACTTCGAGCTTTTGTTTGCATTGATGGATTGTTTTGTCATCCTTTTTGATTAATGCTTTATGCAGTAAGGTCAGTTCCTGATCGATTGCATGACGCACTTGAGGAATTCTTCGTTCCGCATCCTTCCTGCTCAGAGTCTGACTGATCTGTTTCATGGCGGATGCCACATCCCTTCAGTTTTAGTTCAAAAAGAGGGTTCTTTGTTTCCATTCTTTTTAGCTGAACGATTGATGTTGTTTCTTTAGTTTATGCTGAAAGAGCGTGCGTATTGCCATAAAAATCACTGTTCTTGAAAAGTGACAAACCCATTTTTGCTTACAAGACTGTGGTACACTATGATAAAGAAATCAACCGTATAAGGAGTGGACACAATGTCACAAAGCGGCTTTACAAAACATGATTTTGATCTAATGAAACTGCCCGGTTTGGAAAACAGAATGCACGCAATTCGTGAGCATGTGCAGCCGAAATTCAGCAGGATAGCTGATCAATTGGTCCCGTTTTTGAATAAAAGTGCTGATGCGGAAATGCCATTTTATCCGCATATCGCCCGTCATGCGCGTCGAACGGTCAATCCGCCGGACAGCACATGGCTGGCAATTGCCCAAGACAAGCGCGGCTACAAAAAACATCCTCATTTCCAATTTGGTATTTGGCCGACGCACCTTTTCTTCTGGCTGGCCGTTATTGAGGAATATCCGGATAAAGCTGAGCTTGGAGAAGCGTTGCTCGCTCGGATTCGGGAACTCGTAAAACAGACGCCCGCCGATTATGCCTGGTCTGCAGATCATATGAAAGATGAATACCGCTTTCATCATGACCTGAATGAAGAAGAACTGAGTCAACTGTTTCTTCGCTTAAAAACGTTTAAAAAGGCTGAACTGCTCTGCGGTGTAGTCATCCCGAAAAATGAAGCGATAGCGAAAAGTGCAGACGAACTGACCGCTTATTTAAAAGAACAAGTTGCCATTTTACTGCCACTTTACATGCTCGCACGCGCATGCTCCGGAGTATCTGTTTGATCATCTGTTAATAATGTACAAAACGGCCTGAGTACCCCGATGGAACTCAGGCCGTTAACTGTCTCCGCTCTTATTTTGCAATATGAATTGGATGACCGAGGACCACATCCGCCGCTTCCATTGCAATCTCGCCTAATGTCGGATGTGCATGGATCGTTAGTGCGATATCCTCAACCGTCATTCCTGATTCAATCGCCAAACCGAATTCTGCGATCATATCGCTGGCACTGGTTCCGACAATCTGAGCACCAAGCACGAGCCCGTCTGAGGCACGGGAAACGATCTTCAAGAAACCGTCCGATTCGCCGAGCGAGAGTGCGCGCCCATTTGCGGCAAAAGGGAACTGGCCGGATTTTACTTCATAACCTTCTTTGACAGCCTCCTCCTCAGATAATCCGACAGAGGCAATTTCCGGATCAGAGAAAACGACGGCCGGCATCGCGCGATAATCAACTTCAGATGCTTCTCCGCTTATCGCTTCAGCAGCAATTTTCCCCTCGTAAGACGCTTTATGAGCAAGTGCTAACCCCGCTACGATATCGCCGATCGCATAAATTTTTTCGTTCGTCGTCTTGCCTTGTTTGTCAACCTTGATTAACCCGCGTTCCGCTAATTCAACGCCCGCCAAGTCCAGACCAAGATCCTTTGTGTTTGAGCGGCGCCCGACGGTCACCATCACATAATCCGCATCAAAAACTTGTGCTTTGCCCTTCACTTCAGCAGTCACCGAAACACCGTTTGCCGATTCATCTACGCCTTTGGCAAGTGCATTGGTGTAAACGGTCACTCCTTTTTGCTTCAGTTTCTTCTTTACAGGAGCGATCAAACGTTTTTCAAACGCAGGAAGAATGGATGGCGTTCCCTCAAGAATAACAACTTCGGTACCGAATCCCGCAAATGCCGAACTCAATTCAATCCCAATATAACCGCCGCCGATAACGACCATTTTTTTAGGAATTTCTTTTAAAGCAAGTGCTCCGGTCGATGAAAGCACGCGATCACTCCATTTAAAACCAGGTATTTCGATCGCACTTGAGCCCGTCGCAATAATGCAGTGATTAAACTTATAGCGTGCCGACTCATAGCCATGGTTCACACGAACCACGTCCGTATCAACGAACAAAGCCTCGCCTTCGACAAGTTCAATCCCGTGCGCCTTAAAAAGTCCTTTCACACCGCCGGTCAACCGCTCCACAACCGAACCTTTCCACTCCTGTACTTTAAGAAAATCAATTGTTACGTTTTCCGCCTTGATGCCATAAGCTTCAGAATGATTCATTTGTTCAAAACGGTGGCTCGCTGATATCAGTGCCTTTGAAGGGATGCAGCCGACATTCAGGCAGACACCCCCAACATGCTCTTTTTCAATGACAATAACTTTTTGTCCCAATTGAGCAGCGCGAATAGCCGCGACATAACCGCCCGGACCTGCCCCAATGACAACCGTATCTACTTCTGTGGTAAATTCCCCTACTACCATATCTACCCCTCCAAAATAAGGCGTTGCGGATCGACTAACAGCCTCTTTATTTTGTTCATTGCCCTCTGAGCAGTCGCGCCATCAATGAGACGGTGATCAAAGCTCATAGACAGAGCAAGCATAGGTGCGGCAACAATCTCTCCATCGCGTACGATGGCTTTGTCAGAAATTCTTCCGACCCCAAGAATAGCGGATTCGGGCTGATTAATCACAGGAGTGAACCATTGGCCGCCTTCTGAGCCAATATTTGAAATTGTACACGTTCCGCCGTTCATATCCTCAGAAGTCAAATTACCGTTACGCGCTTTTTCCGCAAACTGCTGAATTTCAGTTGCGATCACGTACATCGATTTTGATTCGGCATGCTTGATCACCGGGACAACCAGTCCCGCATCTGTATTCGTTGCAATACCGATATGATAATAATGCTTATAGATAATTTTCTGATTCTCTTCATCAAGCGAGGCATTCAACACCGGAAACTCCTTCAGTGCCGAAACAAGCGCCTTTACAATATACGGCAGATAAGTCAGTTTTACGCCAAGGGCCTGCGCCTCTTCTTTAAATTGTTTTCGATGCGCCACAAGCTTTGTTGCCTCAACATCGTCCATAATTGTAACATGCGGCGCATTCTGCATCGAACGTGCAGTCGCTCGTGCGATTGCCCTTCTGATTCCGGCAAACCGCTCACGGGTCTCAAAGGCATTCTCTTGACTAGCAGCCACATTTTGATTTTCCTCACTGTTCCTGTCAATCGATTTCTTTTCAGGTGATTGGATCTTCTCCTGTTTTTCCTCAGGAGCAGTAAGAAATTGATCGACATCTTCTTTTAGTACCCGCCCATTTCGACCACTGCCCTTTATTTGATTCAGGTCAGCACCTTTGTCTCTGGCGTATTTTCGAACGGACGGCATGGCAATGACCCGATTGCTGCCATTCGGGTTTCCAGAATTTTTGGTCTTTGTTTCGTTTGGTTCAATTTCTGCGGCGGCAAACCGTACATCTTCTTCTTCGGGTGCAGCACTTTCTTGGCTGGCTTCAACATCTGCATCGTCCGATTGCAGGGTAACAACGACTGTTCCCACCTCAACAATTTGGCCTTCCTCAGCGTTTAATGCCAGAACTGTTCCATTTACCGGAGAGGGGATCTCGACAACCGCCTTGTCATTTTGAACCTCCGCCAAGGGATCATCCTCATGGACAGTGTCCCCCGGTTTTACAAACCATCTAAGAATTTCTCCTTCGTGGATTCCTTCACCGATATCCGGTAATTTAAATAAGTAGGCCAACGGTGTTCACCCTCCTTTCACTTTCTCAAAAAATTTACGCGCATCATTCTCTTTTTTTAAAAAGTTCAACTTCACCATTCATTGTGTGAGACATTCGTGCGGAACAAAATTGCGAACACAAAATTTTTCTATTTATTAAAAATTCAGTGTTTCTTTCACTTGATCAATAATATCCCTTTCATTAGGCAGCCAGACATCCTCAGCTGCAGCGAAAGGAAAAACGGAATCGGGAGCAGCCACTCTACCTACAGGTGCGTCAAGATGAAGCAGAACCCGATCATTTATTTCCGCAATCACTTGGGCACTGATACCCGCCTGTTTTTGGGCTTCTTGAACAACAACTGCCCGATTTGTTTTTTTTATTGAATCCGCAATTGTCTCCGTATCCAGCGGACTGATTGTCCGAAGGTCGATGAGTTCACATTCGATACCTTCTTTGCTTAGTTGCTCAGCTGCCTTGAGTGCGGTACGCACCATTGCCCCATACGTAATAATTGATACATCTTTTCCTTCACGAACAATGTTGGCTTTACCGATTTCAACTGTGTAAGCTTCTTCAGGTACTTCTTCTCTGAACGAACGATAAAGCTTCATATGTTCTAAGAAGATAACCGGATCGTTGTCGCGAATAGCAGCAATCAGCAAGCCCTTGGCATCATAAGGATTCGACGGAATAACAACCTTGAGCCCAGGGCATTGCGCGAAAAGGCCTTCCAAATTATCCGCATGCAGTTCTGGAGTCCTCACTCCGCCTCCAAAGGGCGAACGAATCGTGACCGGTGCATGATAGTTGCCCCCGGAACGATAGCGCAGACGTGCGAGCTGCGACGCAACACTGTCCATTGCCTCGAACACAAATCCGAAGAATTGGATCTCCATGACCGGTCGGTAATTCTGCAGTGCGAGCCCCAATGCGAGCCCGCCGATACCGGATTCGGCCAAGGGAGTGTCAAATACACGTTCCTCGCCAAATTCATCATAAAGACCCTCCGTTGCTCGAAAAACACCGCCGTTTTTCGCCACATCTTCACCAAATACAAGCACATTTTCATCATTGCGAAGCTCCGTTCGCATCGCGTCGGTAATCGCTTGGATCATCGTCATTTGTGTCATCGCTGATCCCCCTCCCGCGCGCCGTACTTCTCAATCTGTTCTTGAACATTTTGCGTTGGTTTTTCAAACATATTGCCAAGTAAATCAGTAACTTTTTGCTTCGGAACTCCGTCCGCCTGTTTCAGAGCTTTTGCCACATCGTCTTTTGCCTGCGCCGACGCTTGTTCTTCATCTTCGCGCGACCAAATCCCCTGCTTCTCAAGATAAAGACGAAAACGGATAAGCGGATCACGCTTCTCCCATTCATTGGTCAATTCATCTGTACGATAACGTGTCGGGTCATCGCCGGCCATCGTATGCGGTCCGTAACGATAGGTGAGTGTTTCAATTAATGTCGGTCCATTGCCGGCCAATGCATGATCACGCGCCTCTTTTGCCGCCGCATAGACAGCAAGCGGATCCAATCCGTCAGCTTGAATACCTCTGATTCCGGCAGCGACCGCTTTTTGTGCCAATGTCTGTGCCGCTGTCTGTTTTTCAACCGGCACAGATATAGCGAATCGATTGTTTTGACAAATAAATACAGCTGGTGCCTTGTAGACACCGGCGAAATTCATCGCTTCGTAAAAATCACCTTGCGACGTTGCTCCGTCGCCAAAGTAACAAAATGCAATTTGTGATTTTCTGCGTTTCTTCAGGCCAAGTGCGATTCCGGTTGTTTGTGTCGCCTGAGCTCCAATAATGATTTGCGGCATAACCGCATTAAGCTCCACGGGATATTTTCCGCCTTCAAAGTGTCCTCTTGAATAAAGAAACGCTTTATAAAGTGGAAGTCCGTGCCAGACAAGCTGTGGAATATCACGATAAGAAGGAAGGAGCCAATCTCCCTTGTCCATTGCAAATTCACTGGCTACCATTGATGCTTCTTGACCGGATACAGGCGCATAAAACCCCAGTCTTCCTTGCCTATTCAATGAAAGTGCACGCTGATCCCAGATTCTCGTATAGACCATGCGCCGCATTAATTCCCTCAATTGATCATTTGTCATTTCGGGCTTTTTTTGCTGATCTACGATATGCCCTTGCTCGTCAAGAATACGTAACGTCGAAAAAAAGTCTTCAATCTTTCCAGAATAATTCACAGGCAAGTCTCTCACCTCTTCCCATCAGTATGCGTGTTTTTTGTCATCCCAATCAATGAGACATATATCACTTAAGCGCTTTCAGAGACGGAGATTTCTTAACATATATTCCGCTCCGATGCCCCCTTTCAATTCGCCTTCATTCATGAACACTGAAATGGTCTGCAAGTGGTTGCGCAAATATGTGTAAGATCCCATCTGCTCTTCACTGATTTCAGTTTATAATACGTCATTCAATGAAGTCAAACGTAACGGTTTAACCGTCAATTTATGTTCTCGCTGAAATCAAAGCACATTTCAAACAAGAGAGTAAACATTAGGAATTATTAATGATACACTAGTAACAGATTAGAAATAAAGCGAACCGATACTTTCGGTCGCGGCTGAAGGAGTGACTTAGTTCATGATTACAATGAATGATATAATCCGGGAAGGCAATCCGATTCTGAGACAAGTCGCCAAAGAAGTTCCTCTCCCGGCAACAGATGAAGAAAAAAACACATTGAGACAAATGTTGGAATTTCTGAAAAACAGTCAGGATGAAAAAGCAGCTAAAAAATACGGACTGCGCGCGGGAATCGGGCTGGCTGCCCCACAGATCGCTCTTAGCAAACGGATGATTGCACTGTACTTAGATGATGAAAATGGCAAACATTATGAATACACGCTCTTTAATCCGAAAGTCATCAGTCATTCAATCGAAAACACTTATCTGGAGGGCGGCGAAGGGTGCTTGTCTGTTGATCGCGAAGTTCCGGGCTTTGTACCGCGTCATGCTCGGGTTAAAGTTAAGGCATTTGATATCGATGACAAACCGGTTACGCTTCGTCTCAAGGGATATCCTGCAATTGCAATCCAGCATGAAATCGATCATTTGGACGGTATCCTCTTCTATGATCGAATCAATAAAGAAGACCCATTTAAGATTCCAGATCACGTCATGGAAAAAGATATTTATTAAATAATTGGCAGGCAAAGAGGATCGCAAAATGCGATCCTCTTTGCCTGCCAATTGAATTACAACAGACCTACCTGTTTTAATCCGTTATAAATCCCATCTTGATGAACCGAAGTGGTAACAAGGTCCGCTGATTTTTTTGCTTCATCAACTGCATTGCCCATCGCAATGCCGGTTCCTACATAAGAAAGCATCTCAATATCATTATTTCCGTCGCCAAAAGCACACGCCTCGTCTGGTGTCAGGTTCAGCTGCTTTAGCAGCTGTTTAATTCCCTCCGCCTTCGATCCGTATCTTGGGATTACATCAACACCGTATTTATGCCAGCGTACGTAACGAAAACGATTAAACGGTTCATTCCGGAGAAAGCCAGCTTCGTCATGATCCGAGTAGAAAAGCAGTCCCTGATACACTTCGTGATTTTCAAAAAAATGAGGATCGCTTTCAGGAAAAGAAACGGGGAGTTTCAAACTCTCAATACTCGCTCTTGCCTTGTCATCAGGTTCGCCATCCATTTTCAGAGACTTATCTGTTACAAAAGCAAGCGACCAGCCAATTTCTCTAGTCTGTGACACCAGTGTACCCAAAGTATCGGCAGCTAATGGATTCGTGTAAACCGGCTTGTCATTATGAACGACGTACGAACCATTAATACTGACAAATGAGTGAATGTCTAATTGACTGCGCAATGCGCGGAACATGAACGGAGAACGACCGGTTGCAATCGCAGTGATTACACCTTGCTCCTGTAATTTCTTGATCGCTTCCGCTGTTGAATCCGGAACCAATTTATTCTGATCGTACAAAGTATCGTCAATATCAAAAAAAACAATTTTAGGCTTCGTCAAACGTATAATCCTCCTTCTGTTGAATACGACAATCAAGCCCATCCAACACATATAATGCGTTAAAATCTATTTCTTCTCCCATTATATCAGTTCCAAAGATTTTTTTTGTTGATTCAGTATGTTTTTTTACTGCTTGTCAAAGCTAATTCTAAACGGGAAAATGACAATCGAATCTTCTGAATTCATGCGGAAACAGAGCTAGACAGTGAAAAAGATCAACATTTCATATATAATGATTTGTAGAACATTTTTTTGGAAGGAGCATGAACCATGATTTATAAAGTATTGTATCAACAATCGAAAGATGAGGTCCCGGTACGCGAGCAAACGGAGACACTCTATCTTGAAGCAAGCGACGTTCGCGACGTTCGCAAAAAAATGGCAGACAAACCGTATAACGTAGAATTTATTCAACCTCTTACAGGTAAATTTCTCGAATATGAAAAAACGTCTGCTGAATTTAAACTGGAGAAGCTGTAATCCTATGAAATTTGTTAAGAACCATCAAACTGCCGTATTCTCTCTTGGCGGACTGGGAGAAATCGGCAAGAATACCTATGCTGTTCAATTTCAGGATGAGATCATCGTTATTGATGCCGGCATCAAGTTCCCTGAAGATGAACTGCTTGGTATTGATTATGTGATTCCTGATTACAGTTATTTGGTGAAGAACGCAGATAAAATTAAAGGATTATTTATCACACATGGTCACGAAGACCATATTGGCGGCGTTCCTTATTTGCTGCGTGCGGTTAACGTACCGATCTATGCCGGGAAACTTGCGGCAGGGTTAATTCGAAATAAACTGGATGAACATAATCTTCTGCGTCAAACTGTGATTCACGAAATCACGGAAGACGATATCATCAAGTTTCAAAAGACATCAGTCAGTTTCTTTCGAACGACCCACAGTATTCCCGATTCCTACGGCGTTGTTGTTAAAACACCTCAAGGTAATATTGTTGAAACCGGAGATTTTAAATTTGATTTCACTCCGGTTGGCGGACAAATTGCCAATTTGACGAAAATGGCTGAAATCGGCAAAGAAGGTGTGCTCTGTCTCATGTCTGACAGTACAAACGCCGAAGTGCCCGGATTCACCATGACTGAACGGGAAGTCGGCGAAAACATTAAAGATATTTTCCGTAAAGTAACCGGACGAATTATATTCGCTACTTTTGCATCCAATATCCATCGGCTTCAACAAGTGGTCGATGCTGCGGTTGCTACGGGACGCAAAATCGCCGTGTTTGGCCGCAGCATGGAAGCCGCAATAACAATCGGCGAAGAGCTCGGCTATGTTCAAGCCCCAAAGGATACATTTATTGAACACCAGCAAATCAATCATTTACCTGATCAGGAAGTCACTATTTTGTGTACCGGGAGTCAAGGCGAGCCGATGGCTGCTTTGTCTCGAATCGCGAACGGTACGCATCGCCAGATTCAAGTCCAGCCGGGCGATACGGTGATCTTCTCCTCTTCTCCGATTCCCGGGAACAAGGTCGGCATTAATCGTACCATCAACCAGCTTTACAGAGCAGGCGCTGAAGTCATTCATGGAAAATTGAGCAACATTCATACCTCTGGGCATGGCGGTCAAGAAGAAGAAAAGCTCATGCTCCGTTTGCTTAAGCCAAAATTTTTCATGCCGATTCACGGCGAATACCGAATGCTGAAAAAACATGTTGAGACTGCGCATGCTTGCGGCATTCCCTATGATCATTCATTTATTATGAATATCGGCGATGTGCTCGCACTTGACCAAAACTCAGCAAAAGTCACTGGAAAAATAACATCCGGATCCGTTTATATCGACGGCAGCGGAATTGGTGACATCGGTAATATCGTCCTGAGGGATCGTAAAGTTCTCTCGGAGGAAGGGTTGGTCATTGTTGTTGTCAGTGCCGATATTGAGGCACATAAAATATTGGCAGGTCCGGACATTATTTCTCGAGGATTCGTTTATATGCGCGAATCCGGCGACCTGATCAATGAAGCGCAAAGTTTGCTTGCTTCTCGTTTGCAGGAAGTTATTCAAAGAAATCCTTTGCAGTGGTCGGAAATAAAAGGCGAAGTTACCGATTGTTTAGCCCCGTTTCTTTACGAACGAACACGCCGCAGGCCGATGATTCTTCCAATCATTATGGAAGTTGATGAAAAGGCAAATAAACAAGTTGAAAACAGCAAATAAATTCAAATAAAGCACAGCAGACCCTTATCAGGCTGCTGTGCTTTATTTGAATTTACGATTTAGTAAGAAAATCAATAGATTCGGCTTTCCTGCTCATTCCAGTTGTTTTATTATCTCTTTACTGAAAATAAATAATGTGGTATATCTAGCCCATGGTAATGCTGTATGAAGCTAGTTTTGATTATCATGCCGTTTCTAATCGCTAAATTCATTGAAGCAATATTTGTATCTCTGACAATGGAAACAACTTCTTCTTTGTTCAGTTTTTCAAAGGCATAGCGTTTGCAAGCTTTTGCAGCTTCTATCCCGTAACCTCTATGCCAATGCTTCTTAACAAGATGGTAGCCAATTTCCAAATATGATTTGCCTTCAATGGTTTGATTAGTAAGCCCGCATTCACCAATAACTTCGCCTGTATCACAGAGTTCAATAGCCCACAAGCCGTATCCGCTTTCCTGATACGACTTCATATTCCAATCAAGCCATTCTTGAACTTCTTCATCTGAAAAAATGTGGTCATAAGCATACATCACTTCCATGTCTTGCAAGAAATGATTAAGATGATCAATATCGTCAAATCTCCAAGTACGTAATCGAAGCCGTTCAGTTTCAAGAATATAGTTCATGCAATTTTCACCTTTTCATTCTCAAGGAGTCGTTCGTGTCTGTTCTCTTGCTCCTTTTTACGATTCAGATTTTATCCTGATCTCATCGCACTGTCAGATAAAGTTATACTTTTAACCATCCCCTAAGAACTGTAAAACATCATGAAAGATTGGTTTGATCTCAAGAATGGTGCTGCGATAGCTTTCAACATATCTAATAACTGCGGTTGCTATTATTCATCCCTGTTTCTGGCTATTATTTATCCTTTTGAATGGTAAGATCACGAAACACTCGTTTCTCTCTCCATGCTAAAATACTCATGAGCGCGCTTATCGCAACCAGCAGTTCAATGAGAAAAAACCAAGGTGATTGTGCCCATGCGGCAAGACGATGATCAATCATAATATCCGGATAGATCAGATAGGGAAAGTGAGAAACTGTGTAGCCAAACAATGCAAAAAAATACTGAAGCATGACAAGTATAAAAATCCACTGATACTTCTTCAGGAACACAAGGGTCACGGCAATAAGCAGACTGATAAGCGAAAGCATGAATGTCCATGAATGGTCTAACGTGCGCAAAAAGTGTTCAGGATTCTGCATCTCAAGACCAAGAAAAACTAATCCGCTGGTAAAAACCATAGGCATACTTAAAAAAAGCGCCTTATTTCTAAAATGTGCGACTAATTCATGATCCTCAATTTTCGAAGCGAAGAGAACCATGTACATTGCGCTTATATAAAAAATACTGGTGAACGCAACAAGCATGACCGACCAAAAATAGAAATTGGAGAACAGACGTATGACAAATGGAAACAGCGCGCTTGTACCAACATCTGAAAAACCGCCTTCACTAATCACCAATGCAATACTCAGAACCGCAGGAATTAAGATACCGGTTATGCCATTACCAGCTAAAAAAACACCCCGCACTTTATCCTCTTTTGGCAACAGTTCGGTCAAAGCAAAGAATGTTCCCTTGATCACGGTTAAAAAGATAGCAAGTACTCCACAGAATACGAGCGGTGTCTGGAAATTGAGAATCATCTCCGGAGATAAGCCGATAATTGCTGTAAAAATTAAAACGAAGCCTATATTCATTAATTCCGAGATCGGCGACAGCCAACATTGAAGCGGCGCATAGAGACGGTCCAAGCGTTTAACAGTCTGCCCGTAAAATAAATAGAATCCCGTGCCAAAGTCAATGGATGCCGCAATCATATATCCATAAACGACTACCCACAGCACAACCAGGATCAATTGTTGCATCATGATCCTCCCTCTCCAGTCCGCAGATCAACAAGTCTTCGGACACCTGCCTTTTCATTATACCAAAGAATTGACAATCATCATCAATGGTGAACTTTTCCCAACAGGGTTGCTTTTTATTCAGCAGCCTGATGCCCAAAATAGTAACAAAAAGGAGAATCGTCGAAGCGGTCATGTATACGGACTGTACATCAGTCATTCGGTTGGATCAAGATCCCGGCCTGCGGTCAGATACACTGTGCTGATCGGTTTTTAAGAAAAAAATAAACAGGGAAACGTATCGCTACGCGTCCACTGCTTGCTCTTTTTTAATTAAGAAACTCCATCCAGTGCATTATACTGGCTGAGTACCAAATCGAAGTATCTGCCTTTAAGGTTCATAAGCTCTTGATGATTGCCCTTCTCCATAATGTCACCTTCATTAAGAACAACAATTTGATCCGAATCACGAATTGTGGACAATCGATGTGCAATAATAATGGAGGTCCTTCCCTCAAGCAATTGCTTGAGAGCTGTTTGAATAACAGCCTCTGTTTCCGTATCGATACTTGCTGTTGCCTCATCGAGAATGAGAATTTTCGGATTTGAGAGCAGCGCGCGTGCGAATGAAAGCAGTTGACGCTCTCCAACTGAAAGAATATTTCCTCGTTCCTCGACCTCTGTCAGATACCCATCAGGCAATCTCTGAATGAAAGCATCCGCGCCAATTGCTTTTGCTGCTTGTATGACTTCCCCGTCAGAGGCATCCGGCTTGCCGAAACGAATATTGTCCATAATCGTTCCAGAGAACACATAGGTTTCCTGAATGACCGTTCCGACACTTGCACGCAGTTCGCGCAAATCAATGTTGCGCACATCGACACCATCAAAACACACGTGACCAGCTGTCACATCATAGAAACGGCTAATTAAATTCGCAATTGTTGTTTTACCCGAACCGGTATGCCCGACCAGTGCCCACGTCTCTCCCGCCGGAATATGAAACGTAATCCCCTTAAGTGCTTTTCTCGATGCATCATAACTGAATTCTACCCCATCAAAATCAATCGTTCCACGGATGTTTTTCATGCTTACACCATTTTTTTTATTGGGTACACTTGGCTGTTCATCAAGAAATTCAAAAATTCGCTCTGAGGAAGCCATTGCAACAAGCAGCTGATTATACACCTGCCCCAGCCGTGAAATTGGTCCCCAGAACATACCAAGATAAAACGAGAAAGAAACAAACGTACCCATTTCTATTGAGTTCCGGTGAATAAGAAATACACCGAACCAGATCAGAATAGCCGATCCCACTGCATTGGACAAATCAACAAAAGGTCGGAACATCGCATTTTTTTTGGATGCCTCCTGCCATGCCAAAAAGTTCTCCGTATTCACACCGTTGAAATATGCCCGATTTTCTCTTTCCTGTGTAAATGATTGTGTCACGCGTATTCCCTGAATGCTCTCATTCAAATGAGAGTTCAGCTTCGACATTTTCATGCGGACCTTTTGCCATGAACGCCGAATGCTGCGCCGCAGCTTCGTTGAGATGAAGAAAATCAGCGGAATAACAAGTAATACCGCAACTGCCAGCGGTGGGCTGAGTACAAAAAGGATCACAAAGATGCCAATCAAAGTAACTACATCCATCAATGTGTTAATGACGCCGTTCGTGAATAAATCCTGCATTGAATTCACGTCATTAATGACCCGGACAAGAATTGAACCAGCAGACCTTGAATCAAAAAAGCGATGGGAAAGATATTGAATATGATTAAATAAACGTTCACGCAAATCATGAATCACAAACTGGCCAAGCTGATTTGTGGTGCGAATCCGGTACCAGTTGCTTACAAATGACAGTCCATAGAGCAGAGCGGTAAGCGCGACCAGCCAATAAAGCAAGCTGTAGTTTTTTCCACTGATCGCCCGGTCAAATGCGTAAACACCAATGATAATCGGAATAATCAGTCGAACGGCTGTTGATACAGCCATAGCTACAATTGCTTTAGGAATCAGTGTTTTCAAATAAGGCCGTAAATAATTTAATAGGCGAAGCAGCTGCTTCCAGTTAAACGGTTTTTCAATGACTCGGTCTTCCGGATAAAAGAATCGCTCTTTTTTTGTTCCGCTCTTCATCATCGGCTCCTCCCTTCATGGACGATTTGTTGTTTCACAAGATCACGATCCTTGTACTGAATATCATAAATCCGTCGATAAATTCCGCCTTGCCGCACTAATTCATTATGCGTGCCGCGTTCTTTAATTCGACCATGATCAAGTACGAGAATTTGATCTGCCATCTGAAGCGAAGAAATACGATGAGCAATAATAAACGTTGTTCGCCCTTTCATCAACTCTTTGAACGCCTTTTGAATCAATCCTTCCGTTCGCATATCGACAGCACTTGTCGCATCATCAAGAATCAAAATACTTGGATTGACAAGAAGCGCGCGGGCAATAGAGATTCGCTGCTTTTGACCGCCGGAAAGTCCCATCCCTCTTTCGCCCAGCACGGTGTCATAACCGTTTGGAAGACTTTGTATAAACTCGTCCGCCTCAGCGCGCTTTGCTGCTTTGATGACCTCATCTAACGCCGCCTCTGGTTTACCATAAGCAATATTGTCGCGAATTGTTGAAGAAAAAAGAAAGTTTTCTTGCAATACGTAGCCAATATTACTTCTAAGGCAATTTAAATCGTACAATTTAACCGGACATTCATCGACCAATACCTCGCCGCAGCTTGCATCATAAAATCTGCCGATTAATTGAGTAATGCTCGTTTTTCCCGATCCCGTTGCTCCCATGAGACCAATGACGTTTCCAGATTTCGCTTCGAAGCATACATGACTGAGCGCTGCTGTTTTTTCATTTGGATAAATCAGCGACACATCACGGAATGCAACATTCCCAGAGAGGCACTCCTTTTGGACAGGGTGATCCGGAGATGTAATATCACTTTGCTCATCAAGAATTTGCAACAGCCGTTCCCCCGAAGCTTTTGACTGGGAGAAGGTATTGATCATAAATCCGAGATTCATCAGCGGATCCATAATGTACCAGACGAGGCTAAAGAAAGCAACCAAGGCGCCGGGATCCAATCTGCCGCTCATGACAAAATAGCCGCCCAGCGCAAGAAGAAGGACCACGCTGATATCGCCGATCAATTCCATGAGTGGAAAGTATTTTGCCCAAATATCTGCTGTTACCAAGTTTCTCGTTCTGTACGTCTTATTGTTTTTGGCGAAACGGCCAATTTCATAGTTTTCTCGGCCGAGTGATTTAATGGTGCTCATTCCGCTGATATTTTCTTGAACACGCGTGTTCATGCTTGCAAGTGAAAGCCTTATTTTCCGAAATGCCGGATGCACACGCTTGTCAAAGCGAAAAACACTGACACAAAGAAACGGCGTCATTGCTAAAGTAACAAGCGCCAATTCCCAAGAATAATAAAACATCAGGACAATACTGAAGCCTACGAGAACAACAAAATTAACCAGCTGTGTAAATCCTGCGGAAAGAAAAAAGCGAAAGCCCTCGACATCAGCAGTCAGACGCGACATCAAATCTCCGGTTTTCGCGTTGTCATAATAATGATAGGGCAGATACTGCAGTTTCTTGTAAAGTGCTTCTCTCAGGCGAAAAACCGAACTGACGCCGAACATATCACCCCAATACTGGCTGAAATAGCTTGATAATCCCTTAACAGCCATGATAAGCACAAATCCTAAAGACAGAATCGGAACAAGTGAAAAATTTTGACGAATCACCGCTTGATCAATCGTAAGCTGCAAGACAATAGGGTAAACAACTGTGATCGCGCTGCTCAACACCAAAAACAGGAGTGATCCGAATAAATAATGCCTGTCAGGCCAATAAAATTGCTGAAGCCTTTTGAAAATCTCCAATGTATCCCTTCCTCCCCTGCCAACCTATGCGAAAAACGCAGGTCAAAAAATATGTATCTTTTGCAATAACGACAATTTTATCAGAATGAGAGTAAACAACAAGTCATCCGCTTTTATTAATAGTCTTTGCGTATCACCTTTATTCTGATCTCTATTATAGCACATATGTTCGTTAACAATAAAAAAAGAAGAAATAAAAAATGAACAAACCACTAATTCATCTCAGCAATCAACGACTGAGATTTCTTAAGCTGTTCTTCATTATAAAAAAACAGAACAACCTAAAATCGATTGTCCTGTTTCTCATAAGCAGCTTTGAGCTGCCCATTTATATTTTTAATTCAATTACACATGCAGAGTTTCATCGCCAGGATGCCAGTTGGCCGGGCAGAGACCACCGGACTGAAGTGCTTGAAGCACACGCAGTGTTTCATCAACGTCGCGGCCGATGTTGTTGTCGTTAACAACCGAGTAACGAAGATCGCCTTCAGGACTGATAATGAATAATCCACGAAGTGCAACGCCTTCTTCTGGAATGAGTACGCCGTATTTTTCAGCAACTTCATGTGTATGATCTGCAGCTAAACTGAAGTTGATTTTACCAATGCCGCCTTCTCTTCTTGACGTCTTCATCCATGCTTGGTGTGTATAAATTGTATCGCAAGAACATCCGATTATGTCTGCTCCGAGTGCCTTGAATTCATCATAGCGATCACTGAAAGCAGTAATTTCAGTCGGACATACAAATGTGAAATCCATTGGATAAAAGAAGAAGATTGTCCATTTACCGGCTTTAATGTTCTCTTCCAAATTTGCTTTGCCGAAAGAGCCGTCCGCATCCACACTGTCAAGATTAAACAAAGGAGCCTTTGCACTTACAAGACGTTCTACCATATTTTAATCATTCCTCCTGAAAAATATCTTCTTTCCTCATGCAATATGAGGCTACCTATTATTATAATATGGGCATTATTTTAAGTCAATGTTAATTAATAATTAATTTAAATTGGTGTTGATCACTGTCATATCAGTATATATATCTATGAATGCTGAAAAAATATATTATCATTTAAAATAAATATTATCAAATAATATGATTTTCTCTAACTCTGATTGATCCATACAAAATAAATAATAACACGTTGCACGTTGTTCTCCCATTAATACGCTTACGGTCAAAAAAAGCGGAACGAAAAATAGATTCGTTCCGGAAATGTATTTATTCTTTTTATTTAAACGCCATCTCTTATATATGTACTGACTACCTTCACACCTTGAGCCAATGCCAATTCATCAGGTTTGAAATCAGCAGAATGCAAGCTTGACGTCTTGCCGACACCAAGCCAAAACATAAATCCCGGCAGTTCTTTCAAGAAATAACCGAAATCCTCTCCGGTCATTGCGTCGTCGCAAATCACATATGGAAATTCATTTCTCGCACAAAAACTGATGAATGGATCTACATAAGCATTGCGATTGAACACCTGATAATAATTTGCACCGTAGTCAATGATGCCCTTGCATTGATAAGCAATTTCAATTGCCTTTACATGACGTTCAATATCCTCTTTTATCAGCACCATAGTGTCTTGGCTTAATGTTCGAATTGTGCCTTCGACGCGGGCATACTCCGCAATAATATTCTGCTTGAAGCCCCCTGTTATTTTCCCAATGGTGAGCACTGCCGGATGAAGCGGATTAACTCTGCGGGCAACAATTGTTTGCAAGCCGACGATAAAATGACTCGCTGCAACAATCGTATCGTGGGTCAGATGAGGATTAGCCGCATGCCCGCCTTTCCCGTGGAAATCGATAAACAATTCGGATGTATTGGCAAACAGTATACCTTCTTTTGTAGCAACTGTGCCCGCCGGGAAATCCGGTGAAACATGCAATCCGAAAATCAAGTCCGGTTTCCACGCTTTAAATTTCTCACTCGCCATCATTGGCAGCGCACCGCCGGGTCCTTCTTCAGCCGGCTGGAAAACAAACAAGACATCCTCTTTAACCGGATGACGCACAATATTTTCCAACGCACCAAGTGCGATCGTCATATGAAAATCATGACCGCAGGCATGCATCTTCCCTGCATGCCTTGACTGAAATGCGTATCCTGTATTTTCTTTGACAGGAAGAGCATCGATATCTGTACGAAATCCGATGAGCTTTGAAGGATCAGTACCGGAAATACGGACAAGTAATCCGGTTTTCCACTTTTTTATTTGTAGTCGATCCTGCGGAAGCTTCTTAATTTGATCCAGCAGGAATCCCTGCGTTTTCACTTCTTCAAATCCAAGTTCCGGTATCTGGTGCAGTGCGCGCCTGATCGCAACATAATCCATTGTTGATCCCTTCCCACTGTGCGAGCAATCACCCGTAATTTATTATAATTGACGCAGATCCTGCATAATCTCCGTTTTAGAACGTGTTTTCTCATCTATCGTTTTCAGTACACGCGCAGGGGTTCCGACAACAACGGTATTTGCAGGAACATCTTTTGTAACAATTGATCCGGCGGCAACAACTGCTCCTTTGCCGATTCGTACCCCTTCAAGAACAACCGCATTCGCACCGACAAGCACATCATCCTCGACGACTACCGGCTGTGCTGAAGGCGGTTCGACAACGCCGGCAAGAACTGCTCCCGCCCCAATGTGGCAATTTTTTCCTACCGTCGCGCGTCCGCCAAGGACTGCGTTCATATCAATCATTGTGCCGTCACCGACTACCGCCCCAATATTTATTACGGCACCCATCATGATCACCGCCTGCTTGCCTATTTCAACTTTTTCACGAATGAGAGCTCCGGGTTCAATACGTGCTTCAATACCTTTAAGATCTAGCAACGGCACAGCCGAGTTGCGCGCATCATTTTCTACAATATAATCTTCAATCCTGTCCTTGTTTGCTGTAAGTACAGGCTCTATATCTTGCCAATCGCCAAACAGCGTACCTGCTTGTCCACTGATAAACGCGTGGACGTGCTCACCAAAGGATAAAGACGCTAAATCGCCCTTTATGTAAACTTTCACCGGTGTCTTCTTCACGCTGTTTTTCAAAAATGAAATAATTTCATAGGCATCCATCTGCTCCATTACCGTTCCTCCTAATAGTTGTTTCACTTGTTATATTATCTAATTTCATGTGAAAAGTCTATGTTTCACCAGGTTTACAAAGGCTCTCACCTGCTTTAGATTAAGCGTTTTTTCATCGTAGAGAAGCCAATTTTCTCTGACAATCGGATTGCCACGAATATCCAGCAGGGGAATGCGATTTATAAGGTCATGTGCCGTGAGACTGAGAGATGGCAATACTGAGTAGCCGATGCCGTGAGTGACCATCAGTTTGCATGTCTCAATCTGATCGACGATTATTGTGCGTACTGGGACTCTCAGGTTTTGCGAATGCCACCAATTCTGGATCACTTGATCATAGGATGAGTCACTGCGAAATTGAATGTACGGTCTCTCTTCACGATTCAATTCATCCAGCGATTTAATCTTAGAATCCACGAAATTAAGCGGATCAGAGAACAGATGCAGCTTTCCTCCGCCCCATTTTGGCATTCCACGGACAATTGCCACGTGACAATCAGCACGGTACATATGCTCCAATAATTCACTAGACCAACCTGTCGTTAAGGAAATTTTCACCAGAGGATGTTGTTCAACAAATGCCTTAAGTACATCAGGAAGCCAATACTGTCCGTTTACCGACGATACGGCAAGTTTTAATGTGCCATAAATTTCGGATTTATGAGCTTGAATCTCCGCACGTGTTTCAGCTGCACGCTCAAGCATTTCCCGCGCAAATCGCTCAACAATCTCACCTTCTGATGTTAATGCAACTCCTCGTTTCGATCGGATGAATAATCGTGCATTCCACTCACGTTCAATGGATTGCAGTCTCTGACTTAATGCAGGTTGTGAAACAAAAAGCCGGTCTGAGGCTTTTCTCATATTCCCCTCATCCGATAATACAATAATTAGTTCAAGATCCGATAATTTCAATATCCTTCCCTCCAACATTGCTTACTCAATCTATTAAATGCATCCGCTTATTATCATTATGCCACCTACATTTGGTAGACAAACGAAAGAGACATGCTATAATATATTTAATATTGTTAGATGTTCACGCTCAAGGAGGGCTTTTCGTTCATGTCTGAGTTGTCAGAGGTACTTATATCCCAGGAAATTAGCAGTATCTATTCTGAAGCTGTCGAAAAAAAACGGAAAAATTTATTGGATACTGCTAAAAAGTACGGCCTATATGCCGAACAAACATTACTTTGCAGCCAAGAACTTGATTTGATGATTGTAGAAATTCAAGAAAAATGTTCGCCATCTTCGCAAAGCGCACAGGTCTGAGATAGAGAGTACCTATGTTTCTTCTAGCCAGTCCTTCCCGGCTTCGTGCCGGTATTCATTTTTTATTTATCCTTCTTTGTAACCGCTATTAATTTATGATTAACCGATTATGATCAACATATCAATAATTGTGGTCACTTGCTCAGATGGCGCAATAGGTCCCCTCCATAAAGTATTAGATACAAAAAAGAGGCTCGCTGTCAACGAGCCGATTCGTACGAATGATTACAGAATCCAATTCAAAAGCCGGTAGATCACAGCAGCAGCAATCGCTGTGAAGGGCAATGTAATCACCCACGTAATCACAATGTTCAACGCCATTCCCCAGTTGACGCCTTTAACCCGTTCCGCAGAGCCAACACCTAGTATAGAAGAAGTAATGACATGCGTTGTGCTGACTGGAAAATGAATGAATGTAAATCCAAAAATAATCGTAGCCGATGATAGATCGGCGGCCGCTCCATTTATCGGTTGAATTTTCATAATTTTGCTGCCTACAGTATGAATAATACGCCAGCCGCCTACTGATGTTCCCATCGCCATAGCAAACCCGGCAGCAATACGTACCCACATAGGTATTTCAACTTTTGTCAAATAGTTTGAGGCTACCAAGGCCATGGTAATAATCCCCATCGTTTTCTGAGCATCATTTGTTCCATGAGCAAACGACTGAAGCGCTGCTGTAAATATCTGAAATATTCTGAAGTGTCGATTTGTTTTTATCAGTGAAAAGTTATGAAAGATGACTGTAAAGACTTTCATCACAATAAAACCAATTGTAAACGCCGCAATCGGTGAAAAAATCAACGCTTCGAAAATCTCAATAAATCCTTTGTAGTTTAAGGCACCGAATCCAAGTGCCGATATCCCCGCGCCCGCCAAGGAACCCACAATTGCGTGAGACGAACTACTGGGCACACCAAGATACCATGTAGCGAGGTTCCAAAGAACCGCACTGATCAGTGCCGCCATAACAATGATCAGCCCCGTCGTCTCATCTTTAATAGTAAAAGGGTCAATGATCCCTTTGCTGATTGTCTGGGCAACACCGGTAAATGTGATGGCCCCGAGAAAATTCATCGATCCAGCCAAAATAATGGCAACCCTTGGACGCAGGGCACGCGTGGAAACAGAAGTGGCGATCGTATTTGCCGTATCGTGAAAGCCATTAATAAAATCAAACATAAACGCCAAGAAAACAATCATCAGCGTTAGCGCAAACAAACTTTCCATGATCATATAACCCTTTCCTCGTAAAAAATGAATGCGTGGTTTCCGGAATTGCTCTGTTCTATTCATTGATCTATTGAATCAAGCGCAATTAATACGGAAAGATTTCTCCAAAAAAAGGACACAAAGGGCGAAATCAGGCGTTTCGCATCATGATCGTTTCCAAAGTGTCGGCAACATCTTCACAACTGTCGGCGACGCTTTCCAGCATCTCATATAATTCTTTATACTGAATAATTTTAATCGCATCTCTTTCATTTTTAAATAAATTGGTAATACATTTAACAAGCAGATCATCGCATTGAGTCTCATAATCATTAATTTTTATAACGCTGTTACGGATACCCGACAAATTCTTTTTACTCATTAATGTAATGGCCTGATTAATTTCCTTACAAGATTCGTATAAAATACCGACAAACTCAACCATATATTCATCTGCATGAGAAATACCGTATATTTCAAGCCGCATCGACCATTCTTCAAATCCGTCCAGAACACTGTCCATTTTCATGGCTAATTCTAGGATATCTTCACGCTGCAACGGTGTAACAAAGGTTTTGTTCAAAGCAATGATCAGTTCGTGAACATAGGAATCTCCCTTCCGTTCGTAATTCTTCATTTTCTGGGAAAACTCGTGCAAATCCGCTTCATTCTTAATTTTGCTTTCATCAAAAAATTTAGCAGCATCCTCCAGATTAATTGAAATGATCGAAAGCATATTCAAAAACTTGTCATTTTTCGACAAAAAATGCACAAAGTCCACCTCTCCATATCCTAATTATAATTATTCCTTCAACAAATCGCACACAACCAAGATTCATTACAATCAATTTCAGTGCCTCTGCGACTGAAAAAGAGCCCAAATTCCATTTTAACAGAACACACTGGATTTACAATCCGTTTTCAAATTGTTAAAAAAAGATTAACACATTTTTCGACGTGTTTCACGCACCAAATAGGTTACAGCTAAATCATGTTTTAGATCTTCCCTTTGAACATGTGATCAATACTCAGTTAAATTTCCAATCCATGGACTGAAATCCATAACAACTTCATGGTTGAATCCATTCAATTGACCGTATTTAAAAAAGGTCAGAGTGGAAATGATGGAAATTAATTACAGACCTTTCGTTCAGCACAATTGGAATGACTCTTTACACCGTTTCATTAATTTGATCTATTTACCACCTTACTGAAGCGATGATGCGCGCATTATTGGAAGAAAGCAACATAGAATTTGAGAATTTTGTCAACTCACTCATCAAGAAACACGCGAGCATGTGGGATGCGGTTCAAGATTATTTAGACGCATTAACACATGAGGCCGGTACCCCTTTTTCTATAGCTGTCTATGAATACTTTGTCACCGGATGGCGCAATGAAGAACGAAAAGAATATTTAAAGAATCGTTACTTGAAAGGGCAAACGATATTCTCTCGCCTCTTTAAAGAAGGCGTTCGTCGCGGTGAGTTTAATCCACAGCAGCCCATCGAAGCAATTACTCGTTTTTTCATTAACACAACAGATGGAATTGCACTGGAATCAGCACTGCTCGGGCACAAAACAATTGGCGCCGCTTCTCAAATCAATTCACTCAGTCTCTATCTCAGAGCGGTATTGGGTATTCAATAAAGCAAAAAGGTTCGTTGCATACGAAACATGCAAAGAACCTTTTTTATTTGTGAGCAACTGTAAATCATCGCGTGATAAGCGCCTTTCGCTGCATAAAATCAACGTCTTTATAATAAGTATTTTTCACAAGCACATTTGGCCCAAGGCATTTTACTGCCGGACAATGACAATTCAACGACTTGGCAAGAGGTGTTGTCAGCCAATGCTGGTAGGCATCCTCCAACATTGTTGATTTAATATTGCCCAACGCCGGTGCATCGGCAAAGTCAGTGACAATAATATTGCCATTGAAAATATTGACATTGAGACGAGACCGTCCATCCGGATCATTACGAACCGTTACATTTTTCTCATGATACAAACGTTCCAGTAGTAGGAGATCTTTCTCATTTTTATTGCATGGGTAAAAAGGCAGAGTTCCAAACAGCATCCAGACATTCTGATTACGGCAATCAAGCAAACGGTGAATTCCAGCTCGGATTTCATCAAGTGAGGCAATCTGGAGGCTGCTCGCAAAATCGCTTGGATACATCGGGTGTACCTCATGGCGCTGGCACCCCATTGCTACAACCTGTTCGTGAATACGTTCAAGATGCGGCAGAGTTCGTTTATTAATCATCGTTTCTGCTGAAACAATCACTCCGCGCGCGGTCAATTCTCGCGCATTCTCAATCATGCGATCAAAAAACAGCTCTTGTGCTTCTATTTTCGGCTTCTTCTCCATCACCGCAAACCCGATGTTGGAATAATCCTCAAAACCCCCATAATTAAAGGAAATATGCAGTACATCAAGATAGGGGATAATCCATTCATAACGCGCAAGATCAAGTGTCAAATTCGAATTGATCTGAGTTCTCAAGCCGCGCTCATGCGCATACTTTAAGATGGGCACCACATACTCCTTCACCGACTTAAGTGACAGCATCGGTTCACCGCCTGTAATACTTAACGCGTGAAGATCATTCGCTTCGTCAAGCCGTTTGAAAATCAAATCTAATGGAAGTGCATCCGGATCACGTTTCTGTAATGTATATCCCACCGCGCAATGCTCACATCGCATGTTGCAGAGCGTCGTCGTGGTAAACTCGACATTCGTCAGCTTTAAGTGTCCATAATGCTCCATATCAAAGTAAGCTTCCCACGGATCATTTTCAGGACTGACTGGTGCTGTTCTTATCTGTTCAATTGTCGTCATGCAACTCCTAGCCTTTCAATATGAATTTATACTCTCATACTATACCATATTGAAAAGTTATTTCACCAATTTGTCACATTTTCATTGGATCATCTTCTGTTGGGGCGGCCTTACTCACGCAGTCTGAACACCAGATAAATGCTTTGAGATATAGTCCCTTGTTTCATTGATTCCGCTGCCTTCAATAACAATCAGACATTCATGATCATGTGAAAATAAAATAAAGGAGAGAAGCTCAGACAGGCGATGAACCTTTTGCGCTTCATTTTTCCCATACACATAAATATTTTGATTCCATTGTGTACAGTAACCATAGAAGTCAATAAATTTATTCAGTTTTAGTTCTGTTGGATTAAATTTGAAAGAAACGATGTTTGGCATAGCAGCTGGCACTCCCTTTCGCTTTAATAGGATACCTTTATTGTCACACATTTCGCGTAAATTCTGAACGGGGTTTTTTTGTCGACTGAACACTAGTTTGGAAGAAGCTGTTCACAAAAAATTTATTAACAACGTTTTGTCGCTGCTCTGTTAGAAAACCGGCATAAAAAAAAGCCAGAATTTCACTTTTAAATGAACACCGGCTAATCGTTAAATCTCTCCTTATTTAATAGAAAAGACCAACGATGACAAGGAGAATAAACATGACAACGATGAGAATAAACATACTGCATCCTCCTCTATTTTTCTATATCCTATTCGGTCATGTCCACTTCTGAAACGGCCTTTGCACATTTTTCGACAAAAATTCAGATGTATTTCATTCGGATCGAGAAGTGCCTAGCAGACAAAAGAAATTAAAGACAACACCTTTATTTCGCTGGCATGTCGAAATTTGAGTTCGCCACCTTTTTCGGACATTACTTTAAGATTCCACCATTTTTGAATACGCACGCACTGTGTAGAGATAGTATATAAAATAAATGAAGGCATAGATCCCCATACAGATCACAACCGGTACGATTAAATTTGATTCAATCATTCTAGATAGAGCAAGTAAAGCAACCGAACTGTGTGCGACCCCGACGACAAACGGCAAGGCAAAAATAAATCCGATCTGTTTTGCAATCGTTCCTCTTATTTCCATGTTTGTCAAACCGATTTTTCTTAAAATAGTGTACTGCGTTTTTTCCTGTGCTGCTCCGTTCAGCTGTTTAAAATAAATAATGCTGCCGGTGGCAAATAAGAAAACGAGCCCTAAAAAGGCGCCGAGAAACATCATTAATCCATATGCAACGACAAGATCATGGTAAATACCGTAAAAGCTAAATACACCGGCGTCATAGTACCCATTCTTTCCCTTGATATTTTTTTCCAAATGAGTCATGGCATTTTTAAATTGGTCATCCGATTTTCCTAAATGCTCCTGATCAGAGACATCGATTTGCTCCAGCATCAATGGATTACTCGTCTTTGACAGTTTCTTAAACAGTGTGTCACTAACGACAACAGTGTCTGAGCACGAAAAATTCACCCTTTTGTATCCGATATAATGCACCGTTGTTCCCTTTCCCCGTTTTCCGTAGCTTTCAATGGATGCCAGCTTGCCATTGTGTCCCATGTAGCTTCTGTTAAATTCTTTCTTATAGAATTTGGCCAGCATTATCGCCTCATTTTCGTTAAGCTGTATCCGATCATTTTTTTCATAACGGGCAGCCAATTCATTATAAGAGGAATTGGAAATCACATAAAACTCAGCCGCCCCACCATCCAGCTCCAATAGCTCAACTTCTAACTGGAGTGCCGGAACGGACGCGCGAGACGTTATCTTATGCCGTTTACCTTCCGAACGCAACGTATCCCTCAGTAAACTTTCTGCGCTTTTCTGATACTCCGCAGGTATGAGATATTCATAAGTATGGGGAAAACTATTCTTTGCCCATTCGCCAACCATGTAATAGAAGCTGTAACTCGCTCCTACAGAAACTAAAGTCACCGAACTCATTATTGCAATCACGATCAATATTCGTGCGTTCGCTCTAATTCGATAAGAGAGCTGTGAAATGCCGATAATATTGGTACCTTTATAGTAAATGCGTTTACGTTTCTTCATATTATTAATAAAAAAAGCTGTCAGGAAACGAATCATCAAAATTGTGCCTATGATGACACAGAGTAAAATTAAAAAAGCTCCTTTAGAAAACCCAAGATTTTTCCAAATGACTGAATTCGGGCCCAGAAGCACAACCCAATAACCCACACCGATAAACAGCAATGACGCTGCCGCTTGGATGACCGGCACTTTAGGAATGCGTTCCTTTTTCTTCTCATCATGAAATAAGGCAACAAGCTGAATGTGATAAATTAAACGGTAGCCATAAAGCGATGCTATGGCAATAATGACGAGAAAAACGATCACGGTTTCAAGAACAGCTAGTAATGAAATCGAAAAAGGAACGGTCACAGCACTATCCAACAGCTTCATCAGAACCATGATGAAAAATTTAGAGAGCAGCATTCCGATAAAAATACCAACAACAAGTGACAGCAACCCGAGAAATAAATTTTCACAAAAGAACATCCGTGCGATTTGTTTTTTTTGCAGACCCATAAGCGTATAGAGACCGATTTCTCTCTTACGACTCCTTATAAAAAAACTGTTGGAATAACCTATGAATAAGGCAACAAAAATAAACAGAACAATCGAGGCCAGCTGAAACACGGTGCTGATTTTCACATAGTCTGAGACGGCTGCCTGTGTCTTGTCGTTGTATTGGATGGATACAAAGGTAAAGAAGATCAGAACGCTGAAGATCATTGATCCGAAATAGAGAAAATAATGAAAGAAGTTTCGCGTCATGTTTCGGCGGGCAAGCTTAAAAAAGGTCACTTGCCTCACCTCCTATGGCTGAAAGTACATCGAGAATTTTCTGAAAAAATTCTTTTCGAGACTGGCGCCCACGGTCAAGTTGAGTAAAGATTTCCCCATCTTTTAAAAACAAGATCCGATGGCAGTAGCTCGCGGAAAACGCATCATGTGTCACCATTAATAAAGTGGCCGTCTCTTCTTCATTAAGTCGTGTCAGCATTTGCAGCAGCGTCGTAGCAGATTTCGAATCAAGCGCCCCGGTGGGCTCATCAGCAAAAATCAAATCCGGTTTTACTATGATTGCACGTGCGACGGCTGTACGCTGCTGCTGACCTCCCGAAGCTTCGTAAGGATATTTGTTCAGCAGTTCGTCCAGTCCCAGAATTTCTGCTGTCTGATGCACTCTTTGCTCAATTTCATGCACATCAACCTTTGAAAGTGTCAGTGGCAGTGCAATATTTTCTTCAATGGTTAACGTATCAAGCAGATTGTAGTCCTGAAAGATGAATCCTAAATGATTCCGCCTGAACATTGTCAATTCTTTCTCGTTCATTGCGCCAATATTCTGTCCATTCATTTCAACCGTTCCTCCTGATGGCTGATCAATCGTCGACATGATATTCAGCAGCGTCGTTTTGCCGGATCCGGAGGGTCCCATGACGCCGACGAACTCACCTCGATCAATAGACAGATCAATCGCTCGAATCGCCGTATACATTTGTCCTTTCCGTCCATAAACTTTCTGCAGTCCCTTCGCATTCAGCAGCATGATTATAAACCCCTTTACCGTTTGTCTGTTACTCTCTTACAGTGTAAGTAACAGTGTACCGGAGTTCCCTCGATTTAGCTTACAGTTCAAGCGGAAACCTTACACTTTTGTCACCATGACGCACCGCGTCCAATCTCGGTATAGTCAACATGATCCGGAAATTCAAGTGTAACCGTTGTCCCAGTGCCTGGGACAGAGGCTAGCGACAATTGGTGACCCAGCTTCTTCATCAGCGTGTCGGATAGATAAAGCCCTATACCCGTTGCGTGCTTCGTTTGCCTGCCAAGTGATCCCGTAAAACCTTTTTCAAAAACACGCCGAATATCTTCGGGAGCAATGCCGCATCCGTTATCCTTGATGATCAGCACGCTGCTTCTCGTTCTTCGTTCTCCTGTAATTTTCAAGGATCCCTGTACATTCATATACTTCAATGCGTTGGAGAAAATCTGATCAATGATAAACAGCAGCCATTTTTTATCCGTAAGCACCTGAATCCGCAAATTGTTCATCTCAACTTTTATTCTCTTTGCGATGAACAGCTTGGCGTTTTTCTTGAGCAGCTGACTAATGATCGGCTTTAACTCGTACTCGCTGATGAAATAATCATTCGAAAATCTTTCTGTTCGTGAATAATAGAGAGCACGCTCCACATCACGACTAATCTCATCAAGTTCATCCTCAAACTTGTCGATGAGCTGGTCCTTTGTTTTTTCCGAGCTCGCAGCGAGTAGCATTTTTCCTGCGGCAATCGGCGTTTTCACTTCATGAACCCAGGCAAGGATAAAATCCTTATTCTCTTCAATTTCCGCATGCAATTGATTTATATAATGGTGATGATCCTGATCAATCTTGTGTAACAAATGATGAATCAGCTGCTGTTCTTGTGTTTGCGCGCTTGGAAGAGACAACAACCGATTGTTCGCTGAACATTCGACCGCATCAATGAGTGCCGAAAGATATCGTGATCGCCGACAATAACCGATGAGTAGAAAAAGGATAAAGAAAAAGAAAAGCACAGCATGCAGATAAAATAAATCGCCTGGTTTCATACTCAATGATGGAACGACGATCAGAAAAACTGTGAGGAAAACGGAGGACGTTATATAATAAATAAGCCATGTTCTTTGATCCCATAAATAGCTGATTATTTTCATTGCAGCTGATATCCCTGCCCTTTTTTTGTTTTGATCCAGTCTTTCATTCCAAGCATGTCAAGCTTCCTCCGTAATCGCACCATATTTACAGTCAGTGTGTTGTCATCGACAAAGCTTTCATTTTCCCATAAATCGCGCATGATCTGATCTCGAGAGACAATCGATTCTGCATGTTTCATAAGTGTGTGCATCATTCTGAATTCATTTTTCGTCAACTCAATTGACCGATCGTGATACATAAGTGTATTAGCTGTGAGCTGCAGGAGCGCGCCATGAAACTCTAAAACATGAGGAACGCGTGTTCTGTACGAATAAGTTCTTCGCAGCAGCGCGTTAATTTTTGCTGTTAATACATCCAGATCAATTGGTTTGGTAATGAAATCATCGCCGCCCATATTCATCGCCATGATTTTGTCCATGGCCGTATCACGTGAAGAAATAAAAATAATCGGTACCTTCGATAAGGCACGAATTCGTTGACACCAATAAAAACCGTCGTATATCGGCAAATTAATGTCCAATAAAATTAATTCCGGTTGATAAACAGCGAAACGCTCACTTATTTGTTCAAAATCAAGGACTGACTCTGATTCAAATTTCCATTTACCCAACGCTTCCGCAATCATCTCACGCATGGTCGGATCATCTTCAATGATCATGATTTTGAACATATTTTCACACCTTTCATTTAGATCCATCCGTTCTCTTCCGCTTTTCTGGCGGCTTCCTGCCTCGAATGCGCATCCATCTTCTGAATGGCGGTAGATAAATAATTACGAACCGTTCCATGTGATAAATGAAGTCTGCTGGCGATCTGGCGTGTTTCGAAACCTGAAAATGCTTGGCGCAGAACCTCTTCTTCCCGTTTTGTTAAGGGATTTGTTTTGGAAAAGTAGAGAGCTGAAGCCAATTCAGGGCTGATAAAATGGCCGCCATTGTGAATCAGACGAAGATGCGCGATAAGCTCGTTAATTGGCTCATCCTTTAAGATGTATCCGGCTATCCCGGCCTTCATTGCACGCTCAAGATAGCCAGGACGTGCAAAAGTCGTCACGATCACCGTTTTACATGGCATGTCCGCATCCTGAAGCTGCTCGGCAACTTCGAGTCCGCTCATCCCCGGCATTTCGATATCCGCGATGATCAGATCCGGGTTCCGCTGTTGAACGAGTTCTAATGCTTCTTGACCATTTCCTGTCTGACCGACAATCTCGACATCTTCCTCCATTTCAAGCAGCTGAGCAAGCGCGCCACGAAGCATTCCCTGATCCTCGGCAATCAACACTTTCATTTTTCTTTACCCACCTTTTTTTCATTTAACGGCAGAGAAAAACAAAGCCGTGTTCCTTTATCCTTTGTCTGTAAGTCCAACGTAACCGTACCTCCAATTAAACGCATCCGCTCCCGCATCGTATGCAGGCCGTTTCCTTTTGAATCCTTGCCGCAAATGCCGATCCCGTCATCGTTAATCTCAAGAAATAATTTATGGTCATCAGTCACCGCACGAATGGCACACTTCCGGGCGTTACTATGCCTGACCACGTTGGTGATTCCTTCGAGGAAAGCAAGACTCAGCATCGTTTCATCGTCAATCCGGAGCTGCGGCCACGTCTCAGGTTTATGAATGGTCACTGAAATCCCTTTCGTTTCAAGAAAATGCTTGGTTTCGTTCAGTTCCTCTGCTAAAGAATGGTGACGAGTGGACGCAACCAGCTCCCGCGTCTGATTCAAAGCCGATCGACTGATCTGTTCGATTTCTCCAATCTCCGACTTGGCACGGTTCGTATCCTTCTCAATAAGCCGCAACGCAAGTTCGCTTTTAAGGATAATCATTGTCAACGTATGTCCCAAGGTATCATGAAGATCACGTGCAAATCGACCACGCTCTTGTTCCTTAACAAGGGCGACAATCTGTTCATTTGCCTGAGCAAGCTGATCATGTAGATTTCTTGTCCGATTGTGGCTAAAGATAGCGATCGGAATGGCAATTTCTATTAGAAGAAAGAAAAACTGATCATGAGAAACAAAGGCTAATAAGTTCCCATCAAGAATTTGCGCCACAAACAGAAAAGCTGCGGCAAGTCCCACAATCCCAATTACCAAATCTCTTACACGTTCAATATAACCGAAAAGAAATACAAAACCAATTAAAAAAAAGAGCATGGTTTCGGAGTTCAAAGTGACTGATAGGGCGGCAAGTATGGTAATCGCTAATAAAAAATGAATTAGCAGCACCGTATACTCCAGCCAGTACATTTGGCGAAAGATATAGATAAGGCCGATTCCCGCAATCAATCCAATGACCTGTTCTAGTCGATGATCCGCATAGCTAACAATAATAAAGAATTGAGGAAAGATAATTAATAACCAGAGGTAAGGATACGGGCCCGTTGCTTTTGGAAACAGCTTCAAGTTTCACGCCCTCCCTTCTCTGAGTGATTTTTCTCTAGCATACACAGAAACAGTATTCTCGTAAATAGGATATAGCAACCGCGAGAGAATCCTAACATTTAAATTAAATTACTTGATGAATTTTCCCACAACGCAACAATGCGTTTGCAAAATGGACCTTTTTCTTTTTTGCACGCTTGTAACCAATGCTGCCCATCCTCGTTGACAACGATCTTTCCCTCGTCCAGTACAAGTACCCGGTAATCCTTGAAGCCGTTTAAATCTTGAATCTTATGGGTGGCGTATACGACTGTCTTTCCTTTTTTCTCCTGCAGTCGACGAATAAACCGCGCAATTTGCATTCCGGAATAAGGATCAACACCGGCAGTCGGCTCATCAAAAAGATATAAGGATTTATCGAGCATACAGTAGAGCATAATAGTCAGCCAGCGCCGCTCACCCGGTGACATTTTACCGTATTGCTGATCCCATAAATAAGTAATTTTTTCCCATTCACGATGATCATTGAACAGTTCGCTACACATTTCCGGTGATAAGTCTCGACTTTTATATTGACCGCTCGCGCATAAAATTAATTCAGCAAGATGCTTTCCTTTAATCGTACTTAAAATAGGAACTCCTTGAATCTGATAAAGTATTTCATTTTTGGGGATCGGATTCAGAATAACCGCGTCAACTCTGAGCAAACCTGACAATACATCAAGGAGCGTTGATTTACCCCCGCCATTACGTCCCAATAGAATGTGTATTTTTCCCTGCACGAGATTAAATGATAGATTATCAAAAACCAAACGGTCACCCTTTTTATACTTAAAGTTCAAATGTTCTATTTTCACGCGTATTTCACCTCAATTTCTGAAAATCGGCAAGAACCGCATTTTTTTCACAGCAAAGGCACCGATAAGCAAGTAAAATAACGTCACGGTGATCGGAAGCCACAGCCGGACCGCATGGAACACTGTTACCCCAAACAAAAACCTTGCAATCTGAAATGTATAATCAATCGGATTAACGAATATGAGCAAATGATTGATTTGACTGACCGACAGGAAAATGAAGCAAAAAATCAAGACATTAATTAACGGAGTTATTGTTTCCTGCCGCAACGGCAATGCCGCAAAGAAAAGAAAAAGAGAAAATATGGGCGGACTACAAAGAATAATCAGCAGAATAGATTGAATAAATAGTCTTATTATCGGAAGCCCAAATAAAAGACAACTAAGAATGTCGAGGATGAGTACTGAAATCGAAAGTAAAAGAAACTGAGAAATGAATTTAGCGCAAAGAATTGAACGGACCGATCCCGAGATGAACAGAAACATTTTCAAAAATTGCTCTTCTCTCAAAATAACTAAAGACGGGCCGCTGTTCATGATGGCATAAAGAACAACCATATAGCTGATCCAGTAACCGATATGAGTTTGGACAATCTGTTGATTCGACATATGGAAGATGTAGCCGCGCATTGTATAAATGATTGATCCGACAGGCACACCGAGGGTAAAGATAAAATTAATTTTGTAATACATCAGAACACGCAAAAAATGCTTGATCATCGCGAAACTGTTCATCATTCAACCCTCTTTATTATTGAAATGATACCGCTATACCAAGAATAGCGAATCATCCCCGAAGCGCACAGTCCCAACGATCATCATTTTTTTATGACAGATATCATAATGTCATGTATTATCGATTTTATGAAAAACAAAAAACACAGACCGCTAAGCCTGTGTTTTAAAATTTTTCAATTGGGAATGAATTAGTTAAGAATTCTGCGAACGACACCGCGGAAATGAGATTTCCAATATGGGTTGTTCATGCTCACGATGGCAACACCGGTACTGCTTTGAGAACCTATGAAACGACCGCCGCCAAGATAAATACCAACGTGACCATTCGTTTTATATGTATCAAAGAAAACAAGATCACCGGGACGTGCAGAACCAAAGCTTACTGCACTGCCCTGACTGACCAGCGCACCGGTTGAACGGCCTACGCCGATACCATTTGCGGCAAACGCTGCGTGAACAAATCCAGAGCAGTCAAACTGACCGGCTGCGGGGTTGGAAGCTCCAAACACGTAAGTTGATCTGCCAATAAAACGATTGCCGTATCCAAGAATACCAGAAATTCCACCCGTTGAAACCGATGCCGACAAACCGACAGGCTGAGACTGTGCAGAGTCATTTGACGAACTGCTGCTGTTATTCGACGATTGATCATTTGCAGAAGAATTGTTCGAACTGCCTGAATTACTCGAGTTGCTTGAATCAGCAGAATCATTGGATTCACCGGATGGAGTATAGGACACCGGCTTGATTGATGCACGTTTCAGTTCTTCTGCTGCATTCGTCAAAGAAGCGAGCTGATCAGATACGCTTTCTTGCTTACGATCCAATGCCTTAGAAGCAATTTTTTTCTTTTCCTGCAGAGCGACAACTTCAGTCAAAGTTTTCTTCAATTTTTCCAAGCGCGCGACATTAGCAGCCTGCTTTCTCTCAACACTTGCCTTCTTCGTCTTCACAGCAGCCTGATCATTTTTCTGATCAGTAATAATTTTTTGATCCTGATTCGTAATTGTTGTCAGTGCAAACGTACGATCAATGAAATCCCCAAAATTTTTGGAACCAAGTAAGACATTCAAGTAGTTGACAGATCCACCGTTCTTATAAATTGAAACCAAACGATCCTTCAATAACGCCTTACGTTTTTCAATCCGTTTATTGATTTCCGTTATTTCTGCCTTCAAAGCACCGATCTGATCATTGTTCTGATTAATTTCAGCCTGTCCGTCACTGATTTCACCTGTCAGTTTCAATTGCTTCTTATTCATTTCTGTCAATTCATTTTGAATCGCCTGCTGCTGCTTGTTCAGCTGATCTTTCAATGATTTCTGAGCGGATGTTTTACTATTAATTTCACTTAATGATGGTGATGCATATGTAACTGATGGAGCAATCGAAGTATATGTCAGTCCGAACGTCAGTGCCAGTGTCACGGTTGCCTTTTTCTTATTCATTTTCATGATCGGCCTAGTTCCTCCCCAAAACAATCATTCTCTTTTTTTTACCATACATTTTTATATGATCCTATTATTTTCTCTTTATCGACTTTTTTATTATAGCACCGTACCTTTTCCAACTGATATTAAACTTATATGTCGTAATGAAATATAATTGTAACATTAGCTCGGTTTTTCCCGAATTAAATCATTTATCCTTTGTAATGAAATTGTCATTTAAATAAATTTTTCAGAAAAGCAACTATAGCATCAGCAAAATGAGTGGAATAGGACAATTTAAACACGACATACATTAACTGAGTAGAACAAAATGTGCAGAGGTGAACGCCATGTTCCTTATTTTTGGTTCTGTTTTACTGACAGCAGTCCTGTTCAACCAGCTTAGAGAAAAGCCCTTAACCGGACGACTTTATCGGCAGCCATTAGCCTTATTATTTTGTGCCGTCTGTGCATTATCCACAATGCAGACGTTACCGCTTATTGATTGGATCATGCTCGGCACAACACTTTCACTTTCATTTGGTCTCGGATTGATTCAAGGACGGTTCACCCCACTGCTAAATCATGATGGTGCCTGGTATCTTGCCGGATCCGTCATGTCGGTATTCGTCTGGTCGCTGTCCATACCGGTTCGCTTTGCGCTCAAATTCCTATCCATTCACTACTTATCTTTGACGCCTTCATTAAATGGCTCTTCCAGCTTCATCATTTACTTCATATTTATTTCCGGATTTTTATTTGGCCGCTATACAATGTTAATGGTTCGCTATCCTTCATTGCTGAAAAATGTTGGGAAAAATGAGCAGAAATTAAAACGTCTCCGCAGCGCACGATAAACTTTAAATGTTAAGGCAGTAATTACAGTAACATACCTCAATCTGATGTTCTCGGGTTGATTTTTTTAATCTGTGGATTAGACAAGATTCCACTTCTTTCCTATATATTGTATAAAATTTGCTGAAGGACAAGTTATCACTTCAATTACTAAACATAAGATTAAGTGCACGCAATTCTTGACTTTTAACTAAAAAGATATAGAATTATTGAAGGTTTTACGTGTCTTTTTTTTTTACACATTTTTAACATAGATCATATTAATCCGTATGATATTATTTGGGATTATAACAATTTTATATTCAGATTTGAACCTTACCTTATTTAAATCAATTTTGCCTGATTTCAGGAGGTTGAACAAACGTGAAGCGATTACTTACTGTCGGGCAGCGTATGCTGACAAAAAAATATGCGTTTTTCTTGCTCACAGTCATTTTATTCTGGCTGAAAACTTACTTTGTCTACTTAACTCAATTTAATCTCGGTGTTAATGATAAGATGCAGCAATTCCTGCTCTTTCTCAATCCGGTAAGCTCGGCACTCCTATTTTTTGGTATTGCTGTTATCTTTAAAGGACGTCTGCAGCAATGGCTGCTTATCATTATTAATTTCGTCCTATCGTTCTGGTTGTACGCAAATATTGTCTACTATCGTTTCTTTAGTGATTTCATCACATTTTCAACGATGACTCAATCAACAGGCAATGCCGGTGATTTAGGGGGAAGCGTTGCTTCGCTGATGAATGGGTATGATGTTTTCTTTTTCATTGATACTTTAATTGTTTTTAGTCTTGTTCTCTTTAAAATCGCACGTCCATCTGCTGAACGCTGGAGTGTTCGCACAATTTTTACTGTATTTGTGTCAGCAGTCATGATTTTCATTGTAAACCTAAGCCTTGCGGAAACGGATCGACCTGAGCTGCTCAGCCGAACATTCGACCGCAACTATATTGTCAAATATTTGGGCGCCTATAACTTTGCGATCTATGACACCATTCAGAATGCCCGCTCAAATGCTCAGAGAGCAATGGCAGACAGCAGTGATATTAATGATATTCAAAACTTTACCAAGTCAAATTTTGCCGCTCCAAACCCGAACTACTATGCGAAAGCCAAGGGAATGAATGTTATTTATGTGTCCCTGGAATCCTTGCAAAGCTTTGCCATTAACTATAAAATGCCGAACGGTCAAGAAGTTACGCCTTTTCTAAACAAGCTGACAACCGGTGCTGATGACACTACGTATTTCAAGAATTTTTATCATCAGACTGGTTCAGGCAAGACGTCTGACGCTGAATTCATGATGGAGAATTCGCTCTTTCCTCTTTCACAGGGGCCAGTTTTCCAGATGAAAGGGTTTAATACGTATCAAGCCGCACCGGCAATGATGAATCAGCGCGGTTATGAGACTGCGGTGTTCCATGGTAATGTCAAATCATTTTGGAATCGCGATCAAATGTATAAAACACTTGGTTATGAACGTTTCTTTGATTCTAAGTATTATGATATGAGCGCTGAAAACACAAAGAATTACGGCATGAAAGATAAGCCTTTTATTAAAGAAACTCTCCCTTATCTTTCGAATTTGAAGCAGCCATTTTACAGCAAGTTAATCCTTCTGTCCAACCATTTCCCATTCGGGATGGACAAAGAAGACACAACTTTTCAGCCCGGAGATTTCGGTGACAGTGTTGTTGACAACTATTTTCAGTCTGCCAATTACATGGATCAAGCTGTTGAACAATTATTTACCGACTTAAAAAAAGCCGGTCTGTTTGATAACACAGTAATTATTATGTATGGAGATCATTATGGCCTTTCAGAAAATCATAACGATGCCATGGCGAAAGTGCTTGGCAAGGATGAAATCACACCTTTTGACAATGCCCAGCTGCAGAAAGTACCTCTTTTCATTCATATTCCAAAAATTGCAGGTGGCACTGTTTCGACCTATGGCGGAGAAGTAGATGTAAGACCGACGCTCATGAGTCTTCTTGGCATTAATACCAAGAATTACATTCAATTTGGTACAGACCTTTTTTCAAAACAGCATCGTCAGATTATTCCCTTCCGTAACGGTGATGTTATAACGAACAAGTACTCAATCGTCGGCGGAAATGTCTATGAAAACAGTGACGGCAAACAAGTTGAAGCGTCACTTGGCAAACCATACGAAGATATCGCTAAGAAGATGCTTGATTACTCGGATAAAGTCATTTACGGCGATCTGTTGCGCTTTTATCAGCCTAAAGGATTTATCGCACCTGATGTTTCAAAAATCAATTACAACACAGATCAGAAGATTCCGCCTGATTCGAATTATGGTATTTCTTCCGACGAAACGAAAAAATAACGAAAAACCCTTTGTTAATGTAAATCCTAAAAGTTAGACTTAGTATTAATCTAGTTGCTCGGTGGTTGAAATCCGATAGTCAATCGGACTTTGATTGCCGAGTTTTTCTTTATTTTTCAGCGATGTTAAGCCATAGTGTTAATTAATGGATCATTTGCTGCCTGTTTGATGAATTTTTAGAAGTGAAAGCAAGATTCACTCCGTTTCATCAAACAGACGATCCTTTTGACAAGCCAAAAAGTGCGAAAAGCCTAAGCCTGTCACCACTGAGGCAATAAAGGTGACGAAAAACATAATCTTTTAGCGCAACTTATTTCTTAAAAGTATTGAATGATCGATAAAATGAGTTTGTATTTCTTTTTATTGGTAGCCTGATCTAGTTCTCTGTAGTCGTCTATCGATACTTGCATAATCATTTGTAAGTTGTCTATGATAGTTATAGAAAGAGAGGTTATTGGTTTGCAGACTGTCAAACGCTTGCTTGTAATCAGCGATATGCATGGACAAATCAATGCGTTCAATGCGTTACTTGATAAAATTAACTATCAATCAGAGGAGGATTTGCTCTTCTTATTAGGCGACTATGTTGATCGCGGACAAAATCCAAAAGAGGTAATTAAAAAAGCACGTGCCCTTGAAAAAACAGGCGCAATAACTTTGAAAGGCAATCATGAAGACATGATGGAAAAAGCACTGATCGGACAAAACACAGAAGCTGTTTCTCATTGGGCTGCAAACGGCGGTGCACAAACCTTATCAAGTTATGGCTTATCCATCAAGAATGTCTACAAGGACGTTCAAAATGGAACGCTGTCTTTGCCTGATGAGCTTCAGGACGATTTGGAATGGATTCAGCGCTTAAATGTTTATGCAGAAACAGAACATTACTTTTTTGTTCACGCAGGAGTCGATCCTGAAAAAGAGTTGAAGGATACTGATGAAGCAACCTTTTTATGGATTCGCACACCGTTCTTTGAAGGTTATCAGGGAGATAAGACCGTTATTTTCGGACATACCCCAACTATGAATCTTCATGAAACAAGTGATGTTTTTTTTGGAAAGAACAATATAATTGGCATTGATGGCGGTTGTGTTTTCGGTGGCCAGTTAAACTGTTTAGAACTTCCTTCCAAAACAACATACTGTGTAAAAGAAAAGTCAAACAACAGATTTACGCGCTGACAAAGATCCTCCAGCTAAAATGTTTAAAAAGAGCTTTTCATGCGGATTTATATCCTTTGCATGAAAAGCTCTTTTATCAGTGATTCCGACTCAGCTGAATGGCTCATCATCTTTATGAAGCAGGCTCGTTGCCACTTGTTTTACTTTCTCAACACCGCTGTCCACAAATTCCTTTACAGAAAGATCTCTGCGCATCTCAACCCCGGATTTTGGAGCAAACAGCAACGCAATGGAGGCGCCAATGGCACCGCCAATAATTCCACCAAGCACTAACTCTTTAACGCTGGTACCGCTGCATGAACACTTCTCATTTTCTGAAGACATTAGTATAGCCCTCCCTAACTGCATAAGCTGAATTGGCAGCTGTATACCTACAACTGTAAAGCATGTATCAACTACATCTAGTATACCATGGGATACAATCTCGATCTTAATATTTAAATTTATTTTGTATGGCACAGGATAGATTAGAATTGTATTAACGTATACTTTTTCTTGCCCCGGCGGACGATGACATATTCATGGTCAATTCGATCATCCTGCGTCACCAGTGCATTCAAATCTGTACGGCGCGCTCCGTTAATATAGATTGCCCCATTAGAAATGTCTTCACGTGCTTGACGTTTCGACGATACGACATCGGCTTCAACGAGTAAATCAAGCAGTTTGATAGACACTTTCGACGCTGCATTAAATGTAGGCACATCTTTAAAACCCTGTTTGATTTCTTCTCCGCTGAGCTGAGCAACATCGCCGCTGAACAAAGCCGTTGAAATATGTTCCGCCTGCTTTAATGCTTGTTCGCCATGTACCAGAATCGTCATTTCTTTCGCAAGCGTTTTCTGTGCCTTTCGTTCCTCCGGGTGTTCCTTAACCTCTTTAGCTAATGCCTCAATTTCATCTTTCGTTAAAAACGTAAAGTATTTCAGGAAATTAACAACGTCATCATCCGACGCATTAAACCAGAATTGGTACCATTCATACGGGGTTGTTCGCTCAGGATCCAGCCATATCGCACCGCCCATTGATTTCCCGAATTTAGTACCATCGCTCTTCGTGATCAGAGGGAAGGTCATCGCAAATGCCTGTTCTTCATGACCGCGCTTCCTGATTAACTCCAATCCGGCAGTGATGTTGCCCCATTGATCACTGCCTCCGACCTGCATACGGCAATGCCTTTTCTCATAAAGATTGAGGTAATCAAAAGATTGCAGCAGCATATATGAAAATTCGGTAAACGAAATACCGGCCTCAAGCCTTGTCTGAACCGAATCTTTAGACAACATGTAATTAAGTGTGAAATATTTGCCGACATCCCGTAAAAATTCAATCGTTGACAGTGAATTAAGCCATTCGGCGTTATTAACAAATGTTGCATTTCCTTCGTCAAAGTGAAGAAAACGATTCAATTGATTCTTTAAGCTTTCCGCATAGCTGTCCACGACCTCTTTCGTATTCAATTGACGTTCCGTCGAACGGCCGCTCGGATCGCCAATCATACCTGTACCACCGCCGACAAGAGCAATTGGATGATGACCAGCTTTCTGCAGACGCATCATGATCACAATGACAAGTAAATTTCCCGCATGCAGGCTGTTTGCGGTCGGATCAAAACCGCAATAAAAGGTCAGCGGTCTCTTCAGTGCCTCGCGCAATGCTGCTTCATCCGATACCTGATTAATCAGCCCTCGGTACTTCAAATCATCAATAATATCCATCATTCGTTCAACCTTTCTTGATTAAATTGAATTCCTTCATGCTTAAAAAATAAAAAACGCTCCTCAAAAAGGAGCGCTGATCGCACGGTACCATCCTCGTTAACTGATGAAAAACAGTCACTTAATTAACATTAACGGCTGCAGCCGTCTTCTGCTACTGATCAACTAAATGTTCACAGAAGATACTCAAGGAGGTAATTCGCTGCGTCGCTTGCTGCAAGGCTCGCACCAGACCGCCCGCTCTCTTAAAAGCTGTTTCGACCGCTACTTATTCCTGTCATCGTTTTTCACTATATAATGTATTGTCATTCTGCCACTTTTTTCGATTCCTGTCAAATCTAAAAACAGAGCACTGACTGATTTTTCTCAGTTGCGCCCTGTATAAATTCTTGAAGCCGCAGTACTCTGATAAAAAGAAAAAAGCACTTGCAAGGCAAGTACTAAGTACTTCTTCTCCGATTTATTTATGATTTATGCAACCGTGACTTTGATTTCTCCGTCAACCTCGTCAACATTCATTTTTTTCGCGTCACCATGATCAATCAACAGATCGGATATTTGATCTTCGACCTTTTCTTCAAGAACTCGGCGTAATGGACGCGCACCGAATTCCGGATTGTAACCGAGTTCTGCTAATTTCTTCTTTGCAGCATCTGTAACACTCAGTTCAATGCCCTGTTCAGAGGCTGCCACGCGGATGTCACCTAACATAAGATCGACAATGGAAAGCAGATCTTCTTTTTTCAATGCATTGAATTTGACAATTCCATCCAAACGGTTCAAAAATTCAGGCTGGAAATAGTCTTCTAGCTGCTTGATCATATCTTCACGACTGCTTGTTGTACCAAATCCGACCGATGCGGATTTATTCTTAATTCCGGCGTTGCTGGTCATGATAATAACCGTATCTTTGAAGCTTACCGTTCTTCCCTGGCTGTCTGTCAGGCGGCCATCATCCAAGATTTGCAGGAAGAGATGCATCACGTCTGGATGTGCCTTTTCAATCTCGTCAAGCAAAATAATGCTGTATGGTTTGCGACGGACTTTCTCAGTAAGCTGTCCGGCTTCGTCATGTCCTACATAGCCCGGAGGTGCTCCGATCAAGCGGGACACCGAATGCTTTTCCATATATTCACTCATGTCCAAACGGATCATCGAATCACGTTCGCCAAACATTTCTTCAGCAAGTGTTTTGGCAAGTTCAGTTTTACCAACACCGGTTGGTCCGACAAACAAGAACGAACCAATTGGGCGTGTTGTTTTGCGAAATCCCGTACGATTGCGGCGAATCGCGCGCGACACTTTTTGTACGGCTTCGTCTTGACCGATTACTTTAGCATTAAGACGATCAGCCAGATTGCGCATTTTATTCTGCTCATCAGCCTGCAATTTACGAACTGGAATACCTGTACGTGTCTCAACAATTTGCTGAATCAGTTCATCGTCAACAACCGCATCTTTACCGGTAACCGGCAGTTCAGAGCCATTGGCTTTGATTTTCTCCAGCTGCTCCAACTGTTTCTGATAAGCATGTTCCTGATCACGAAGACGTGCAGCCGTTTCAAATTGCTCATTTTTTGTCGCTTCTGCCTTAGCCGCAGAAATCTCTTCAATTTTCTTCTTAACACTCTCTGTATCTACGGGAGTAAGATTCAAATTAACCTTAGATCCCGATTCATCCATTAAGTCAATGGCTTTGTCAGGGAGGAACCGATCCTGGATGTATCGTGCCGACAGTGCCACGCATGCCTTGATTGCTTCATCCGTATACCGAACATGATGATACTTTTCATACTTCGATTGAATGCCTTTTAAGATTTGAATGGTCTGTTCCTGAGTCGGTTCATTGACAATAACCGGCTGAAAACGGCGTTCCAATGCTGCGTCTTTTTCAATCTTACGGTATTCATTCAAAGTCGTCGCGCCGATAATTTGCAGCTCGCCGCGAGCAAGTGCCGGTTTCAAGATATTTCCGGCATCCATCGATCCGCCTTCTGCAGAACCGGCTCCAACGAGTAAGTGTACCTCGTCGATGAAGACAATGCAGTTCTTGCGCTTTACAATTTCAGACATCAGCTGTTTCATTCTCTGTTCAAATTGACCTCTGATTCCTGTACCCGCAACTAAAGAAGCAACATCAATCAAATAAATTTCTTTATTTGCCAGCTTTGCGGGTACTTTCCCTTCGGTAATCTTTAAAGCGAGTCCTTCAGCGATCGCTGTCTTACCAACACCGGGCTCCCCGATAAGAACCGGATTATTTTTATTTCTTCTGTTTAGCGTTTCAATGACTAATTGTACTTCGCGCTCACGACCGATGACCGGATCAACTTTTCCCTGCCTGGCGGCCTCAGTCAGATTTCGTCCCACCTGATCAAGAAATCCGCCACGGCGGCCACCACCGCCTCCTGTTGTCTTTCCATTCATACCGTCAAAGTTTAATCCATTTTCCTGAGCTCTATTTTCACCGGAAGCCATCGATGGCTGAATGAGACTGCGGAATAAATCATCAAATGCTGACCCACCGCTTTGATTAAAGAAGGATGGCATATTAAAATTATTTCTCATTTTTGCATAACACTCCTCACAAAGATGAAGATGTTTTTGCTGTCCGTTAATCATCACATTCATTTCAACAACTGCTTGATTTAATTTACATTCATCACAAAGCATAAGATCAAACCTCCTTCAGTTTGATTTAATGTCAATTTGGCTCTGTATTTTTCTGACCTTTTTTGACCTTATGACTATATTATAATCTGACCTTCTTTGACTTTCAAGTATAACGAAAAAAAATATTAGAAAAAGTGGTTTTGGCAATCCTTTGGCGCAGGTGAAGCCGCCGTCGCGAAGTCTCAGATGGCCTGGTTTGGTTGGCTCTGCATGCGGTGGCTTTCGTATTGCATACAGGGCGATCCGGATGTCACCTCAAGCAGGCCAGTAGTACCTGCCTCTTTCATGTTTCGCGGTCAACAAAGTGCTTCGTATATATCTCATCTCACTGTCTGTTTTACACCTTTTACTTTGTCGAAAATCATATACTTAATTCTTTACTTGTTAAAAAACCCTTGCAAGGTTACCCCTGCAAAGGCTTTTACAAAATCAGTAAAATTTGATTATTTGACGATCATAACCGGACATTGGGCGAGCTGAAGCACTTTATTGCTGACACTTCCTAAAATCATCTGTCCAAAAGCGCCCATTCCTCTATTTCCCATAATAATTAAATCTTTTTTTGTATCATTTGCATAGTCACAAATTTCTTGCGCCGCAATTCCGTAAAGATGTTTTTTGCGGAAAGTAACAGATGTACCCTTTGACGCTTTTTTTATGGTGTCATCAAGCATCTGATTCCCTTCTCTTTCTTCAACCTCTTTGACATCCGCGTCCAATGACGGACCTACCATGGAATAGAAAGGAAAATAGACTGGAGATGGGCTCACATAAAGTAATGTGATCTCGGCATCCTTCTTTCCCGAAGCGATCGAAACAGCCTCATTTACAGCACGGTTTGCCGGCTCTGAACCATCAACAGGAACGAGAATCTTATACATAGTCACCACCAACCTTCCCAAACTCATTAACTCACTACACTTATACTATACCACCATTCCAAATTTGTAAGCGCATTTTAAGATAAAAATTGCCTAATATTATGACATTTTTTTTACACTTGTAAAATTGATCGCTACTGCTAATTATCAAGAAGAAGCTGCCTCTGTCATTTTTCAGACTTTGAGGCAGCTTCTTTACCAATGTTTATTGCTATTAAAATAAACAATCTCTTATTTAAAAACCGTTTGCACTACTTTCTCCGAAGAGTGACCGCTCTCAAGCGAGCAGAACTTTTCAAAGAATGCGTCAAATCGATCCGAAACTGCAAATTCTGAGGCTGCAATCTTTTGTATCGCTTGAATCACTTCTTCAGTCGTCAGTACAATCGGTCCCGGGGCTTTCTTTTCAAATTCAAAATAAAACCCACGCAAGTGATCACGATAATCGGCAATATCATAGGTGAAGAAAATCATTGGCCGTTTCAAATTCGCGTAATCGAAGAAAACAGATGAATAGTCTGTAATCAAGAGATCAGCGATCATGTAAAGCTCACTGATATCCTCATAGTGCGAATAATCAAAAGCGAATCCTTCATATTCGGACAAATCGAGATGATCGGCAATCAAGTAGTGCATGCGCATAATGATGATGAAATCATTTCCAAGCTCCTTCTGCATGCGTCTTAAATCCAGATCCAATTCAAAACGGTAACGGCCTTTGCCATAGAACTGGTTATCACGCCATGTCGGTGCGTATAAAATAACTTTCTTATCTTTCGGCAAACCGATTCGATCCTTAATTGCATCCATTGCCTCTCGATTATTCTTCTGATACAGAAAATCATTACGTGGATAACCAGATTCAATCATTGTGTTCTCAAAGCCGAATGCGCGAGCAAAAATTTCCGATGAATACCGGTTCGGTGATATTAAATAATCCCACCGAGCAGATTCTGCAAGAAAATTTCGTTTGTATTTCTCGGTATTGGTTCCCGGCATATGCACTTCGTCCATATCCAGAGCTAACCGTTTTAATGGTGTTCCATGCCATGTCTGGAGATAAATCGTATGTTTCGGTTTCGACATCCAAAGTGGCAGCCGCACATTTGTCACCCAATAAGTGGCTCGAGTCATGAACATGAGCCATTTCCATGAAAAACGTTTGACGTAAGGTAACTGATGCTGTTCAAAAAGCTCCGTATATTTTGCATTGGCACTCCAGATCAATTGATATTCCGGACAATGCTCACGCATATACTCATAGATCGCGCGCGGATTGCAGCTATACTGGCGACCGAAAAAGCTCTCAAACATCACTAAGTTCTTTTTCATCGGCAGATGGGAAAGGACTTGAAATGTTCGATGATAGATGGAGGTAAATACTTTGCTTCTTTTAACACGATTCAAACCGCGTCTCACTTTTCCTTTAAATGCACCAGCTATTGTGTATGGTGCGATGCGGAAAACGAGGCTGTGATTGCGATTTCGCTTTACAATCAGACTCTTCTTCAAACCATTCAATTTAATAATATGGCGGCCGGTGATCACTTTATATCTGGCAAGAATTCGTACCGGACGTTCCGAATACAGCATTCCATTCTTCTTGTGAGTCAGCTCCAGCCTGAAATAAAAATATGCAGGTTCTTCGATATCAGCAAACTGCATGGCAATCGGTTTAAGATCAATGGCAAGAGAGAAGCCCGCCCAATCATAATTTCGATTTAAAGATGCGGCAGCTTCCGTTAAATCCGGACGTTCAACATTCTCAGCTCGCCATTCTGCAATGACTTCCTCTTCACTGTTTACAAGCATGACTTTCTTTTGGATATCAGGTCGAGAAAGCACATCAGAAAATGGGAAAACAACATGGCCCTCGAGAGTAAGCATATACGTTCTGCTGATTTCAGCACGATCAATTCGGGCCATCACGTGAACTTCTTCAACACGCAATGAAAGACATTTTCTTTTCGTATAAAACGGAATGAGCATTTTGTCTTGTTCTTCATTATAGAGACTAAACAAATCAAGCGGTTGCAGCGGCCGCAGCGCGCGCAAACGAACAGTCAGGCGAAAACCTTCTTCGAGTTCATTTTGATCAACACGTTCCATCTCCTCAGTTTGGGCTTCATCCAAATCCGAATAAACTTGATCTAATAATGATTGGTCAACAGGTACCGATATGAAAAAATCCCAATAATCGCGTTCAAACAAGCGATCTTGAATGGCCTGAAGTTTGATTTTGATTTGTGCAACCCAATAATCGTTTTCGTCCTTTGTGACGGAATGAACAGGAAATGTAAACGCAGCATCGCCAAAACGATCACATACGTGTATTTCCATGCGTTTTATGTACGTTTCATCTGCCATTGAATTGAAACGAATCGTGACGTTCCATTCTCCCGTACTCGCCTCAAAACGTAAAATTCGCGGTTTTATTAGTTTTTTTATCTGTTTTTCGGCTTGCTCACTGATCATTTCCCCTGCTCCTCCTAGATGTAGTAGGATCTATCCATTCACTTTTACTATTCACGTGTTTTTATTGTTCGTAGTCGATGTGACCGTTATCCCCTTGCTTGTTTAAATAAGCAATAAAATAATCAACCACTCGACTGCTGGACTGACCTGTCGAATAACAATTCCATTTCTCAGAAAAAGCTGCAATTTGACGTGCATTAAACGAATCATGCTTAATCATTTGAATCACTTCCTGAGTCGAGTGTGCAACAGGACCTGGAACCATTTGTTCATAGTTTCCCCATAGTCCCCTGTTTTTTTTATAAGCATTCAAATCGTATGGGAAAAAAATCATCGGTCTTTGCAACAGGGCAAATTCAAAAGGAATTGATGAATAATCAGTTACTAAGAGATCCGTACCGAGCAATAACTCATTCACACTGTCCCAACGGGAACCATCAATGAAAAACTCATGATCCCAACTGAAATCAATCATTTTCCCCCGATCAGAAGGATGCAGACGCAGAATCAGCACATAATCCCTACTGAGCTTCTCTTCCATCATCGTCAAATCGAGTCCAAGCTTCTTCAGAGGCTGATCCCTAAAAGTCGGTGCATATAAGATGATTTTCTTACCTGAACTCATCTTACTCATTGATTTCTTTATCTTCGCCTGTTTCTTTAAATCAAAAAAAAGATCGGTTCGCGGTATCCCCAAGTGAAGAAAATGGGCATCACCTAAACCGAAGGACTGCCTGAAAATTGCCTCCATGGCGTCGGAACCGACAATAATTTTATCAAAGTGCCGATATACGGTTGAAAACCGTGCACGTGCACGCGCAGACCTGAAGGTAACTGAGTGATCTTTTAAACCGAACGTCTTAAAAGCACCGCATGCATGCCAAAGCTGTATGCATAATACACCTTTTTTAAAATCTGCCACCGAAAGAAAGCCGAAATAATTATCAACCACAACCAGCTTCGCTGTTGCCAAATGATATGCTGAACGCGTAAGCTGCCATATATTCGCATTTTCAAACGGGATAACCGTTTCACCTGTTCTGCCGAAATGAACCGTGGCAGTTCTTCCGCGGCACAAAAAAACAATTTCTGCTTCAGTCCCTCTGCGCCTCAATTCATCATAAACAAATTGACCATTGTCAGTATAAGAACAGACAAAAACAATCTTTCTACGCAAGGTAAAAATTTTAAACAGTGTAAAAAGGACTTTAAAAAAAACGAGATAGCAGTTAATCAGAACTTCCTTAGCCATTTTTCACTGAAAACAAATCATGTTTGATCTTTGTAGTTGAGATACCGACCGTACGCGGCAGATAAACAACTTCGCAATAATCTTTCAGAAAATCAAATTTCCCCTTCCAGTCGTCACCCATTACGAAGATATCCACATCATTATCTTGAACGTCGGAAATCTTCTGATCCCAATCTCTTTCAGGAATCACCTCATCGACGTAACGAATTGCTTCAAGAATCAATTTTCGGTTCTCATAGCTGTGGTAGGCCTCTTTATGTTTCACCGCATTAAACTCATCTGTCGAGAGTCCGACAATCAGATAATCGCCAAGTTCCTTTGCGCGTCTTAATAAATTAATATGTCCATAGTGCAATAAATCAAAAGTGCCGTACGTTAAAATTCTTTTCATTTCAATCCGCTCTCCTTAAAAATCACAATGTGCGCAAGCTCATCAATCAACACAGTACCCAGATGTCTGCATCGCATCTATTCTGCCCCAACGAAGTATATCAAATCAAAAATTCAGAGACTATATGATATATGACCTGTCAAACACACTCGTCTCAGTAATTTAACAGAAACTTTAGATCAAAAGCACGTATGAATACAAGCATTCTACATTTTGCGTACCTAAATGTCAATGAGTGCGATCTATTTAAGCCTTGAACACCCACAATTTGCTTAATAAAAAATTGACACTTAAGCCAATGAATGTGCTGATTAATTTGTTTATGTACAAAGGCAGAAACAGCATGCTGCGCATAGCCAGCAAAGTGATGCCCAGTACGGCAAGATTCAGTACAATAAATCGAATCAGTCGTGAAAGCGACCGTTCGGATGCCGAAAAAGTGATTCTGGAATTCCAAACATAACTATTCAGCATGCCGGCGCCATACGACAGAATCTGTGCAGCGGCGTAAAAGATGGAGAAGAAATGTGTGAGTAAAAGAAACACAATAAAATCAACCGCTGTGTTGCTCACACCGACAGCGCCAAAAACAAATCCCTGCTTGATCCACTTCCACTTTATATTCTCTTTTTTTATTTTCTGACTCATGTACTGATCACTGTTCTGAGTGCTCATGAAACGTATCCTTTTCTTTTAATTTTTATCGTTCAGCGTATTGATCTCTATAGTATACCGAGGTCTCTTTTTTGTTTCCGTGAAAATCTTGCCAATATATTCCCCGATGACGCCAACTGCAATAAGCTGCATGCCGCCGATCATCCAAATCGACAAAATCAGTGACGTCCAGCCGCTAATTGTATGATCCAGAAACCAATTAATCAATGCATAAACGCCGATCACGCCTCCAATCAATACAAAAAGAAAACCGATATTCATAACTAATTTAATAGGCACGATGGTGAATGAAGTGATCCCATCAACTGCAAATGCCAGCATTTTCTTCAACGGATACTTTGATTCACCCGCATATCGTTTCTGACGGTCATAATATACTTTGGCTGATTTGAAGCTAAGTAGAGGAATAATGCCTCGAATGAATAGGTTCTCTTCCTGGTAGCGCATGAATTCCTGCACTGATCGCCGGCTGAGCAGGCGAAAATCCGCATGATCCGGAACCAGGTTAACCCCCATCTTAGCCATAAGTCGATAAAAAATACGTGCCGAATTCTTCTTGAAGAATGTATCCTGATCACGCCGTTTTCTTACTCCGTAGACAACATCAAATCCCTCTTGATACTTGCGAATAAACGCAGGAATCGCCCGGGCATCATCCTGCAAGTCGGCATCAATAGTGATGACACAATCCGCTGCTTCATTCACCGTTTCAATACCCGCGATAAGCGCATTCTGATGTCCAAAGTTTCTGCTCAGCCTTAATCCTTGAATGGATGAAACGGTTTGAGCACGTTCACTTACAAGCTGCCAAGTTTTGTCCGAACTGCCATCATCGACAAAAAGAATAAAGCTTCTCCGGCTGATCGTGCCGGTTTCAGACAAAGAATCGAGGATTCCAGTCAACACCTTCATTGTCTCAGGCAGAACCTCTTCCTCGTTGAAACAAGGAACAATAATACTGAGTAGTGGTTCTTCGTTCATAAATATCCGCCTGTCTTTTTGGCAATCATACCGTTTAGCATCGTCATTCCTATGCATTTGCAAACCGTTATTTGTCGGTCATTGCCATTTTAGTATAGCGCTGCACGCGACTTCCAAAAGCAAAATGAAAATCTTTTCATATAATTAATTATTGTTCGTTCGCCGCTCATACATGGGACAATACATCAATTGCAAAGCCGGACCAGCTTTCCATACGATTATAAACATCAGGCTTTCTTAACTCATCAAGTGTATTCCAGCTTCCTTCCAATTTGTCCTTTTCACGAACATCAACACGAGCACCATTCGGCAAATCAATGATGACAAGAACGCCGATGTGTACTCTGCCGACTTCGGATGTATCATCATTAATTAATCCAATTGTTTTCATGTCTGCAGTTTCTGCATCCTGTACAATTAATTCCTCATTGATTTCTCGATCTAAATTACGAGCAAGGACTTGCTGAAAGTCAATTTCACCCTTGACTTCATTCATATGTCCTCCGACACCGATCGATAATTTCCCGTAAAGCCGTTTTTCTCCGCCTCCGCCTAGACGCTTGTATGTAAAGTAGCGTTCGCCTTTCTTCAACACTGCATATGGAATAGGCTGCTTGTATGACGGGTTCTCTTCCGCATCGCCTCGCCGCATAACCAAAAAGTGATCGGACATTCTTTTCTTTAACGTGGCAACCGATAGATCTGACTGCTCCGTTCCTTGAAAAACAAGACTGCTGTCTCCCACTCCGAATAAATCAGATCTTCCTACAACAATTATTTGTTCATCCATTTTTCCCATCAATCATGCCTCCAAATGACAACATACTCAATCACAAGATTGGGGGAATCCTGCGCTCTTGTCAAGCTGTCGACAATGAAATCTTGTGCAGCAACGAATTCAAGCACGAAGTAGGCATTCGTATAGATTCAAGGATTGGGCGTTATTTTCATCGCCAAATACCCTCGGTCAACATAGAATATCATATCTCGTGATAAAGGAGTGACTTGAATGGGCAACTTTGGTTTCGGCGGATATCCGTCAAATGCTCCATATGGTGGTGCTAGTGAAGGCTGCGGCTGCGGTGGCGGCTACCCTTCTTATCCTGTAGGTGGCGTATCCTGCGGCAGCGGGTTCGCGCTCATCGTTGTATTGTTCATCCTGTTAATTATTGTTGGCGCTGCATTTGTTTGCTGATTAACTGATCATGGGAATGCCCGACGGTATCCAACCGCCGGGCATTTTTCGATTCATCAAGTAACCACTTACAAAGATTGTGTTTCTCCGTACAAAGAAGTCCATTTTTCGTGTATAATAAAAAAAGTATAACTTGATTATCTATTTGGAGGTGACACCTGAGTGTTCACAGCAATACTCAGGGCTCATTTGGACGATACCATCGGTTTATTAATCGTCATTTTTTTAATTTTATTAACTGCTTTTTTCGTAGCCGCAGAATTTGCTATTGTTAAAATCCGTTCAACCCGCTTGGATGAATTAATTAAGCTTGGCAACAAGCGTGCTATTGCATCAAAGAAAATTGTAGGAGAGCTGAATGCCTATCTGTCAACAACCCAGCTAGGCATTTCGGTTACCGCGCTCATTCTCGGCTGGATTGGAGAACCGGCAGTTGCCCATCTCTTCAACCCTGTCTTTAAGTGGTTTGGACTGAATAATGCATTAATCCATACCCTTTCCGTGCTGACCGGCTTTTTCCTTATCACGTTTGCCAGTGTGATTCTCGGTGAATTGGCCCCGAAAGGAATCGCGATTCAAAAAGCAGAACAAATCACATTGAACATTGCCTATCCTCTGATCTGGATACACCGCTTACTCTTTCCGTTTGTCTGGCTGCTGAACACATTGTCAAACGGAGTCATCCGTCTGCTCGGCGTCAAACCCGAGGATCAGCACGACAGCGCACTAACTGAGGGTGAATTGAGACTGACGCTTGCAGACAGCTTTAAAAATGGGGAAATCACTCAAGGTGAACTGCGTTACATGACCCGCATTTTTGATTTCGATGAACGAACCGCTCGAGAAATTATGGTGCCGCGAACCGAAATCATCTGCATCTACAAAGAGGATCCTTTCGAGGAGTCGCTTCAAACTCTGCACAATGAGAAGTTCACCCGTTTTCCGCTTGTAGAAGAGGATAAAGACCATGTTGTAGGCATGATAAATATTAAGGATATGTTCACTGATGTACTGAATAAAGATCTTCAGCCAATGGAGAACTATATTCGCCCGATACTTTCCGTACTTGAGACCACGCCGATCCGTACACTTTTTGAACGGATGCAGAAGGAAAGCATCCATATGGCCATTCTGACCGACGAATATGGCGGCACGTCAGGCCTTGTCACGGTTGAAGATATTCTGGAAGAAATTGTCGGAGAGATTCGTGATGAGTATGACGAAGGCGAGGAGCCATTAATTAAGCGCATTAATCCTGATCAGGCGCTTGTAGACGGCAAACTGCTGATCTCCCATGTGAACCGGCAGTTCCAAATCGACATTGAAGAAGAAGGAATTGATACAATTGGCGGATGGATCCTTGCTGAGGACCCCAATGTCAAAGTTGGCTCTACCCTTAATTATGATCAAGTCACTTTTGAAGTGAAGCAAATGGAAGCCCATCAGATTCGAAAAATCATGATTACTAAGGTTAAAACAATTTCAAGTAATTCTTAATCGTTACTTCTACAAATAATAAAAAGAGAAGCAGCAGTCCTCGCTTCTCTTTTTGTTTATTTGTTTTGTTTTTCAATTGCCTGTCTTAAATATATGGGTACATCCAATTCATAGAGACTGCGGTATCGTTCCGATTGGTTGAAGAGCTGATCATGTCTGCCTTGCATGTGCACCTTTCCGTTGTCCATAAAAATTACTTGATCCATTTTTTCGGTTCCGGTCAAGTGATGCGTGATCCAAATTAATGTTCTGCCCTCAAGTGTAGCAAAAATTTTATTTAATAGTGACCGTTCTGTAATCGGATCTAACCCGACCGTCGGTTCGTCCAAAATGACAATCGGCGTCTTTCTTAAGAGTATACGCGCAAGAGCGAGCCGTTCTTGTTCCCCACCGGAAAAGATGGACCCAGCTTCATGCATTTGAGTATGGTAGCCGTCCGGAAGCTGTTCAATGAGCGTATGCAATCCTACCTTTTTCGATACGTTGATGACTTCATCCATCGTTGCGTCCGGACAACCGAGTGTCAAATTATTCAGCACGGATGTGTCAAAGAGATGCGGATTCTGGCTGAGAACCGATATTTGTTTTGATCGATCCGATCCAATTTGATAGGCAGGCACTCCATTTAAAGTCACCGTTCCCTTCTCAGGAACAAGAGTACCGTAAATTAAATGAGCAAGTGTCGTTTTTCCAGCTCCGCTTCGTCCAATAACTGCAAGCTTTGCCCCTTGAGACAGTCTCAGAGATAAATCATGAACCGACCAATCGCCATCCTTTGCATAGCGAAATGAGACATGGCAAAGATCAATAACAATCTTCGCAACAGTCCCTTTCCAATTTTCCTCCGTTTGAATCTCCCTCATCTGGGCCTGAGGCTGCTCAATTTTTTTCAAACGATTCAGTGCATGTTCGTAATGCGGCACTCTTTCGACCGCCTCTGAAAGTGGAATAAGCGCCTCAGAAACTGTAAAGATTACAAGTGCAAATGCAGCAATTAACGTTGGATCAATCATTCCTTCATGAGCAAGACGCCCCGACCATAGAACCAGAAGAACAACACAAAGACCGACAATTAATTGGGCGGCAAAATCGCGCCATTTTCTGAAAGAATGCAAAGAACACTCCGCCGACCGCGCTTCTCCCTCCAGCTGCTCATATTTTTCAAGAAAGCGTTTCTGTCTGCCCGACATCATCCAATCTGCGGCACCCAAAACGGCATCCGTTAACTGTTCATAAAGTTTATGTCTGCTCTGCGAGATGAGACGATGCCTTTTTCTCATCCAGATCAAGGACACCATCGGAAAGATGAAAACAAGGAGAAGAAGATACAGCGCCATAAAACACGCAAAGCCTAAATCAAACAGGCCAAGCAAGGTAATCCATAATGCGTAAACAATAAGCGCAATGCCACCGGGCAGCACGGTTCTTAAAAAGAGATCTTGAAGGTGCTCAATATCATCCGACAGAACACTTAAAAGATCGCCCGTTTTGTATTTTGCCTGAATAAACAAAGCGGATCGCTCAAGTTTTTCATACAAATGCGTGCGCATTTCAGATAGTACTTTTAAAATCGTATTATGGCTTGTCAGTCTTCCCGCGTAATTAAATACCGCTCGAAAGGTACCAAAGGTTCGTACACCAACGATTGGAACGTAAATCATCAGTATATTTTCCGGACGCAGAGCCGCTTTGGAAATCAGATATCCGGACGTAAACAGCAGCCCCGATGCGCAGAGGATTGCCATGAGACTGAGCAGACCGGCAAGAAGCAGGCCTCTCCAGTGTTTTTTTATTGATGGTATAAGCCACTCATTCATCAGATCCCCTCCAGTTGAGCGCGAACCATCGCACAGTATACACCGTTTACTTGAATCAGTTCGTCCTGCCTTCCGGTCTCTGCAATTTTACCGTCTTGAAGGACGATCATCCGATCCATCTGCTCCATCCAGTGCAAACGATGTGTCGCCAGCAGAACCAGCTTATGCTCAAACAAGCGCAGCATCGGTTTCTTCAGCTCGTACTCGGTTTCAATATCCAGATGCGCCGTCGGTTCGTCAAGCAATAAGATCGGACGATCGCACAGAAAGGCCCTCGCCAGCGCGATACGCTGTTCCTGGCCTCCACTCAGCTGCCTTCCTCCATTGCCTATTCGTTCATACAATCCATTTGGAAAACGGCCTACAAGGCTGCCTAGCCCGGCCTCCTCTACAGCACGTATGATTTGCTGCTGCGTTGCTTCCGGCGCATAGAAGGCAATATTATCACGAAGCGACGCACTGAACAGATAAGGATGCTGAGGAAGATATGTCACTTGCTGCCGCCATTCATCAGAGGTAAATGCCGCAGGCTTTCCATTTATCGTTATCGTGCCTGAATCAGCATGTATAAAACCGCCGATCAAGTCAATCATTGTGGATTTACCTGCCCCGCTGGCCCCGATTATTCCTACTTTTTCAAAACCTGAAAATTGCAAGTCCATGTGGTCAAGCGCCCTTTTACTCGAACCCTGATAAACGACCGAACCATTTTCAATAGCCAAAATTGATTGATTCGACCATCGATCAATATGAATTTCACCTGTTGTTATTTGATCTTCTGGTTCTTCTTTAGCATAGGCATTTAATTTTTGTGCGGCTTCCTTGCCATCAAGTGTGGCATGGTAGTCCTGCCCAAGTTCTCGAACCGGCAGAAAATATTCAGGAGCAAGAATAAGCACGATCAGTGCCGGCTCCAGTAGGATATGACCGTCAACCAGCCGGATACCAAGTGCAACCGCGACAAAGGCGATTGACAGCATTGTGAAAAAATCCAGAGCAAATGAAGAGAGAAAGGCGAGACGCAATGTACTCATTGTCATGACTCGGTACTTATCGCTGACGCGATTAATCGTTCGTTTGTGCCTTTTGCTGATGCCTAAGTAGTACAACGTTGGCAGTCCTCTCAATGAATCAATAAAATGGTTGGAAAGCACACGATAGGATGCCCAGCGATCATCCATTTTTTTCTGTGCAGCGAGTCCGAGCAAAATCATAAAAATAATCAATATCGGCATAGTCAGGAGCAAAATAACAGCGGACATTCGATCCTCCCAGAAAACATACGCGAGAATCAACAGCGGAATAATTCCATTCGCCGCCATTTTAGGGACAAAAAGTTCAAGATAGTTTCGGGTTTGAAGCACGCCTTCAAGTGCAAGTGACACCATGGATCCGGTCCCTTCTTTTTTTACCGACCGGGGCCCGGTTTCAAAAAGCTTTTTCAGAAATGACTTTCTTAATTCAGAGCTTGTTCGATCTGCAAAATGATAGCAGGCTTGTTTAATTATGAAGATAATTAAATATCTTAGAACCAGTACACCGAAAAAAAGGAGCAGATCGGAGCTTACACTCGCAATCTGTTTCCCTGAAAAAAGGCCGGATACGCTCCGGCCTAAATATATGGCTTGCAGAATAATACACAATCCTTGAATGGTCGTCAGCAGCGCAGTTAATGCGAAAAGCGGCTTGGCACCTTTATAGGACAACAGTTCCCGATCCATAAACAGGCTTGGCAATACCACCGTCTTCTTGTTACGGGGGCCAAGCGCTCACATCCTTTCCTTTTCCCTCTCTCAATATTCCATATGTTCTTCTTTCGAAACTCTCTTTCTAAATACATAATAACTCCAAATCGAGTAGCCGAGAACAAATGGAAGCAATGTAACCGCAACAATGGTCATTACAGTCAGTGAGTAGGATCCCGATGCTGAATTATAAACCGTCAAATCATAGGCTTTTTTGACGTTGCTGATCATCAGTCTTGGGAACAAACCGATAAACAACGAGCTGATCGTCAGCACAATAACTCCCGCGTTCATTCCAAATGCCCATCCGTCACGCTTCTTACTTAAGAAAAATGCCGAAAGAATCAACAGAATGACGTCCAGCGCATAGATCGGATACAGGACCAGGCCACGTTTCGTAAACAGATCCGTGACAAAGAACGTCACCACAACAAAAGCAATGGCTGCTGCTGCCAATACCCAGAATATTTTTTTCGCCAGTGCACGCGTGCGCGCTTGAATGACATCAGTCGTTCGAAGGCAAATATAAACAAGACCGTGATAAAGACATAAAAGCGTGATTAATACACCGCCAAGGGCTGAGTATGGATTGACAATGCTCGTAAATGTAGCATGCATGTTCATGTTTTTATCAATGGGGAGCCCATAAACGAGCGTTGAAAAAACCACACCCCATAAAAATGGGCAAAGCAGACTGGCAATAAAAATTGCCCAGTCCCAAGTACCCGCCCATTTTGGATGATCGACCTTCGCTCTGTACTCAAATGCAGTTCCGCGTGCAATCAGGAGCAACAATAAAAACACGAGCGGAACATAAAAACCGCTGAACAGCGTTGCATACCAGTTTGGAAAGGCCGCGAACATCGCACCGCCTGCCGTAATCATCCATACTTCATTTGCATCCCAGAACGGTCCGATCGTATTGATCAACACGCGCCGTTCTGTCTCATCCCGTGCGACAAATCGCGTGGCCATGCCGACGCCAAAGTCATAGCCTTCAAGGAAAAAGAAACCGATAAACAAGATCGCTATTAGAAGAAACCACAATTCATTCAGTAACAATGTGATATCCCTCCCCGTCAAACGGATCGTTTGATTGATTCGTTACTTTATTGTCAAGTGAAGGTCCTTCCTTAAACGTGCGTACAAACAGATAAATCATGACAACTGCCATAATCGAATACATCCCGATAAATGCAATGATCGAGAAAAGCAGTTCCCCTGCTGAAACATTAGGTGACACACTTGCTGCCGTCTGCATGTAACCAAAAACGGTCCAAGGCTGACGACCAATCTCTGTCATCAGCCAACCGGTTGTGCTGCCGATAAAAGGGATGGCGATCGCTGCAACCATGGTGCGCAAAAACCATTTGTTGTTCAGAAGTTTCTTTCTCCAAACAAGAAATACACCGACAATACCGAGCAGACAGAGCAGCCCGCCCATAACCGTCATGATCCGAAACGTCCAAAACGTTGTTTTAACTGATGGGATATAATTGCCAGGACCATATTTTTCCACGTATCTCTTTTGAAGTGTTTCGATTCCTTCTACACTCCCACTGAATTTTCCGTATGACAGGAAACTCAATAAATAAGGAATTTTTATTTCTCCCGTGTTTTTATGATTCTTTGTATCAATATTTGCAATAACCGTCCATGGAGCCGGATCTGCCGTATCTTTCCAAGTGCCTTCACTTGCAGCCATTTTCATCGGCTGCGTCTTTACCAGATACTGTGCCTGCGAATGTCCGACAAGTGAAAGCAGAACACCGGACACGAGCCCGATCACTATGGCAATTTTAAATGATTTTAAGTAGAAATCCACACGGTTTCTTTTCAACAATGCAATCGCACTGATGCCGGCAACAACAAAAGCACCGGTCGCGAAGGAGCCGAAGATTGTGTGCGGAAATTCTACCCATAGCTGAGGATTTGTGAGAAGTGCCAGAAAATCATTCATTTCCGCCCTACCATTATTAATATGAAAACCGACCGGGTGTTGCATAAATGAGTTTGCAGTCAGAATCCAAAGGGCCGATAAAGTCGTTCCAGCCGTAACCAGCCAAATGCAGGTAAGATGAACTTTTTTCGACAGTCTGTCCCACCCGAACAGCCAAAGGCCAATAAATGTAGACTCCATAAAGAAGGCCAGCAACGCTTCAATCGCAAGAGGCGCTCCGAAGACATCCCCCATAAATCGCGAATACTCGGACCAGTTCATCCCGAATTGGAACTCTTGCAGAATCCCCGTCACAACACCGATCGCAAAATTAATTAGAAAAAACTTTCCCCAGAATTGAGTCATTTTCTTGTAAATTTCATTATTCTTGACAACATACATGGTTTCCATGATTGACACAATCAGTACTAGACCGATGGACAACGGAACAAAAAAGAAGTGGAAAATGGTTGTTGCCGCATACTGAAATCTCGCTAAACTCAATACGTCCATACTCTCTCCTCTTTTCAAGTTGGTGACCTTTCACTCACGTCACCATTTATCTATAAGGACATAAAGCTTATTCCCGACTTTTTCAATCGGGTTTAAAAATAAAAAAGTGTAACAGATGTCACATTCCACCTCTTACTTTACAACTTCCATAGCATACTTTTCGTATTATTTCATGACAATTTTGTGAACAAAATATGGCACATTTTTTGCTGTTTTGTGACAAACAGGACTAACGTTAAGATGAAATTTTTCAATTACAGGCGTTTTTTCAACAAGAATAACGCTTCTATTTGGCCCTTATAACGACAATTTCCGATCTAAAATCTGTTTTTCGGTAATGCAAAAAGATCCGGCATAGTGCCGGATCCTGATAAATTCAAGATTCATTAATCTCTTTTGTTAAAATAGGCATTCAATTGTCCACGAATCATGCGTTCTCTCAGCTTATTATCATAACGCTTGCTCTCTTTTTTCTGCATTTCTTTGCGCAGCTCGGAGGTCTGCATACCGTCTTCCATTTTATTAGCTATGTCCATAAGCGCTTCCACATCGGAAAAAGAATACTTCCGATTCCCCCGCTCTGTTCTCTCAGGGAAAATCAATTTTCTTTTTTCATAATAACGGATTTGACGTTCGCTGAGGCCTGTGAGCTCACAAACAGTTCCGATCGTGATGACTTTTTTGTATAAATATGCGTCCTTTGGAGAATGCGTCACCATTCATTTATCATCCTCTCTTCGCAACCAACATGACTCATTAATCACGAAACATTTTGTAAGATAATATTACATCATTATTTCACTTACATCAATCAATATGTAAGAATTAATGACAAAATATTGGACGAAATCATGCATTCCGTTTAAAATAATAATTAAGTTCTGTACTGAGAATGATCTTAGGAGGCATCCCAATGGAACAAGATAAAGCAACAAATTTAGCAAAACGAATTATTCAGTTGGATTTGAAACGTGATGAATTACTTGAAGAATTGATCATGGTTAGCGGTAATGACGCACTTGAACTATTGAGGCGGGTCCAAAACGCATAAATAGATTTTTTTATACAAAAATGAACTATAAAATCCTAAAAAGTCAGAGGATGTTAGTATAAGCCATTCGGCAAATGAAGGAACTTTTGCTAAGCACGCGTATGTCCGAACCTAGACTATCCGCAACCGTCGCAAGGCGCTTTTAATCTGTTTCCATGCGATCATTTTTATGAAAAACAAGGGGTGTGGGTGATGTCCAATACGCTCACAAGAAGCTATGAAGAAAAAAAAAGTGATCTTATCAGCAAGATGCTTGATCACGGTATTTTTAAGTTCAAAAATCATCAACTTTACGAGCTTTCCTTAACCGAGCTTGAGAACGTTTACCAAAAACATTTGAGAAACAACTAAATAATTAAGAAACAAGCCAGAGGATTTGCTGCCTCTGGCTTGTGTTGTTCAGACCGATACGCACGGCCAGTATACATCATTCTCTAAGCAAAAACGAAGCATCCATGGCCATGGTCCGTAGCCAGATTGGATATTGATATGCCCTTGCTCTGGGAAAACCAAACAAGGTACATGAAAATCAAAATACTGTTTCATTTTGTCTTGAGGCAGAAAATGATCATTTGTTGATAAAATTAATAACGATTTCTTTGCGACTTTTTGCAATACAGTCTTATCCTTTGGAAGCGGAAAAAAGTTCTGAATCTCTGGTTTGTCCAAATGCTCAGATGGCGGACAGACCATGATTAATCGATCCACCTTCCTTGCATCATGCCGTGACGCATAATGAAGCCAGAGAATACAGCCTAAACTATGTGTTACCACAACCAGAGGTTCATCCCTAGGAATCTCGTTCATTGTCTCTTCAAGGCAGTCAAGCCACGCTCCTCTTACCGGATGCTCCCATTGAGGAAGCTGCGGAAACCAGACACGCGCTCCCCTTTTCTTCAATTCTTCAGTCAGCCACTCTTGCCAGTGCCCGCTCGTACTGCCGCCAAGCCCATGTAGCACAAGAAAACAGGTCATATTCAGCACCTCATCAGTTAATCGCGTTACCTTATTCGAAAACTTGGTTTTGCCAATCCTCTGGCGAAAGCAAAGCCGCCGCCGTGGCGGTCACTGATGACCTAGCTTCATCCCACCACAGGACGTATTTCACAGGATGATAACTTTCGCGTTGCGTATGGGACATACATGTGCTCAGCAAAAGTTTCTTTATTTGCCAGGCCACTTGCACTCGATTCCGTTCATATTTTATACTTTTTATTTGTGTTAAAACCAACTTTATAACATTATATCATTAGAAAACATGGCTTCGTCAAGCCACTGAGCGGCGAATCCTTAATTGCACTTCCACATTCCTCTAAATTTTTATATTTTCTTATTTGTACCAAAAAAGCGAATCTACAAGATCAGGATTCGCTTATTTACAGTTGGATTGAGAAACACGTTTTTCTTCATCATCCCTCACTCGATGAGCAAGCCGGCTTGATGCGTCAGCCGCAATGCTGGCAATCAAATCGTCAAGGAACGTGTTGACTTTCCCCTCTTTTTCAAGATCCAGCCGGCCGATAATCTTAGGCTTTACCTTATCCAGATAGCCAAAGGTCGTCGCCGCAATACTGCCAAAACTGGATACAGCACCTAATGCAATCGTTTCATCCACACCAAATAGGCCTTCATCTTGATCTACAAGTGACTGCAGAGGTTCAGACAGCAATTTTTTTTCAGCCAGCCGATCAAGTTCTATTCCCACGAGAATTGCGTGCTGCAACTCCCTTTTGGCAAGTACGCCCTGAACATTCTCCACACATGTATCAATCGTCAATCCGGACATAAAGGGTTTCTGTAAATCTAAAACAATTTCTGCAATATCCTCAATGGTAACACCGCGCTCTTCTAAGGCCGCTTCAACGGCATTTGCGATGGCCTCAGAAGTTACTCTTTTTTTATTCGCCGAATAAAAAGTTGCACCTTTTGGCAGACCAGGTGCGTAGGTCATACTTTTCGAATAGGATTGTTCACTCATTCATCTTTTCTCCTTCCAAAAACAGATCAAGACATAGTATTGACCCGTCATTCTGTACATTATTGTATTTTCATATACAACTGATTCAAAAAACTGCACAAAAACAGGATGCAGCTGAAAAAATACATAAAACTCAGGTATTGATCATCTAAAATAAGTTGCTTTATTCCCCTGCTTAACGCCAAAAATTGCACAAACTGCCTTCTTCATTTTATGCCAAAAAACGAAAATAAATGACGGAAGAATAGAAAAGTCACAAAAGTATCGCAAAAAACACGTCAAAATGGGGCGCCCGCGATCAAGACTCCGCACCGTTATCATAGCGCAATCACCTCGTTTCAAGCAAGAACGAATATCAGTGCTTACTTTTTACATAGAAAAACGCAATTTTTCTTTATTCAGACATGCGCACTATTTATCCTGTATAAAATCTGCTTCATTCTCAAAAACTAAATGAAGTTTGCGATTAACACAACGGCTCGGCATTCGAAAGGCGGCATGTGTACATGAATGAATTTATCTCTATTTGCGTTGAATTAAGTGTCGGATTATTCGCCCTGCTTCTTCTGACAAAAGTCATGGGTCGGGCGTCACTGTCTGAGTCGACGCCATTTGACTTCATTTCAATGATTGTTGTCGGCGATTTTGTCAGTGATGCAATCTATGATCCTCAAACCCATGTCTTCAAGGTCATTTTCACCATTCTGTTCTGGGGCATTTTGATCTATCTTATTGATATTATTACGCTGAAATACCATCAGTCACGTGGCTTCTTTGAGAGCCAGCCAGCTCTAATTATTAATAAAGGTCAAATAGATCGGGAAATCATGAAGAAAAATCGTGTAGACATGAATCACTTGCAGATGCTTCTGCGCGATCGGGATATTTTTTCGTTACGGGAAATTGAGTTTGCGATACTGGAGCCGAACGGCAAAATTTCTGTTCTCCGAAAATCAGAGTATGAACAAACAAAACGCAAGGATCTGAAGCTCGCTAATCAGGCAGTTTCTCTTCCAATCACATTAATCAGTGACGGAACGATTATTGAGAAGAATTTGCGTTTAATCGGTAAAACAGAAGCGTGGCTTATTGACGAACTGAAAAGGCACTCCGTCGATGAGCCGGATCAAATTATGGTTGCCGAATGGCGAAATGAGGATGGACTGTTCATTCAAAGGATACGGTCGTAAACAAAAAACACTGATCCGAAATTTAATGCGAGCAATGCTCATCATCCCAGATGTTGAACCTGACCACCATGTCATCTGCCATTCAATCAATATCGCTTTTCTGCTCATGAAATGATGTATTTACAACGATTTCATTGCCACATTTGACCTTATATACATCGTCACCAAAGAAAACAAAGCACTCAATACGCACAGAATCCAAGTAACTGTGATCAACAGGAATTTGAAAATTAGTAAACGCCGTCGATTGTCCCGGATTTATAATTATTGGATCCGATGGTCTCACCCATATTTCTCCGGACTGATTCTTCTCGCTTCCTCCCTCCATGTCCAAAATAACCCATACATTTTCTTCTTGCTCGCTTTGTTCCAAAGGTGCATCTTCTTCATGAATGACATGCCCTTTTAATGCCGCAATATCTCCCGGATGAAAACGAAAACAGATTGTCGGTGTATCCAAAGACAGCGCGCCGGTATTTTCAATGAGCACATCGCCTTGAATTAAACTTTTCTTCCCGCTAAGAATCCAAACGTAATTGATATAGGAAATTGCTCCGTACTTTTCCTGTTGATGACCGTCATTGCTTGGGGCGGGAATGGGTTCTGTTTTTTTGTGTTCGTTCTTTAACCGATGTTCCAGAATAGCAAGCCGTTTTTCATAGACTTCAATACGTCTGTTTTTATCGTTAATTTCTGTTTGTACTTCGCCAAGCAAACGTTCATATCCCTGGACACGATGTCTATATTCATCACTTGACAAGTCCGATGCTGCGCGCTGATTCTGTTTAAGCAGTTCAATGGTTGCTTCGGCGGTATCAAGCTTTTTTTGAATCTCTTGTTCACGCTGCTTCAGAGCCACATAATCCTTATTCAGAGCGGCTAGTTGGTTCTTGAGTTTCTCATAATTCTTATCTATATCCTTCGTCTTTGCCGTCTTTTCACTCAGCTCTTTTTTTAACTGCGCGACTTCTTCCTTAGCGAAGATCATGCTTTGCTCCAATTTCAGCGCCTTATTTCGATAAAATTTCTGCCTGTCTTCCAATGAAGCCATTGCTAACATGTCCTTTTGGCTGGTCATGGTCGGCGCCTCCCGAAAAATGTCATCACTGAAACCAGTATATGAGGAAAGAACTCGTCCATTGCTTGTTCCTCTTTTTTTCTCTGCATGAGCCGCATTTAGTTGAAAAATAAGAAAAACCGGGCAAAAAACGCCCGGTTCTGAATACACTCCAGTTGCTCGCGGGCAGTCCGGGAGCCTCCTCAACAAGTCAAATGTCTGCGGGATCTCCCCTGACCTGCACTGAGACCACTGAAAACTGCCGATTTTAAAAAAATGGACTTTTTTGGGGTCACAATAGTCTCCCCATAAAAAACGTCGCTTAGAAGCGAATCTGAGCGCTCATTCTTCATCTGCAAATTTTTGATTTTAAAATGTTGGACTTTTTCAGTAGCTTCCCTTCACTCCCTCAAGAGTCCTGCGCCCCTCAAGCGAGTCAAGAATGTTTCTTAACTTTTTAGAAAACTTGGTGAGGCCAAGTCTCAGCTCATCCGCTAATCGTTTATCTTTGTCACTCTGTACTTTCTTTTTGTACAAAAAAATAGAGAGTGAACAAATCACTCCCTACGTCCGATCATGCTTAACCGAGGTCTATTTTAATCGTTCCTTCATCAACTTCGACTAATCCGGTCGCAAACGTTACGTTTCCGCTCTTTTTACTGATAATCTTCAGACTGAATTTATCTTCACCGTTTCCGTCAGCCAGATCAAGTTCAAATCCTACTTCTTTGCTGTCGGCATGACCGACGCCGGCAATCTTTAAAATTGAATAGCCGTTTTTCTCAAAAACATCAAGTGAAGAAGGATCGAATCGGTCGGCCTCAAATGTAAAGTCCTTATCATGCTTGTCATCATCCGGATCTTCATATTTGAATTTCAGACTGCTGTCATCTAGATCATCACTGTCAATCGCGACTTTTATAGCTGCGCGACCATCATACTCGCACTCATCCGTTACAGGTCCGGATGCTTCTCCTCGTGCAATAACCTTATGATTCTTTCTTGGGAAAATGTCGTCACATTCTTTCGGAAATTCCGGTGTCGGGCACGGATCATCAAAATCCGGATCATCGACACGAATATCATTGCCGCGCGGTTTGCAGAATTTCGCCTGAACGGACAGCTTAACTTCTGCCTCAACCTGAATATCCGCACAGAAAAATACTTTCAATTTAATGAACGGCGGGAATGGTCCATTGAGAATAACCGAATTATCCAGGATGCGCGCAGAGATTTTCGATACTCTGCAAAGAAGATCTGTTCCTTTCGGATAGCAAAGCGCAAATGGTTCAAGAGCGCTGACATCCGTTTTCAGTTTCGTGACCACTTCTCCCTCTCTGTCGACGACAAGAACAGTAATGGTTGCCGTAAACAGAATCGTGACAAGCTGAGCGTTCACTTCTTGCCCATAAAGATGTCCTTCAACAGATTGTTTCCCACCAACCTGCTCACAAAAGAAATCTTTATGCTCGCCTTTTTTTACCCCACTGTCATCGAGCGGAAATAATGGCGGAGTTTTCGGTGTTTTAACCACCACACGCAGTGGTCGTCTGCTTGGGTCGGCCAAAGCGCATTCAATGTCTTCGAGCTGCGCGTCGGTAAACTGAAGTTTTAATTTTGTACCGATTTTGTCCGTTACCCAGTCGTAGACCTTGGGAACTCTGATACATTCATCCTTAAGCCTGCTTTTTGGCTTGGAGATTAGTTTACTTCCCATGCAAAACCTTCCTTTCTGTCAAATATAAAAAAACATGGTTGGTTGTTTCCCTACATAGTATGGGTATGGTACGGGGATTGGCACAATTATGGCTGCCCATTTTTTGTGCGGATAACTAGAAAAATTCAACGAACGGTTGTTGGAGCAGATTCTCATCTATAGTGAACTTTTCTTTTTTGAGCACATAGTGCGGAGGTGTCCGAAAAATATCGGAGGTGAACGAATTGAATGAAAATCATGAAGCACGGGAAAAGCAGGAATTAACTTCTGCCCGGCACATAAAATGGCCGGCATGGCCGAGTAAGAAAAAGACTGTGTCTCCGGATCAGAGGCAGCGGGCAGAAAAACAGGATCCGATCGAAGACCGGAAAAATCATTTTTCCCCCGCATTTGATGAACAGGATGCAGAGCCGGATGGTGAGTTGATTCAGCCCTTTCATCATGAGGAGGATGATCCGAATTCTGTTGAAATTGATCCCTTCCATATTAACAGTGGTGATCGCCCGTACGATCCACCGCATTCTGAATAAAATGGTGAAGGCCAAAGAAAAAGGAGATGTGTTCGGTGAGTAGAGAAGAAGCTGATGGACGAATTGATGAAAATCAGTCGAAGAGCAAAGCCGATGATTTTTTTGCGAGGCCGAAGAAAAGAAAAAGCGGCTGCAGCACTTGCGGTCGTGTAACCTGGCGGCCGAAAAACAACTAAAGAAAAAAACGGCACCAGTCCTCTCTATAGAGAAGCGGGTACCGTTTTTTTCTGTTCCACAAATGAAAACATGGAATATGGAATTAGTGTAATAGAATCATGAATTCGCCCAGACAAAATCATGATGCTGCTATTTAGATGCTGATAATGTTGAACCCGGCGTCAACATGGATGGTTTCGCCGGTAATATTCTTAGAAAGATCGCTGAATAGGAAAAGTGCGGTATTGCCGACGTCTTCAGGACTAATCGAGCGACGAAGCGGTGCTTTCTCCTCAATAACTTTCAGAACGCCATTGAAATCAGAAATTCCCTTTGCCGACAATGTGCGGATCGGCCCTGCAGAAATGCCGTTTACACGAATATTATCCTTGCCAAGATCACTCGCCAAATACTTTACGCTTGCGTCCAAGCTGGCTTTCGCCACACCCATGACATTATAATTTCTTACGACGCGTTCGCCTCCAAGATAGGTCATGGTAACGACGCTCCCGCCTTCCGTCATCAATCCTTTCGCTTCTTTGAGCACGGCGGTCAATGAATAAGCGCTGACATTCTGTGCAAGCAAGAAGCCGTCCCGCGTCGTGTTCATATAATCTCCGTCAAGTTCTTCTTTTTTGGCGAACGCGATGCAGTGTGCCAGGCCGTCAATCTTGCCGATGTCTTCTTTGATTTTTTCAAAAGTCGCTTTGATCTCTTCGTCAACCGTGACGTCGCACGAATAGAAAAGGCTATCCTTTCCATCAAGCGTTGCCGCCAGCTTTTCCACAGGTTCGCGGAAACGTTCGTTATTGTACGTAAAAATGAGTCTGGCTCCAGCACGATCAAGTGCCTGCGCGATGCCCCACGCAATACTGCGCCTATTGGCAACGCCCATAACCACATATGTACGCCCTTTAAGAGTTAATTCCATGTCCAATCCTCCCTCGTAGATCACGTCAATCCAATCGTTATTATATCATGAAAGAACGCCCGCGTCCTTTTACGTACAAAAGGGCGCACCCATTGATTTGCAAAATTCGTTAGAAAAAGGAATGGGTAGGCGAATACTTTATGTGGCCATCGTTAGAGAACAGTATAGCCGCACTTTACTTGATCCATCTTAATGTTTCTTTTTTTTATGCTTTACGCTATCATGATTAAGTATTACTCATGAATCACTATGGTTACCCCACGAAACTTTTTAGAAGAAGGACAGACTCATGTTAAATAGAGATTCCCTTGCAAAAATAGATTATACGTTATTTTTTATTATCTTCTTGTTCGCCTGCATCAGCTATTTATCAATCTCCATGGCTCCGCTCAAATCCGGAGCGCCTGCTCTGGGCATGGCTCACCGCCAGATTGCATGGTATATCTTCAGTACAATTGTCGCCATTGGGATCATGTTCTTTGATTATGACCGTCTGAAACGGATGCACTGGATTTTCTATGGAATCGGCATGGCGCTGCTACTCGGTCTTACTTTCGCACAACTGGGCGTGCCGATTCCGATGGTTGATAAATCACACGGTGCCATGAGCTGGTACGCGCTTCCGGGCATCGGACAGCTGCAGCCTTCCGAATTCATGAAATTATTTATGATCGTCTCCATAGCAACAACGATTGATAAACATAATGAGGAGTATTCGATTCGCGGATTAAAAGAGGACATGTTACTGCTCGGCAAAATTGCGCTTGTATCCTTTCCGCCCTTTTTGCTGGTTTTTGCTCAGCCGGATCTTGGAACCGCACTCGTCATGTTCAGCATTATTGTTTCCATGACTTTGGTCAGCGGAATTAACTGGAAACTCATTGTCGGCATTTTGGCAGCGATTATTTGTGGATTAGCTTTTTTCGCCATCAGCTGGTTCCACTTTCCCGAAATCGTTAATATTTTTCTTCAATCGCATCAAAAAAATCGTTTTTTAGCTTGGCAGGATCCTGAAAAATATTCCGATGATTTTGGCTATCAGCTGATCCAGTCGCTTAAGTCAATCGGTTCCGGAGAATTCTTCAATTATCGGTTTAACTCGGCAATCACCTTGCCTGAATCCTATAATGATTTTATTTTCGCTGTGATTGGCGGAAGCTTTGGTTTCGTGGGTGCGGTAACGGTCATTCTGCTGTTCTTCTTGTTTATTTCCCGCGTAATCAAAGCAGCAGTTGAAACGCATGACCCATTTGGAAGCTATATTTGTACCGGGATCGTCGGCATGGTCATGTTTCAAGTATTTGAAAACATCGGCATGACCATTCAAGTCATGCCGGTTACCGGGATCACCTTGCCATTTCTAAGTTATGGAGGAAGCTCACTGCTTTCCAGCATGATCTGCGTCGGCATTGTTCAAAGCGTACGCATGCAGACACAAAAGTTCATGTTTTCCTAACAGCCGCAGTCAGTGGCTGTTTTTCTCACAAATAGAAAACTGCAAAAGATTGGCATTGAGAGCGATTCATTAAAAATAAGTTGGGGAAAATAATACTGAATACATTTATCGAGGAATGATGCACATGTATGACGTGATTGGAGATATCCATGGCTGTCTTACAGAGTTTATGCTATTGACTGAGAAACTGGGTTACCAATGGGACCATCATCTGCTCATCCACCCTGAGCAACGAATGCTTGTTTTTGTCGGTGATATCACGGATCGCGGTCCGGCTTCCGTTGAAATGATTCGAATTGTCGCCCATTTAGTGGAACAAGGTCTTGCCTTGTATGTCCCCGGCAACCATTGCAATAAGCTCTATCGGCTCCTCATGGGACATAACGTACAGGTGACTCACGGCCTTGAAACAACCGTACAAGAACTCAATCGATTGGACAGCCAGCAGCGGGAACAGATCTCGGCACAATTCATTGCTCTTTACAGAAAATCGCCGCTGATTCTCTACCTCGATCAGCAGCGATTAGTTGTCTGTCATGCAGGCATGCAGGAAAAAAATTTGTTTAAGCCGCTCACGCGCGCGATGAAATCGTTCGCTCTGTACGGCGATACGACAGGAAAGAAAGATGCGAAAGGACTCCCCGAACGACGTGATTGGGCAAGAAAGTATCATGGAGATCCTTTAATCGTATACGGCCATACTCCGGTGTCAAGGCCGCGCTGGAAAAATCATACACTGAATTTAGATACCGGATGCGTGTTCGGCGGCATGCTGAGCGCGCTGCGCTACCCGGAAATGGAACTGGTTGCCGTTCCATCCTCCATGCCGCAAATCTCGGATCGCTTCAGATCATTTCCAGATTGATCGGCTTTGCTAGAAGTGTCAGCATATCGTCTGGGCACTGTTTGTGCAGGTGGATGAGTTCGCCGGTGAACGGATGGATAAAGGACACTTCAAAGCTATGCAGCGCCTGACGATCCAGCCGTTCCAAGCTGCCGCCATACAGATCATCACCTAGGAGCGGGTGCCCGATCGAGGCAAAATGAACACGGATCTGGTGTGTTCTCCCTGTCTGCAGCTGCACAGCAACGAGTGTCCAATCATTAAATCGCTCAAGCACCTTGTAATGCGTGATTGACCGTCGACCATTCTGCCAATCAACCATTCGTTCAATTGCGCTTCCGTCCCGGCGGCCAATCGGTGCATCGATTACGCCTTGATCCTGTTGCATGATTCCCTCGACAAATGCTAAATATCTGCGATGAATCTCTTTCTTTTTCTGCATTTTAAAAAAACGTTCATGACTGAATCGATGCTTCGCAACCAGCATCAAGCCGGAGGTGTTACGATCCAGCCGATTAATAATATGAACGGTAGACGCAAGATTCTCGTCTTTAAAATAACGCAGCAAACCGTTTGCCAATGTTCCGGACGGATACTGATGAGACGGAATAACAGGGATTCCTGCCGGTTTGTTTACAATCAGGACCACATCATCTTCATAGACAATATCAAGCTGCATGGACTCATCAGAAAGAAATTCACTTGGAGTCTCCGGCGGAAAAACAATCGTCAGCTGCTCACCCCTCTGAAGCACGTGACGCACAGAGCGTTCCCTGCCATCCACGAGTAATTTGCCGCCTTTATATTTAATTGCAGACAACGCACGCCGCGACACTTTGATTTCTTTTTTTAGATAATCGCGCATAACCATTCCCTGTTCGGCAGAACTGATGGTTTTTACGATGGTGTAACATTGCTTCTCCATTTTATTCGGAACCTGCTGTTCCTCATTCACGTCCTTATCTTAAATAACTAGCCAATAAACGAATCGCGCACACGCCGCCAAAATGGAAAGCGTCGAAAACGTGCGAAGCGGATTTTTTCTTCTGCGACACCAAATTCGATCTGTTTCACTTGATCGTGAACGCCTGATAAATAATCCACTGAAAGTGTAAAGGATCGGTCAGTGACCGGCATCACTTGACAGCGGTGGTGTTCAGGCAATATAAGCGGTGAACCCACAGTTCGGTAAACTCGATTATTAATCGATGCAATTTCCGTCAGCTGAATCGAAGAAAGCGAGGGGTGAATGATTGCTCCGGAAAGTCCTTTATTGTAGGCAGTGGAGCCTGTTGGTGTTGAAAAACAGAGCCCATCTCCTCTAAAGCTCTCAAACTTTTCACCCTTGATCATCACATCCGCAACAAGCAGCCCTTCAACACTTCGCACCGTACATTCATTTAATGCCAAAAAATGTTTTGACTCTGTGCCATCCACAAAATCAACAGCAATACGCAGAAGCGGGTATTCGACCATGTCGAAGGTTCTTTCAATGACCGATTGAATAAGATCGTCAACCTCCTCAGCAGTCCAATCGGCATAAAAGCCCAAATGTCCGGTATGAAGTCCTACGAATGCCGTTTTACTTAAGCGATCCGAATAACGATGAAAGGCTTGAAGCAGCGTACCGTCACCGCCAACTGAAATGACGAGATCGGGTTCCATGTCATCATAAATGAGTTTGTGCACGGTCAACTGCTCGAAAATACGCTTCCGCAGCGCAGACGAGAGCTCATCCCCTCTTTTTTCGATCGCAAATTTTTTTAAGCTGCCGGCAGGAACACTCTTTATGTATCGCGGTGTTTGTTCCATCTCACCATAACCTTCTTCCAAGTTATTCATTGCGGTCCCATATGCCGCTCCATGACTTATTCTTCATTAGCATTTTTCTGAAGAAAGCGCAGCTGAGCAACACGAATTTCGTCTCTTATTTGGGACATTTCCTCATCCAGACGAAAGGCAGCTTCAGCAGCACGAAGCAGCCTTTTTTTTACATCAATCGGTATTTTACCATTGTATTTATAGTTCAGCGAATGCTCAATCGTCGCCCAGAAATTCATTGCCAGCGTGCGTACCTGAATTTCAACCAGAATTTTCTTCTCGCCGCTCACTGTCTGCACAGGATATTGAACAACAACGTGATAAGAACGATAGCCACTTTTTTTCTTTTCATTAATGTAGTCACGTTCTTCAACGACAACTAAATCCGTACGGCTGCGAATCAGTTCGACTACCCGATGTATATCATCTACAAATTGACACATGACACGTATCCCCGCAAGATCCTGCATTTGTGTATTCAACTGAGTCAGCGGCATTGCTTTTCGCCGCGCTTTTTCCATAATACTCGGTATCGGCTTCACTCTGCCTGTAACAAATTCAATCGGTGAATTTTCCGAGGTCACCTCATAAAGATCACGATAGCCGCGCAATTTAATTTTAAGCTCGTCTACCGCTTGTTTGTAGGGCGCAAGGAATATATCCCACTCCATTCCAATCACTCCATCTGGTCAAAGACAAGAACAACGTGTCGTCATAATGCTGTTCTTCCACCTGAAAATTTACTACGGTCAGTTGTTTCTTCACACCCATTATGTCATAATTTAGAAGAAGTTACGAGTATCTGCTTTAGCACCATAGATGAAGGCGGGGAGTAAGAAAAATGGCTCAGGAATTGGAAATTGAATATAAAAATATGTTGACAGGTGACGAGTTTGCCAAACTTTGTACGGCGTTTGGATTAAAAACATCCTCGTTTTTCAAACAAGTCAATTATTATTTTGACACCCCCACCTTCGCTTTGATGGACAAAAAAACGGTTCTGCGTATCCGAGCGGTTGGAGCGCAGTATGACTTTACATTAAAACAACCGCATAACGGCGCCATTCTTGAAACCCATCAAGAACTTGATGATGAGGAAAGCCGGTCCATGATCCAGCTTGGGATCGTCCCTTCCGGTGAAATCGAACAGGCGGTCACAAAGATAGGCGTGGATGCAGATCAGCTTGTGCTCATTGGCGAATTGACGACGAAGCGCTGTCAATTCCCTTACCGATCCGGTAAGTTGTTTTTAGATCACAGTCTTTACTTGGATCATAATGATTATGAATTAGAATACGAAGCGGCAGGACAAGGTTCAGGAGCGGACAGCTTCAATGCATTGCTTCTTGAACACTCAATCCCCCGCAGATCTTCGAAAAGTAAAATGATTCGTCTTTTTCAAGCAACACAGGAAAAAAGGAGCTGAACCGACAATGTCTCTTGATTCAAACACAATTGCTCAACTTCTATCAATGTCAGTGATGTCCGGCAATCAGATTTTCTCTGATCAATCAAATTTATCGTCCGGACAAACGAATAATCAATACACCAATCTGTTCAGCACATTACTTTTATTGATGATGAATAGGAACAGTACAAGTACACTGGGCAGCAGCCCTTTAGAATCAGCATCCGCGGCTTCTGATTCGTCACTGTCCACAAATTCAAATGCAGCAGCTGATCGTCTGTTGTGGCAGCAGCTTTCCTCCTCTGTCTCGCCACTAGCAACACAGGGCACCTCTTCCACTGATGCATCTGATTATAATGAAACCATTCAGAAGATGAGCAAAAAATACGCGGTTGATGCAAAATTAATTCGATCGGTTATTGATGCCGAATCCGGCGGCAATCCAAACGCCACCAGTGTGGCAGGCGCGCAGGGTCTCATGCAGCTGATGCCTGCAACAGCAGCAGGACTGGGAGTGACCAATGCCTTTGATCCTGTTCAGAATATCGAAGGCGGAACCAAGTATCTGCGCCGGCTGCTTGATCGTTATAATGGAAATTACTCGCTCGCTTTGGCTGCTTACAACGCAGGATCAGGCAATGTAGAAAAATACGGCGGAATTCCTCCATTTGCCGAAACACAAGCCTATGTGAACAAAATTATGAGCAAATTCCAAACTGCGAGCGTGTGAAAGGCGGTATCCTCTCATGGATGAAGAAAAGTTGAAGGCTCTTGAAGCAGAAAAACAGCAGCCATTAATCGGATCAAATATTTGGGTGCTCGTTCCAGTGGTCGCGATCATCATGTGGGGGCTGCAAAATATTTTTTAAATACTTGCCCCGGCATTTTTTAGTAGTATTTAATCATGCAGCCTATTCATTAGATAACCCCATGCGGTTACTCCTTTTTCACTAATAGAAATGACAATCAGGTCGACATTTGTCGAAGGACATTAATATCGTGTAAATTGTATAAATTATTTGTAATTATCAAAATTTGAAAGCGTCTTCCACTTCTGATCGTGCTATACTGAACGCTGAAAAACGATCTTGCAAAATGGAGGCGTTTAATCATTGAAATCAGTTGAATTGATCGATGTCACAAAAACGTATGGAAACGGGTCGGTGATCATTAAGAATCTGAATCTCAGTATTCAATCCGGTGAATTCTTTGTTCTGGTCGGCCCGTCCGGTTGCGGTAAAAGTACTATTCTCCGGATGATTGCCGGCTTGGAAGGTATGACGTCGGGTACCCTGCTGATCGGCGGCAAACCGGCTAATCTGCTCCCGCCCAGCAAACGCAGCCTGTCGATGGTCTTTCAGAATTATGCGCTTTATCCGCATCTGACCGCCCGGGAAAACATCATTTTTGGTTTGAAAGCACATCGAATCGGCAAAGACATTGTCGAAAAAAGACTGCGTGAAGCAGCAGAAATGCTGAATCTCGCTCCCTGCCTCGACCGCAAACCTCGGCAGCTCTCGGGTGGGCAGCGTCAACGTATCGCTCTGGCACGTTCAATTGTCAGTGAAGCACCAATTTGTCTGATGGACGAGCCGCTTTCAAATCTCGATGCGAAGTTGCGTGCCAGAATGCGTTCAGAAATTCGTCGGATTCAGCGAAAAATCGGCACGACGATGATCTATGTCACCCACGATCAAATCGAGGCGATGACCATGGGTGACCGAATGGCAGTACTCCATGACGGCACCGTTCAGCAGATCGGTCGGCCAATCGACGTTTACAATCATCCTGATCATACATTTGTTGCCTCATTCATCGGTTCGCCACAGATGAACCTGATGCCAGCCGTTTATGATGATGTACAGAAAATACTGCGGATCGGCGCAAGCTGGACAATCACCCGCGAATTGCCAATCGCCGGCGGTGAAGTCATCCTTGGCATCCGTCCTGAAAATATCCATCCCGCCACCCATCCTGCTTCTGCACAAAATAAAGCCATTCATTTTTCCGCCAACATTATCGATACGGAAATTTTAGGAAACGAGACTCAGCTAACCTTCTTGCTTGACCATCAGACTTGGACAGCCAAATGGGAGGGGCAATGGACCATTCCGGACCAAAGTGCGCAAGAAATGGTTATTTTACCTGAAAATCTGTTAGTTTTTGATCGGAAGGACGGTCACATACTCTACGATCCAAAACGTTCGCAGAAAGTAGAAGAGGTGACCGTCTGATGGTCATGGAGCAAACTGAAATCAAAGAAGGGGCCGATTTTCCGGCAACGAACGCGCGTGAACAGCCAATTAACCGTCTTTTCGGCACCCAGCCGGCAGCCTGGCTGTACTTGCTGCCTTCATTGATCCTATTTGCCGTCTTCGTTTTTTATCCATTATTCCGGACACTTCAATTAAGTTTTTTTCTATCTGACAGTAAGGGTCTGCCGACTGTATTTGTCGGCTTCAATAATTATGCTCGGCTACTTAGTTCACCGGAATTTCTAGCCAGTGCGGGCAGCACACTTTTATTCGTTCTGTATACTGTTCCGACGACAATTATTCTAGCGTTGATTCTGGCATTGCTGGCGAATGAGAAGTTAAAAGGGATCGGCTTTTTCCGTACCATTTTTTCCTCAAGTATGGGCATCTCTGTCGCCGCTTCATCAGTCGTCTGGTTGTTCATCTTTAATCCCTCGGCCGGCATTCTCAATCGTCTGCTCAGTCTGCTGGGTGTTACAGGAATCAACTGGCTGGCCGACCCAAACTGGGCCTTATTCTCGGTATCTCTGACGACAATTTGGCTGCATCTTGGTTTTACATTTCTGATTTTACTTGGCGGCCTGCAAAACATCGACGAACATTTATATGAGAATGCACAGATCGAAGGATGCGGCTATTGGTACCGGCTGCGGCGCATCACGTTGCCGATGCTTTCACCAACTTTATTCTTCGTCATTACGGTGTCGATGATCGATGCATTTCAGACCTTCGGACAAATCGACCTGCTAACGAAAGGCGGACCAGGCAATGCGACCAATTTGATCGTTTACTCAATCTATCAGAAAGCATTCATTAATTTTGATTTTGGAATGGCCAGTGCCGAAGTCATTGTGCTTTTCCTCTGCATTTTGCTGATTACGGCACTGCAATTTAAGTTTGGCGAAAGGAAGGTTCACTACCAATGAAACGCATCAAATTGATTAGCCTATACACTGTATTAACCATCCTGTCGCTGATCTTATTTTTTCCAATGCTCTATGCCCTATCGGCCAGCTTTATGAGCGCTCAGGAAGTATTGCTCGGTCATTTTTTTCCGCATCAGCTGCATCCGGAAAACTACTTGGAGGCTTTTCGCGACGTACCCTTGCTGCGTTTTCTGTTTAACAGCATCATTATATCGCTGATTGTCACATTTGGCGTGCTGATCGTTTCCGGAATGGCTGCCTACGCTTTCGTTTTCCTTCACTTCAGAGGACGAAGACTGCTGTTTATATTGTTTATTTCAACGATGATGATCCCTTGGGAAACGTCGATGATCCCCAACTTCGTCACCGTGCAGCATCTTGGCTGGATTAACCGCTATGCCGGATTGACTGTCCCGTTTTTCGCTTCGGCGTTCGGCACGTTTTTGCTTCGCCAGTATTTTAAAACAATTCCTGAAGAAATGTGGGAAGCCGCACAGATTTCTGGCATCGGTCATTTTCGCTTCTTCGTGAAAGTCGTTCTTCCAGTCTCCAGAACCAGTCTTGTGACACTCGGCATTTACACTTTTCTAACCACTTGGAATACGTATCTTTGGCCGCTTTTAACCACCACTGACGAGCGCGTTCGACCGCTGCAGATCGGGTTGCGTCAACTGCAATCACAGGAAACCGTTAACGATTGGGGTGTCGTCATGGCGGCAGCGTTGATCGTCGTTGTACCTACACTGATTGTGCTGTTCATCGGGCAGAAACATTTGCAGCAAGGCTTAACCGACGGAGCTTTGAAGTAATATTTCGCAGAAAGGAAGATCAAGGTGAAACATTTTAGGTTGATCTTAAGTATATTCGTAATCATACTGGTGCTCTTGCTCGGTTGCTATTCGATTAACTCAGCCGCCGCACCGGAACCCGGACGCACCGAAGTTGTCTTCTGGCATTCGATGGGAGGCGTTGCCGGACAGACGCTGCAAAACATTATTAATGATTTTAACCAGTCACAGGATAAAATTTATGTCAAACCTGTCTATCAGGGTTCTTATGAAGAGTCGTTAGCCAAATTCCGTACGATCGGCGGGACAAAAGACGTGCCGGCAATCGTTCAAACTTATGAAGTCGGTACAAAATTCATGATCGACAGCGGCTATATCACCCCGGTTCAGTTTTTTATCGATAAGAATCATTACGATACAAGCGCGCTGGAGAAAAATATTCTCAGCTTTTATACGATTAACGGCAAACTGTATTCAATGCCGTTCAACTCGTCGACACCGGTACTGATGTACAATGCCGATGCATTTAAAAAAGCCGGGATCAATCCGAACAAACCTCCGATGACTTTTTCCGAAGTTGAGGCTGATGCAAAAAAACTGACGCAAACAGATAAAGGAATGGACGGATTTTCCTTCCTGAACTATCCGTGGTATTTTGAAGAAATGCTGACGACACAGCGCGGCTACAATTATGATCATGCCAACGGACGGACAGGATCAATCACCAGATCATTGGTCAACAGCCCGAAAGGTGTACGTATCTTCAGTTGGCTGCAAAAGATGCGAAAAGAACATTTGCTGGCCTATTTCGGTACCAACGGAGGCAACGAACAAACCGCTTTTCTGACTGGCAAACTTGGCATGTACCTCAGTTCATCCGCCAGCGCTGCACAAATCATTCAAAACGCTCCGTTCAAAGTCGGTATCGGTTTTCTGCCGCACGCTGATGGCGTGAAACCGCAAGGAGTGGCAATCGGTGGTGCATCGCTCTGGCTACCGAAGGGCCCGTCAGCAAAAACACAGCAGGCAGCATTTACTTTTATGAAATATCTGGAGTCGCCTGCCGTGCAAGCCAAATGGCATGTCGGCTCCGGCTATTTTCCAATTAACACCAAAGCCTATGATGAGCCGTTGCTGAAAAAGACGTATAAAAAAATCCCTCAGCTGAAGGTTTCCGCCGATCAGCTTCACAGCACCGTCACCTCCTATTACACACGCGGCTTTCTGACGACAATCACTCCGCAGGCACGTATGGAGCTGCAGCAGGCAATCGACAGCGTCATGAACGGTCAGGCACCGAAAAAGACACTTGATACAGCCGCAAACTCAATTACGGACATCATCACACAAACCAACCGTGCCAATCAAAAATAGCTCATACATGTGTAAAAACCGTACCTGAAGAAGCACACGGTTTTTAACGGGATCTTGAAACAACAGACAACTATATCTTTAATGATGGTCAATTAATAAAAAAACACCCGATGCCAG
>NZ_JAMXWM010000109.1 GCF_024125445.1 Sporolactobacillus shoreicorticis | reverse complement strand
CGAGTGAAGTTGTTAGTGCGACACCGGTTGCACCGGAAGGGGGCGCTTAATGAATGTTTTCCGTTGATGGAACAGAATACACGTTGAAATACAACACGAAAAAAGTGAAAACGATTGAAACCGTGACGAAAACAAGCATCATTGGTGAAATCACTAAAAATAATGGGGTTATGCCATATGCCACACTTGAAGCACTTTTTTCGTTTGCTTTGGTCGAGGAAACCACCGGATCGCCGGTAAGGCAGAAGCAGGCGACCGAAATGTTTGAAAAAGTTGTACAGGAAAATGGCTTAATCTCGGTCAATATGGCGATTGTGGAGAAGCTACAAGAC
>NZ_JAMXWM010000108.1 GCF_024125445.1 Sporolactobacillus shoreicorticis | reverse complement strand
GGAGTGAAGTTGTTAGTGCGACACCGGTTGCACCGGAAGGGGGCGCTTAATGAATGTTTTCCGTTGATGGAACAGAATACACGTTGAAATACAACACGAAAAAAGTGAAAACGATTGAAACCGTAACAAAGACAAGCATCGTCGGTGAAATCACCAAAAATAATGGGGTTATGCCATATGCCACACTTGAAGCACTTTTTTCATTTGCTTTGGTCGAGGAAGCCTCCGGATCACCGGTAAGGCAGAAGACCGCTGCGGAAATGTTTGAAAAGGTTGTACAGGAAAACGGTTTAATCTCGGTCAATATGGCGATTGTGGAAAAGCTTCAGGAT
>NZ_JAMXWM010000107.1 GCF_024125445.1 Sporolactobacillus shoreicorticis | reverse complement strand
TTGGCCATTGTCACCAGCTACCCGATTGAGGCGCCGTACGATGACGCGACGACCTATTCAATCACGCTGACCGGCACGGGCGCTTTGGTTGATCTGGAGAGTACTGTAACCGTTCCGGATGCACCGACGCTCACGGCTGTGTCTGGTGACGGACAAGTAGCACTAACCGCCGTACTGCCGGAAAATAACGGCGGATCGGACGTCACGAAAATTAAGTTTCAAGCGAAGAAAGCGTCTGATGGGGATGATCTTTGGAGCGCACCGGTTGAGCAGAATGCGGACGACCTTACTTATACCTTTAGCGATCTGACAAACGGACTGGAATATAGCTTCAGATCGATTGTGACAAACGAAGCAGGAGACAGTGCAG
>NZ_JAMXWM010000106.1 GCF_024125445.1 Sporolactobacillus shoreicorticis | reverse complement strand
ACGGCTGATGAGCGGCGAATCTCTTCGTCGGCTTGTTCCCTGTGATCCTCATGTAGATAATCTACATTCCGGTTCTCGGTAACTGCGCTTTCTCGATCTTCTTGCTCCTCATCCGTCACATTAGGATCAGTTTCTTGACGTTCATTCATTGCTTTCGTTATCCAGTTTTCAAGGTTCATGATGCCGTAATAGACATAATTAATGGTGGAGCCTAGCGGGATCGAACCGCTGACCTCCTGCGTGCAAAGCAGGCGCTCTCCCAGCTGAGCTAAGGCCCCACAAAAAATGGTGGGCCTAAGTGGACTCGAACCACCGACCTCACGCTTATCAGGCGTGCGCTCTAACCAGCTGAGCTATAGGCCCCCACCAAAATGTACTGAAGGAATGTATCCCTCAAAATT
>NZ_JAMXWM010000105.1 GCF_024125445.1 Sporolactobacillus shoreicorticis | reverse complement strand
GCCTCATAGACATTAAACAATTCACGCGAGCTTGCCCAGAGCAGCATTGCTCCTTTATTCTCCTTGCAGATGTCAACCGATTTTTTCATATAAGGAATTGGATCTGTTCCCGTATCCGCAATGCGCCCCGCAAAAACGGACACAATATTTTCGACCTTGGGATTCAGCGCGGCGACCGTTTCCTCTACTTGACGAATGGTCAGAATGGCGGTCACATTCAGTGATAAACCCTTTGAGGAGAGTTTTTTAATCAACGGAATCGATGACTCGCCGCGCGTGTTCATAATTGGGATTTTCACAAACACATTTTTGCCAAACGAATGAATCTTAAGGGCTTCCTTCTCCATTGTTTCAAAATCATCGGCAAATACTTCAAAAGAAATTGGCAGATCAGGAATTTTTTCCAAAACTT
>NZ_JAMXWM010000104.1 GCF_024125445.1 Sporolactobacillus shoreicorticis | reverse complement strand
CCCGCCGAACATATCGGTCTGCGTTTTTTTATTTGTGACTTTAATCAGGAGCAGATCGTCATTCTCATAGGCCTGGATCAGCAGCTTATGAGATTCGTCGCTCCGAACATACACACCATCATTGTCAATTGACCATTCCTTAAATCCACCCAGGTATTCCTTCCAGCCGCCCTGCGTATCCTTTGAGGTTACTTCCACCGTATCTTTATCCCGGTTAATCGTCAGCCCCTGCTGGCCGGCAAGCGCTAACAGCTTATCACCCGTCGCATTCCACAGTGACAACAAAATATCCTTACCAGCGGTCGCTGAATTAAGCCGACTGGTTAGTTGATCATATAATTCTGTTTCAGCAGCCATTGTTTTCCTCCTTAAATTTTGACCTTATAGCCTGAGAAAACGACAAAGTCATAGCCGATGATGGCATGCTTGGTGCCGTCTTCCTCGTTGAGAATCTGTGACACGCCGTTTGGTACCTGCAGAATCATTTCGTAGCCGTCCGGCAGTTCAATGTCCTCG
>NZ_JAMXWM010000103.1 GCF_024125445.1 Sporolactobacillus shoreicorticis | reverse complement strand
TGAAGACATTGAACTGCCGGACGGCTATGAAATGATTCTGCAGGTACCAAACGGCGTGTCTCAAATTTTGAATGAAGAGGACGGCACCAAGCATGCCATCATTGGCTATGACTTTGTCGTTTTCTCAGGCTATAAGGTCAAAATCTAAGGAGGAAAACAATGGCTGCTGAAACAGAATTATATGACCAACTAACCAGTCGGCTTAATTCAGCGACCGCTGGTAAGGATATTTTGTTGTCACTGTGGAATGCGACTGGTGATAAGCTGTTAGCACTTGCCGGCCAGCAGGGGCTGACGATTAACCGGGATAAAGATACGGTGGAAGTAACCTCGAAGGATACACAGGGAGGCTGGAAGGAATACCTGGGTGGATTTAAGGAATGGTCAATCGACAACGACGGTGTGTATGTTCGGAGTGATGAGTCCCATAAGCTGCTGATTAAGGCCTACGAAAACGATGACTTGCTCTTAATTAAAGTCACAAACAGGAAAACGCAGACGGATATGTTCGGCGGT
>NZ_JAMXWM010000102.1 GCF_024125445.1 Sporolactobacillus shoreicorticis | reverse complement strand
TCGGCCATTTATTCCGCCATCCTTCCGGAAAATACACATGATCCATCACCCAAGTTGCATTGGATAGAATCCTAGCAATCTTGTTTTTGCTCTGGTGAAACCAGCTAATTTTTGCTTTATTTGATCGATACTTCTGCCTGAGGATCCGTTCTACACTCCGGGCGAATCCGCGACCGCCGTTATTCGATTCGATCCATGCTAGATTGACTTTATTTCCATGAATTTTTTTAGCAAGCAATGGCTCCGTAATCTCCATCGCGTCCTTTGTAAAGATCGTGTCCAAGATATACGCCTCATCATCGAAGGTTTCACCAAAAATAAAAGAAGCCAAGTAATCGGCTCCTTCATCAGCGGTATCGGTATAACTGGCTATGCGCTTGAACACCGGCAGGCTGCTCGCTTGGTACGTTTTAAAACTCGAATACAGCTTGCCTTTCACATCAATGGGCTCCTGCTGATAGTTTGCTGCCGCAATGTCAGCGCCCATTGTCTTCGTTTTCCGTTCATATTCTTCTCTCGTCAAAATCTCATCGCAGAGCATAGA
>NZ_JAMXWM010000101.1 GCF_024125445.1 Sporolactobacillus shoreicorticis | reverse complement strand
ATGGCTGTGGCCGATGTGGAACTGGCGACTGCGAGTAAAGCTAATCTGACCAGTTACACCAACACATTCCTTCAGACAATGCGGGATAAGGGCTATCAGGTAGATCTTTACACCGGATCAAGCTTTTATAAAAACCATCTTGATGCTGACAGTTTGAGCGTAAAAGATCCTTGGCTTGCGCGCTACAATAATGGGTCTGCTGAACCTGCATGGCAAAAAAGGGGCTTGGCAGTGGATATCATCGGAGCATATCAACGGTCGCAACTTTGATGTTAGTCAGGACTTTGCCGGCAAGTACACGAAAGGCGCAAGCAGCTCTGTGGGATAGATCAAGTCGATCAGTCTTGTAAACTACCTTAAGTCTAAAGGTCAACCATGGTCGTACGATGCGCGCGAGAAGTTGGCGAAGTCTTACGGGATCACGAATTACACGGGTACCGCTGCTCAAAACCTCGCTCTGGTTGCAAAGCTCAAGGCGGGGATTAAGCCGGCTGCTAAACCAGCCGTCAAGCAACGTAATCCCGGTCAGTATTTGCCTAAGAATACGAAGAAAATCACGAC
>NZ_JAMXWM010000100.1 GCF_024125445.1 Sporolactobacillus shoreicorticis | reverse complement strand
GAAACTGGGATTGACTGCGATCAATCTTGGGGAAATCAAGGGAGCTGAAAACTATGAATCTTGCAGTGGATCGTACTGAATCGTTTGAAGAAAAAATGGCTCGTATCACTGAGAAAACAGCTAAGTCAGCTTTATTATTCACCAGTTTCTGCGAACTTGAGAAGAAGCATCTCACTCATTCACAAAATGAAATTAGACCTCATTTTGTTCGTTGGATCAAGAATCAGCAGGTCAAATATTATAACGAGTTTATCGTTGGATTTTCACGGGATATGAAATGGGATAGCAAGAAATTGGTTAAGATTCAATACCCAACAAAAATGTTCGTTCAGATGAGACGTGAAGTTCGAGAGGGGCGATGAAAGTGATGGACTCAGATAAAGTCACACATTTATTCCAACTTTGTGTGAAAGCGGAGACTGACTTTAGAAATGAAAGCCGTCCAAAATTGGCACGAAAGGCAGCTAAGCTTCAGCACAAACTATATTGGATCACCGTCAATGAATTGCGTAAAGAAGATGAAAAAGGTAATGCTCAATTGACCGGTATTGAACGTAAATGCTTTTTAATCATCAAAT
>NZ_JAMXWM010000010.1 GCF_024125445.1 Sporolactobacillus shoreicorticis | reverse complement strand
TGTGCCAAGGAAATCATCAATCATAAAGATGAAATTCAAGTTACTCTCTGCTTCTTCCGGAGTTAGATGCTTTGGCTTGTGGAACCCAATGAGATACTTGACGGCATATATGGCAACTTTTTTCTTTTCGTCCGGCAGGAAGTCGCCTGTTCCCCGATCCTTGGCAGCCTTTTTAATCACTCGAGACAACGCACGAAAATATGCTTCATGGTACTTCTCAGATAATTGCGCGTTTCCTTTCATTCCTTAAACCTCCACACCGTATTTAATGGCAAAGTCCTTGACGACTGCCAAATAAACCTCAATTACTCGCTTGTCGTCAGCAATCACATCGACCTTAGTCAATTTGTCCTGTGCGGTCTTGCTCGCCCCTTCGTATGCCAGGCGTTGCCGTTTATTGATCAAACGCCGTTCGAGATCGAATCCGCCACGTCGGTCAACTTCCTTGTAAATGGCCGTTCGGACATCTTTAAAGGCATCGGCTCCGCCGTCTTTGAGGGCAATTTTGCTAATGAGCTTCTGAGTATCCTGACGCCAATTACTTGAGTTCAGGCCAACAACTTCTTTAATGCCATCTACTTTTGCGTTCAGTCGATTTTGTTCGAGCTCGTGATTTTGCAGCGTCCGCAAAATGCTGTTGGCCATTTGTAGTTCTGGGCTCAACTGTGATTCATCAATCTGTGGACGGGCGACAAAATAGGTTTCTTCAAGATTGTCAAACTGTTTCCAAGCTTCATCAGTATCTAGTAGCTTGCAGTGGCGGCTTGCACCGCGCTTGGTCCATAAATATAAGCTGGATGCATTTTTCCCAACCAACCCAACCGTATTGGGTTGGTTCTTAAAAAGCCTTAGATCGTCACCTGTCAGTAGAATAAAGTGCTTCCCCTCAACAAATTTATCTTTGTTATTTGCAAAGTTCATCTGAATATTCTTTACGTCAGTGTTATAGGCTTCAGCGATTTGTTCTGTGGTCAAAACACGCTGATTTTTATAATTAACTATCCTTGGATTCATTATCTTTCCCCCTCCCTCTGCTTCACACTAATTTCAATGGTTTGCCGCCGCCCATCCATGACTGACAAATGAATCCGCTTGTCCGCGAATATCGTCTGCATTCTTGCAACCTGAAAAGCGGTATTCATCGCTTCATAAAGCGTGCTGAATCGCTTTTGCTTATATCCGTGAATATGATCGATGACGCGATAGCTCATCCAGAAGCCACCTTCTCGCGCTGCCATTTGTGTCGACGATCATAGCGAAGAATGTCAGCAAAGTATGTCTCAAGAAATTCTTTCATTTCTGAGGCAATGAATTTCCACATGTCACCTTTACGTTCAGGATAATAAACACAAGCATATTTTCCGCTGCCTTCAATATCCAACATTTTTCGGTATTCAGGACGAAAGAGAATGTTTTGTAAAAGCCAGTCGTATTTGTAACCTGTCGCTTCCTCAAGGTCTTTCATCGTCCACCAAACCTTTTCGGGCATATCAATCAACTCCTTTCTAGTTTTTCAAGTTCAGCACAAATTTCCATTTCCCAATCATAATCGGCGTTGCAATGTGCAATAAACGATAGACTTTCAAGGTCCTCACGCTTCCGCATTCTGTTCGTCAGCCATTGGTGTGATTCTTTTAGTTCTGCCCGCTCCCGCGAGCTGAGTGCGTCTCCTGATAAGATTTGACCGACGAGATCAAGTAATCGTTTCTCGACGGCGTGCAAATTTGTTCACTCCTTTCTCCCGCCTCTTTGATAAAATGGAAATGGCAACCAACCAATCCACTTGAAAAGAGGTGATAGTAATGAAAATTGATCCCACAGAATTCGCTTTAGCTGTTGTAGCGGCTAATCCGAAAAAGGAAAATGAAGATATTGAAACTTATCTTGATTCTCAGCTTGCCCTGTATAAAGCCTCCTTCGAGAAAATTAAGTCAGGCGACCCCACTGGAAATAAAAAACGGAATACTGATTGGCTAAATAGTTAATGTATTCTAATGTAAGGATCCTCCTTGAAATTGTGGTTGGACGCGATCAATTGGCATGCTCTTGCCAATTGATTTTCTGTCCACCCTTTTTTTATTGCGTAATGATAAAGTTCATCGGCGTCAAACAAGCCAATATAATGCGACAAATAATCACCACCGAGCTTAGTCATCTGCTTCAGCGTTTCGTCATCCAAAATAATTTGCTTTGGCATTTCAGCTCACCTCTTCTTTTTCCATTCGTATAGTACGGATAAATTCGTACTTCTTGCCAAAAAAAATATTATTGGTTGGGAAATGGTACACGTTTGGAATCATCCTAATAAATGAAAACGGAACGTCAGATGAATCATTTTCGTAAGCAGCAAGTGTTTGTTCATGAATGTGAAACAATGGAGCCGCTTCTTTAAGCGTATAACCCGCATTTCTTCTTGCAGCCTCAAGAGTGATCATAAGTTTCATTTTCTCAACTCCTTTCTTTCACGATTAAATAATATACGATTTTATTCGTACTGTCAATGAATAAAATCGAATTATTTTGTTTATCTTAATATAAAAGTCTTTATTTATACGATTTAATTCGTTATAATATAGAAAACAACTAAAGGGAGCAGTTACAATGGTTCGTCCAAACAGAACAATTCTTGATGAGGAAATCGCTCGCCAAATATCATTTAATCTAAATAAAATTATCAGCAAGAGAAAAATCACTCAGGCTGATCTGTCTGCTTTAAGCGGTATAAGTAAAACAACGTTGAGTGGATACTTTACTGGTACTTCCACTCCTACACCTGGAAATAGTCAATTAATTGCGGATGCACTAAAAATAAACAAAGAGGATTTTGATCCTCGCTTTTCTTCTCATCTTATTAAATCAATAGGTTCATATTCAGACAATAAAATTGTTGAGCTACCACTATATGGTGATATCGCCGCAGGAGCGCTTTCAACTCTTGCCCCGATAACAAAGAATGATATTGAACATATACAGGTGCCTATCCAATTCTTCAATGGCCACAGTCGGATAGATGCGTTTGCTTTGCACGTAAATGGTGAAAGCATGAACAAAATCATTCCTAATCACTCATATGTGATCTGTCTCCCACTTGAAAAATCTAATCTGAGTGATGGACAAATTGTGATTTTCTCTCATGATGGAGAATACAGTATGAAGCGATTTATCAATAACGCTGAGGATGAAGTTCTGATTTTCAGACCAGAATCCAATGATTCAAAATTCAGGGACATTGTCATCGATTATGATACGACGCGTGATCTCAAGATCTATGCGAAAGTAATAGGATATTATGTAAATCTTGAAAAATGAAAGGATGAAAATGATGAAGTTCAAAGATGTAACCAATGAACGAAAAAATGACCTCCCCTTATCCGTATTAAAAAACAATGGCATTGGTGATATTTCAGCTAAATTTTATGTGAAGGGGAACACTGAAATATTGTTTTCAAAATCAACATCTGCACACGGAATTGATGAACACATTAGCATTCAAAATATCGAACGACCTATACGAAAAAATGAGATTATATATGCTCTCTTCAAAATCATGAAGCACTCTCCTGATGAAGTACATATTACAATGACGCCAACCGCCACTGGAACAATACATATTCATTATCCTAAATCTTGATAGAACAGTTATTTGAAAGGGGTGAGAACAATGTCGGTCAATCAGGATAAGAAAACAAAGTTGTGGTACTATCGTCTGTCTTATAAAAAGAGAAACGGAAAGTACTCAACCAAAAATGAATCTGGGTTTAAAACAAAGAAAGAAGCGGCTCTCGCTGAATCTCAAATGGCTATTTTGCTAAACAAAGGAAACGATATAACCGCCTCTGAACGGCTGTTTCCGGTGCACATGCGCGAATGGTACGAAATATACCGAAAAGGGAAAAATTCGCTAGATAATGATCGCGACATCGATCGATCTGTGCGCTTTGCTGAAGAACATTTTGCTGGTGTAAAAATGAAGGATCTGACGCGGTCAATGTACCAACAAGCACTAAATGAATATGCTGAAAATCATTCAACTGCATCTGTTAAAAAACGTCATACGTATATGAGAGCCTGTATTCGTGACGCTATTGAAGACGGAATAATCTTCAAAGATCCAACTTATCGCGCCCAGACTAAAGGAAAAATTCCTCCCAAAAATGAAAACCTCAAATTTCTTAGTGAATTTGAGGTCAAAAGGTTAACAAGGGAACTATTAAGCGATCTAAAACCTCGTTTTATTTCACGATACATTATTCTATTCGGTCTTGCAACGGGCGCACGTTTTGCTGAAATATTAGGCATGACATGGGACTGTATTAACTTTAAAAATAGAACGATCACAATAAATAAAACATGGGATTATCAGGACACAAAGGACTTTGGCAACACAAAAAATTATTGGAGCAAAAGAACAATTACAATTGATGATCAGACATGTAAAATTTTAGAGCAACTGAAAAAGAAACAGACTTCGAATATCAAGAATCTTGTCTTCGTCAATACAAAATCAGAGCTTGTATCCAACAACGCTGTCAATAAGTGTCTCAAAGGACTCTGCCGAAAATTAAACATGCAGGAGATGACCTGCCATTCATTGCGGCACACTCATGCATCCTTATTAATTTATCGTGGCATCAATATTAAATACGTTTCAAAACGTCTAGGCCATAAAAATATTGTGACAACTCTTCAAACCTACTCACATATTCTCGACGAAATGGAGCAGAAAGAATCTCGTCAAGTTGATGATATGATGAGTCAAATCTACAAATCCAATGCAAAATAAATGCAAAATTATTTCAAAAAGTATCGGATTGCGTCGGTTTGAGAAAGTTAATGATGCATCAACAAACCTTGATATAAAGGGATTTTCAGAAAATCCATCCGAACGTGTCGGATAGTAATAATGGCCCTGGCAGGAATCGAACCTGCGACGCACGGTTTAGGAAATGGTTGACGGGTGTTGCGGTAAGTTCTATTAAATCTCAATAAGCCTTGATAATACTGGATTTTGAGTGTTTATTGTAGCGATAAAATTTATTAAATTTTAAAAAGTTTTGATGAATTTTGCACCCGATTTGCACCCATTTATTTCATGAATGTCGCCGACTGAAAACTAGGGAAAAAGACTGAAGTCTTCTGTAAGTAAACCTTCTTAATACACACTAAAACACGACTGAACTCAGTCTTCAATACAAAACTTCGTGTGTTTGCCCAGCGGTGTACAATCTAATTCTGAATCTAAGGCATCGAACTGTATTATGTAATCAACGCATCAATGCTTGAAACGAGTTTACTTAAGAATTCACGACATTCCAATACTGTCTGCTCATCAATATCACGAGGAAAACCTGTATTGTACTCAACATCTGCTTCATGGGCAATTTGATTTCTTCTCTTAACAATCAATGATAACCTGCGTTTAACATTAATGGCTGAATCTTCCATGAAAGGAATTACATCTGTCCAAATTTTTTTTATGTGGATTAAATTAAGTGCATATTCAACACCTCGGGGAGACTGGTAAGAATCTTTTTCAAGAACTTTTCTTAATTCAGCATCAAAAATCTCTTTTTGTACTGTCTCATCATCTTCATCATGTATCATTTGAAAAACAGGCACCGGGAACGCCAAATTAGATGCTACTTCCGCCCCACCAAAAAATAACTCCCGAATTCGTCTTCGGACGATTTGGTGGAGATAATTATCAAAGGCACTAACAATTAAAACATATTCCGCACGCAAAAGTGCATCGGCATCCACTAATGATGCGTTATTATTAATGTATTGATATAACGATGTGAGACTTTGCAATGAAACAATGTGACTTTCAAAAAACTGCTTTTCAATGCTCATCGCAAGTCAACTCTAAAACGCGAGTAGCCAACGCTTTATATAAAAATTTAAACCACTTGAGGGTTCTTTCTTGCCCATTGTGAAGCATCTCTTTATTCAGTCTTACATTAAATACTGGAGTTGAGGTTGCATTAGATATTGCAATTAATTTGTTGAAATTTGAAATTTGAGCTAAACAATACGAATCTGGATAATCAATACTCTGATTTAGTGAACTATCTTTCATATGTTGATAGGCCGTCTTATACTTGCGATCATCCATAAGCATCCCGCAGCTATTAAAAGATGGTGACAATGATTCAACAATTTTATCAGAAATGCTAACCATAAATCCTCTAAAAGAGTGCTGAGGGCGTCCATGACTTAGATTAAAATCATTAATTGTATAGCCCAAAAATTTAGGTGTGGTAAAAGGTAATGGGTATGTAGAATCCTTAAAAAGCGGGCGCGCTTTTGTTCCCCACTTTTCCCAAGAAGGAAGTACTCTATTTAAGGAATCAATAGACATCAATGAAAATAAATCAGGGGATGCAGGAATAATAAAATAATCTGAAGAAATAAAAATATCTTGATTAATCGCACTTAAACTCGGGTTCATGTCATAAATAACATAATCAATATTATATTTTTTGGCGGTCTCATTCACAAGGTAATTAATTGAACCTGGCAAATTTTCCATAGAACCGAATGCACTGGATAATTGCATTGCTATCCCTAACTGAACTTCGTTCTCCGTAAAGTCCAGGTGGCCAGGGAGCAAATAAAGATTTTCATTAATTTTGGGACATTCAATTGCTTGAATCAATCGAGGTTGGGACTTAAACGCAGGGAGTAAAGCACTATAAATGTTCTCTTTCGATTTGTTAAGATAGTGCTTTTCAAAATTCTCCTCGCCCAAAGCGTACATTGATAAATTGCACTGTGAATCAGTATCAACTAACAATACTTTTTTATTAAGTTGAGACAAGCTCCAACCTAAGTTAAAGCTTGTTGTTGTCTTTGATACTCCGCCTTTATGATTAAATATTGCTATTTTTTGCATTTGATACTGCTCCTTCAATCATTGAAGATTTGACGTTTATTCTAACATTTTCCGACACATCTGTCCAAATTTTCAAAACATCTATTTTTCCTACCGCGAGCGCCCAGCCCAATATCAATTCTGTAATCTTGCATCGAGAATCCATTCCTACTTTGAATAAAATTCAAACAGGAATCGATCTTCAGGGAACAATATCAGTCTTTACAGAAATAAATTGATTTTCAGAGGTTCTTAATGATTGTCGTTATTCATTGCTTCTCAGTCTTACCCTACTGCGTTATAACACCTTTTCGGAAAAGAACTTTATTTTCATAAATCATTAGGTTTGGATCACAAGCTAAAAAAAAGTCAAGAAAAAAGATAGGAGTTAGACCCATGAATTAATGATGTAAAAATGCTTTCACAATCTAAAATAATTGGCAAATAACTTGAAATTAAGTAAACATAATTTCTTTTATAGAATTTTATAGAATAAGTATAAAGGATCTGGGTTAAAGGAAGGAAAAATGTACATTCAGCAAGCTGGATGAATAAATTATCGTTCAAAGTCACGGTCACGATTATTTTTATGATTATATCCCTTTCTTCGTTCTGGCAATAGATAAGTCGGGCTTGCATCATTTCGTTCATTCCGATAATTGTACGGGTTTATTGCCTCCCATTTCGCGAATAGTTCCGTTTGACTTAAAATATTTAAACGATTATTGGATGGGTTGAATTGATAGATGCACTCAACCGGATACCCTGCAGGTAACTGCTTAAACGCCTTTGTATAATTTAAAAATGAATAGGGTGCATAATATCCATTGGTATTTATGAGTGCCAAGCAAAAAATATGTTTTCTACTACGAATACCTGCCTGAAAAGAAAAGTTTAAAAGCGCCGTTGTTTGATCAATGACACGGAGTGAGGCGCATGATGTGAGTTTGTCCAGATGCTTAATGACTTGGAGTTTTTGCCCCGTTGTGCCATCGTCCCTAATTTTCAGGCCTTTTGAAGACACATTGTTGATGTCAAGAAGATGAAAAAACTGATTGCCGGATACAGGTCGGCTTTCGCCGGGTTTGATGTATTTTACCCCGCACAGATGCATAAAATTTGATCCGAGTGCATTTAATACAATTTCTCTGTAGCCCTCATTTGTGCGAAGATAAACATAATGTGTTTTTTTATCGGAAATTTTTTTGTAGGCTTGAAAAGCATCAAGAATTATGTCTTTTGCTCGCTGTTTCTCCATTTGTTTCTCTCCCCACCTATGTAAAGAAAAAAGAAGAGCCGAGATCAGCACTCAGCTCTTCTTTTCATGTTAGGTTTTTACGTTGCTTGCCAACAGTCCGGCGCCCGAAGTCCGGAAATGTGTATCGGTTTTTTACGTTGCCCGCCAACAGTCCGGCGCCCGAAGTCCGGAAACGTATCAAGTTATTGTGGTGCCTAACCACCCTTTACTTGATATTAGAATAACATAAATGCCTCCTAATATCAATATATATTATGCTACGTAAAACGGAATTAATACTTAACTTTTTCACGCTACGCTCTCATCCGACCCGCCGTTTTATGTACCGTTACCGGTCGTTCCCGTTTGTAGGGATATTCCTGTTCATGTGCGTTGCCATGGTTTTGCAGAAGTAACACGTCATTCCAGTCCTTCCCTGGCAGTCCGGACGGATGATCATCAGTCTGAAAGTCGCCGGCCAGATACCAATTATATACGGATTTCACCTTGTTCTCGAAGCCTCGTTTGTCCTCAAACGGCAGCTTCGTGTTGATGAGAGCATCAGTGATATTGGTCTGGCCGTCTACTGTATAGCCCTCCAAATGCTGCGCGCAGCGTTCGCAGGACCGCTCCAGATCGATGGCTTCAGGGGCTTGATTCTTTGGCAGGTCTCGTCCAAAAAAGGCTTCGTAGTTAAAGCCATTAGCCAGTTCGTTCGTTGGAGAAAGATTGGTTTCCGCTTTGTGGATTGCAGCGATCCACTGCCAGTCAACACCGTGACGTTTGGCCGCTTCTTGATAAAACGGAAGATTGGCTTTAGGAAGATGTTTGTCAAAAGGAATGAGCGAATGAAAGGTGATCCGTTCGCCATCAGGCGTAGACATTATTTTTTTAGATAGCCGATCTAAAAATTCATGGCCCGCACGATCATTATCAACGCCGAGATGCACATCAGTTGGATAGGATCCATACAGTCTGCCGGTATTCTTGATCATCTTCTCAACCGTTATCGGCTTAAGTCCATCCATGGAAACCAACCGGCAATTGTTCAAATCTTTATGCAATGACCAGTATGAAAGCATATCGATCGGAGCCTCAAACACGTAAAGGCGTTTTGGAGATCCGATCGACAGATTAAAACCATAGTTTGGCTCAGAATTCGCACAAATTTGTTTAAACGTCGTGCGGTGGCCAAACCGACCATCGTCAAATTTCCGTGTTCCCTGCAGTTCCGCGCCAACACGTTGACCGGCGAGCCCCCAGACAAAAACAGCATTCTGCCGCACATCTTGTTTCAACATATTTTTCTGGATCAGCGTATGCACAATGCGTCGATCAATACCACGGACCTCGCACAGGTAGCGTTCAACTGCGTCTGTTGTCTGATCGTGTAAGATCGCATAGCGGAACGGCTGCGGCTCAGCTGTCGGTCCTTTCACATCGGTTGCAGCATAACTACCGGAGATCAGGTCCTGCACCGCTTGTCGGAAATCCCGCCCCATAAACGTCTGCACAAAATTAATGGCATTGCCATACTGCCCGGTAGAGTACCACTCGTATGTGTTCTTTGATCGATCAACAACCAGACTGTCATGCTCAACCCCACGGTAATATCGTCCGCTGACCCGCTCCAGCGGGTAGCCATTCTGTGCGCAGAAATTGACAATGTCAACATCCTGAGCGCGCCGAATCGTATCCTTGTCCAATAATGCCATAAAGATTCGCTCTCCTTTTTTAACGCAAAAAAAGACCGGCACAAGGCCCGTCTCTTTGTACGATCATTTATTTTTCTGTCACCGATGTTGTTCCATTTCCCACTGCAGCTCTTCATACTTGCGTCGATTCTTCCTGCTCTGCAGTTCATTGTCTAGCGCCCGACGCAGCCGACGAAGATCGCGCCGGGAAATGCTCCTGGGCGAAGAATAAGAAGCTCCTGAAGCATAACCGCTCTGCCGGCGCTGCTGCCATTCTTCATTCTTCTGCGCTCGTTCCTCCTTCCGGATCGTTTTCATTTCGCGAAGGAGCGCATTGCCCAACTTGCTGTAAAGCTCGTGCTGCTTACTGTCGTAGTAATCCTTATAGCGCTCTGTTTCTTTTGGACCGTCTCCGTACAGTGTTTTCCGGTAATTCATTTCGCTTTTCAGCGCTTCGTCCAGCTGTTTCAGCTCTTCCGGATGCTCATGTTCCAAATAGCTTTTCACGGCCTCGTCAATCAATGGACGGATACCATTCATGGCATTGTTATTATATTTCCACAACCGCATGTCACCTGGAAGCTGAGAATAGATCTGATTAAACAGCTGTAAGCTTTCGCGATCATAAGCAAAATTAATCGCTACCTTTGATGGTGCCAAGCGCTGTTGGATCAGTTCAGAGATTCGCGCAAGTTCCTGGTCACGATTTAGAAGTGCATTGGCCACCGTGCTTTTCATTTTATCGAGCGTCGACTTCTTTCGGGAGCCGCGGCGCGCCTCATACATCTGTCCAGTTTCCTTATCCCTAAAGACCTGCTTCGGGCGCGTCGGCTGCAGTTCCACCATCGCAACGTGTACATGGATATTATCCGTGTTGTAATGGATCGACGCCGTCCAAATTGCGGAAACTTCAAGTCCCTCCGCATGCATCATCGACCGCATTCCCGAACGTATCGACCGCTGAAGCGCACCTTTATTCAACCAACCAGTTTGCGGATTGTAAAAACCGTTCGACGCCAACCAGGCATTGTCAAAACTGATCACGTCCTGCCACATGCACGATCCGTTTTTCTGTGCGATTTCAAACTGCTTTTTGATAGCCTGCTTTTCTTTAAAGTTCAGTGCATCTTTGTCTGCGGTAAAAATCCCTTCAGACTTCAAGGGATTGTTCATGTACTGATTGTAGCCGTCGAAAGACAAGGTATTAAACTGCTTAAAATGATCGTTTCGCACAGCTTCACTTCGATCTACATAGTCAATATAATTCTTAAATTTCGCGGACCCAGCTTGAACAAATTTAGAGACGAGCACAATGCCAGGCCGGGTCACGATTCAACTGCTTTCTGAGCGGCCTCGCGCTGCTTCTTTTTCTCCGCACGTTCCTTCATCTTAATTTGATGTTCTGTGATGACATTGGAAACGGTCGCCGTCGCCTGCTCCAGAACCGATGACTTGAACATCGTCGTTGGGATAAAGTTTTCTTTACCATCTTTCGGTCTCTGTCCCATCAGCTGATTGTTCCAGAGCTCCATCAAAATGCGGACGTTTTTATCGACATATCCGCTCCGAATGCGTAACACGTCCAAGCTCGTTCTGAACCGGTCATAGACCTTTTCAATCCACTCGTCTTGGGACGCGATTTGAGTGCGTAGCCGGTCATGTTCCGCAAGCACTTTCTCAATCGTATCGGACAGGCTCTTGCCGCCAAGACGCTCCTGTTGCGCCTCAAGATAGGCGAGACCGTACCTAGATTCTTTTTCTTCCTTCAGTCGAATGTTTTTTCGAATCATTGACTCACCCCACTGCTCTCAATTAACCCATTCACGTCTTCTTCCATGTCTGAAGAAATATCTTCTAAAATTCTCTGAGCACCATTCAGAATTTCTGTTGTCTGATCGAGGAGTTCATCTCTTTCTCTCAGCAGACACTCATGTTCTCCTAAAATTATTTCAATTAATTTTGATTGACTATCGATCATATCCGCGGGCATACCTTCGGCAAGATAGCGTTCACGTTGAGCCGATAAATAATCAATCCCCCGTCCCTTCTCGCCAGACTCTTTAAAACTGATTTTCTGAGCGATCATCTCAACAAACCCTCCCTTTCCTCTTTTACTAGGCCGCCCATAACTTCCGTATTTTCACGAATGGCCATGGCACAAATTTTCATTGTCTCTTCCATCCTTTCCAACAAGTCGGTGATTTCCGGCTGGGTCAAATTCAAGACAATTAGGCGACGCAAATATTCCTGCTGAGACATATGATTATGGCTGGCCCGCATACTCAGCGCAGCTAGTGTTTCTTTTGAAAGACCATGGATTGTAACGCCAGGCATGATAATCACCTCCGATTATGGCAAATCCTGGAGCAAGAAATTTGTAAGAGCATAAGGGGAATCTGTAACCATTTCATGGTTAAAACCGCAGTGCGGTTTGATTTCTCGTGGTTACGCTTTTACTAAGGAATGTACCGTTTTTAATCATTTTGGCACGCCATTTTCTGGTAGATGGCACAATTTTCCCTCGTTTCGGTGTCCCATTATTTTCCTTAAAAAACTAAACAAACCATCATGTGCCGTATTCCGCTATTCTGGCACGCCATATTTTGGTAATGTGTCACTTTGACACGCCATTTTCTTCCTTTTTTTAAATTCAATGGGCCATTTTTTTGAGCTTTTTTTGTAGCAAATCAATCTCCTGACGGTTGTCCTTGGCACGGTTCTGGCTCTGCCCAATGTCGTTTTGCAGACTGACAATCTGCGATTGATAGCTCATAATATTGCTTTCTGTGTCCTGTTTGTCGCTGCCGGTCTGGTAGCTGGCCTGATCCTTCAGTGCGCGAATCTGGCTGTTAAGCGCGCTGATATTTTTCCGGTAGCCGGCTTGTTTCTCGCCCTCTTTGACAATCACTCGATTGCAGTCACCGATCAGCATCCGATAATAGCGAGCGGCATATGCGGATGCTTGGAGGCTCTCAAAGTGTTTCTTTTTAACTGCGGAAGGCTCAGAAACATAGAGCTTCTGATTCGAGGAAAACGACGATTCACCGGACGAACCTGCGGCATGGACCAGTACAGAAACATTCGTCCATCCGGCCGGCAGCCGGTGAATATAGAGCAGGTAGTAGTCATCGACAATTTTGATCAGCTGCGTCTTGTAATGCTCTTTTAGATTCGTTTTTTCGGTAACATCGACTGAATAGCCGGTGGGAATGCTATTGGCATTATTGTCGATCATCAGCCCAACTTCCAGCAGATCCCGGTCGGCATAAAATGTCTTGCTAGTCATCTGGACGGTCAGATCTCCGGTATTCACTTTCGTGCGAAGCGCGGTGTTTTTATAATCATCAGGGACGCGCACGAGCAGCCGACTGAGAAACAAAAATGTGTAAATGGTGATCAGAACGACCGCGAGGGCGCGATAAATATTCTCTTTGTGGTCAAAAAACTGTTTGAGTTTTTCAAGTAAACGTTTCTCCATTTTGACCTCCTTTCTACTGTGCCAACTGCACGACAACACCTTTGAAATGACTCTTCCAATAGCTATTGGAAAGGCTGGAGATCGTGACGCCGTGGCTATCGTTGCAGTTTAAAAATTGATCCCCACTGCCCATCCAGATGCCGACATGTCCATTCGTTTTATACGTGTCGAAGAAAATCAAATCGCCGGCACGGATCTGGCTGAAGGAAACACGATGACCTTCTGTGACAAGTTGATCTGTCGTCCAGCCGACATTCACGCCGGCCTGTGCAAAGGCATAATGCACAAAGCTAGAACAGTCAAAACGACCAGCTGCAATGTCGCTCTGATTCCGTCCGCCGCCGAATACGTAGCTGCTGTGTCCGATATATTTTTCACCGGCAGTAATAGCCGCAACGACTTGCTGAGAGCCGGCTAAAATGGGACTGCCCTCGCCGGCTGTGGGAACCAGATAGCGTTCAACATGTGGCACGTACTCCTGATCCCCATAAGCATAAGTCCCATTACTCCGCATCTTGCCGTGGCTGTAAACACTGGCAAAGGCAATCGCCGTACTCTTCAAGTAGCCTCCGCTTTGTTTAATGGCGTAGTCAATAAAACCGTAACCGAAGTTATACGACTGGATGGCGGTTTCCAACCGGTTCGTGTCGGCTTTTTGTGCCGCTTTGTAGTCTTTCGCGTACTCCTTAACGCCGTTAATAATCGAGTCTGTCGGATTACTTGCCCCGTCCTGCATCACATCGCTTCCATCTCCGCCGGACTCCTGCATCATGATCGCAAGTACGACATTGACCTGATCGGGAATGCCATTTTTCTTGCAGTTCTGTTCCACCAGAGCTTTGTAGCGAAGAACATCCGGAGAGACATTCAATGTGCCGTCTGTCGTTCCAGTATCAGGTGAAGAGAGGATGCCGGTCAGCATTACGACCAGGGCAAGAACGACCACAAGAATAAATACACCAGAAAAACCAGCGCCACCGAGTAGCCAAAAAAGCAATTTACGGCTCACGGCTTTTCGGATAGCTCCTGCAGCTGGTGCAGCCATAACACATCCCTCCCTATTCTTCTAAGCTTGACGCGAAGTAGGCCACTTTCAGCGCGCCGTTTTCTTGCTTTAAATCGACGCTGACTGTTTCTGTCCTGCTCCCTGTTGATTTGTTTTCTGAGTCAAAAGTCTGAACGTTTATCGATGCCTTAACAGTCTCCACGGCGTCGTTTTCACTTACTGTTTGAACCGCAACTTTTGAAATTTTCCGGAAGCCGTAGGATGGTACATGGGTGTCATTCGTCTGTGACTCGGACAGCTCCTTGTAGAAACCGGCGTCCGTAATCGACTGCACATCGGCCAGATGCTGATAGGGATTGGTCCGGTCATAAGCGAAATACTCGCTAATAAATTGCGTGGCCAGGGCTTTGGCGGCTTTCACATCCACAGGAGCCTGAGTCCCCGAAGATGAGGGTTTGGAAAGCGCGGCTGATGACCCTGACTCTGGTGCTGTGCCAGACAGGCCGTTATCGTCCGCCGGACGCTCTCCGGCAATCGTCACCGCCTGGTCAGAAGACTTGGATGACGTTTGAGCAGGTGCTAAATGTTCCCACACATATATCCCACCAATCAGCAGAAAACCAGCAAGGAGCAAACAAAACAGGAGCTGGCTACGCCGAAGCTCCTGTTTTGAAGGCTGTGGGTGATTCACCTTCGGATGTTTTTTGAACACAATTAAGCACCTCCTTTAAAGAGATCTAATTCGTCCTGGGTGACTTCCACATGAAAGATCAGATTCTGATCGCCGCTGATTGACAGCAGGCAATCGCCCTTTTCAAACTGCGGTAACAGCTGATATTCGTTTTCGGTAATCTGATCGCCGAATAACCGTCGAACAAGATCCATCGACGATTGATCCATCTTCATGATGAGCTTGTACTGCGTCAGTCCAAATATTTCAGCAAGCTTATTGGCCGCCTGCACCATCTTCGGATCGCTGACACCGCTCGCTTTCGGAAACATGCGCTCCAGACGCTGCGTGGCCAAAACTACGCCACCGAAAAATTTTCGAGCTTCTGACTCCAGCGTGACGAAAAAATCCGCCGCGAACGCCTTTTGAATGTTCAGGATGTTGTGGCATTCATCGACCATAATGAGGAAACGGACAATGTCTTCCCAACGTTTTTGATGGTTGTCGTAGGCTTCCTTCTCAGGCCTGCCAATGCGCATCATATCGCCCCAGATCTGCGTCAACGCATTGTAAACCTGAATATCAAAAATCCGGCTGTCAAACTGGCTAAGCACGCCGATGTCGTAGAAAACGACCTGCTGACCGCTGAGATCTGGGATGGTCGTCACGCCTTCAAAAATATCGTTATAGTTAAGCACCAGAACCTTCAGCTGTTTTGCAATGTCACCGATCCGCCCTTTAAAGCGCACATCTGTTTCCTGAGCATAACGTTTTTCGCAGAAAGCCATAAACTGGCCGAGCGTCGGATAGGCCTCAGCACCGAGATCAGTAACATGCGTTTGTCCGTCCCCCCACAGGCCAATTTCCTTGTAAAAGTCATACACCAGTTCATCAAATTGGCTGAGGTCATTGCTGTCGGCTTCCTTGTTCAGGATGCGATAACACATATCCAACTTGGAAACGTGCTGCCGGAATGAGCCAGCTTCATCAATCGCGACATTGTCTTCTCCGGATTGCGTTACGGTTGGAAACACCTGCATGAGGTTGATTCGCCCGCCGGTGCCGTCCAGGTTTATCGTCCGCCCGCCAAGATCCCCCGTGACGGCCAGGAATTCACCGGACTTGTCAAAGCCGCGAATGAAATTACCTTTTGCGGCGTTCTCGCGTAATATTTTTTTGATCGTGGTCGATTTACCACCGCCCATGTCCCCGGTAATAAACACATTGTAGTAAAGCCGCTTTTTTGTTTTATGGAACATGTCCCAATAGACCGTGCCCCGGGTGCGCGTCAGTCCATAAAACGAAGCCGATGGATCGCGCAGGCTCGTCACGTTATGCGCAAAACCAATACCCATCACTTCGGCCGGAATTTCCACCCCTTCCCGGTGCGTTCGCAGAATTTTCTGCGTCGGTGCATCCAAAAACAGCGACTGCCATTCTTCTTTCGCTTCCGAGAGGAAGACCTGGCTCTTGTATCCATCGCTATCGAGCTTCTTCACGATCTCGCTGACTCTTTTTTGCAGATCCACCCGGGTGGCCGCATGAAGAAAGATGCGCGCCTGTACGCGTTTAATGACTTCGCCGTTTTGCCGAACGTCCAGGCCGAGCTGGCGGAGCGTGGTAAGCTCTTCACCAGCGACATCGGCGTCCTGCTGGTGCGCGGCGTCTTTGACCCGTGCGGCCAATTCGTCGGTGGAATATTTGATCTGCGCGCCATAATCAATTTCCGATTCCGTCATCGTATCGACGGTAACAATCGTGTCTGGTAAACTGGTGATGACGTTTAGCCAGTAAGCCGAAAACTGAAAGGGAAAGCGATAAATATGAATGCAGCCTTCATAGCCAGTGCCGCGGCAAATAAACGCCTCGTCCTTGAAAGAAAGCCCGCCCTGAGGCTGCGTATCGTAAACAAACTGTAGTTCCTGTTCAATGGAAGGCATGGCAAATGCCCCCTTTCTTTTCGTCCGTGTCCTGCGAAAACGCAACGTTGTCGCAGGGACTGAATGCATAGGCAATATACTCAAAATAAGCGTTCCGATCGGTAGGCATTTCTCTGGACAACAAAGTAAGAAAATTTGAGAAGGGTGTTCTTTGAAAATCCTCTGCACTATAGACACGCGGGCTGATGTGCCGGCCGTGTTCTTCGGACTGCCGCAAAACTGCGCAGCGGCAGTCCTTTCCTTGAAGCTCTCGCATGCGACCGCCGCGTTTTAGGTAACAAAGCCGGACACGGGCAGGATCGAAAAAAACACAACCCAAATTTGCATTGCGGGCATACTGATTCACCTCATCGCCGGCCGTTGCTTCAACCGTTTCTACGGGTACCTTAATTTCAAACCCTTTTCGTTCAAAAAAACCGCAAATTCTAAATCGCAAAAATCTCACCTTCCTGGTTTGAGTATTTAAAAAAATGATCCACCAGCTGCGGATCCCATCACCCCCCTTTCCATATGTAAAAAAGGAACGACCTAAGCCGTTCCTCCATGATCATTAAGTTATTAAAGAATGTGTTCTGCTGCGGCTGCCCGGCTATTGCCTAAGGACGAACGAGCGGCCGAGCGCGGTGGCAATGTGTAGGATGGCCCTGCTTTTCGGTCCGGCGTTTGCTGGCCCTTCTCCTGAATCTGTTGACGTAAAGCGCGGACATCAGGGGCGCAGTCTCCTAAATCCTGATCGAGAAAAGCTTGGCGCTTCGCTGGCGAGGCAGAAAGGGTATGTCCGTTTTCTTCCAGAGCCGCATCACGTTGAATCAGGTATTGCCGAAATTGTTCCGCCTGCCGATCTTCTGGACGGCCGTGACCAAGAACAGGTCCCTGCTTCAGCCAAGTGCTCAATGCTTCTCGGCGTAGCTGGAAACGTGCCTCCGGAGAAAACATTGTGTCACCAGCAGCGAGCGCTGAATGGTTGACTTTGTAATATTTACCGCCGACAAAATCGTTAAAAACAGCCTTTTGATAATTGAGCTTATACGCTGAGGCAATACGCTCATCTCCCGGTAGTAGCGTTTCCTTCGGAACACTGCGATGCAGAGCCAGACGTCGCGCTGCCGCATCCGCATGGGCGGAAATCCGCCCATTCAGGCTGACAAAGCCATCAATTACTTTATCTTGCAGTGCTCTCTTTAAGCGCCCAGGAGCGGCTTTGAGTGATCTTATTCGATGGTCTACTTGATTTTTCAAGCTTTCCATTCGGCTGCCCAGGCCTTGTTTGTAATCCCCAAGCCGACTCTTCCAGCTTTTACCTTGAACGGGCATTTCTCGATCAGCAAAATAATGATCTAAAAGATCATGAACCTGCTTCAGATGATTATCCAGAAGTTGTTCCACGTCCTTTTCCGAAAGCGTCTGGCTCTTGACCTGGTCGATCTTCCTTTCCAAATGACGTTCGAAGTGCCGGTAGACGTTGAGCAGATGACGACTAGTCAGATTCTTTAATGCTAGATCTTCCAAATGTGGGCTGGGCTCGCGACGCTGCTCTTTGTGCGCGTTCGCTGACTGACGAGTCTCAGTTGCGTGTTGCTCTTCCTCTTTCGATTCGTGCACTTGTTCACTTTGTTTTTTCTCCGTTTCGGCTTCGGTATGCTCATCTGCATGTTCCTTCGTAGGAAGAGTCATATCCATCTCTTCCCAGGCGGCAAGTTCCTTCTCCGCCTTCTCATTTTTTTCGAGAAATTTCTGCATCTCTTCAATGGAGAAAGAAGGCGTTTCATCTTTGCGCTTATCTGCAGGATAATCTTCGGGTGGCAAATTATCATGCAGGTTATCAAAATCTGAGCTCATGGGTTCACTCCCTTTATTTGTTTTAAAACAAAATATTTAAGTAGCTGCGTTCTTCACCTCCAGACTCCTGAAATAAAAAAGATCCGGCAATAGTGAGTCTCATCACCTCCCTTTCTTTTCTTGCCAAGCTACAAATCAGCTCGGTTATGTATAAAAAATAGAGACCCTGAGGGTCTCTAAGTAGTTCTTTATGGAGCGCTGGTCAGTTGCCAATTCAACTTTGTAGTATAAGTACCGGCAAAAGCTGATGCCGGCACATTGATCTCCAGTGCATCGGTACTGTCAAGACTGACCGTCGCTGATCCTCCGGTTGGGGTACTTGCCGCGGTCACGCTCGATCCGGTGTCAATCGCCGAATATCCAGAGTGCGGCGTAATGCCGCTTGCACCGGCCAAAGATGGCGTCCCCAGCAGAATGGATCCAGTCGGAAGACTGTGCCCGCCACTCGACAGTGGGATCGCAGTGATGCTCAAGGACCAGCCGGATGAATTCAGCTGATTATCCTGCACACGAAATGTGCAATTTGCCAAACTTAAGGATTGCCCAACACCAGTCAATGTTGAAGCGACAGCTACAGAGCTGACCGGATGATCATCCCCTGGAGAATCTCCACCACTGCTGATATAGAGCAATGACCCGATATTGCTCACCGTCACGTTACTTGCCATCGTATTTCCGGCATTATCTTTCACATGAAATACATACGTCCCGTTAGCGTCCGTCTGATAAGTGGCCGTGCTGCCTTCATGCCACACGCCGTCCGGAGTTTCAACTTGATCGACGCCGGAATTTGTATCCGTTCCGTTTACCGTCAGCGTCACCGGGGTATGAACCGTGTGGGTTGGGTTACCTGAAACGCTCAGCGAAGGCACGGTCGTGTCGATGTTGGATATCGTTTTTGTCACCGTGGCCAGATTGCCTGCATTGTCCGCGACTTTAAATGTGTACGTTCCATTCGCAGACACCGTCTGAGATGCCGATGAACCAGACACAACGCTGCCATTTGGCAGCGTAATTGACTTAACCCCGCTACCGCCGATATCCGCAGCCGTTGCCGTCAATTTTACTGAACCGTTCGTCTAGGCCGATGTTGAGGGTGTCACGGAAAGCGTTGGAGCCTGAGCGTCCGTAATAACGAATTTTGTCCGGCCGTCCAGGCCATCTGCCGCCTTCGCGCTTGAGCTGAATGTAATTTTGCGCATGCCACCGTCAGCGGCTTTGAACGTCACAGTCGGCAGCCCTCCGGACGGATAAATCAACTCGTTGTTTGATACGGATGGCGTCCCATTTGAACCACTTACTTCCGTCAGATCATATCGGAACAAATACGGTGTGCCGAGCGACAGGTTCTGAAGCGTGGATAGAGGGATCACAATGTTCTTTTTTCCAAAGCTGAAGCCATCTGAAACACTGTATTCCGTTCCTGATGACGTCGTATATTTAGTGATATAACTGCTTTGCGCTGAAGCTGACTGAACAACGGATGTCGTCAGCGAAATATTGGATAAATTGCTGACACCGGGTACAAGAGGGTTGCCGCTCGTATCCCCCTGATAAAAAACTGTATTTTTAAGGAGTTCTGAGTCAGATGTTTGATCCGTGTTGGGGACAATAGCAGTCCCATGCATGTCCAGATACAATCCATCCGCAGACATGGTTGCACTGATCTGGTTAGCAATAGCCTTTATACTGGCCAATGTCAGCGACACTTTATGATCAGCGTTTGCCGATTGATAGATACGTCCGACCCACCCATGCGCATTATTCCCAATCGTTACCCAACCCGTATCGCTCACAGACGAATTGGGTGAATTGAAATACGTATTATTCGAGTTTCCGGAAACAACGGCGTTGTGGAAAAACAGATAATGCGTCCCTGCCCCACCGACGGACCAGGAAGCAATCGATCCTTCCCAGGAAAACGACTTATGATCGCTTCTAACATTGGTTGATAGATTTTTATAGAGCGTTGGTGTGTCCGAACTGTGGTTATAAACTGCCAGTTGAAACGTGCTTGGAGCCGGTGGGCTCGACGTATAATAATGCTGACCATTGATGTATATATTTTCTGTTCCGTTGACGTTGGCAAAGCCAATACTTGAACTTGACAGCGTCCAGGTTACAGCCAATGCCGGATGCGCTGTCATGCCAAGGATAATCAACCCCACAAGCAGTGCGCCGGCAAAATGTTTCCGACGTGCGTGGATCCGTTGCTTGATCATCGTTTTCTCTCCTCTCGTTCTTAGTTTTTAAGTGAGGATTCAGCTGAATCCTTTTCCTCTTCCTCTTTCTTATGCCGTTTAATGAATATGAAAAACATCAGGAAAACGATCAGACCGCCCAACACAAAAGCGCCGATGAGCCATACCCACCAGTTAATGCCCGGAGCAGCGACGGACGCTCTCCCGTTTCATTTTGATAATTTCTAACGGTCTGATCCGGAACGATAAAGTTAAAGACTTTGCTGAACTTTTTCCCATCGATGGTGCCCTGCATCGAAAGTCTATACTGGCCAGGAGCAAATGTTTTCGCCCGCCAAGGAATCGAATAATAGACTTCAGAGGAAGGAGCCATTTCCATATCCGTTGATTGGCCTTTAAAAATAAGAGTACCGTGTGCATTGAACACTTTGTAATTGAAAGAAACATGCTTGACAATGATCGGCGAAACATTTTTAAGCATTGGAAGAACAAGCGGTCCCGACGGCGTGGTTCGAACAACCGGTTGATTGATTAGAACATTTTCTTTTGGTTGGTTTTTATAAATTCCTTCAATACCAATGACCCGCTGCGGCTGATTGATCAGCAGTTCAGTTAGCTCACCGTTTTTCACTTTTGTCTTTAATTTACTCGTGGTGCGATCCAGAGGACTGCTAAACCCAAGAGCGCCGACGATCAACCCTTTTTTAACATTCTTGGGCGTTTTGAATGCATAAGTGACAACCTTCCGCTCCTTTCCCTGAAGCTTAATCTTTGTCGGTCCGAAAATGTATTGCGACGCAGCACGATTCATATCAATCAACTTAGAATAGGGTTGCTTCGTCTCTGGCTCATACGCAATTCTGCCACCATTGCTTGAAGTCAGAGCATTCAGCTTCTGCACGGTAACAGTCGTTGATTTTGTGCTGCCGTTTTCAAGCAAGAATGAGACTTTGTACGTGCGGCCGGGATCAACGCGATATTGATAATAGCCAACCTGATTCGCTTGCTTCGCTGCAGGCTCGACGCTGAAACTTGGGGTCTGCGCATAAGCGGAAAATCCTGAACCAACTAAAAAACATCCGGCCGCAATCAGTGTGATAAACTTTTTATGCACAATAAATACATCATCCCTTCTCAAATTTTTTGCCTTTCGATTAATTTGAAAGGCTATGTATAGAGGGCTTTTCAGCCCTCATCAGGAATCAAATCAAGGAGCGGTAGACAGATTGTAAGTCAGTGTAGTCGTATAGGTTCCGGCATAAGCAGACGCCGGAATGATCACCGTCAGATTTTTCAGCGCCGCGCTATAGCTGCCCATCCCGTCACCAGCTGCTGCATCAAGCAGAGTCACCGATCCGGTATCCACTGGTGCAACGGAAGACGTACTAATTGCTGGTGTCGCTGAAGAAGTGGTGTCCACTTTGCTGACGGACTGCACTGGATCGAGTTGCACACTGCCGGCCGGCAATGTTTTGGATTCTGCCGAAACCTGTGGCGCATCAATCGTCACATGCCAACCAGCCCCACTGCCAGACGCATCAACAATTCCCAGATTGCTCAGTGCCAAAGCGGTCGTCTGCTGAGCTCCGTTCAGGGTATCCGCGGGAAGAGTGACATCACCACCGGAGGTTATCGTACGCGAGCCTGGATTAATCGTAATGGTTGCCTGTTGGCTCGCGGTCGAACCGGCCGCGTGGCTCGTGCCCCAGAATCCAACAAAAAACAAAGCGGCCACAAGTAACGTGACCGCCATTTTAAACCAAGTGTTCGGTTTGGTTAGAGCGTACATGCAAAACACCTCATTTTATTTTTTCACCGGCTGACCGACGGGAAACAATTCCTCACCTCCTTTCGGAAAATTCATGTGCCCGTCTACTCAGTGACTTACCATAGGAGAATGCGCCCGGTGTTTTCCGGAAACGTTAATTTTGGGGGATCGCCCAGGTAAGGCGTAGGCCGCTGAACCCTTAGCATTGGGGACTGTTTCTCTGGCGTTGGGCTGTTCTTTTCCCTTGGCCAGTTCGCTTTCCAAGGTCGCGATAAAGCTCAGTGACGTCTCGTGGACTTCACCGATCAGTTTCTTTTTATCGGCTAATGTTTTATTTTTCGTCCAGCTAGCTAGATAGTGCAAAGACTCATTCTGAGTGTCAATGCCAAAGTGGGCATGCACAACATATGCAGTCATCTCTGCCTGAAACTCTTTTTCTCTAACGGTCGTTTTGACTCTTTTGTCCTGTGGATGAAGCGCCGCATGTGCCAGCTCATGAGTTAAGACGGTGGCGTTCTCAAACGACGTGTTCCGAGGGTTCAACTCAATCTTATTAAGTTTTGGAATAAAAACGCCTTTAGCTGCGCCGAATGTATAGGGGCTGGTCTCATCAATCGTCACGCCCAGGTTTTTTGCCTCCTGGCGCAAACCACGCATCCAAAGATCAAAATTTTTGATTTCCCCCGTGATATGGCGGTTAGGAAAAAGCTCCGGCAATTTCTCAATCGGGCAGGTTGTTTGAGAAATATCAAAAACCGTTCCGATCGTGTAACTCCTGTGCGCCTCAATTTGCCGGAGTGTGCCCTGTTCAAGCGCAACCCGCTCAGCCTCTGTTGCTTGACGGATAGGTTTCCACTCGCCCGTCTTAGTCTGAAATTTGGCCGGCACCTGAATCGGCACCCAAATTTTCTCGCCATGTTCTCCTTTTCTAACGGTGTAGTCCTTGGACTTCCAAAATTGAAATGAACCGACCGCTTTTGCACCAGGAAACTGCTTTTCAATCAGCGCAACATTGGCCGGCGAATAGCGATGAAACTGGCTCATAAACGAAAGATACTGTTTGAGCTTCTCCGGGTCGACAAAATAGCTGTCCACGGCCTGATCCATCTGACTGACCAAGGCCTGAACCTCCGCTTGTTTTTGCTTAAACGTTTTTTGATGAAAGCTTTTATTCGGCATCGAAAAGTTCCTCCTCTGCCTTGGCCAGTTCCGGAAGCTCGGGCTGGTTCATCCACGCTTCCGGCTGCCCGTACGCGTCAAGTGTCACCGGTGCATCGTGGTCAGACTGGCTATTCGTCTTCATTGATAAGTCCCCTTTCATAACTGATTGTTGAGACTGGAGAGTACGCGTTTTTTATCGCTTAACGAGAGTGCTTCTTGCCCCAGGTGATCTTTAAAACGTTCCAGATCCTGCAGGCGAGATTTAAGTTCCTCTTCGGTCTTTCCAAAAACGCAAAGATAGACATTGCGCATACGATGCTTCTTTTCAATGTAGCGTAACTTTTCCAATTCAAAATTCTGAACGCGCAGCCGATTCGGATCCGTCGTATGCTCAATCTTATATTTCCAATAGTTCTGCTGCTCCTGATTGTCCTCCGGAAAATTGAGGTAGACCTCTTTAAGCGGCGGCGCATACAGTTTGTTTAGATTCCACTGCCCGGACGTCAGCGCATCATACTGCGCGGCGTCGAGTTTATAAAGATCATACTGGCGGACTTTTAGGATCTCGAAAAATCCATCAATGAATCCAAGCGCCTTCGTCCGAACAAAACCCTCATCGGTATAACCACAAACCGGGTAGATCCGATTAATTCCGTTTAACTCGGCAAGTGCTTTCTTCTCGCGGCGATTCTTCGGCTGTCGCGCCTTCTCGCGCTCTTCGATCGCATTAAACGGCATGATCCCTGCCCCCTTCCGCGGATTCCACTTTATCCGGCGGTAGGACGGAGCGGTACACCCCGTGATCACGCAACAGCACAATCAACATTTCCTGCACCATTGACTTGCCCGCAGCATGCCGGCTGGGCATCAGCAGCACGTACAGCGTAATAGGTACTAGGAAAACATAGAGGTACGAAAATCCGGGCAACACGAGAAATTTCGTCAAAAAAGCCATCCCGGCGCTGGCAAAAACAAACAGCCACTGCGGAATCGAAAGCCCATAGAATCCTAGTTTGACCTGCAGATTGTGAGGCGTTTGAATGAATGTGCGCATCTGGCTCACGATTTATCTCCCCTTTTTCTTATTTTGAGAAAGCCATCCCGGAACGCTCCCAGCGGGCATTGTGGTCTGGCTAATGTCGTAGACTTCACCAGAATCGAACCCTGTGACCTTGCCTGCGGCATCCTTGACAGGTACAGAAACAGAAATCGGCCGCGCATCAGGTTGGATGGCCACACCATGACTGCGCCAAAAACTAGCCGATCCTACCGCCTGCGCTCCGGGATACTGCTCTTGAACACTGTTCCAGTTGGCCTTTGAGTATTGATGCAATTCCTGCGGAACGGACGGAACTGCGGACGACTGGAAATGTGCAACCGAGTGCGACGTGTCCGCCGTAGCCGGAATTGAGAGAGAGGTCGGCATAACCGGTGGACCGGCTGAATGACTGGACGAACCCGCAGAACCTGGAGTGGACGACGAACTACCTGAACTGCCCTCATCTTGCACGGGAACACTCTCCGGCGGCGGTCCCGCGATTGAGTTATACGTTAAATCGCGGCTTTTACGATAGGCCTGAAAGGGCGCAGAATCGGAAACACGCTGGGCCATGCCGGCATAGCCGTCAGTCAACTTTCTGCGCGCTGCCTGGCCCAGGGTTTCGCACGTCGTAGGTTTCGGTACGGAAGCTGCGATTGCCTGCTTGCCCGCAGCGGCGCGTTGAGCAACGGAAGCCGGCAAGGTCGCATGCGTTGGCAATGGCGCAGGTCTCGTAGACTGGGGCGAAAATGATGAATGACCAAATCCCGCAAACGCCCCTTTTGCTGCTGAAGCTGGTGTCGTTAGTCCATCAGAAGATGAACCACCCATAGCTGCAGCTGGCGAGGACATGGGTGCATCAGATGCCCCCAGGCTCTCATCAGCCGACTGATCAGACGGCACTGTACCAGCGGAAGAACCAGCCGAGGATTGACTGTTTCCTTGAGACGCGTCTAAGGTCTGACCGGCGCCACGGACGCCCAATCCCGATCCCTGAGCCGCTTTTGCAATCTTGTCTTTCGTTTCCTGTGCTGCTGCTTCGTTGGACAGTGGCGCCTTCATTCCAGACAGGCCTCCAGATGAATCCTGCCCGGAAGACTTGCCAAGTGCACCTCCGAGCTTATCCGCAGCAGTTGAGAAATTGCCGGCATCTCCGGATGCAGCTTTGTCTTTGAAACCATCCAGTGCGCCTTTCCCAGCACCAAGCGCTGCACCACCTGCAGTCGCTGCATGCCCGGCCATTTTCTTGCCGACATCCAGCGCCTTTTTACCAGCACTCGCCATACCACCGGCCGCACGGGAAGCCAAGAAGCTGGCACCCATGAGGCCCATCGCTCCTTTAATTGCGCTACCCATGCCGGCATTGACGCCGAAGAGCTCTTCAATGATATTCGGTCCGTCGATGACTAGGAAACCAGCTGCCACTGTAAAAATCACGCGTACCAAATCGTTTATACCGCCGACACTGCCGATATAATCCAGAAAAACAAAATAAATCTTCAAGGTCAGTGCCATTAAATAAAGGACAATGAAGATGTTCCGGATCTTAAGGATCAGCTTTTTTGTCCGCTGCCCACTCTCAATATCCGTAAATGAGCTGCCGATGGCAATCGCTTTGACAAGAGCGAGCTCTATGCTCAGTTGAGCTACCTTGAACATCGTGCTCAGGACCACCACCATTGTCATCAGCAGGCTGATAATCATGAGAAACGGATGCCAGGAATACCGGTAGTACGCTTCGTCCGCCGTGAACCAATGCGTCTGCATGTCTGCCAACTTTAATTTACCGGATGAATTGCTCAACTTTTTGGCAAGGATCTGTTTGCCATCGTCCGACAGTGGCGAGTCACTGCCAGTGTCCACAGCCTCATTGATGTCCATGACTGAAACATCGCTGTCGCTTGTGATGTAATTCTTACTGCTCATCTTGCTCGCCTTGAATTTTGCCTTATCTAGCAGATAAAGATCGGTGATATTGGACTTAATCACCTGTGTCCCGTCACCCATATGGCTGCTCAGGCTTTTGGCTGAACTGAGATCTTTTTGCCCGGCGTCGACCATCTTGTACATTTGCTGCATGCCCCAGGGCATCGCCGCAAAAAAGGTGATGACAACCAGGGCATTAACGATCAGCTTGTTGTAATCCGTCCGGTGCCGGATGATAATCGTCCAGCCCAGATAGGCAATGGCAAGTCCTGCCATCGTAAAGAAAAATCCCATATAGGGATTGATGAAGCTTTTGAATGCAGCTGAATCGTAAAACGCCATCAGTTTATAAGCCATCGTAACCCCGGCGCTCAATGTATTATCGACCGTAGCAAGTCCTTTAATGATTTGCCATCCCATCCAGCGCAGAATATCCGTCCCAGGCGAATTTAAGCTCAAAAAGTCTAGGATGCTTTTCAACTTAGAAATGATCTGGTCGTCGTTTAGATTCCCCATGGTCAGGCCTCCTTTCGCTCGGGCAGCAAGCTGAGGATCTGTCGAATGCCGTCCGCCTCACGCAGTGCAGCATTGGCTTCATAACCAAAAAACTGCTCGACCGCTTCGACGGTGTCCAGTCGATTAAAGGTTTCCGCGCGATCAGGATCTAATCGGGCAAAAGACCGTCGGAGCAGTTCCAACTGATCACCCGTCAGGACAGTCAGAATGCCAGTTTCCGTCCCAGGGATGCCTTCGATATTCCTGTTTTCCAAAGGATCACCTTCTTTCGTTTTGGAATGGTTTTCGGCAACCGGAGCAGATAAAGGCTCCGTAACAGCTTCCGGATGCTGAAAGTCAATAACCAGTTTGTTAAGATCAATATCCTTGTGTGCTCCCCACAGATTCATTTCCTCAAACGTGCTCGGATGATTGAAACGATGCATCAGGTACTCATGGCGTGCCAGCATCTGCGTCCCATCGGTCACATTCGCAAAAATCGGATAGGCCTTAATTCGTCTGCCCTTCAAATCGCGTCGATGTTTTGTGCGGACCAATACCCACTCGCCATCCTGAAGCGTCATCAGCTCGTCCGGCATGAGCAAGGGACGCGGAGCCTCACGTTCGGAGTACACCTTGTCGATCGCCAGGGGATCGCCTTGGCGATCAGGCGCAATGATCGTCTGAGTGCCAAGCAGTTTAGAAAACTCCTCAGCGTCTTCCTGTCCGTCGGACATGATGAAGTACCTGTTGCCGCAGGCACCAATAATCGCCGCGGCAAGTTCTTTTCCGTATTTATCCTCCATCTGCGCACGGCTCTGAAAGATTAAGTGGTAGAGAATATTACGGCTAAGGCCAACGTTCATTGCCCGCGAAAGGCCTTCAATTGCCGGAATGTTTGCGACTTCCTCCAGCACATAGTGAATGCGCCGGGGTAAACGGCTGTCCTTTGAGAGTGTTGCTTTCTCGCTGAGTACGGCGTTGGCCTGACTCAGGAAAGTTGAGATCAAGCTGTAATTGGAGTCGTCCCAATCGGGATAGACGATAAAAAGCGCAACAGGTTTTTCTCCATACGCCAAATCTTCAAAATTCAGATCATTAGCTGAGGTCATGCGCGCAATCGTGTCATAGGCATAGTTTTTCAGCTTGGCCATCGTGCCGGTGAAGATACCGGATCGCGTGACGCCTTGGCTGAACTGCACCGTTCCGTACTGTAGCTTGGCCGGATCGTTCACCGGAAGACCGCCGAAGAAAGAATCCAAATCGGTCATACCATCCTCGTCCGGATTGCTGCCAAGCTCGTTGAGCATGACGGTCACGGTATACATCGTGATGCATTCCGGATGGCCAATTTTTTCGCAAATCCCGCAAACAGCTAAGATCAGCGCGTTTGTTAGCGAAATGCTCGACTCCTCCCACATCGGATCCTTTGCGTTTGGATTGTGGAATAGTGAGTAGGAAAGCGTATTGCACAGTTGCTGCGCCTTCGCGTAATCCTTCTTAAGATAAGCGCGTTTGATTAGCTCCAAAGGGTTATACGCAATCCCCTGATAGGGCAGAAGCAGGTTAAACACTTTTACGTCGTAGCCATGCGCAATGAATTCAGCGCGCGTGTTCTTCAGCATATCCCCTTTGATGTCAGTGAGAACAACCGAATCCTTTATCTCAGCACGCATGATTGCGTCAATCAAAGGATAGGTGAACGTTTCCGTCTTACCAGACTGCGTAGAGGAATCCACAGCAGAATGCGTATTCATCGTTTCGATGTATAGCCTGTGATTGTAGTGCAGCACAGGATAGCCGGATTTACCAGGATATTCTTTATCATCATCCGCGATTGATTTGTATTGTCCCTTAATCTCCTTTAGCGTCGTCCATCGCCGAGTGCCTTCCGTACCCAGATTGATGTCCCGGTAAGCAATCCGCATTTTATACACCCGAATCGGAAGATAGATGGCTAAAATAATCGCAACGATTGCATAGACGGGAAAGAGTGATAGAATCGGCGTAACCAGCCATTGCGCCCAGCCTTTTAAAAGAGACGGACGATTTGCCGCCTGATCGGCTGCGGTCTGCAGTGTTTCATGCAGGTAACCCGGCAGGCGCGCGAGCATGTTCAGAATAAAGTTAACCGTCAGAAAGGCGAGCCAAATCACGCCAATCGCAAACGTCACGAGAAACCACGGCGCTGCAAGCACTTTCTTCCATTGCTTGTAGCGCCGATTCATTGTCGCGCACTCCGTTCAATTTGATCGGCGGCACGGCGAAGCCGGCTCAGTATCTTAAGAATAAAGACACCAAGCACTATGGCGGCCAAGCCATAAGCTGCCCAGATCGACGGATGGGGAGTGATAAGCCAGGAAGGCGTAAAACCTGAAAGTAAATTGGGCAACCCACCCTGTCCCAGTGAACCGTCGTGTGTCTGAGTCGTCAGCGCACGCAGCGTAACCGGCAGTCGGCCAATCAGTGTCAGGCAGAAATTTGCGGCTGCGTAAGCCAGAATTGCCGCAGCCACAATCCAAAACGGCCACACATAAGGGCGCAGTAGGAAAGCGGCCCAGTTCGTGCTTTTTTTCTTTTTTTCCACTTACCTCGTCCTCCTCTCAATGCAGCCCAAAGTGACCAAAGAGCTGATTTTTAAAGGTCAAAATCATTTCCATCGTTTGATGGGCCGTAGCCGGATGCTGCCATAGCCATAGACCACCGAAAAGCATCCCAGCAACCATCAGGGTGCCGGCAATTGCCCCTCCATGCCCAGAATGCACGCGCGCACCCCGGGCTTTTTTCAGCTCTTGAGCTAGCCGTTCCTCGCGCCGGGCATCTGACTCCACCTGTTTTTTGACCCGGTTCCGGTCCGCCGCCAGCTCCTCATAGAGCCTTGCTTTCTGCTTCTCCCGTTCCAGTTGCACGTCCAGTGCCTTGGCCCGACGTTCTTCACGATGAAACCTGACTGCCTGGTGATGTTGAATCGCACTTTTAATGCCCCGCACTATGAACTGAGTGAAATATTTAGTGACCCGCATCAGTCTCGGTACGCTTTTTCGCCAGGAGGTTCGACAGAATGCGAGCGCCTTGGCAAAGCTGGCTGTTAGGTTCCATTTTTGCCTACCCGAATCAGGAATACGGGAAGGTTCCCCGCGTTCCTGATTCGGTTCCTGAGAGGCAGCTGGTTCCGGCTGCTGATGTGGCCGTTCGTTTTTAATTGGTCGATCATTCGGATCAGTCATCGGTTCATTCCTTTTCTCAAGGGGACTCTTTGGAGGGTTCGGCCTCTGGATTGTTGGCTGATCACGAACCCCAGGTTCATGTTTGAGTACCCGGTAAAAGAAAGGCCGCTTCCCTGTCGCCCGCGGCAGGCCGCCCGTTTGTTCCGGTTCATCCGGATCTCGCATCGCTTCAGCCAGCCGTTGAAGCAACCGGTTTTTATCTGCCTCTGGCTCGCTGGCAAACACTGTCGTGAGAGCCTCCTGTACAAGAAACAGCAGATTGGTAGGCTGTCCAGCGCCAACCGGATGACGGTCTTTAAAGAGCGGACGCTCTCCGTCGTAGATCGTGTAGACGACCGCCTCGGTAAATCCAGCGATTTGCGCGCGTTCCTCCATTTCTTTTAAAATGCTGCTCGCCCGACGCGTGGAAAATGGCTGATTTTTCTTCGCCAATTTCCGAAAGCGCCGGCCAGCTTCAAAATAGACAGTTATCAACTCGGCCCACCCTCTTTTAGAATTTCAGGTTGCCCTGAAGCCACTGCGAGATGGTCAGTGAACTCAGACAAATAGCAAGGCCAATGGCTACGTTGATCATGCCGTCTTTGGCTTCCTGGATCTTCTGCGGATTTTTCTGCATATAGCCAATGGCATAGATGGCCAGTTTTAATGCAGCGTACGATCCGCTAATTGTGGTAACAAAGTTCAAACAAGCAGTGATCACATTAATAACGCCACTCGGCATAGTCAGTCACGTCCTTTTTTCTGATTTTCAATCAATAAATTCAGCGCCGCACCCACCGTTGGCGCACCTTCCTCAATGACGGTGCGGTGCCGCTCGTCCAGCCAGTCCTCATACACGAGGCCTTGAGCCGCCAAAATTTTAACGGCCATTTCCTTCCGTTTGCGCCGCTCCGCGCGTTCTGTTTTCTCAGACATCTGCTGCCTCCTCTCTTCCCCCTTCATGCCAGCTGTAGCTCAATGCCTTCATCCCTGGGCACAAGCCTCAGAAGATGAAAAACGCGGAGCGAATTAATCGCCCCGCAATAAAAAACGACCGGCAAGCGCTCCATCTTTTCGCTCGTCGGCAGCTGGTGGACCGGAAAAGTCCGCTGATCAGAATGCCAGAGAAATCGCTTTTCCCGGTCAATTTTTTGATACTCTGTGAAATTGACATCAATCGTCAAAAACGACCTCCTCATTTTTTTGTTCCCCCTGACTGCTCACCCCTGCCATATCGTGTTAAACCACGTCCACATCGACCCAAGCTCAGTTCCCAGATGCCCGGTCACGGATTGATAAACAATGAGGGTCGCAGCGAGGCCAACAACGACTGCCGCTACCTCCATTATCCAAGTTCGCATGAAATTCACCTCCTTAAAAAGGATATTTAAAATCTATAAAAAGCCTTTAAACAGGGCTTTTTATACATGAAAATTAGGAGCTCTCGCCACGCACCAACGAGACAGCTGATCCACGGATCGTGAGTGGAGTCAGTTTAATGTTCAGCAGTGTCAATCGCTCTGGGACCTTAACCTGATAATTGATCACTGTCCCATAGGGCTTCATGCCATTTCCACTCTCACTCTCCAGTTGATAACGGCCGCCATATTTTTGCTGGTTATAGGCGTTAATTTCAGTAAGCGCATTCGTTGTAAGTCCTCCATTACGCTGAATCTGGTAGTCGACATACTGCCGAAAATCATACGCCTGGCTGCGCTGTGCCCAATAAGCTGCGGATGCGACTAGTGCGGCAATCAAGAGCGCAAAAATAATCAGCGTTGCGATATTAAGTATCCAGGATCGCATAGTTTTCCTCCTTAACCATGAAAGGCCATGATTTTGCTAAAATTCGATAGGTAACTGACGAGCGAGCCGGAAAAAGGGATCAGCATGCCAAGGAAAATCGCAAAGGCCAGATAATTAAACTTGGCGATTCTCATCTCGCGAATCTTTTTTCGGTTACGAAACAGCTCATCGCTGGCTATCCTGGCCAAATTACGTAACACCTTCGGATCCTTGGTATTCTGTTGAAACTCAAAAAGCGCCGTACAGAGCGTGCGTGCCTGATCGCTTCCTGCTCCAGCATGCTCGCCAAATTCCCAAAATACTTTGATGTCGTTTGGCTGCTCAATCATTCGGTCAATAAGCCGGTGCACGTCACCCCGGATGGGAATTTCCGGATTTTGCTTTAGCGCCTGTTCCAAGGCGTTGGTAAAGGACGTCTGTTCCGCAATCGGCGCGAGTACCCGGAAATACAAGGCAAAGTTGACACGTCGTTTAATCACTGACAGCTGGGCAAGTTGCCGGATGTTCACGTAGTGAAGTTTCCAAATCAGAAAAGCGACGCCCAGCGCAATAATCACCGGGAGTACTGATCGCATAATTAAAGCAAAAAAACCGGCAAGCAGAACAAGTAAAAGCGGCACTAGCAGGCGACGGCTCCTTTCCCGTTGCCGTCCTTGCTCCGACGCATACACCGTTTTCAACAACTCTTCATAATCCGGCTCCGAGAGTTTTCCTGAAAACCAGTTCAAGATGTTCAATAGTTAATCTCCTCCACCTCGTCATTGACGTAATTTTTAAAGAAAATGCGAAAGACAAGGCCAATATAGACGAAGTATAGTGTGTTGCAAAACCACCCTATCGGCTGATGGCTGTACAAATTAATCCAGTTCTGCAGTGTGAATACATAACTGAGTACAAAAAAAGCAAAGAAGGTCATAAAAAGCATGATTAAAAGCTCGCTTCTTGGCCCTCTTTTCTCCTCAATATAAATCTCGCGCTCTACAAGAACCTCATTGTGCTGCCGAGTAATCTGATCAAGCACATCTGTGTTGATTCGGCCAAAGGCAAAGATTGTCGCCACCTGTTCCAGATAGTGTACAAAGGAAATGTCTTTCTTATATTGTTTTTTTAGTCCATCAACCGCTGCGATACCCTCCTTTTCGTTCGCTGATCGCAGCTTAGCCGTGAGCGTCGTCAGCTGCTGACCCAGCTCCCCCAACGTGATGCTCGCAATTTCATGAAGGCAGCTAAGAAAGGATCGGGATGGATTTTTAATCATCTGTGTGAATGTGTTTGTGAAGCGGTCTCGCTCGCGATAGGATTGCATCTCATAGATGCGGCGCGCTTCGGCCGGAAGCACCCACAAATATGTGCCCAAGATCCCTATCAGTCCATATATGACAGAAAGCCACCAATAGCGATACAGAATGTAAGACATGATATAGAGTGCAAGAAAGGCAATAACAAACCGGCCCAGAAGCTCACGAGTTCGGATTTTGTGTCCGTACTTCTCGCGCCAGACATTTATTTCCTCAATTGTCCATGTTCGCCGCTTAAACATTGCCAAACACCTCCTTCAGCTCGTCCGTATCCACTTCGTCCACATCCTCAAAGTGCTCCCGAAGCCGGCCGCTGAATGGGTAAAAAGTATCTATGAATTGGCCATTTCGACGTTTTCGTTGAAAAATGGGATGTGCCGTGCAGTCCGGGTAAAACTCAATGAGTTCAGCCAACCAGCGGATCGTCTGGCCGTTTTCCTTCTTCTTTTTCAGGTAACCGCCAATCGGAAAGGCAGAATAAATATCCTTCAGCATCCTTTCCTCATTCACACTGTGATACTTCGTGATCATGCTGAGAAGGCGATCGGGGATCATTGGCGCGCTAAGGACATGCATCGTTGTAAAGACATGCGTGCCCCCAATTGCGCCTTCCACCAGCGTTCCGGTTTCCCGGCCGCGGATCTCAGACGGCATGACCCACACGGCGTCGTTCCGAAAGGCGTCTTCAATGCTTTCTTCATAATTTGCGCCCGGGCCGACCAGCCACTCATAAATGTTCAAGTCTGGAAACAATGTCTTAGCATGGGTTTCGTCTTCATCTTCCAGCAGAATGATTTTTTCTTCCGGGTTGGCCTTGGACAAAACTAGTTTTTGAAAAGATGTTTTGCCAGTACCCATGTCGCCGGCCAGGAGCATGTTAACGTGTCCCCACAGGTTAGCGGCACAGAACTTAAAAATTGACGGCGGGCAAAACGCATCTATATTCTTCTCCGTCATGACCAACTCGGGACGTGACAGACGAATAGAGAAGGTCGGACCGCTGACCGTCATCGTCTGATGACGCGATGAGAGACGCATGTTTTCAATCTGCCCGGAGAGTCTAGGCTCTTTCCTGCTGAAGTCTTTTTTTACCCGGGAAGCCATCCGCTGAAGCAAACGATTGATATAGTCATCACTGATTCGGGAATCGTCAATATAATGGAGCCCCTCGTTGGTCTTTCGAAATAGACGGGATCCATGATAGCCAATATCCGTATTTTCCGGATCCCGTTGCAATTCCTCAATGATTCCTAAGCCGACAATCTCTTGCACAGCGTAAGCAGCCTGTGCCTCCGTTTTGACCAAATCAGGGAACCGTTCTTTGATAACCGGGCCAAGAATGGCCCGAGCTTCCGGCCGTGCCACCGGATCGTCGGAGTAGCAAGCGTTCAATAGTTCGGCGTGGGAGGAAAACAGACTCTCCTCAATAGCTTTTATAGTTGTAGGCAGCAATCGCCTGCTCGGTAAATCTATAACTGTTTCCATTGAAATCTCCTTTCGTTTTAATCGGATGTGGTTATGTTAGGCACATACGTGGTATGGTAATCATTACCTTTACCATCGTGAATTTTGATTTTAACTGCTTTGACCGCGCCGGTTTGGCTATCATTCCGGAAATCAAAGGTGTATTGCACATTCGTCAGATGAATCTCCATGTTCCTCTGAAACAACTGCTCAAAATTTTGTTTAAATGTGCCTTCGTCCACTATCATTTGGCCAGAGTCGATGCGCGAGCGCGAATTAGCTGCCAGAACCGATGCAACATTTGCAGATTCAGTCATATCCGCAATGACTTCTTTATGCTTGTCATCGTAGGAGAGCCAGGTGTTGAGCATGACCATCAGCCCGGCCCAGATAATAAACATAAGAAAGAAGCGTGTATAGACATTCACGTTTTTCACTCACCCCCTTTCAAACAGAAAAAGAGTCATTCAAAAATGGTCCTTTTGAATGACTCTTTTTCTTTTATTTATTAAATTATCAATTTTTATTTGAATTTCTAAATAAAGTAAATTAAAATTTTAGCTGTACGTTATGAATTCAATAGGAAAACGGTGAACTACATGCAGATATTTCAAAGTGTTGTTTCTATTATTAACAGTTTATTGAGCATCGTGCTTATCGTATTACAAATATCGAAGATACATAATAAAAATCCCTCTAAAAATCAGGCGCCAAAACTCATTATACCTCGCACGCCTATAAAAACACCCCCTGTCAAAGTGCATGTCACAAACACGCAGAACGAGAATTTCATGATGGTTCTATGGGGCGTGTTCTTAGTGCTATTATTCGGATTGTACGCTTTATTCTTTAGATACATTTCAATCATCTCAACGACACTATTAACAGTCCTACTCCTTGCCAGTATGATCGTTAGGTACAAAAAGAGATCAGATTTTACAATACCATTTATTGTCGGCGAAGTGATTGCTCTGTTTCTGTTTATGTCAACCTACTATGTTCCCGATCCGATCAAAACAGTATTTAATCGAATTCCTCCTCTTAATTTCGATGGAAAATCTGAATTTGATAATTGGTCTGCAGCCGTTGGGAGCATCGTTAAATCTATTTATGGGACTTATCCCTTTTATTATATTTTTGCGCGCCTTGTTTCTTTAATTGCACTGAGCATAATGACTACACGTTTTTTATTTCACGACAAAAAAGAAGAAAGCTTGAGATTTATAATTGGCTGTTATTTAGGATTTTTCGTGTTTTTTATAGGACTTCATCTAAATCTTACATGGCCGTATCTCAGCACTCTTTTTAGTGAAATATCAGCATGGCTTAATCGTTAATTCATTATCCATTGCAGTGTACAGAGCAACATAAATTGAAAAACGAGCAAACCTACAGTAAATAAAAGAAACCAATAACCCTTTTTCAGTGTTAAAGACATTTTGGTTACTCGGTGGATTAATTTCCCGTTTTCAATTTGTTCTTCTTCACAGAACAGACCAGCAGTCATTTTCTCGGTGATCCTTTCTTTTTTTACACACAAGAAACAAAGCATTAACCCAATAATAGATGTCCAAACTAAGGCACATATGACAAAGGTGATTTGCATGCTTTTCCTCCCTCAATCAATAATTGCGCAGATGTGCTTAATCATTTTTAATCCATTGCTCATCAGCCTTTGTGAATCCAGCCGGCAGACCGTCCGGAAACGGATTGTCGGTGTTTACCGGTTCCATGAGTAGTTCATCTTTGCTGATTGTCGGGCTGCCCATCCAGGCATACATATAGGCTACCAGCCGCAGCTGATCCTGAATCTTCAGCGTCACTTTATTGACGCCAAGCGGATTCGTGGAATAGTCCACAGCGTAGGTTGCGGGAATGTTCTGCGACTTATCCGGCCAGATGGGCGTATAGAACTGATATTTCCCATCATACAGTTTATTTTTAATTCTGCTATCGTGAGCGTTTACTTGTTGGTCGGTGAACAGCTTGCCCGTTTTATCTTCCACATTGACATGCGGAAATTTGAAACCTTCGTTCTTCTGGTAAGCTGAGGCCGAATCATTTATGTTACGGTGTGACAGCATGGGCACATTGACCTTTCCGTTCTTCGTCGGATAGTTCAAATAGGAAGTATCCTGAAGTACCGAAGGGGCCCGGAAAGTAAAGTTGTCTTCAGCGACACCTGTTGCATAATTATAGTCATGACCAAGTTCATTGTTATAGTTGAGTGTGACATCGGCCGCAAAGCCGTATCCCGTTTTCATTTTTGGTATGGGCCGAGCGTAATATTTAAAGGTTTCGTAATGCGTCTCCATCGGTTGACCGACGGCTATCTCTGTCATAACCACCCGTTTCTGCGAATCTTGATGCGAGGAATTGCTGTTTACATTAAATTCAACCGTTTCTTCACTGCTCGTATACCCCTGAGTCGTCAGCTGGCCGCCAGCCGGAGAAACGTCAAAATCATTGGCGCTGAAACCGTCTAATTTAACGGTATAAGGCTTATTTGTATTTCTCGTAAGCACGCTGTTCGGGATTGTAAAAGTGAGATTGGTCGGTATGCTCTTAGCGGCGTACTGTTGCATCGCAAGCTTAGCACTCCCACGATAAAGCGAAACACTGATTTTCTTAGTGCCCATGTCGCCGATCGAGGTCGCATAATTATAGAACACTTTGCCCATAGTCACCTTGACTGGCAGCCCTTCGGAAGCCGGTGCCGTGTAAATCTGAAGTTTCTTCAAGTTTACCTGGGCAAGGGGAATGTCGTAATAATAGTTGATTACAATGTTTCCTGTACCCACGGTTCCCTTCTGCGTATTCCCAGTGGCTTTGACAAAGCGATAGGCATAGTTTTTCCCGTTCTTGGTAGTCGTGATTCCTGGGTGATTCTCCTGGTAGGAATCGCCCTGATGAAGGGTATAGACTTTGCTTGTCTGGATTTTCTTTCCCGTTCGGTTGTCGTAATAATTCACCGTGACGCTGCGCCTCAAAATATAGAGAAAGGTTTGACTTAAATCTTTGTCCGGCTGCTTGCCGGTATAAGTGTAATTTGCGTTTTGAAGGGATCCGTTATTGTATAGATCGTAAGTGTTCCCTCCGGCCGTTACAGATTTGGGAATCGTCCACAAATACGTATTGCCTACTTTTACCTCTTTCGATGCCTGATTGAAAATTTGATGATTCGGATACCTGTTTTGATAGACAACCTTGTTATTCCGGTAACGGTCGTAATAAAACTTGACGTACACATCCGTGCTTCCGGTCTTTCCCGTGACCTTACTTTTTCCGGTTTCTTTGTATGTGGCCCCCTTGGCCCCTTTCGTTCCGTTTCCTGTGAAACCACTTGTTGAAGCTGTAACGCTGTAATTACTACCTATCGTAGATTTTCCTTTAGACTCCTGCCACATGACGCTGTTGTCATAGGTATCAATGTACTGAGCGTAGACGTTGACAGTGCGGGGATAGAAGTTTGCACTAATACCATCAGCAGACGGCGGATCGTCCTCCGGCATATAAACTACAGGCTGATAGGGCTTACCATTAACATCTTTTCCGTTAAACCTAAGAACTAGAGGCTGATAACTTTTAAGATTCCCCTTAACGGCACCACTCGAATAATTATTATCATAACTTAAATTTGCCCAAAGATAGAAAGAGTCTCCACCATGAATGGTTTCATTGCCTGTTCCGTTTGTACTATGGGTTAAGTTTTTTAAGTGCAGGCCTGAAGGCAATTTAATAGTTACATAATTTGAAGAACTTCCGACCAATGTTGTTGTTTGTGAAACTTGTTTATCTCCGTCAACATGAACAGATAAATTTTCATCTGAAAAATGGAAATGATAGTCAGGAACAGAATCAGAATCATTAGCTTTATCCAATAATTGCTGATACCCCCAGGGTGCTTTTCCGTATGATTCTCCATTTACCACTGAAGATAAAGCAAGGGAGGTGGCAACTATTGCAGAATCTCTGCTTGAGCCATGTGCCTTAAAAATATCTTTTGTCCCGTTATACCCATAGTACAAAATTCTCAATACTTTATCATTATTGTAATCGTTTAATCCCTTTTGTGATGTATTAGTTGGTGGTGTTCCATCATCATGTTTAATACAAAATGCTTGCTTTCCATTTATTGAAAAATCTCCAACAATATTTGGTCCAGATGTAGCTGTTCCGTTATACTTAATAATTAACATTTGCGCTTGCATTGTAAGGAAACATTTCCGGCAAAGTAATTAATGCGACTAGCATGACCGATAAAATTAATTTGATGAATTTACCTTGCTTACTATTCATTTCATCACCTCATAAAAATAGAGAGTGTCTCAATAGTCATTTTCTTGACTCTGAGACACTCTCATTAATTATACACAGCCTTAATTCATCAACGTCATTAATTCGTGGAACTGTTTGCGAATACACTTTCGGGACAGCCCCTTTCCTAGTTAAAACGTATTTATACTGTAAAAATTACAAATTAAGGATTGCCTAGTATTGTAAAAAAACCTCCCTCTTCATAAGTATTATCACTATTCTTAATCTTACCAGTCTTAACTGTAGAAACACTACCACTTGTTTTTGCAGAACTTGTACTGCTTGAACTTGTTTCATTTTTACTCTTGTTGTTACCGCTCGAAGTTGATTTCTTTGCCGTGATACTTGCTTTCTTTGTTGTACTACTCGTTCTTGATGTACTCGCCGCTGTTGACGCACTTGAATGAACCGAGCTCTTTGGATGACTTGCCGCTGAAGAAGAAGCTGTCGATCTGCTCGAATGAGAACTCGTCGAGCTTCTTTTAGTCGGCGTGCTTGATGTCGCTGCTGTTGCTGTAGAACTGCTTGTTGCGCTTGAATGGTCTGTTGAAGAATCTTTTGCTGGCGTCGAACTTGATGTTGAAACAGGTGCAGAACTTGAACTCGTCGCAGTGCTGAAATCAGAAGCAGGACTCGAATTGCTGGAATCGGATGACGAGGACTGCGCCTGTTCATCAGCTTCTGATTGAGATTCATTTTTATGTGCTGCACTGGCCGAGACTTTTTTTAGATGAGTTGGCTGCGAAGCTGTATACGCAAGCGCACCGCCGCCAATTCCGATAACGAGCACAGCAGCCAGCACTGACATAAGCACAGGACGCCTGATTTTAGTCTTAAGGTTTCTCACCTGATTCACCATCCTTTCTTTGGTTTTTTTATATGTTATGTGTCGGGCACTAGGAAGTCTGATTCAGGTCTTTTATAACTGCATTATACCATGATTTTCCTGAGCGCAGACGACCTTCGTGCCAATAATAATCGCCACAGTTAAATAGCGAATAGACGTGTGGCGTATGTACGGGTTTCTAGCAGTGGTTTACCCGAAAACTCTATCTCAGCACAGTATCTGACAGCGCCGGAAATCGGCAAAATCACAAATGCGTGTCAAATCTGAGAATGCGCAGCCAAACCTGCCTTAATACTAATCCTCGCTCCCCACCAGGAGGGACCCACTCAACCCAGGACGTATTTTTGCATGGCCGCGTATTATACGCCTGGAGGGACCGCTACGTCCCTGTTATTTGTCCGGCGCTTCGCCGGGCTGCTGCTCCATCACCTCCTTAAAGATTTAATTCATTAATAAACCATCGTGTATTTTTCCTTCGCCAGTCGGGGAAAGGCTCCCTCAACCGCCCACAACTTCCCAACGCGTTTACCAATACGCTTGGCAATGACTTGGCCGTTTTCATTACGTACGTTCCTTATTTCCCAATAAGCACTGGCTATGGATAGAACGGCTCCAGAAGTTAAAAAAACAATATACTTCCCGTCGACTTCTCCGAGATTTCCATTCATCATGCGAACGCTGTGGCCAAAATGCTCAATTTCTCTTGGTGTAAACACGTGTCGAATTGGTGCTCCTGAACGCATCGTTCTCTACATCCTCCTTATGGCTAATTAAAAAGCCATTCAGATCCTGTTTACGATCCGAATGGCTCCATCAGTTGCGCGGGCATCTTGCAACAAACTACAACCTCTACTGCTTTATAGCCAACCCGTTTTGATTATAGTCAAAATGTCGGTTATAATTTGGTTGCATGGTTTGTACGGCCGTGCACCTGAGGGCGGGTTCGTAAACAGCTGTCACTGTTTGTCGAGCTTTAGCCTCTTCGACGAGTTGGCGCTCACCGAAGGGCTGCCCTCCTATTTTTTTGTCTTCACAAGTCAAGATACACCTACACACGTTCGGTTGTAAAGAGAAAAATGCAATTTAAATTATATTTTTTTCAATTGTCTAATTTTTACTTTGAATAAGTTTTTTTAAGTTTTAATAAGTTTATTTTCCCTATATTACCGGGGAAAAATTGATTTTCAGAATTAATATTCAAAAGATAACAACGCATAAAAAAAGATCACATATTTACGATCTTTTTCGGGACTTCGAGATGCATTGCTGTTTCTTTTTTTTACGTTCGTCCAAACATGATCCAATAATTTGCTGCGCCATGTCAAGCCACATTACCGGAAATAAATATAAGGAATGCTTTATCATATAAAGACAGTAAACCTTATTATCATACCAATTAAATTGAGTACATAAATTTCCCTTGATTTCAATGCCCCCTTCAACAAGAATATAATTATTTGTGGGATTAATAAATATGTTCTTTCCCTCTAGTTCACGGAAATTAGCGATCACCTTATATTTTCTAGATTCGTTTTCAAGAGCGTGAGCTTCCATGAATCCTCTAAAATATGGCTCGTTCATTTTATCTTCAAGGTGGAACCAAACAAAGCTTTTAAATTTATCTTTATATTTAAGCCTATAATTCGATTTAGCACTACTATGACCGGATAAATTAATTCTTCCTGTAATCGAGTAATGGTTTTCATCTTCCAAAGTTAATTCGTTGGTATAATGTATGATTTTTTTATTTTTGAAAATGTTCTTCTCTTCATCACGAATAGGCCGTATATAATATCTGTCAGATAAAATCAAAAGCATATATACACAAAGTGGAGCACATAATAACAGAATGATACCTTTTGCCCCGAAAGAACTAATAACAATGCCCGCAGTAATAAGAGAAATAAGTACGAGGGGAAACGTTACTAAACTCATATATAATCTGAATCGAAATTTTGCCACTTTCGCTGTATCACGTTTTTTTGTGCTCAAAATATCACGATCCTTCCACGCTCTTTCTTGTAGAACCATAATCCCCTTTATTTTATTATCGGTAAAATTTCATACAGCGGTAATATTTTCCTCTACCTTTACTCTGTCGGATTGGTATTCGGATGATTTTCAGGATCATTCGGGGCACATTCAAGTTGCCCAGATCATCACGATCAACGATCAATAGACGCGAGGATGATCAAGTCTTCAGAATTGCCGAATCGCGTTTAGATTGATTCAACTAAGAGCGTTGGGAAATCCGCTTTTTCAGCCCTCTAAGTACGTGTTCTTTAAAATTATAGTCATCGGGTTATAATGAATAGAAACAGGTAATATTGTAGATACGGATATTAAGGTGGGAAAGGTTCCCCATGCGCCATCATTGCGATAGTTAAAAGAGATCCTGGGTGCCGTCCAGGTAATATCCGTTACGGTGGGCCCCCATATTAAGGGAGTCCTTTTATTTTTTATGAAATTAAAAAATTCCCTGTAGGCTTTCGGGAACAGGGAAGAAAAATATTAAACGGCTGGCTGGATGATTGTCAATATTCCAAATTAGATGTTTTTCAGGTCAACCTCGTTAAATTACCGGAGAAAAATTGATTTTAGAATTAGCAGCAAACAAGATGATAAATAAAGTTATTTACCCCTGAGACAAATTGTCAAGGAGTTTCCATCAAAATAGTAAAAGCTCTGCAACCATACAGCATTGATAATGAATTTTACGAGATAGATATCATGACATCATTTCTATTCTTAATTTTCACTGGTTCCAGAACTCTGTATTCATTAAGGATATCCTCATACAAATTACCTGTGTACTTGGGAATATCAATCGTCACAACTACTGCATAATCCATTCGATCATTACTACCATCTCTTCCAAGGGCGTGTAAGACGAGAAAGGGGTTATGCAAAGATAGTGGACGCATACTCTTCCATCTTTTAACAACAGTGTCCCATTTTAACTCTTCTCGCCTTGCAAGTTCAGTCTGATATTTTTCAGGAGTTTTTGATACAGGAAGAGTGCTCAATTTGTATCCCTTTTGGATGTATTCTTCTATTGTTGTTGAATCTGTATCAATGTTTACTTCAATTGACTTATTTATTCCAGTATTACTTAATTTATATTTCCTATCATGAGGATAAAAAGTATCCTCAATAGCTGATTCAGTGTAATCTTCAGTATGTGAGTTATTGGTTTTAGATAAAATTGCAATAGTCCAAGAAATCTTTATTGTTGTCGTTATATTTGCATTTAGAGGTAATGGGATTGGAAGTTTTGCAAGACCCTTAGGGTTCATTGAATTTGAGTAAATAATATTTACTCTATTTCTATCACATCTCAAAATATCGTCAACACTTTGATTTAAAAACCCGTAACCAATTTCTTTATCAACTTTATTTGGGTTTATTGCAGAATTTATCAGTAAAGCTCTGGCAACTAATGGATTAAATCTTGGACATCTCCCCAATAATTCAGCTGCTTTTGCCGCAACTATTGGGGCTGCAAAACTTGTGCCTGCTGCCAACCATTTAAAATTAGAATCGCTCGCATTTAATAGATGGATTGGAAAATGTTGGTCCCCGCCAAATGCACATAAATCAGGTTTTACTTTACAGCCTTCTCTGCCATCTCCAATGCAGCTATAGCTTGCTCTTTCCAATTTCGATGAGGTCTGATTAAATGTATAAGCTCCAACACTCAGACCATTTACAATGTCCGAAGGAGCTTGAATACGATTGAGAGGAGCTGGCCTTTCTCCATCATTTCCAACTGCTACAACGAACAATTTACGATCATTCCAAGCTAAGGTGTCCAAAGAGAAAGTAAATCTCGTAATTTCATCATCAAGAATTGGACCAACAGGGCCAAATGATAGATTATAAACATCAATATCATGTCTTTCTGGTACAACTTTCTCAATGAAATCAATTACTTCATACAAATCAAAATCAGTAGGGTCGCTTACTGGTAATACTCGAAAACTTTCTACATAAACAATCGGATCAATTAGTCTTGATTTTGCTTCATACTGATTTAAATCACCATATAGGGCGACCCCGGCAACTGCAGTTCCATGTTTTATGCCGTCCGAGATTGCAAATGAACTGATCGATTTATTTTGATGAGTAAAATTTTTCAAGAAAGGATGGCTCTCATCAATTCCACCATCAAATATTCCAACTTTGATCTGCGATACCTGTTCAGCTTTAGGGGGATAAAGTAAATTTATATCCGCCACATTGGATCTTAGCTCTGGGAAGAAATTAACTTTTAATGGATGAACTGTCCTTAAAGGATTGAAGTCTGCGATTCCATTAATTACATTCTTTTTCACCTGTGCGCTTACAAATGTTGGACCTCCAGCATAAGTCTTTATTTTTAATCTATCTGTATCTACTCCAAGCTTTTGTAAATTTAGTTTAAATTTATCTATCATTTTATCAGTGTTTTTTCCGTAAGGATGAAGAACAAATTCAACTGTTCCTTCGTCCCATTCTCCACTAAATCCTTGAACAACTTCATTTTTTGAAAGAAGTGAAATTTGTTCTATTTTTCTAATATCATTTTTAAAATTATCTGGAATTTGGCTTTCATTCGTATCAAGTATTTGCTCAAATCGAGTCAAAACATTATTATTCAGCATTAAAAAATGAAGTTTACTATACTTCTTTTCTTCATTTTCCTCAAATACCCAACGCCTCGAACCAATGTTCTGGAATTTTGCCTGTTTGAATAAAGTTTCAGGTACATAGGACTTAGCTAAAAATTTCTCATTCAACCTTAATGTAATTACAAAGTCATCCATTCTCTTTTCCATAGGAACATTAGCTAAATTCCTTCTAACTACGCTCAGTTGAGTTTTAATTCTATTCTTAGCTTCACCATAAGTTCTTGGATATGCAGGTTGTCCTCCAAAGAATGTTTTGCTAATGGGCTCAATTAAATTTTCTCCACTACCTATTATTGGTAAATAATCATTTGTATCATCCGCCATAATATTCCTCTTTTCTAGATGTCATTTTACTTACCCTTTAAATGGTGGCTAACGGTCGATGGACTTATTCCTAACATCTTGGCTATTTTTGCCTGTGATATTTTGGTTTTATATACCTCTTTTAAATTCTTAACCATTATTTTATTGAATAATGTACTGTCTTGCTTACCAAGTTCTTTAAGCTGTGATATCAAATTTTCAATGGGATCTACATCTTCCACCAAAACCTGTCTTAAAACTCGTTCAGAAATTTGCTTAATATCTGACGGGCTTAGTTGTTCAAATGATTTAGCAATTGTAGTTAAGAATAAATGATCTATCTTAATGACATTTTTCTTGTTCAAATAAATGTCCCATAACTTTATTCTTTCCCCTTCATCAGGATAGGAAATTTCTATTTTAATATCGAAACGTCTCCAAATAGCTTTATCTAGAAATTCTGGGTGATTTGTAGCGGCAATGATAATTGATTGATATGGCCATTCTTCAAGTTCCTTAAGCAACACATTAACAATTCTTTTCAGCTCACCTAGGTCAGAAGGATCATCCCTTCTTTTTGCAACAGCGTCAAATTCATCCAATAATAACACCGATGGTGCACTCTTTCCATATTCAAGAACCTTTTTAAGATTTTTCCCTGTCGAACCAAGATAACTTGATATAGCTGATGATAAATCTAATGATATTAAAGGTAATCTAAGCTTATGGGCTATATACTTAGATAGTAATGTTTTTCCTACTCCTGGAGGACCGTAGAATAAAATACTATTCGGTGGCTTAACATCATTAGCTATTAATTTGGCTATCGCCTCTCTCTCTTTTAGGAAATTCGATATGAGATTATTCAATGCTGAATTAAGCACAACAATCTCATCAAACTCAGACTGATCGCTAATATTTACTAATGACATAAAGGAATCCTTATCAACGGGGGGGGGATCTATTCCCATTGATCTTGTCATAGGTGCACCAGCATTATAGGTTGCCAATATTTTTGCCAATTCTGAAGATAATTGTGGCTCTTCTTTTTTTAGCTTTCTTATAATGGACAAGGTAGATAATTCAACAGTTCTTTTTTCTCCATCTAAAGATGCTCTAATTAACGTCGGCAAATGTTTTAAAACCGTGTTCATTCGATGACGTCCTTTCTTTGGTTTCTATCGAACGATATTATTATAGCTACAATAAAGGATTTTAGTCAATGTAATTCGATGTATATATTTTTCTATGTTCCGTCGAATTTTTATTCAGAAGAATTTATTCTTCATAAATCAAAAAATTCCCTGTGGGTGTTCGGGAACAGGGAAGAAGAATATTAAATATGCTGATTGGATGATTGTCTATATTCCAAATTAAATGTTTTTCAGGTCAACATCATTAAGAATATCGTCAAGTTCACTTGACTTTGAATCTGTGCCATCAAAACGCACAGGTGGAGAAGAAGACAGTTTTTCTCTCGACTCTGTCAGATTTTCTGAAGACGACGGCAAAAGATTAAGTACATCCGCATAGAGTTGTTTCTGCACCTCATAGTCCATAACATTTTTATTGCCAAATCGATCGGCGAAGTACAGAACAAGCATTTGCAAAGAATCCCGAACATTGTTCTGTTGATCCATCCAATCATTTATACGTTGCCGGGCATCCGGATCCCCGTCGTAGCGCCAGAAATAGGTGCTCCGTTCTTTCTTTTCCATTTTTGTCTCCGCCCCCTCAAACGACCGTTATGGCGACGTCTTTATAGAACAGATGACGATTCAGAATGTCCATGCCTTTTGCATTCATAGTAACAGCGTACTTTTTGGGCACCCACAGCAGATTCGTATTGACACGTTTGGCGAAGATCTTCAGTCTTTCATACAGTGGATCATAAAAAGCAATACTGCCACCGCCGTAAACCATGATATAATCCAACGAAGCCGACAGCTCCATGAACTTTTCCTCTACATCCTGCTGAATCTGTTCCGCCTGGGTAAGCAAGGTTTCAGAAAAATATTCTTTAGCCTCTGAATAATAGTTATTTTCGGGATCAGCAAGGACATCCATGTACTGCTGGCGTGTCAGCTTCACATATCCATCGGTTTGATGAGATAGCATCTTGATTGCCTCTTCAGTCGCATGTCCCACACCACGCCGGGCGCCGCTGCATTTATCCGGCACCGGGTTGACACCTTCCGTATAGATGTACTCCGTTGTTCCATCACCAATGTCTATGTGCAATGCACGTTTATTTTTAAAATCCATAGGCGATTTTTCAGGCCCTTCGTAATCATTAAGAATATCCTTATCGGCCTGCAGCAGGGCGTAAAGAGCCGGGATCCCTTCCTGAGTGATCTTTACTTGTCTGAAAAAATGAGTTACTGTGACAATCTCATTGAGCGCATGAACAGTGACAATATGAGGTGACGCCATGTATTTTTCTTCAAGAGCTCTGGCGATTCTTGGAGTGTATTCGCTGGCAGGAATTGCCCCCGTCATGAAATCTTCTACCGTAAGCGAACTGGGCAGCTCATGCGTTTGGAAAAAACTCTTCTGAACCGCTTTCGCCGCCGCCATACCTAGCGTCGTAATCACCGGAATATCACTCTCGGCTTTCCGACCAACATGAATGTTCATGGACTCCGATCGCGTACTCGAAGCTTTTGCTCTCTGGCCAATCATATAGAGTCCATTCCTTCGAAGCGCCGGTGACGAGAGATCAACAAGCAACTGGTTCATTAATCCACCCACTACTTCATTCATTGTGCCTTCTGAGCTATTTGGAGTCGAGGGCAGGTGGCGTACTGTGGTCGGTTGCTGGAGTAGCTCGCCATTCAAAATCATTTTTGTTGTAGAGTTACCATTGTCGTCTGCAATCATCATTTTCATTTGCTATCTCTCCTCTATCTAATAGATGTTTTTTTATATCTCATTGTCTTACCTTTGGCTTGACCGGCAAATAATCACGCATTTTATATATCTCTCAGCTATTTATTTGATATATTCTTTGATTCAAAGGCGTGGAATACTTCTTCTGAATATCATTTATACATCATTTTTCAATTGCCAAAGATTCGTTCTAAACGCTCATATTCAGCAGGCGTCAACCGCTGCGATTCCATGCACTCTTCATACGAATAGCCTCTTCCATCGCACATGCACTGCAAAGAGTGTGTCCCTCGTCTACCCACCAACAAGGTCCGTAGTCCGTCATACAAGCATGATCATCGGTGCAGCCGCACACTTTGCAAGTTCCATACGCCATTATTCATCACGCTTCTGTTCTGATGAAAGATCAAACGGGTTCCAAACACTAAATTGCTTTTTATTACTTAGATCTAACTTGACAACTTGGTCATCAAATCGCTCTACAAGTTTCTCATATGAATCGCCTTTTTGGGGATTCGCTTCCCTAATATGAAAGCCCACTCCTTTTCCCATCTTCCCGATTACAAATTCATTTTGTTGATTCATGCTTAGTCCCCCCTCGTTAAAGTTAATAGATGTCCACGATCCTAGTTATTAATACGAATAGCGTTTCTATTATCAAAGTCAGTAGGCAAAATGCCAATGCATAAGTCATGATCAAACCCTTTATTTTGCTGATTTCTTTGCGAAAATGAATGGCGTTGCCGATCATTATCTCAATTTTTATTTTCTTTTTGTGCTCGCTTTTTTTGTACTTAATTATTTGAGCCGCAAAAATTAATAGCATCATGATATAGAGAGACATCGCAATCATTCCGGCTGCCATTGCAAGTTGTCCCAAAACATATTTCACACTTTGTCCCGTCCTTTCTGCAAAAGCCTATTCGTTATATTCTCATTGAATGATATTCTGGTTGTTTTCAACCTTTCTTTGATTTAGAAGGGCAGATCATCCTCCGAAATATCGATCGGCTGGCTGCTGTTTGCAAATGGATCGTCAGCGGCTGCGGAAGAGCCAGCACCTGGCCCAGCTGTACCGGCATGGTTAGAAACAGATCCATCCTGCTCTTGTGCTGCGCCATGCCGGGTTCCTTTTGGCTCAAGAAATTCAACTTGACGGGCGACCACCTCCGTCACGTAAACGCGGCGACCTTCGTTATTTTCATAGTTTCGCGTCTGAATCCTCCCTTCAACGCCGGCTAAACTGCCCTTTTTCAAATATTTAGCCGAACTTTCGACCGTACCCCGCCAGGCAATTACGGAAATAAAGTCTGCCTGTCGCTCACCATCCTGCCCAGAGAATGGCCGATTCACTGCCAGCGTGAATTGAACTACCGCAACACCATTCGGCGTGTAGCGCAGTTCTGGAGCCCTTGTCAGTCGTCCAACCAGTGTCACATTATTAATCATTTGAATCCTCTCCCTTGCCCTTTTTTAGAATGTTCAAATTCCCGGCGCTCCTGTTCTAAAATCAATTCAAAGTCGCTGATTCCCTGCCGGATCTCCCGACGTTTTCCCTGATACTTTTTGGCAAATTGTCGATCAGTCATACGCATTTCTCCCTGATGAATGGCGATGAATGTTGCAGTAATTGGATTCATGAGCTTCTCATCCTACGATTCACAGGCTTTTTGCGAACCTTTTTCTGACGAAATTTGCTCTGGTCAAACTGAAAAACCAATTTTCCCTCCTGGATCGTCAAAACCGCGTCAAAGGATTTTCCGGTTTTGCTTTTAAAACCCTTCAACTTGCGTGTTTTTTTGCCGGAAAGCAACGTTCTAATGATTGACGGGTCCAAGTCTTTTGAGAGTAATTCTTTCGGCAGCGTAAACTTGCATCCGCTGACATAGCCCGCACAACCGTAGAATTTCCCTTTATCAAGTACCGGCTGGCCGCAAAGCGGGCAGCGACCCATCGACTGCGCTGTTACCACTTCTTCCAGCTGGTCTGTGGACGCTTGCAGGGCCTTGGGGGCTTCGTCCATTAAATACTATGAATCGTTGGATTCCGCTGAGAAAGCGCTCCTGAGTACCTTCATGAAGTCGGATTTTTTTCAGGTAAGTCTCCCATTCGGCCGTAAAAGCAGGACTGGTAAGCTTGCTGCCGGAGAGCACATTGCAGAGCAGCATGCCCTTCTTCGTGACCGATACCGTGCTCTTCCGGACCACAATGTAATTCTGCCGTTTAAGTGTTTCAATAATGCCTGATCGCGTCGCCTCCGTGCCGAGACCTTCCGTCTCTGCCAATGTCTTGCGGGCCGCTTCGTCGGCTGCATCTAACGTGCGCCCTGCGGTCTTCATGAGCGTAATCAGCTGGCCTTCCGTATAGGGCTTAGGCGGCGTGGTCACTCCCTCTTTCTGCGCAAGCGTCGTGGTTACTCCCTCTTTCTGCGCAAGCGTCGTGGTTACTCCCTGTTCCTCGCTGACCTGGGGCAAGGGCCGATCCTTGTCCGGTTCGGATGAAAAAAGTATCTTCCAACCCGGATCCCGTTCGACTTTTCCTTGAGTTTTGAAGATGAGACCACCAGCGTTCGTCAGAATGATCGTTTCCTCATAAACATGCGGTGGATAGAACATGGCGGCGGTATTTGCCAGTACATCCTGGTAAATCGTGCGCTGCGTCGCTGGAAGTGCATCGAGATCCGCCGCAGACGGCAAGTTTCGAGTGGGAATGATCGCGTAATGCTCCTGGACCTTCTTCCCGTCCACGTAGCGTTTTTTTGCATTCATTTCGGGATTATGCAGCTCCACGCCAAGCAGCAGCAGATAGCTTGAAAGATTGGCCGATAAATAGGTGAATTCACCTTCTGTAATGAAGTTACAATCCGTTCGCGGATAGGACAGCAGCTTAGCTTCATAGAGTGCCTGCACAGCTGCAAGCGTGCTTGCCGGCCCGATATGATAGACTTTATCAACCCGTGCCTGCAGATCGCTCAGACTGTAAAGGCGTGGAGAAGCCTCTCGTTTTTCTTTCTTTGCTACCGTCTGAACGGTCGCCGGCGAAGGCCGGCCAATTGCTAAACCGTGCTGGTCGAGCAGCGCTTCAGCTTCATCCGCAGAGGGAAAACGTTGATCTAGTTTCCCAGAATAACTTCCGTTATCCGTTTGAAAATCGCCATGAATTTCCACAAATTTTTCAGGTTTGAAATTTTCAATCGCCTGCTGACGAGCAGCAATCATGGCTAAAGTCGGCGTCTGAACACGGCCAACGGAATAAGTGCCCTGCAGACCTTTTTGCCGAAGAAGCAGCGTAAACAGCCGGGTAGCGTTCAACCCCACGAGCCAGTCCGCAATCTGCCGGGACTGGGCCTCCCAGTAACTGGATACAAAATCCGCGCCGTCTTTCAGTTCCGCAAAACCACGGCGAATCTCATCCGTTTCGAGTGAGTTGATCCACAATCGCCGGATGGGCTTATCTGCATTTCCGGACTGAGTGATGATAGATCGAGCAATGTTTTCCCCCTCGCGATCACTGTCCGTAGCAACAATGATCGCGTCTGATCGATCCAGTAACCGTTTGACGATCGCAAACTGCTTCTGCTTGTCCGTCGGTACGCAAAAACGGTAATGTGAAGGCAGCATAGGCAACGTGTTCAGCGACCATTTTTCCCAGGCTGGATCATAGACAGCTGGTTCGACGAGTTCCACTAAGTGCCCAAAGCCGTAGGTTAAAAAAACAGGTTCGTTAAAAAGGTCGTCGATGACTTCAAAGTAGCCGTCCTTACGCGAAGCGCGGTCGAACGCCGCTGCATAATGGCGTGCCTGATCTGGTTTTTCCGCTAAAATAGTGATCATGTGATCACCTCCTATCCTCGTTGTTTATCGTTTTAACTTCCCCGCCTTGACCTTTCTTTTCTGACTTTCGACCCAATGATAGCCCCGCGCATAAACCAGGCGTTCGGGATATTTAATCATTCCGGGTAGGCCATACTTACGGTGCACATCCGCCAGTTCAGCCGATGTCAGCTGGTAGGTGATGACTTCACCGCTCGCGGGTTCCTGACTGCATATCTGTTTTTTCCTGGCGAGCGTGTGCCTCGTCAGTGCCTGACCTTGTGCCATTGGCTATCCCTCGCTTTGGTCTTTGCCTGCCCTTCCGCTTCGCAGAAGGCCCACCAGATACTCTGCAAACCGCCGAGCCATCCGAAGGCCTCCAGCACACCTGCGCTAAAACGCTCACGCCGATACTGTGCCCAAGCTTGTCCGGTTAGACGGTCAAGTTCGGAGGCCACCACCTGCTCAAGTACCGCAGCCTGTTTGTGCTGCAAAGCAATCCACTCAGGTTTTTCCGCCTGTCTTGTGGCCACCGGCTGAAAAAGTTTATAAAGAGCCTGAGCCTCATGCGGCAGACTGTAGAGCAACTGCATCATGATTTCTGCCTGCACCGCAGTCATTTTTACCCGAATCCCAGAATCTGTTTGCCTCTTGCCGTTTCTGATTACCTGTGATGCGCGATTGGGCGCTTTGCCGTGTATCATGACTTAATCCATCTCCCATACGGTCGTGGCTTTTTCCTGTAAAGGTCGAGTCATTCCTCGCTTTTTGTTGAGCCAATTCATAAAGTTGACCGCCTGCCCTAAGGCCTCGGAAAACGAGACGTCTTTTGCCAGGACGGTTATTTTCGAGCTGGCTTTGCGCCCCGGTGGGTAGTTCTCCCGCCAGGCACTCACACTCTCCAATCCTCCCGGTAAAGGAAAGCGTTCGATATACAGGAACGATCCCTTGCCGTATTGCTGTTCATAGAGCATGCCGTGCGCGTAGACGAGAAATCCTGATCGCCGAGCCTCCGCGTTCTCCAGATAGCGCCGCGTGAGATCCTCTCGATTTACGCGAAGGGCTTCTTTGAACGCAAAAGCGAGTTTTTGAGAAGAGAAAAACTGATAGCTTTTATTCTTCTGAATCATTTTGATGTTTTTTTGATACACCTGATCAATAAGAGCAGTATTCATAAACAAACCACTCCCTATTTTTTCTAAAAGTTACTAAGTTACTGAAGTTACCGATTTTCCCCTATTACCTCTATAAAAATTTATATAGAGGTATATAGGTTTTTTGGTAACTTTGGTAACTAAGTAACTCCTGTTTCTTTAAAAAGTTACTAAGTTACTGTTTTTTCCCTATTACCTCTAAAAATTTTATAGAGAGGTATATAGATTTTTTAGTAACTTTGGTAACTAAGTAACTGGAAAAGCTTAAAAGGTTGCACGAAATTAAGAGAACTGACTAACCTGGGCAGGCTCTTCATGGGCTAAGGTGATGCCGAAGAAGAACATCTTATTACCCGATCCCCGGCCCTTCACAAACCCACGCATCTCCATCTTGGTGTTAAACGCACGCTGTTTCATTTGAAATTCGCTGTTCTCTTCTGCCCAGCGGATGTACGCCTTGTGCAATACACCGGCCAGCACTTTGGCCGAATCACTAACCACGCAACAATCTGCGATGAAGTTGTGAAGTAAATCCATCTCTTCCTTGTAGTCGGCCGTGGCCTGTCGCACTTCGTTGGGTGCCTTTAGCCCATCTTTCTGCCATTTCAGACAGCCTTCAATCGCCCAGTTCAGAATACCTGGGAGTTCTTTTATCAACTTGTCCGGTAATTCTTTATCCACGTGTTCCGGACAGACCTTATGATCAAAAGGAATCAACCGGATGCGTCGCCAAATACCGTCGTCGCTGCCCCGAACAATAGGCTTGTAGTTGGTGGCGAAAAAAATCTTAAATTCTGGCGTATACTCAAAGAACTCTTTTCTTAAAAAACGTGCTGTGACCGCTTCACCACCGGTTAGTTGTTTGACTAACGCTTCAGACAGCTTTTTGCCCTCTTCCGATTCAGTCGCTGAAACAAATCGTGCACCGTTCAGACGGGCAATATCATTATTGATGGCGTTGCCGGTGTCGGCCTTAAACGTAAATGTTTCCGAATTGGTCTGCATGGCGTAATCGCCCAGCATGGCCTTAATAATATTAAGCAGCGTTGACTTCCCGTTATTGCCCTGGCCCCAAAGGAAGAAAATCACCTGTTCCCGCGTGTCACCCGTCAATGCGTACCCAATGGCGCGCTGCAGGAAATCGATCAGAGCCATTTTCGGCGTTCCGTCTGCTGTGCATAAAATACTTTTTAAAAAAGCTATCCATGTCGGACAACGTGCCTGTGCGTCGTAACTGACATGGGTGTTCATTGTCATTAAATAGCGCCGTTCCGGGTTTAATAATTTCCCCGTGCGCAGATCCAATACGCCGTTTTGACAATTAAGCAGAAAATGATCGGTGTTTAGCTGCCGCTGACTGATGGGCAGCATGGCCTCCGCACGGTGGATGCTGTTAAGAAAGACATTGCTTTTCTCGCTTGTCTTCGCCCATTTAAACAGCTCCTGGCGGCGCGTATCATCATGTAATTCCGAAGCTTCTTTATACATTGCCCGAAACGTGCTGAGGGCCACACGTTCGATACGTTTCATTTTGTCTTCAATCCACGTATGCCCGTCCCACAGTAACCAGGCTTCAAATTCGACGCAGTACCGCAAGTTTGGGCCGTTAAAATGCACCAAGCGCTCGGCATTACCGACTTCGGTCAGCTTAAAACTTTTGGTTGCTTCCTGATCCACAGCAGCAGCCTGTTTCTCTGGAGGCGATCCGGCATAGATTTTGCCGCTCGCCTGTTTATTCAGTGCACTGTCTATTGAGTGCGCGACTTCATCCTCCGGCAGTGCCGGGGAGAGAAAATAACGATTCATAAAGGTTGTGATCTGCCGAATCTGGTCGGCTGTATAACCAAGTTCCACCAGACGGCAAGCGTGCTTGTAAAGTGCATCATTGCGTCCGCCCTCAGTGATTGGCAACTCAAACGGCCGAGGCTGAGTGTTGACGCTGAATAGCCGGTAAAAATACACCGGTACTTCTGACAAAGGGTCTCTTTCGGTGCGCACCCAGATTCTGTCCAGTGTTTGCTCTGAAGGCAAAACGATTTGTCCACGATCAGCGGTCCGATAATCACCGGCACAACCACAGGCCATGAAAAGCTTAGTGCCTTGCTTGCGGATGGCTGCGGTGCTGTCCTTAAAAATAAACTGACAGCCATGCGGCGTTCGGATCGCATGAAATTTCAGGCCTTCTTCAGTCAAGGCGTGAAGAACCAGTTCGCCCTCATCTTTGTCATCAATATCAATGACAACATATCCGGCAGGGATGACCATTCCGGTCCATCCCTGCTGTTCCAGCCATTTTTGAGCGGCTTCGGGGCTGAGCCCAGGCTTTTGAAGATTCGACCAGTCGCGCATGCAGGGCCTTTTTGCGGCCTGATAACGCGCACTGGGAGTCGGGGCCTTGTTCTGTCGCCTGTACCCCATTAGGCGAATGATTTTAATTGACGTTTGCGGAAACATTTCCGCGAGATTAACTCTTTCCACGGGCCCTATTCCTTTCTCTATAAAAGTCTGTTAAAAGAAAAGAAGCAGGCATCGTTTCCGGGATGGAAACCGAAAAATGGCGTCTTGATCGAGCCGGGTCGGTGATATAATTACCGGATTGTATTGTAATAACGCATTCAGCATTTTCTTAATCTGATCGCGTTCCTGCTCAGTAAAGGTTTCTGTTGCTGTTTCACACTTCTGTTTTGCTATCAAGCGATTAAGGGTTTCAACCGTCTCAGCCACTAGAGATTCTGCCGTCTTCAGATCATTGTCCACAATGGCAGTTTGAAAATGGCAGACCGTTTTGATTAAATGAGCTTTCAATTCATTCATGACTTTCAACTCCTCGCCTGGTAAAATTTTTAAAAGTGATGGGCTGCTTACAAATCTTCTTTCCAGCTCATGTACGTACGTTGAAAATACCGGTTGGCCAAATCTCGTTCATCACTGCCGTTCGTGCGATTGGCAGTACCTAACAGGTCGTGACAAAAATTTCCGAGGATTTCAGCAGGCGTACAGCGATAAAGCTTGGCAAAGGCCTTCAGCTTCTCAAGTTCATCACGATCAATGTCAACGGACAGCTTCAACCCGATCCCTCCCTTTTTATCTGGCCTGTTTCATCTGATGGAAATACCGAGACTTCATCTTCAGGGCAAAACGGGCAGCTCCATGGCAGTGTTTGGCCACCATTTGTGTTTGAAAATCTGCAAAGAAAAGGAAAAGCTCTTCAGGCGTTTTCATGCGTCTCACCCCCTTTTAGTTGTGTACCGTTATCTGACCTCATGTAGGCCTCCAGATCGGATCTCCAAAATCTTATAAACCGGCTACCAATACGTTTGTACGGTATTGCATTCTGGCGAACAAGACTGTAAACATGACCTTTCTTCATACTTAAAAATTCTGCTTCTTCTTCCACTGTCAGCACTGATTTCCTATCTTTCGTTTTGCGACTTGGCACTGAATTCGCTTCCTTTCGATGATTGCTTATGCGGGTTACAATTAAGGCTAAAGCAATCTATATTTTTTATTAATTCTTTAATTCTAAGAAATTGTCATCAAAAAAATATGAAGTGGGTAACTCAAGAACCTTGCATATTTTTTCATATTCGTCAGTTTTGATAGCTTGCTGGTTAGTCATCATTCTCGAAAATTTGGAGTCATCAATAGATGCCCGCTCAGCAATAAAGCTAAATTTCAAGCCTCTATTCTCAATATATTGGCGGATGCGATTATTGATCTTCATTTTTAACACCTCTTTTTTCTTAGTAATTAAGAACTTCATGTGAATAATATACTTCTTAAAATCTAAGATGTCAACATATAATTCTAATTATCTAAGAATATTTTCTTTAATATTAGGAATCAGGATATAATCTAAGAAACGAGGTGAAACGAATGTCTGTTCTATCAGAACGGCTGAAAGAAGCAAGAGAATGCAGCAATCTTAAACAAACACAAGTAAAAGAAAGAACGGGAATAAATAATAAAACCTTAAGCGGTTATGAGAATGGGGTAAGTGTACCCGATCCGGATACTCTATCCAGACTTGCCGATCTATATGATGTATCTGTTGACTATCTTTATGGTCGCACTGACAAAAAACATTATCATGAATTCACTGAAAAAGATGAAAAAGATGTAGCCAAGCGTCTTGAAAAGGTAAAAAAGGATCTTGAAGATGCTGGAGATGGGGATGGATACATGCTGATGGGCGAACCTATCAGTGAAGAGGCAAAGCAGTCGATCATCGAAGCGATGGAATTCGCTATTCGGCAATCAAAACGAATTAATAAAAAATACACTCCAAAGAAGTACCGCAAGGAGTGATTCTATTGAGCAGCCGAATAGACCAAATTGTCGCCGCTCATATCAAAAGATTTAAAACGAACGATCCCTTTAAAATCGCTGCGGCAAATAACATAATGGTAAAATTTTGGACTTTCAATAACAACGAAGTTTTCGGTATCTACCGATATGAGCGTCGGAATCGTTTCGTATTTATTAACCGTAATCTTCCGATAAGCCAGCAGATATTCACGTGTGGCCATGAAGTTTTTCATGCGCTCTACCATACAAGAATGAACACACTGTTTTTAAGTAAAAATACATTATATCCTGTTGGTAGATTTGAGCGTGAGGCCAGTGAATACTCCACAAAATTGCTGCTTTATGGAGTCTCAAAAAATAGTGATATGACTAAGGAGAGTGTTTGCAAAGAATACGGCATTCCTTATGAAATGCAACAATACATGTAAATGCCTGTACCCCAAGAACTGGATACTTGTTTATTAATCCGGTATTTTAATTACTAAAATACAGAACATATGTTCTTTAAGCGAGGATGATCTTAAATGCAATGCGAAGCTCAGTGGCTGAGTAAGGGTACTTATAAACTTATTATTTCACTCGGCAATGATGGTTCCGGACGTTATCCACGAAAAACCAAAAAAATAGAGAGCATAAAAAATAAGGGACAACTTGAAGAGGCGAAGGCTGGTTTCATCTACGAAGTTTCTCATGGATTAATTGATGATCAAGGCGCGATGCTCTTTCGCGATCTCGTCAAAGATTGGTACGAGAATCATCTCAATGATAAGTCGCCAAGAACGATAGAGGGCTATGAATCTAACTTACGCTTGCGCATCATTCCGACCTTTGGATTGATGCGCACTGACAAAATCGAAAAATATCACATCCGGCGATTTTTTGATAAGCTGCAGCAACCCGAATGCGAATTTAACAGCATTTTAATGAATCCGGAAGTTAAAGCCAAAGACCGGACGGGTGATTATTTTACTTCGACAGACCCAAATGATTTTATTATAAAAAAGAAAAAATATAATTTGTCTGCAAAATCAATCGACAACCACAAGATTTGTATGAATAGTATCTTTTCATATGCAGTTTATAAAGGCTGGCGTAAAGACAGTCCTATGAAGGGTGTTAAAACCCCAAAAATCAAGAAGGTGCGACCGGAGATTTACAACCGCAAAGACCTTGCGGCACTCTTTCAGGCCCTTGAGAGCGAGCCGCTGTTGTGGAGAACTATCGTATGGTTTGCGATTGGTACGGGCGCACGTGAAGGAGAAATTGCGGGCTTCGATCGACGATACATGAATCTTGATAAGGGCTTTGCCCTTATCTGTCAGGCAGCCATACGCGTGAAAAAACAAGGTGTAAAGATAAAATCAACAAAAAGTGGAAATGAACACATAAATAATCTGCCATCCTTTGTGATCCAGTTGCTCGAGCTGTATGATGCAGCACATGAAGCGGACAAAGATGCAGCAGGCGATACCTGGATAAAAGAATGGAAAGGAGAGCCATGTGACTTTCTTTTCACTCCAGACGGCTCCTTTGGCCGTCCAATGCGTCCTGAAAGCATCTCACAATGGTGGCGCCGGTTCTTGAAAAGAAAAAATTTAAAACATATCAAATTTCATGCGCTGCGGCATACCTCCGTTTCCCTGCTGATTGATGAGGGCGACAGCATGAAGGCCATCAGCGAGCGCGTAGGGCACGCAAAGATCGACACGACGATGGACATCTACGGTCAACTTTTTGAGACCGGCAATGAGCGATCAGCACGGCTGCTCGACAAGGCAATCAGCGAGATCAAAAAGGCTTCAATTAAAAAATAAAAAAAGGCCTTTTTGCACACGATTTGCACTCTTGTTACGCCCCATAAATGCTATTAATCAGTATTAGCAAGTAAACATATTATGTTAAGACAATAATGGACAAAACAAAATACACTTCTAATAGTTTTGAAGGAAGCTATTTTATTCACTAGCAGCTGAATAATGAAATAATTTTAATTTTGTGAAGAATCGATACCCCTCTGGGCACTGGCGCTCTCGGAGTAAAATAAAAATTGATCCGTCATTTGCCAATCATACATTTTTTTTACAAATTCATATTCACTCTGTGGGACACTATAGCTCTGAAAATTTTTATTTTGTAAATCCGCAAGCCTACCTAGCCATTCCGTTTTGACCATTTTTCCCCCTCTCTTTTTCTGATTATTTGAAAATGCATAAGTCGATTCAAACAGCTCTGCCCAGTTTCCGCTCTTAACAGCTATTGATCTACAATCATTTAATCTAATAAAATCCCAAGGCTCCTTATTTTGTCCAGTGGATCCACGTTCGTAATTATAATCTGAAGCGAGTTTATTTGCACGGTCATAGACAGCTTTAGGTAAGCCGCTAACAAACCAATTTTCACCATACTTCTGCTGCAATTTATCTCGTATATCACTTTTTATAAACTGAAAAATTTCATTTAACTTTTTATATGTGTCATCGTTGTATACACGCTTATTTGCAAAAATCCATTCGTGAAGTCCAGGCGGCAAAAAATCAGGTAATTCACTATTAATAGCTTGCTGTAGAGTTCGCCAATAAACACTTCTTCCCCCGCTACCACGCTGTTTCCTTAATTGCTCACGTTCCTTAGGTGAAATATCTTTGTAAAAACGGACCAATGGAATAAGGTATTTTTCTACAGCGTCGACTGTAGTATCAAGTCTATCAGAGGTTGGATTAATTTGCTTCTGATCAACTAAATGTTCGACAATATCATTGAGTACTTTAATAAGTCCATAGATACCAAGATTAATAGTTAATATTCCATTATCCGATTCACCTTTTTCCCATTCTTCTTGTAAAGAATTGTTTATATATTCTAAGCAATTCTTTACAAACGGATAGAATAAGTTAAATGAAGCATCGTTTTTGCCAAAATCAAAAGTCCCATTATTAATTATCAAATTTCTATGATCATACCGAGTAAAAAAAGTACTTGTGCTCAGAGCACTTTGTATAGAATCAATCGTAATACAACAAGTCACACTTTTTTCATTTTCTCCGATTAGAACGCGATTATAAAGTGGAGAAAACTTATCATCACCCAAACGCTGAGCAATACGCAATTGTAACGCTTTACGCTGGTTACTTAAAATAGGAGAATCCCAAAAAAGATCTGTCTCAAGCGTTAATCTTAAATTCTTAGATACCATTTTTTGATTTTCATTGATATCCATAAATAATTTAACTTGTTCTTCTTTCGAAAGATCAATAAATGCGACAACAGGAAGAGTATTCTTAGAAGCATATTTGGAATCAGCATATCCATATAAACGATGTTGTCCATCGATAATATAAGCAGATCTATACACCTGTGGCAAATGTAAAAGACCTATTTTCGCAATTGAATTCTCTGCATGTTTATCTGAGAAATCAAATTGCAACTTTCTACCATTCGTATCAAGATTTATAATTATAGAATTTGGAAAGAATCCCCCATTATCCACAAAATTTTGGACAGACTTTAGACGAGATTTCTTAATAATACGTTGATAGGTCGGCATTAAATCATTATTGGCATTATTTCTATGCAAGACATACCCGATTTTTAACAGTTTTTCAGGTTCAATAGAAAAAGAGTAATATGTATGCCCTCCCATTTTTCCTTCAATAGCAGGAATTACGTTATCTATCCCGGGAATTTTTTGACCAGCAAACAGGTTGCCCAATAGTTGAAAACGAGCGCAATGACCTAAATGCTTTCCGAGTTCTCGATAGTAACGTATATCATTTTCATCAAAATGTAGAATATTGAAACTTTCCAAACGTTTAGCATCTGGTTCTGATAAATAACAATTTTTAGTTGCAAATATAAATTTATATTTTCTGTTTGGGTATTTTAATTTTATAGCACGAATTAATCCTTGTTGTATTCCACCAAAGGCCTCAATTGCATCTTTAAAGTTACCTTTTTTAATTTTTTCAGAGGTCTTACATTCTACAATAATAACTGTTTCATCATCAGCCGCGAATACGTCTATTTGCTTAGTTGCACTTTCATTACTAGGGTCATACTGTATTTCAAACTTTCGATCTTGATTTAAATTCTTAAATCCAAGATTAGCAAAAATCATCCAAACTTCGTCTTCAAATTGCTCATCAAGAGATTTTAATTTTCTTAAACGTATATTCTTTTTATATTCTTTATCAAACTCCCATCCTTCAAGCAGTTTTTCATCTTTCTGTGACTTTAAAAATTTCTCTGTAGTATGAATTTTACTGCGTTGCCGTTTTGTTACTATTAAATCTTTTTCTGAAACTATTTTCTCCCAAAATCCCATACGCTTACACCCAATTCATATATTAGTGAAAACATATTCAGAAACTTTTCCTCGATGTGCATGTTCTCCGCCAATTAAACTTGATCTACTCATTTCAATCATTCGATCACCATTCTTTTTAAAAATGATTTTGATTGTTTCATGGGCAGCGTTAGTTAAAATATAATAAGCACCACGTTCTTTGATAAAATCTATTAGGAGGCTAAGTCTTTTTTGATCTTCCAAAGAAAATAATTGTTGATTATATTTAATAAAGCCATTATTATTATGCGAAACAGTATATGGCGGATCTAAAAATACAAGGTCGCCTTCACTTATATTTTCTTTAATACATGTAAAATCAGCACATATTATGTCAGCATTTTGAAGCTTTTTGCTTGCTAGTATAATTTTTTCTTCTTCTAAAAAATTCTTGGATCGAAATCCATATGGTACATTGTACTCGCCTTTTTGGTTAACTCTATATAATCCGTTATAAGATGTTTGATTTAAAAATATGAATCTTGCAGCACGTTGTACTGCATCTGTAAAATTTTTTTCACGGATCCGATAATAAAACTCTTTGGTGTTCTCATAATGCTTTAATATCGAAATAACTTCAAAAGGATTGTCTCTTACTTCTACATATGTATTAACTAATTCTTCATTGAGATCTGACAAAAACGCTCGTTTAGGATCTGCTACTGCAAGGAATACAGCTCCGCCTCCTAAGAAAGGTTCATGATAATTATTAAAACTTTTATCTAGAAGGATTTCTTCTAGATATTTTACTAACCACGTCTTTCCACCTGCCCACCTAAGAAATGGCTTTGTCATATTTACACTAAGTGAAAGGTTCATATATAAATCTCCAGTTATTGCAAATGAAAATAGAGTTCAATATAATGCATTTATTTAAATATTTAAAGTATATTTATGATATTTTATCACAATTTGCCGAAATTGACTATCATTCTAGTCAATTAGTACAATAGCAAGAGCACTAGATTGTTTTTTAACACTTGAATCCGCGGTTTAAGTGTAACATTTAAAAATAAAAAGACTCATCACTGAGCCTTCCGTGTGATTTACAAAAACTATTGAAAACAAGAAAACAGCAATGGATCACTATCACCATCTTAATCCATTTGAATGAGAAAATATACTGAATAATGTCCCTTTGGGCAAGTTCATACGTTCACCGGCAACGCAAGCAATGAAAGGACGATCAGCCTGTTGTGCAAATATTTTCCCACGGGTATGTTCTAATGCAAGATTCCGATGTCCAACCATCCAACACGAGGTTAATGGATTGAACCATCCGTCCACACAAATATCTGGGATGATGAGCGCCCTTTGAAGTTTTTTATCATCGGGTGTTACACTTAATTTAATAAATTCAAGGTTTTAAAAAGTTTTGATTAAATTTGCACCCGATTTGCACCTGATGCTTTTCCAGTTATCTAATTCTAAACCAACACTGCTTATTTTTCCTATTATATCAATGTTTTTCTAATGGCCCTGGCAGGAATCGAACCTGCGACGCACGGTTTAGGAAACCGACGCTCTATCCACTGAGCTACAGAGCCGCAGTTCACCATTTTTGCGACATAGATTATTATATGAAGAAAACCGGCCGATGGCAAGCCCTATGCACGTCCAAGAAGTTTGTTGTAATAAATCAAGACTGCCTGGATTCGAAACGATTGCAGATGTGACCCTTTTTCGGATCGCCAGTGCGATACAAAAAAAGGTTTTGAATCAAACGCAGCCCTTTAGGAGCACAAATAAAAGCAGCCCTTTTTTAGAGAGGACTGCTTCCGCATCATCGGTTATGGCCGAAGATCACAGTTTTGTAACGTTTGCTGCCTGAGGTCCGCGGTTGCCTTCAACAATGTCAAAGCTAACTTCTTGACCCTCTTCAAGCGTTTTGAAACCGTCGCCTTCGATTGCAGAATAGTGTACGAATACATCATTTCCGCCATCAACTTCAATGAAACCGTAGCCTTTTTCTGCGTTGAACCATTTTACCTTACCGTTTTGCATGTGTAACTGCCTCCCTAAAACGTTGCGCTGCCCGCGCGTGAACTAAAACCATTCACCAGTTAAAAAAACTCGCATATAAAAAACAGACCCTTCTAGAAGTAAAAACTACTACACTTCGAAGAAGGGTCTTCATTCTTACATCCAGATCTTATATTAAGTAGTAAAATGGTTTATTTCAATATAGCACAATCACCAATATGTGTCAATGAAATCACAAATTTGTAAGCGGATACTACCTTGCTGTATCAACATTTTATTGTCAAGTGCTCCGATCATGAACTTGGTTCTCGCGCTATACTCATAATCGACCAAATTTGCTTTTTTATACATCGTTCATTGACATTCTTCAACTTTTTTCACTTTTTTTTGCGCTTTTTAGGTGTTACACTTAATAATCGTATAACTTGAGGTTACGAAAGGACGTCATGAATGATTCACTCCGAAATACCATCGAATAAATTAATATCGGTCGCCGGAATGGTCGGGATCGGCAAAACAACTTTTGCCACTGCTATCGCAAATCGTTTGGGGTATCGTACCTCTTTTGAAAAAGTGGATGAAAACCCTTATCTTGATCTATTTTATAAAGATTTCAAGCGCTGGGCATTTCATCTGCAGATTTTCTTTCTTGGAGAGCGATTTAAGGAAACACAGAAGATCGTGACAAGCGCTGACAACTACATTCAAGACCGCTCTATCTATGAAGACACTGGAATATTTGCAAAAATGCATTATGAAAAGGGCACGATGTCTAAGGAAGATTACCAAACCTACTCCAGTCTCTTTCAAGCAATGGTGATGACACCCTATTTCCGCCATCCGGATTTATTGATCTATCTTCACGGTTCATTGGACGCAACCATCAATCGAATTTGCCGGCGTGGACGCGGAATGGAAAAAGAAACGCCACGCAGTTACTGGGAAGAAATGTTTCACCGCTATGAGCAATGGATTGGCCATTTTTCAACTTGTCCAGTACTGAAAATTAATATTGAAGACTACGATGTGGTCAATGATCCTAAATCTGCGGATGCAATTGCAGCACGTATTCAAGATTCGTTGAAGAGTAAAGCAGGGCACACAAAATAAAAAATGCGCAAATACGGGCTGAACTCGTATTTGTGCATTTTTTATTTTGTATCTTTGTATGTGGAATCCTTTTTTTCAGTTTGGTTTTTTTTATCTTTGGAAGCTTTTGGTTCATTTGGATTAAGCGTAATACCCAGATCATCAATCATTTTCGTTAACCTGGCATCCGTATTCACTTTCTGATGAAGAGCCATAGCGCACCTCCTACGATTTTAGTCAACCTTAGTCTTTCGGAACAATTTTCTCTAAATTTCTCATATACGGGCGCAGTGCTTCCGGTATGATCACGCTGCCGTCTTCTTGCTGATAATTCTCCAGAATTGCAGCAACCGTACGTCCGACTGCCAGACCGGAACCGTTCAATGTGTGTACAAATTCAGGCTTTGCTTTCGGCGTGCGTCTGAAGCGAATATTCGCACGGCGTGCTTGGAAATCTTCGAAATTACTGCAAGAAGAAATTTCACGATATGTGTTCTGGCTCGGAATCCACACTTCAAGATCGTATTTTTTTGCTGCTGTAAAGCCAAGATCTCCGGTGCAAATGGCAACAACACGGTAAGGGAGATTGAGCAGACGCAGCACTTCTTCCGCGTGACCAGTCAGTTTCTCAAGTTCATTGTATGAATCCTCAGGCTTCACAAACCGAACAAGCTCAACCTTATTAAATTGGTGTTGGCGAATGATTCCGCGTGTATCGCGTCCTGCCGACCCTGCCTCAGAACGGAAGCAGGCACTATAGGCAGCAAATGCGGCCGGCAGCTGATCGCCGTTTAAGATCTCATTACGATAATAATTCGTTACCGGTACCTCGGCTGTTGGGATCAAGAAGTAATCTCGATCATCTGCAATTTTGAACGCATCTTCTTCAAACTTCGGAAGCTGACCGGTACCGGTCATGCTCGTACGGTTAACCATGTACGGTGGCATGATCATCTCATAGCCATGCTGATCCTCGTGAAGATCCAGCATAAAGCTGATCAGCGCACGTTCCAAACGAACGCCAAGTCCTTTATAAAAGACGAATCGGCTGCCTGTTACTTTTGCTGCACGCTCAAAATCGAGAATACCCAAATGAGTGGCCAGATCCCAGTGTGCCTTTGGTTCATAAGCAAATTGGCCAGGATCTCCCCAAAAACGAATCGGCTTGTTGTCATTCTCATCCTCGCCAACCGGGACTGTTTCATGTGGAACATTTGGAATCGACAGCATGACTTGTTTTAAATCTTCTTCTACCTGGCTCAGCCGTCCATCCAGTTCTTTGATACTGGCGCTGACTTCACGCATCGATACAATCAGCTCCTGCGCATCTTCCTTCGCCCGCTTTTTTGCAGCAACCTGCGCGGATACTTCATTGCGCTTTGCTTTCAGAACTTCCGTTTGACTGATTAATTCACGACGCCTGTCGTCTAATTCAGGAAAACGCTGAAAGTCGGAGAGGTCTTCACCCCGCTTATTTAATTTTTCCTTGATTTCATCATAATGATCTCGCAATCGTTTCATATCAAGCATCATTTTCTGCCTCCTAAAGAAAAACTCTGTGATTGACAGCGGCCAATCTTTCGTTTTTCTTTTCCTAGATAAAAAAATAGAAAATCTCGTCCCCTTAATTAGTAAAAGGGACGAGATATACCCGCGTTGCCACCCAAATTGCCGACATGCCGCATCGCAGTTTGCCGGCCGCTTTAGTCATTGATAACGGTAATGATCCGTGTGATCGGCACCTTCTCCGATCCAACTCTCAGGGATGGATTCACATCTGCTCCTTCACCGTCTTCCACCAACCACGGCTCTCTATTCAATGAGACAAGTGTTACTTTTTCCCATCATCAAGCGAATAAATTTGACTAACATAAAATCTACACTACTGTAAAAAAAAAAGCAAGCGGTTAATTATATTCGTTCACCATTCGGACAAAATAACGATGCATGGCAGGATTATCCGTCAATTCAGGATGAAAAGCACAGGCAAGAAAGCGGTCTTGCTGGCACGCCACAATATGACCTTCATACGTAGCAAGCACATCCACGTTTTCGGCAGCACTTTTGATATAAGGTGCGCGAATAAACACGCCGGTATACGCTTCACTAATCCCCTTGATTTCCAGATCGGCTTCGAAGCTGTCGACTTGGCGGCCGAATGCATTCCGCTTAACATCAATATCAAGCAAAGCCAGATGAGGACCGCGTCTGCCTTCAATTTGCTTCGCCATTAAGATTAGGCCTGCACATGTGCCGAAAACAGGTCTCTGCTCAGAAAAATCTTTGACTGCTTCAAATAGATCATAGCGATCCATAATTCTGCGCATCATTGTACTTTCTCCGCCAGGAAGCACAAGTCCGTCCAGACCATCCAGATCACGGGTATTTTTAACAAGAGCTGTTTGCGCACCTGATGCCTCAAGCGAGCGAACATGCTCGCTGACAGCGCCCTGAAGCGCAAGTACGCCAATTTTAACAGACATTATATGTCACCTCTCAGATTCCACGATCCTGCATGCGTTCCGCAGGTTCAAGCTGGCTCATGTCAATGCCTTTCATCGGCGTCCCCAGTCCTTTAGACAGTTCAACAATTCGATCATAGTCCTGATAATACGTGGTTGCCTCAACAATTGAACGGGCGAATTTGGCCGGATTTTCTGATTTGAAAATGCCTGAGCCGACAAACACACCATCAGCGCCGAGCTCCATCATCAATGCGGCATCGGCAGGAGTGGCAACACCACCGGCAGCAAAGTTGACCACCGGAAGTCGTCCTGCCTCACGAATTTGCAGGAGAATTTCATAAGGAGCGCCGAGTTCTTTCGCAAACACCATCACTTCATCCGGTGCCATTGCAATTACTTTGCGCACTTGGCTATTCACAAGTCGCATATGGCGCACAGCTTCTACAATGTTTCCGGTTCCCGGCTCGCCTTTTGTTCGCAACATAGCCGCGCCCTCGCCAATTCTGCGTGCTGCTTCGCCAAGATCACGGCATCCGCAGACAAATGGAACGGTAAACGCTTTTTTATCTATATGAAAAACATCATCTGCCGGAGTAAGCACTTCACTCTCATCGATATAATCTACTTTCATTGCCTCAAGAACGCGTGCTTCCACAATATGTCCGATTCTTGCTTTTGCCATAACCGGAATGGAGACCGCATTCTGAACCTGCTCCACAATGGTAGGGTCTGCCATTCGAGCAACGCCGCCCGCCTTTCTGATATCAGAAGGAACCCGCTCCAGCGCCATTACCGCTGTTGCACCGGCTTCCTCGGCAATTTTTGCTTGTTCGGCATTGACCACATCCATGATCACGCCGCCTTTTTGCATTTCAGCCATTCCGCGTTTTACGCGTTCCGTACCTTTCTGTACCACCATAATCCCTCCAGTTTCTTTCCTTGTAAAAAATAATTTCAAGTATCTATAGTGTACAATAAAACCTAGTAAATAAATATGTATAAAAGGCGATTGGTTCATTTTTCTTTTTTTCTTGTATATCTATATCGCGCAGAAGGAGCTTCGCACCCCCCAAGCAGATCATGATGTTTTACTTGTTAGAAAAACCGGGTAAAAAGTGCCCGGTTCTTACTTCTGCAGGATGCCGTGGCTTTCACGTTGCGGACAGGACATGATGACTTTCGCTCCAAATGCGGTTTTGAATCATCAATCTCGAACAGACATTTCTATTTCATAAATCACTTTGGTCCTTTATTAAGTAACGAAGTAAAATAAGCGGAGTTTTTCGGTTATTTCTCAGATTGGGCGCTTACCTGATCGCCCAACCGAATCTTATGACCTTATCGTCGTATCAACAGGCCAAAAGGCTAAACTTTCTTATCTTGTTAGAAAACTTGGCCTCGCCAACTCTCTGGCAACGGCAAAGTCTTAGTTGCGCTTACACTAAATTCATCTAAATCTTTATATTTTCTTATTTGTGTAAAAAGCCGGGATATTCTCCCGACTTCTCTTTAATCTCTCTATAATTCTATCTTAATTAATCTGCGCTCTTAAAAGAGTCCTGCAATCCAAGAAAAAATGGATGAAAAGAAGCCGCCGATTCCCTTTAGCATACGAACGAACCAGTTGTTTTGATCAACCTGTTCTGCGGCAATAACCGGTATTTTGCTGTTTGTATTATAGAGATAGCCGTAATGTGTTTCTCCTTTATGAGAAAGCGTCACATAACCGATTTTCTCACCTTTCTTTACCGGAGCTTCCAGGGAACCGTCCTTGTTCAGTTTTGATTTATCCAATACAAGGTTGAAGTCGGTAGCAATTTTTTCGCCACTCGCAACAGCCGTTTTATATGAATCTCCGAATGCTACCTTTACTTCGCTTTTTTTGCCATTGTGAACAGGAACCGATTTATTTCCTTTAATTAACTGTCCCTTTTTGGCAATCGTTTTTTCATTAAATTGCTGATAACCGTAATCAAAAAGCGCACGCGTCTGTTCGAAGCGCTGAGCATCTGAATCAGTTCCCATAACAACGCTGATCAGACGATGACCGTTGCGATTAACCGTTCCGGTAAAACAATAGCCGGCGAGATCGGTATATCCCGTCTTCAAACCATCAACGCCATCATATTTAAATTTACTCATATTCGCACCAAATCCGGGAAGCATGTAATTCCAGTTCACCATCTGAATCGGAGCATTTACACCGGCTGTGAAATTCTTTAAGGGAATCTTGGATATTTCAAGTGCGTCAGGATAATCCTTGATCAAATGATAGGCCAACTTAGCAAGGTCCAAGGCAGAGAGCTGATTGCTTGCCTTGCTGTCACCGTATGGCGCAAATTTGCCTAAATCCTCATTTTCAAGACCTGAGCTGTTAATATAGTGAGCACCCGTCATGCCGAATTTCTTTGCTGTTTTATTCATGAGATCTACGAAATTCTTTTCTGTTCCGCCGACTTTTTCAGCAAGAGCGATTGTCGCTCCGTTTGCCGAATAGATCGCCATCGCTTCGTATAATTCCTTAACCGTATACTCATAGTCTTTTTTAAGCGGCACATTGGAGTAAGCACGGTTCTGAGAAACCTGGTAGACATAGTCGCTGATCGACACTTTCGTGTTCCAAGTCAGTTTTTTTGAATGAAGTGCCTGCATGACCAAGTATTCGGTCATCATTTTCGTCATGCTGGCCGGTGGATAAACTTTGCTTGCGTTATTCTCATAAAGAATCTGACCGCTGTTAAAATCCACAAGAATCGCTGACTTGGCTTTTAAACCAAGCGGATCCGAAGCCGCCTCGGCCTTTGAAGCAAACGGCGCTTGAAAGGTCAGCGTCAAAGTAAGTACAAACGCTAGGCTTACCGCCGCAAAGCGGCCCAGCTTTTTTCTGAAATTCAACCCCTACACCCCCGAAAGTATTCATGCATCATCAATCAGCGTAAGATAGAAAACCGAGGCGATACATGCCGTCTCGATTTTTCTTTCCTACGTATCTCTTTTTCTAGATAATTAACATAGGCGGTCATGCAGGTTCGTACATTTAGTACATAACGCCATAGAAAACGAAATCTACATCATTTAATAGAATAGTTCGGTGCTTCTTTGGTTATCTGAACGTCATGCGGATGACTTTCAAGTAAACCCGCATTAGTAATTTTTGTAAAACGCGCATTTTCTCTCAAATCTTGCAAATTCGCTGCGCCGCAATAACCCATGCCGGAACGCAGACCACCGATCAACTGATAAATCGAATCGGCCAGCCGTCCTTTATAAGGGACACGTCCTTCAATGCCTTCCGGAACTAATTTCTTTGCATTTTCCTGGAAATAACGGTCTTTGCTGCCGTGTTCCATCGCGCTTACCGAGCCCATGCCGCGATAAACCTTGAACTGTCTTCCTTGATAGATTTCTTTTTCTCCCGGAGTTTCATCCACCCCGGCAAGAAGTCCACCAAGCATCACGGCGCTGCCGCCCGCTGCCAAGGCTTTGACGATATCTCCTGAATATTTTATACCACCGTCCGCGATAATTGCCACACCGTGTTTATCTGCTTCGTTTGCACAGTCATAAACGGCTGTAATTTGCGGAACACCTACGCCGGCTACGACACGTGTCGTACAAATAGATCCCGGTCCAATACCGACTTTGACGACATCGACGCCGGCATCAATCAATGCCTTTGTTCCTTCCGCCGTCGCCACATTTCCAGCGATCAGGCTGACCTTCGGAAATTTAGAACGGATACCGGCAACCTTCTGCAGCACGCCCTTAGAGTGTCCATGCGCCGTATCAATCACGATGGCATCTGCACCGGCATCAACAAGCTTTTCAACACGCGTCAGCGCATCCGCCGTTACACCGACTGCCGCAGCTACGAGCAATCTTCCGTGTTCGTCTTTTGCCGAATTCGGGAATTCAACAACTTTCTCGATATCCTTCGTTGTGATTAATCCTTTTAGTACACCATTGTCGTCAACCAGCGGTAGCTTTTCAATCCTGTTCTTGTTCAGAATTTCTTCAGCTTCTTTTAAACTCGTCCCGACCGAAGCCGTTACCAAGTTGTCCTTGGTCATCATATCGCCGATTTTAGCCGAATAGTCTTTGACAAAGCGCATATCACGGTTCGTTAAAATGCCTACAAGATGCTGTTCTGTTGTATTATCAACGATCGGAACGCCGGAAATCCGATATTTATTCATCAAATGCTCTGCATCAAAAATCTGATTTTCCGGAGTCAGAAAAAACGGATTGGTAATGACTCCGCTTTCAGAACGTTTCACCTTATCAACTTGTTCCGCCTGTTCTTCAATGGACATATTCTTATGAATGACACCCATGCCGCCTTGTCTGGCCATTGCGATAGCCATTGCTGCCTCAGTGACCGTGTCCATACCTGCGCTAATAATCGGTATGTTCAGATTCAGTGTACGAGTCAAAGCTGTCTGAACGGAAACATCTCTTGGCAAGACCTCGGAAGCTGCCGGAATGAGCAATACATCATCAAAGGTCAGCGACTCTTTTACAAACTTATCTTCTCTCATCAATGTTAGATTACCCCCATGGAATGGTTGTCTTACTATCCGAAAATTTTATTGATAGCTTATCAAGTGCGCATGCACCTGTCAAGAATACGGGACGAAGTTGAATTTTTCTAATAACAATCTTACAGAAAAATGGTTTTACTTTCTATTCACTGACCATTTTATAATGATTTTCCCACCGAAGTCTTGTACCTATCAACTAAGGAGCAGCCAACCGCGTAAGATCGGATGCACCCACTCATTATAAACCGAATAAGAACGATGTGCAGGTGGTTTCTTTTTCTAATTATTTCTAGTGAAGGGCCCAGATGCAAAAAAGAATCGCCACCACAATCACAGAAAGCGATCAATAGTGACGTTACTGAATTCAGTCAGAGCATACACACGATTATCGGTAAGATGGATCATTGGTCGAGTCGGTTCTTTGGCTGGTATAAAGGTTATTTCTCCGGCCTGCCCGTCAGAAAGCTGAACATTCATGCCAACAAACAGAGTCATTAATTCATAACAAAATTTATCCAAAAGATAGCGTGACAGTCTTCCATAAGATGAGATTCTTAAATGGTCAAGAACAGTGGGCAGGCTGCCGGAGCGTTCTATTGTCATCTGGGTCAGAAAACCGTCACAAATGGCTAGGATCTTTCCATTCATACTTATCTGAGAGCCATCAATATTGAGTGGAAAACCGCTTCCGTCCTCACGTTCATGGTGCTGAATCACAGCAACCAATGTCTCATCCTTAAGTGTCGGAATCCCTTTAAGCATTTTGTAACTGTCAATCACATGCCGTTCAAAAGTATTTTTTTCACTGCCGATGAGTTCTTTTTTACCAAGCAGAGATGGAGAAAGCTTGGCAAGCCCGCAATCAGCCAGCATGCCCGCAAGTCCGAGCTGAATGCTGTCACCGGAACCGGAGCCAAGGTTGGATTTTTTAGCAAAGAAAGTAGCCAATAACCCAAAAAGAACACTGCGTTCAGCAATATTGGGAATTCGCCTGTGCTTAATAAGATGGGAAGCAAGCCACATCGGATCATCAAGTGCGCCTGTAATCAAAGGCATCATGGCAGCTCTGAAATCACCGATGGAAACACCAGCTCCCGACTGCCATTGATAAAAGAAATGCTGATAGTCGCTTACCGACTGGTGATATTTTTTGTCCAGCGGGCTGCGCGTCGCCTCGGGTTTTGGAACAGTCAAAGAACTGTTCTCAAGGTCAAGATCTGAATTTTTTTTGACTGAACGCTTTACGGAAGAGCGCACAAAATGATCAACATCAACATGTTTGATTAAAAAGGCCCTCAGAAACGCAATATGTGTTTCATTAAGTACTGTTCCTGCTTTCATCAGTGGCTTAACTGATTTGGAATAGACATCCTTCCGCAGGATGCATCCCGCTTTAAGTTCATCGCTAGTTACAATCATGCCGGCTCACCTCGCCATTGTGAATCTTCGTGTCGTTACGCTTCACTGTCCCCAGTTTTTTCCGGTTCATCATCATTATTTTGAATGCGGGCGATTGTTGCGATGCTGTCTCCTTCATCAACTCGGATCAAGGTAACGCCCATCGTATTTCTCCCAAGTTTGGAAATTCCGGATACGGGCATACGAATGATGACACCGTTTGCCGTAATGATCATAAGGTCTTCCGTTTCTTCAACCGTACGGAGGGCAACCAACTCACCATTTTTTTCTGTAATATTGCAAGTCTTAAGCCCTTTGCCGCCACGTGTCTGCAGTCGGTATTCATCACTTGCCGTACGTTTTCCGAATCCGTTTTCCGTAACAATTAACACGTCCATACCGTCGTCTGCAATACCCATTCCGACGACTTCATCGCCTGCGTCTAAGGTGATTGCTTTGACGCCTGCCGCTGTGCGTCCCATCGCGCGCACATCCGTTTCATGATAACGGATTGCCATCCCTTTTTTCGTGCCGACAATAAGGTCGTGACTTCCGTCTGTTAGACGAACAGCGATCAGTTCATCTTCATCCCGCACGGTAATCGCGAATAAGCCGGTCTTTCGAATATTCGAGAAATCAGAAAGAGGCGAGCGCTTTGTGATGCCGTTCTTTGTCAGAAAAACAAGATAATGTTCATCATCGAATCCTTCGACCGGGAAAAAGGCGGTAATCTTTTCGTCTTTTTCAATTTGAATTAAATTAATGATCGGAATGCCCTTTGCCGTTCTGCCCAGTTCCGGAATTTGATAACCCTTAAGCTGATAGACACGCCCCTTGTTCGTGAAGAACAGGATATGATGATGCGTGTTGGTCTGGAATAAATGCTCGACAAAGTCATTTTCGTTCGTCCCCATCGCTTGAATCCCGCGTCCGCCTCTATTTTGGCTCTTATACGTATTTACCGGCATACGCTTCACATATCCGTTATGCGAAACGGTGATGACAATGTCTTCACGCTCGATCAAGTCTTCGTCCTCAATCAAGTCATCGCCGACGGTGATTTCCGTTCGGCGCGCATCATTAAATTTTTCTTTGATTTCACGTAGTTCTTTACGGATGATATGCAGTACTTTCTGTTGGTCAGCAAGAATTTCCTTAAGCTCAGCAATTTTCTTGACAAGTTCAGCATATTCCTGCTCAATTTTCTCACGTTCCAGTCCTGTCAGACGCTGCAACCGCATATCCAAAATTGCTTGAGCCTGCACTTCACTGAGTGAGAAATTCTCCATTAATCCTTGACGTGCAATGTCTGCCGTCTTCGAGCTGCGGATTAAGGCAATGACTTCGTCCAAATGATCCAAAGCGATACGCAATCCTTCAAGAATATGCGCTCGTGCCTCAGCCTTTTTCAGTTCGAATGCTGTTCTGCGGCGAATAACCGTCTCCTGATGTTCGAGGTAGTAGTTCAAGCATTCCTTCAATGTCAGGACACGCGGCCTGCCGTCTACAAGTGCCAGCATGTTAATACCGAAGCTTGTTTGCAGCCCGGTATGCTTATACAAATTGTTCAGAAGCACATTCGCGTTCGTATCACGGCGAACCTCAATCACTATGCGCATGCCTTGACGGTCTGATTCATCGCGCAGATCGGTAATGCCTTCGATTTTCTTATCGCGTACCATTTCTGCAATGCGCTCGATCAATCTCGCCTTATTTACCTGATAGGGAAGTTCGGTCACAATGATGCTCTGTTTTCCATTTGCGTTTTCTTCAATTTCAACTTTTGCGCGAACAATAATCGATCCACGACCGGTGCGATACGCGCGGCGGATGCCTTCGCGTCCCAAGATCAATCCACCGGTTGGAAAGTCAGGTCCCGGTATCAATTGCATTAATTCCTGAACCGGAATTTCTGGATTCTTGCTGATTGCCAGAACAGCGTCAATGACCTCGCCCAATTGGTGGGGGGGAATATTTGTTGCCATACCCACGGCAATTCCTGAAGCGCCATTGACCAGCAGGTTAGGAAAACGCGAAGGAAGTACGACCGGTTCTTCTTCATTCTCATCGTAGTTCGGAACAAAATCAATCGTATCTTTACGAATATCGCGTACCATTTCCATGGATATTTTCGACATACGTGCTTCCGTATAACGCATTGCGGCCGCTGGGTCACCATCGACGGACCCGAAGTTTCCATGACCGTCCACTAATTCATAACGATAGCTGAAATCCTGAGCCATGCGCACCATCGTGTCATAAACAGCCGAATCACCGTGCGGATGATACTTGCCGATAACTTCACCGACAATTCGCGCCGATTTTTTATAGCCTTTATCCGACGTAATGCCGAGTTCATTCATGGCGAAAAGAATGCGCCTGTGCACCGGTTTCAGTCCGTCGCGCACATCAGGCAATGCTCGACTGACAATAACGCTCATCGCGTAACTCAAGAACGAATCACGCATCTGTTTGCCTATATTGACCGGCTTGACCCGCCGTTCATCTTGCTCTGCCATTTTGTTTCCTCCTTGCTTTACTCAAAAGATTACATCCGCAGATACTGCTGATCAAACGTCCAGGTTTTCTGCATAACGGGCATTTTGCTGGATAAAATCACGGCGCGGTTCGACCCGATCACCCATCAGCATTTCAAAGGTTTGATCCGCCTCAATTGCATCCTCAAGATTTACCTGCAGGACAAGACGATTTTCCGGGTCCATAGTGGTTTCCCATAATTGTTCCGGATTCATTTCACCGAGACCTTTGTAGCGTTGCAGTGCCGGTTTTACCGTTGGCGGCAGCTCGCTCTGAATCCGTTTTAATTCCAGATCGTCGTATGCATACATAAGTGTCTTTCCGTATTGGACACGGAAGAGGGGAGGCTGTGCAATATAAACATAGCCATTCTCAAGCAACGGCCGCATAAAGCGGTAAAAAAACGTAAGCAGAAGGGTACGAATATGCGCACCGTCAACGTCCGCATCGGTCATAATAATAATTTTATGATATCTTGCCTTTTCCAAATTGAATTCTTCGCCAATGCCTGTGCCGAGCGCCGTGATCATGGCTCGGATTTCTGCATTGGATAAGATTTTGTCAAGACGCGCCTTCTCAACATTAAGAATTTTGCCGCGCAGCGGGAGAATCGCTTGAAACAGGCGGTCCCTGCCTTGTTTCGCCGAACCTCCTGCTGAATCGCCTTCGACAATGTATAATTCCGAAATACTTGCGTCTTTCGATGAGCAATCCGCAAGCTTGCCGGGGAGCGAAGATACTTCCAGGCTGCTCTTTCGCCGTGTCAACTCACGCGCTTTTTTTGCCGCCGATCGTGCTCGTGAAGCTACAATACCTTTTTCGACAATGAGCCGCGCGACATCAGGATTTTCAAGTAAAAACCGCGAAAATGCTTCTGAAAAAAGTGTATCCGTAATCGTTCGTACTTCAGAATTGCCCAGTTTGGTTTTGGTCTGTCCCTCGAATTGCGGATCCGGATGCTTGACTGATACAATCGCGGTCAGACCTTCGCGCACATCGTCCCCAGTCAAATTGGAATCGCTGCCCTTTATAAATTGATTTTTGCGTCCATAATCATTAATCACGCGAGTCAGGGCAACCTTAAAGCCGTATTCGTGCGTGCCGCCTTCATGTGTGTGGATATTGTTGGCAAAGGAATAGAGTTGACTTGCAAAACCGCTGTTGTATTGCATCGCGATTTCAACCTTAATGCTGTCTTTTTCACCCTCCAGATCAATGGGCTGGTGAATCACTTCCTTCGAACGATTCAAAAATTCCACATAAGAACGAATACCGCCTTCATAGTGGAATGTTTCTTTTTTGTCCTCCGCGCGCCTGTCTTCGATTGAGATTCGTATGTTCTTGTTGAGAAAGGCAAGCTCGCGTACACGAACGCGAAGCGTGTCATAATCAAAAGTCGTTGTGTCTGTAAAAATTTCCGGATCCGGCTCAAAATGAGTTGTTGTTCCGGTTTTGTCAGAGTCACCGATGATTTTCAGATCAGCGGCCGGTTTTCCGCGATGATATTCTTGATAATAGACATGTCCGTTCCGATAAACCTTGACCCACATGGTCGTTGACAGGGCATTAACTACCGATGCCCCGACGCCGTGCAGGCCTCCGGAAACCTTGTATCCGCCGCCGCCAAATTTTCCTCCGGCGTGAAGGACCGTCATGATAACTTCAACTGCAGGACGGCCTACTTTTTTTTGAATGTCGACCGGAATACCGCGACCGTCGTCCATAACAGTAATGCCGCCTTCTTTTTCAATTATCACTTGAATGTGGCTGCAATAACCGGCAAGTGCTTCATCAATTGAATTGTCCACGATTTCCCAAACCAAATGATGAAGACCCTTTTCACTGGTCGTTCCTATGTACATGCCCGGACGTTTTCGAACCGCTTCAAGTCCCTCGAGTACTTGAATCTCACTGGCATTATAAGATTGTTTTTGTTCTTGATTTTCGCTCATCTTAACCCACCTAACTTGGTGTTATCTGAGAAATTCATAGTCTCATGGCATGCAGCGCCCTGAGTTGAGTTCTCTCAGACACAACCGCTTCTGCTGCACGTGTTATTCACAGATACATTTCCGCCGAAGAGGGCGGAAATCCAATTACTCGTTTGTACATTCTACTTTTCCTTGATTTATTTCAAAAAGCGTCGCCCGATCAAGCAAACTGCGATCCAATCCATCGACAGATGTAGTCGTGACAAATGTCTGAACCTTTTCCTGAAATACGCCGAGCAAGTGCGTTTTTCTAATATCGTCCAGTTCACTTAATACATCATCAAGCAGGAGAATCGGGTATTCGCCTACTTCATGTTTGATCAATTCGATTTCCGCTAGCTTTACAGACAAAGCCGACGTCCTCTGCTGTCCCTGAGATCCGAATGCCTGCACATCCCTCTCATTCACCAAAAAGCCCAAATCATCACGATGCGGTCCGATTAAGGTCGTTCCTCTGTCTATTTCCCTCTTTTTTAAGCGCTGATAGCTGTTCTGATAAGCTTCTTCTATTTTTGACGAATCGCCGCTATCTAATACCTCTGGGACTGAAGATTGATAGACAATAGACAAATGTTCCCTGCCATTACTGATCTCTTGCTGGATCGGTACCGCCCACTCATTAAGCTGTCGGACAAAAACCAGTCTGCGATTAATGATTTCCGCTGCAAGTGAGATCAGCCGTTCAGTCAAAATATCGAGAAAACTGCTGTCTCCTTCGGAATTGGCAAATGCTTTGCGGAGCAGTGCATTCCGCTGCTGAAGCACTTTTTGGTACTCAGCTAAATGATGCATGTAAACGGGCGCAATTTGTCCTATTTCCATGTCCATAAACCGTCTGCGCACAGCGGGACTCCCTTTGACCAAGTTTAAGTCTTCTGGAGCAAACATCACGACATTGCACAGACCGACATAATCGCTTAATCTGCGTTGCTCAAGATGATTGGCCTTAGCTTTTTTCCCTTTACCGGAAATAATCAGCTCAAGCGGAATCAATTGACCATGTTTGCTTATTCTACCCTTTATTTTACCATAATCCTGGTCCCATTGGATTAAATCTTTATCATGAGAAGTCCGAGGTGATTTTGCGATCGCCAAGACATAGATCGCTTCAAGTAAATTCGTTTTTCCCTGTGCATTTTCACCTAGAAAAACATTCACAGAGCTAGAAAAAGACAGCTGTAAGCTGTCGTAATTTCGATAATGCGCCAGTTCAATCGATTCAAGTTTCACAGTGGGGCGTCTCCCCTCTAATCACGGCTGATGATGAAGCTGATGATGAATTCGGCCGAATCAGCAATTTTAATTCGATCTCCTTCACGCAATTTTTTTCCCCGCCTGTTTTCAGGTTCATCATTGACAAAAATCTCAGTTTCTGCTAAAAAGTGCTTGGCTTCGCCGCCTGTCTGAATCAGTCCTTCGAATTTCAGCAATTGTCCAAGTGTAATGAACGATTCTCCAACTTTTAATTTAATGTTCTTCAACGTTTTGCCTCTTTTCTTGTGCACAAATAGGAGCAGTTGAAAAATTAGTAGATCCCGTTTCAGAGAAACTAAGGTAACCAATAAAATTTTTGTTTTGCCGACCTATTTTTTATTTATGCTCGCATGTAGGCATATTTTTTTATATGAGACATAGGATGGAGACATGGTATGAACCTGGCAGCCATCCAACATTCATTTTCACTTCAGAAGGTACGGATCGGAAGAATGAGCATTAATATATTTTCATCACCGATTGGTCGGATAATAATCGGCCTCATTGGTCCGGCAAAATGAATGCGAACGTTCTGAGCGTCAACCTTGCTCAGTGCGTCCATCATAAATTTAGCACTGAAAGAAATACGCAGCGGATCACCTTCAAATTTTTCAGTAACAAGTGTTTCATAAACGCGGCCGAGTTCAAGAGATTGGGATGAAATTTCGACTTGATTGCCTTCTGCACGCAGTTTAACCACGTTGTTCCGCTCTTCTTTTGCGAGAAGAGATGCGCGCTCAATCGCATGATACAATGCCTTGGTCCCAAGATCAATGGTCGTTTTGCTGTCACTTGGAATCAACCTGCTTGTATCCGGATAATTTCCATCCAACAGACGTGAATAGAACTGTACATTATGGCTTTTAAATAGGATTTGATTGTTCGTCATGACAATGTCCACCATTTGTTCATCGTCATCATCAAGGATTTTCGAAAGCTCGTTCAAGCTTGGTCCCGGAATGACAAGGGTATGAGGGCCGGATTCTTCAGCATCTTCTATCGCTACCGAGCGCTGCGCGAGCCGATGGCTGTCGGTTGCGACACAGCTCAATCGACTATCCTGAATAATCCATTTCACCCCGGTTAAAACAGGGCGAGTTTCAGTTACCGCAACGGCATAAACGGTTTGCCTAACTAAATCTTTCAGCAGATCTTTTCGAATTTTGAATACGTCGTTCTCGTTAATAATCGGCAGATTCGGATATTCTTCCGGATCAAGTCCATTTAAACTGAATTCCGTTGCTCCTGAAATAATTTTCGTGATTAATCGACTGTCTACTTCAATATGAACGTCGTCATTGGGAAGTTTACGCACAAGTTCGGAAAAAAGCCGAGAGGGCAAGACAATCTGTCCCGGCGTGTTGATCGTTGCATTTTCATTGCCGTCTTCTTCAAGAGGAATGAACGATTTGATTGATATGTCTGAGTTGCTGCCTGTTAATGTAATTCCGTCTGATCCAGATGTAATCTTTACACCGGTAAGTATTGGCATCGTTGTTTTTGATGATATTGCTTTCATAACGCGATTGACTGCATCGACAAGTTTTTCCTTCAGTACCGTGCATTTCATAGCAAGGGTTGTATTTTGATTTGTGTCTTGCATTTCTTGCATTGTTGTTGCCTCCAAATCTTATATTAAGAAATAAAAAATAGTAATCATAATAGTAGGGCCTGTGAATATGTTAGTAAGTCTGATGGATTGCGATCATTTGTTTTATCCACATGTTAATAAGCTGTGGATAAAACAGGGATGTGCGGGATAATTATACACATCCCTGTCAATAAAAAAATCGGGCAAAAGCGATTGCTTCTTAAATCTCTGCACAAGGCGAGACGTATGTACTTTGCGAAAGATCCTTTTTTTGCCATGGATGTGGTTTGATATGCTCCTATTGTTTGGATCAACTTAGGTGGCTGCGGGCAAGTTCAGCAGTCACCCTCAAGCAAATCGATCCCTGCGCCTGCGGAGTCTCCCTTAGTCTGCATCCCCGCAGGAGTCCGTAGCTCTACTCGCGTGTTTGGTTCACAACTTTTTGCTTTGTTGTAAATACTTTTTTTATCTGTAAAGAAAAATTGATCTGCCAAATTCTGATGCGATTAAGCCTTATCTTTTATACTTTCTTTTTTATATGAAAAATGCATTAGCTTGCTCAATTATTTACGCTTTAATCGGAGCTTTTAACTGATCAATAAGCGCGTTTATTTTTTTCTGAAGATCTCGATCAACCGAGAGCTGCTTCGTAATTTTTTCATGGGCATGGATAACGGTTGTATGATCCCGGCCACCAAATTCCTCACCAATTTTAGGCAGTGAGTAGTCTGTCAGCTCACGTGATAGATACATCGCAATCTGCCGTGGAAAAGCAATTGATTTTGTCCGCTTTTTTGCAGAAAAGTCTTCTAATTTCAAATGATATTCCTCGCCGACAGCAACCTGGATATCTTGAATGGTTATTGTTTTTGGCCGAGCAGACGGAATAATGTCTTTTAGTGCTTCTGCTGCTAAATCGACATTGATATCCTGATTGTTTAACGAGGAGAATGCGATCACACGAATTAGTGCACCTTCAAGTTCACGAATGTTCGTGTCAATCTGATTCGCAATGTAGATCATAACTTCATTAGGTATATCAAGACCTTCTGCTTTCGCCTTTTTGCGCAGAATCGCAATGCGAGTTTCCAAATCCGGCGGCGTAATATCTGTTATCAGTCCCCACTCAAAGCGCGAGCGAAGTCGATCTTCGAGTGTCGGGATCTCTTTTGGCGGACGGTCACTGGAAATGACAATTTGCTTGTACTCTTCGTGAAGCGCATTAAACGTATGAAAAAATTCTTCCTGAGTCTGTTCTTTTCCTGCAAGAAATTGAATATCGTCAATCAGGAGTACATCAACGCTTCGATATTTATTTCGAAATTCAACCGTTTTATTGTCACGAATCGAGTTGATAAATTCATTCGTGAATTTCTCGGAAGAAAGGTAGACAACGCGTGCCGACGGGTTATGCTCGATCACATAATGACCGATCGCGTGCATCAAATGCGTTTTTCCAAGACCAACGCCTCCATAGATAAACAGAGGATTGTAAGCTTTAGCCGGAGCTTCTGCCACGGCTAAAGAAGCAGCATGGGCGAATCGGTTACCTGAGCCGATGACAAAGGTTTCGAACGTATTTTTTGAGTTGAGCATACTGTTTCCCAAATCTTCCATACGGTGCTGATTCCTTTGACTCATGCCTCCGAAAGGTGAGTCATGGCCATTTGGGCTGAAATTCATTTCATCACTCTTTCCTTTATTCTGTATGGCAGGCGCGGCGTCATTGTCGTTGTGTCGACTTGGGATGACAAATTGGACATTGTAACGTGAGCCGGTGATTTCATAGAGAATGTCAGAAATGAGTTTTGCGTAATGTTCTTCCAGCCAATCACGTGAAAATTCATTAGGTACACTGACAATCATGATTTGCCCTTTAATTGATTGCGCACGTGTTTCCTTAAGCCAAGTTTCAAAACTGGGCTTGCTCAGCTTCTTTTTAATGATGTCCAGTGTTTGTATCCATAGTTCTTGAAGGTTGTTCAAGGTATAGCTGCCCTCCCTAAGAAATTGCATCAACATATTGAAAATCCAACCTGCTTAAGAGCAGCAAAGCCGAGATATTACGGCAAGGTACTGCTTTGCAACCGAAAAAAAGGAATAAAAAATATGCCGAGCAGCACAGTTAGCATTTTGCGGCTATTTTCACTATTCGGGCAGAAAATATACAGGGATCTTCATGCAGGCAATCATAGTATAAAAAAATTCTCATTCATTTAGTTCCCAATTTATCCACAAGTGCTTTAAGTGGGAAAAAGATGGAAGCAACTTGAAAATTTGAAAGTTATCAACACGGTGCATATGCTGTGGATAACTGTGAAGCACAGGTGTTGGCATCTGTCCACAAAATTATCCACAGTTGGTGGAAAACTTTATTTGAATTCCTTGTTTTACCTAAATAAACACACTATGATCATATCAAAAATTCGCTTTTAAAGCAATGATCGACAAATGTTATCCACAGTGGATATCTTTGTACACAATAAGGTTATACACAGGGGGCGAATATGTGAAAAAAATGTCGATAAAGGGTGTGGAAAAATAATTTGTCGAAAAAATAATCCACAGATTGTGATGGATGAATCACGATTGGTTATTTATTGACTTTTCGCTATGAACTATTTATAATTAATCAGACTGGTTTTACAAATAAGCCGATGAACGATTGAGGCTGAAGAATGAGGAAAAAGAGACATGGCGAATCCAGTCGAAGATACGTGGGCGGCGGAAAGTCACAACCTACTGGATCTCATTCTCGTCATGGTGACATTTGACAGGTCGGCTGAATGGATATAAAAAGCGAGTGGTCAATTCGCGATAAAAACATTTGATTTGTCGGCAATCTAATATGGATCGAGGAGGTGTATCAATTGAAACGCACTTTTCAACCGAATAACCGCAAGAGGAAAAAAGTTCACGGCTTCCGTGCGCGTATGGCGACAGCTAACGGCCGCAAGGTTTTAGCAACTCGCCGCCGCAAGGGAAGAAAAGTTCTGTCTGCATAAGCCACTGTGTGAAGAGCAGTGGTTTTTTTACACAAAGAAAGCGAAAAAATGGACTAATCTTGTATCGATGACAGGTGTATTGCGCTTGTTTCAGAAGAGCTCCTTAATGAATAGATGGTTAAACGTCGGCAGAATGGAGTATCATGGGTCGGGTGAAAGGATTAAAAAGGATTGTGTTTTTGCTGTGATTCAAACAATCAATTTATGTCTGCATTTTTCAGACAGCCTTGTCATTCCAATCTTTTTCTTTATACTGAAAGGTATAAAAGGATGGGAACGGTTAATGAATAGATTAAGAAGATGTTGATGACCGATCTCGTAATTTTCACCATTAACTCATAGGTTGAGGCGTCCCACATGGAGGGGACAACATGAAAACATTAAAACGATTAAAGAAAAATCAAGATTTTCAAGTAGTATTTAAAGAAGGCAAATCTTTTGCAAACCGGCAGTTTGTCGTCTACGTGCTCAGACATAACGGCAAATCCTATTCAAGATTAGGTCTTTCGGTAAGTAAAAAGATGGGCAATGCTGTTATGAGAAACCATATTAAACGCTCGATAAAAGCAATTTTTTACAAATTTGCGGACAGGCTTGAAACAGAGAATGATTATATTATTATCTCACGAAAACCTGTCAGCACCATGTCTCATGTCGAGATGCAAAAAAGCTTGGAACATGTGCTGAAGAAAGCGCGTGTCCTTTCAAATTCCTGCAAGGTGCCGCAGATATGAAGCACATATTAATTTTTATTATCCGTTTGTATCAACGGTTTATTTCTCCCTATACACCGCCAACCTGTCGTTTTTACCCGACCTGCTCGCAATACGCAGTCGAGGCATTAACAAGGTTTGGCGTCATAAAAGGGGGATGGCTGACGATCAAACGTCTCTTAAAATGTCAGCCTTTTCATCCGGGAGGGATTGATCCTGTCCCCGAAAAGTGCTCCCATAAAAAGACGGGCATGTTGCGACATCGTTCGGATCGATCGAGGAGGTAGTGTTTTGAAAAAAAAGGTTTTCGCTGTCAGTTCACTGATTTTTATGGCATTGCTGCTTGCAGGATGCACCGATCTTAACAAACCAATCAATGATGGTAGTGAAGGAATATGGAGCCACTATTTTGTTTTGCCATTGTCCAAGTTCATTATTTCTGTAGCTCATCTGTTTTGGAACAGTTATGGTCTAGCCATCATTATTACAACGCTTATTGTCCGTTTGGTTTTGATGCCCTTGATGGCCAAACAAGTAAAAAGTTCACGTGCCATGCAAGAATTGCAGCCGAAAATTAAAGAATTACAGAAAAAATACAGTTCTAAAGACCAGAATACACAGAAAAAACTGCAAGAAGAACAGATGAAGCTTTTCCAGCAAAATCATGTGAATCCACTTGCAGGATGCTTGCCGATCCTGATTCAGATGCCGATTTTATTCGCATTTTATCAGGCGATCATGAGAACATCGGAAATTAAGACACAGTCGTTCCTGTGGTTTCAGCTTGGTTCTGCCGATCCGTTCTACATCTTGCCGGTCATTGCTGCGGTTACAACGTTCCTGCAACAGAAGATTATGATGGGCAGAATGGGCAATGATAATCCTCAGATGGCGATGATGTTATATATATTTCCAATTATGATTGCTGTTCCGGCTTTTTATTTCCCATCGGCTTTGGCGCTTTACTGGGTTGTCGGTAATATTTTCATGATTTTCCAGACCTTTATTATTTATGAAAAAAAGGATGACAAAAAAGGAAACCAAAAGTCTGCAGGAGGCGCCAAGCAGAAGTGAGGGAAGTAACCAAGTATGGAAAAACGGTTGCAGAAGCGGTGTCCAGCGCCCTCAATGAATTAAACGCGACTTTAGATCAAGCAGATGTTCAAATTCTGGAGGAACCGAGATCTGGCTTTTTTGGGATTGGCGCTCGAAAAGCACTTGTCAAGGTTGCTTTGACAAAGACACCGTTTGATTACGGTATGGACTATTTAACTGCGGTGATTAAGAAAAGCGGCCTGACCGTTCATGTTCAGGTTGAGGAACGCAGCGCTCGTGTTTGCCGTTGCACACTTTCTGGAAAGGATGCAGCTCAATTAATCGGTAAGCACGGAAAGACATTGAACGCACTCCAATTTTTGACTGATCGTGTTGTGAACAGAGATGCTGAACACCGATTGAAATTCATACTTGATGCTGAAAATTATCGAGAAACGCGCCGAAAAGCACTGATTGCGCTTGCTAAGCGTGTTGCGGAAAAGACAGTGTTGACAGGACTTCCGCATCGGTTGGAACCGATGCCCGCTTTTGAACGTAAAATTGTGCATACAGCTCTGGCTAAGTGCAGTAAGGTACGAACCTTTTCAAACGGCGAGGAACCCAGACGCTACTTAACGATTGCTCCGCGTTCTTAAATGATGAATCAATTGAAAAAGCGCGCAAATTGTGCGCTTTTTTTGTAAATAAAGAAGCATTCTTGACCCGTTTGAGTAAGCTTTCGAACTGCCCATGATTCTGGTTTTTCCAGGTTTTTCCTATATAAATAAAAGATTAGTGGATACCTAGTAATAGTAAACAAAAAGAAGCTGTAACTAGAAGGAACGTTCACAAATTTTGAGCATATCCTGTGCCCAATGCGGCAGTATCTTCTTGTGAGCGTCATCAAAGTGGGCGCATCCTTTGAAAGTTTCGCCAGCGTTTAAGGATTTGATCTGGCCAAGCTTTTCTTTACCCTTTGCCTATGCAATTTAGTGCACCTGCCAAGTGCATATAACTTTCGAGTCTCATATTTGAAAAGCTTTAAATGAATGAGAGTGCTTTAAGATTTTTCATTTATTGAAGAAATAATGTATGATAGTCCTTGAAAAAAGTTTGTCTTTTTTTTGTCCACTAAAAGAAAGTATATAAATTTTATGGAAAACAAGTACACCAGCGACTTCGTCTGTGTCAGAGGCTTGGCGAAGTCAAGTTGTTTCATGTAGTTCCTTTTCTCTGACCTGCTATAAGGAACCTAATAATATTAGAGATGATTTGTTTCAAGATGAATGGATAAAACAAAGGAAGCGATCAACGAAAGACGGAATCAGAAAGGAGTGATAAAATTGGATTATGATACGATTGCTGCGATTTCGACTCCGACTGGTGAAGGAGCGATCAGCATCGTGAGATTGAGCGGATCTGAAGCCGTTGCCGCGGCTGATCGGCTTTTTCAAGGTAGGAAAACGCTGCACGATGTAGACAGTCATACAATTCATTATGGCAAGATTGTGGATCCAGAGACGAAGAAGACGGTTGAGGAAGTTATGGTTTCGGTGATGAGAAAGCCGAAAACCTTTACCCGTGAAGACGTGGTTGAAATTAATTGCCACGGAGGTTTGACAAGTGTTAACCGTGTTCTTGAACTCGTTTTAGATCAGAATGTCCGTCTTGCGGAGCCAGGCGAGTTCACGAAGCGAGCATTTTTAAACGGGCGTATCGATCTGTCACAAGCTGAGGCAGTTATGGATCTGATTCGTGCAAAGACTGATCAAGCCATGAATATTGCATTGAATCAGATGGAAGGAAAGCTGTCACACTTGGTTCGAAATCTTAGGCAGCAATTGCTTGATATATTGGCTGCTGTAGAGGTAAATATTGATTATCCGGAGTATGATGACGCGGAAGTGATGACGAATAAAATTCTTTTTGAAAAAGCTTCTGAAGTTCGGTATCAGATTGATCGCGTGCTCTCAACAGCGAGACAAGGCAAGATTTTGCGTGAAGGATTATCAACAGTAATCATCGGAAGGCCGAATGTCGGCAAGTCTTCCTTGTTAAATCAGCTCGTTCATGAATCCAAAGCCATTGTCACTAATGTACCGGGAACAACGCGTGATGTAATTGAGGAGTATGTTAATGTTCAAGGTGTTCCATTGAGGCTGGTAGATACTGCGGGAATTCGTGATACTGAGGACTTGGTCGAAAAAATCGGTGTTTCACGTTCAAAAGAAATACTGAAAACTGCTGAACTTGTCTTGTTATTGATTAATAGCCATGAAGAACTTACAGATGAGGATCGTATGCTGTTCCAGCTGATCGGCACGACACCGGCCATTATTTTGCTTAATAAGGCTGATTTGCCGTTGAATACTTCCGTTGATGAAGTCAAGAATCTCGCCGGAAGTAACCCAATACTCCGAACGTCAATGACTGATGATAGAGGACTGGAGGAATTAGAACAGGCGATTGCTTCGTTGTTTTTCAGTAATCGTGTGACGGAAAATAACGAGACCTATGTTTCAAATACACGTCATATTGCATTGTTGAAGCAGGCGCGCTCAGCGATAAATGATGCAATTGATGCGGCGGACCAAGGTGTTCCGGTTGACATGACACAAATTGATATTAAACGGACATGGGATTTGCTTGGTGAAATTGTCGGAGATACGGTGTCGGACGGTTTGATTAATGAGTTATTCTCGAAATTTTGTTTAGGGAAATAAACTGCGATGCAGGTTTAAATAGAACGAGGTTACTATAAACGAAGGAGAATGGAGGATCAGAAATGAAAGCTTATGAGGCCGGTACCTACGATGTGATTGTTGTGGGTGCCGGACATGCCGGAGTTGAGGCCGGACTTGCGTCTGCGCGAATCGGTGCGAAGACACTGATGTTGACGATCAGTTTGGAAGGTGTGGCTTTCATGCCATGCAATCCGTCAGTCGGCGGCCCTGCAAAGGGAGTGGTTGTTCGCGAGATTGATGCGCTCGGCGGTGAGATGGGGCATAATATTGATAAGACCTATATTCAAATGAGGATGCTGAATACACGGAAGGGTCCTGCTGTTCGTGCATTGAGAGCACAAGCGGATAAACAACTCTATCAACGGGCAATGAAAGAGACCATTGAAGAAACGGACAATCTAACGCTCAGACAATGCATGGTCGATCGTCTGCTCGTGGAAGACGGTGTCTGCAAAGGTGTGATTGTCGCAACGGGAGCAACCTATCGAGCGAAAGCTGTTGTTTTAACAACAGGCGTTTATTTGAAAGGAAAAATTATTATCGGTGAACTGCAGTACGAGAGCGGACCGAACAACATGCAGGCTTCGGTTAAATTATCCGATCATCTGAAGGAGCTCGGATTTGATCTTGTGCGCTTTAAAACCGGAACGCCGCCTCGGGTGAACGGACGGACGGTCGACTATTCCAAAACGGAGATCCAGCCGGGCGATGAAGCGCCGCTTGCTTTTTCCTATGAGACAAAGGAATTTATTAAAGAACAAATTCCTTGCTGGCTGACGTACACGAATTTAGCGACACATAAGGTTATTCAGGAAAACTTGGATCGTTCGCCGATTTTCTCCGGAGCAATTGTTGGAACGGGTCCCCGATACTGCCCATCGATTGAAACAAAGATTGTTCGATTTAACGATAAAAATCGACATCAACTGTTTCTTGAGCCGGAAGGAAGGGCAACAAAGGAGGTCTATGTGGACGGTTTATCGACAAGTATGCCGGAGGAAATTCAAAGAAAAATGCTCGCGACCATTCCCGGACTTGAAAAAGCTGAAATGATGCGGCCGGGCTATGCAATTGAATATGATGCGATTGTGCCGACGCAGCTATGGCCATCACTGGAAACAAAAAAAGTCAGTGGTCTGTTTACTGCAGGGCAAATTAACGGTACTTCCGGATATGAGGAAGCTGCCGGGCAAGGACTTATGGGCGGGATTAATGCGGCAAGAAAAGCGCTTGGCAAAGAGCCGCTGATTCTTGATCGCTCTGAAGCATATATCGGTGTATTGATTGACGATTTGGTAACAAAGGGAACAAAAGAACCTTACCGCTTGCTTACTTCTCGAGCTGAATATCGTCTGCTGCTTCGACATGATAACGCAGATCTGCGATTGACGGAAATTGGGTATGATATCGGCTTGATAACGGAAGAACGTTATGAACGCTTTATGGTTAAAAAGAAACTTATCGAACAAGAACGGAACTATTTTGCCGTAACGACAATCAAGCCATCGGAGCTGGCAGATGAATTATTTAAGACTAAGGGGGCTGCACCGCTTAGGGAACCGATGAAAGCCGATCGCTTGCTGAAAAGACCTGAATTATCCTATCAAGATGTAGCCGTTCTTCTTCCGGAGCACGGTGAAATTCCTCCGGAAGTGGGTGAGCAGGTTGAGATTCAGGTGAAGTATGAAGGTTATATTACTAAGCAATTGCAGCAAGTTGAAAAGATGAAACGGATGGAGAAGAAGAAGATACCTCAAGATTTGAACTACGACAAAATTGATGGTATTGCTACAGAAGCACGACAGAAGTTAGCGAAAGTACGACCGATATCCGTAGGACAGGCGTCACGTGTGTCCGGTGTCAATCCAAGCGATATCGCAATTTTGCTTGTCTATCTGGAAGAGGGCAGATTAGCGAGGCGAACAGGTTGATCATTTGTAGGAGGATCTTATGGATTTTTTAGAAAAATTGCTGAGCGAAAAAAACATTCATTTAAACGAGATACAGAGACATCAATTCCAACTTTATTATGAGATGCTGATTGAATGGAATAAAAAGATGAATTTAACAGCAATAACGCAGCCGAAAGAGGTCATAATTAAACATTTTTTCGATTCTCTGACCCCTTGCTTTTATTTTTCAGTTCAAAAGGCGCAAACACTTTGCGATGTCGGGTCCGGTGCGGGCTTTCCTGGAATTCCTATGAAAATTCTGTTTCCAACTCTTAGGTTGACCATTGTTGATTCGCTTCAAAAAAGATTAACCTTTCTGCAAGCAGTTGTGGAAAAGCTAGGCTTGAATTATGTAACACTCTGCCATGACCGTGCGGAGACTTTTGCCCGAAAATCAGGCATTCGTGAAAATTTTGATCTTGTGACTGCGCGAGCGGTCGCCAAGTTGGCTGTGCTTTCAGAGTACTGTTTACCACTGGTACATCTCGGAGGAATGTTTGTTGCGCTTAAGGGCAGTAATGCGGAGGACGAGGTTCAACAAGCGGAAAACGCAATAAAGCAATTGGGCGGGCAAATAAGTCGTGTTGTCTCACTTGATCTTCCGGATAATAATGGAAAGAGATTTCTGGTGCGCATTGATAAAATTTCATCCACGGCAAAAAAATACCCGAGAAAACCTGGCATTCCAATGAAAGACCCACTTTAATTGTTCCACGTGAAACATCGGTAGCAGGAATTGCTGTTTGCGGGGAGAATAGTAAAGTCAGAGAGCAAAGGTGGTGGTGCGAGCATGAAAAATCATTTCTCAAAGATTTTCAATCACAACGCGCAAGAGGAGACAGCAGCAGCTCTGGATGCAGAACAAGAGCTTGAACAAGCGCGGGTTCAAGAAATTAAGGTTTCGTTAATCATCCCGAATCAGTATCAACCGCGCTCTGTCTTTGATGAAGAAAAAATCCATGAATTAGCAACTACAATCGAAGAACATGGAGTGATTCAACCGATTGTGCTCCGACCCACGGGAGATAAGTACGAAATAATTGCTGGTGAGCGCCGCTGGAGGGCAGTTTCATCTCTCGGTTGGGAAACGATTCCCGCAATTATTAAGTCCTTAAATGACGATCAATCGGCTTCAATCGCATTAATTGAAAATTTACAGCGAGAAGAATTGACAGCGATTGAAGAAGCAATGGCTTATGCACGTCTCATTGATATTCATGGATTAACCCAGGAAAGTTTAGCGGCCAAATTGGGTAGGGGACAGTCAACCATTGCGAATAAGCTGCGATTATTAAAATTACCGTCATCTGTTCAAAGTGCCATTTTGAAAAAGAAGATTTCTGAACGTCATGCGCGCGCATTAATTATTCTCAGAGATCCATTCATACAGGAAAAAATGCTTGAGGAAATTTTAGCAAAACAGCTGAATGTAAAACAGACTGAAGCAAAAGTGAAGCATTACCTGGAAAAAGCGGATAATAAAGTAGATGATAATAAAAAAAACAGGCGCTTTTCGATGAGCAGGGATTCAAGAATTGCGGTGAATACGATAAGACAATCTGTTCATATGGTTACTGATTCCGGACTGGATATTGATACACAAGAACAAGATATGGGCGACTATTATCAATTTACTATACGTATTCCTAAGAAAAAATAAGCAATGGTTAACCAGAGAGCGTTCCCAAAGTCTGCTCGTGACTGAGGAGCGCTCTTTTTATAAATTAAGTGATTTTATTCAGGATTGGCTGGAGGAAAATTTCAAAAGGGCAAACACGAAATGATCAGGATTTGGAGCATTTTAGTATAAAAACTTTGGTAAAAGATCAAACATTTTTTCATAGGTTGATGCTTTTCTGGAGATGACTTTCTTTAAAATAGTGCCGAAACAGAGTTTCTAATGGTTAAATTCGTGTAACACCACCCTGATTGAATAAATTCATGATAAAATAAAGTGTAGCGATTGAAGATTGAGAGTAGGTGGAAGTGTGAGTAAAACATTGGCAATTGCCAACCAAAAAGGCGGTGTCGGAAAAACAACGACAGCGGTTAATCTCAGTGCCTGCATGGCTACATTAGGCTGCAAGGTATTAATGATTGATATTGACCCCCAAGGAAATGCAACGAGCGGCTCAGGTGTGGACAAAGGTGATGTTGATGAATGTATATACGATGTTCTCGTAGACGAGGTTGAGATTTCAAAAGTGATTCATAGCTCTGCAATTGAAAACCTTGATGTTGTTCCTTCAGCTATTCAACTGGCGGGTGCGGAAATTGAACTGGTATCAACGATATCGAGAGAAATTCGCTTAAAACACGCCATCGAAAAGGTGAAAGATACATATGATTACATAGTCATTGATTGTCCGCCGTCACTTGGACTGTTAACAATTAATGCATTAACGGCTGCTGATGCCGTAATCATTCCGGTACAATGCGAGTATTATGCGCTTGAGGGACTGAGTCAGCTACTGAACACAGTTCGTCTTGTCCAGAAACATTTGAATCATCATCTTGCAATTGAAGGCGTCCTGCTGACAATGCTTGATGCGAGAACCAATCTTGGACTGCAGGTTATTCAGGAAGTTAAAAAATACTTTCAGGATCGCGTGTTTAAAACAATTATTCCGCGCAATGTACGATTGAGCGAAGCACCAAGCCACGGACAGCCAATCATAATGTATGATTCCAGATCAAAAGGGGCCGAAGTGTACTTAGACTTCGCGAGGGAAGTGATAACGAATGCCTAAAGCATTAGGAAGAGGGTTGGACGCTTTCTTTCCTACAGCGTTTAATGAAGAAATAGATAACGCGGTCGAACATGTAAAGTTAAATGAACTGCGTCCCAATCCCTATCAGCCAAGGAAAAAGTTTGATCAACAGGCTTTGGACGAGCTTGCAAGCTCAATCAAAGAACATGGAATTATTCAGCCGCTTGTTGTTCGAAAAAGTATCAAGGGCTATGATATTGTCGTCGGCGAACGGCGATTCCGAGCGGCGAAACAAGCTAAAATGGAAACCGTACCTGTCGTCGTCAAAGAACTGTCCGATGAAGCAATGATGCAAATCGCGTTAATTGAAAATCTTCAGCGCGAGAACCTTAATCCGATTGAGGAAGCTGAGGCCTACAAGAAATTGATGGATGGGCTGCACTTGACCCAAGAAGAGTTGGCAAAAAAACTTGGGAAAAGCAGACCTCATATTACAAATCACTTACGACTATTGCAGCTTGATTCAGCGGTTGCTGCCTTGATGGAGCAGGGAAAACTTTCAATGGGACATGGACGGGCACTTGCTGGTTTAAAGGATAAAAAGCAAATGGCACCGCTTGTTGATAAAGTCATCAAAGAGCAGATGAATGTTCGTCAGCTTGAAGCACTCATCCAGCAGCTCAATCACCATGTTCCACGTGAAACATCGAAAAAGAAACAGTGGGTAATGCCGGTAGAGTTAAAAGATCGTGTATTTGGATTAAGAGAAAAATATGGTACGGCAGTAAAAATAAAACCGAGCTTAAAAAAAGGAAAAGGCAAAATTGAATTGGATTACTACTCTGCAGAGGACTTATATCGATTGATTGATATTATGGAAGGACGACTCTAAACAGCCGTTTTTCTTTTTTTATCGCAAGTTTTATCTCATAGTTAGTAAATGGTCAAAACTTATAGAGCATTACCTGTAAAACTTCAGAAAATAGTCGGATATTCTGCATCCTGATGATAATCTGTCCTCGTTATTACTGCCATCCTGCGTATTTTTCATGGTCCTCAAAATAAACTCAGCAGTTTTAATCCATTAGAAACAGTTTTGATAATAATCGCCCTTTTCTACGTGAAAGGAGAGCAGCGCTGAGGCATTGTCCAATGACTTGAGATAAACGCATCACGATATGAAGACGTGTATTTTGAAGAACAGAGTATTCCATGAAACCGCTGATGTTGACAACACCAGTGATGTTCATATCACCGACAGGAATAAGCTCTTTTTTAACTCCTGCTCCCGGTAAGACCGGACCTTCTGCTATATTAATTTTGCCAATGTTTTTTTGCCTTCCAAGACAAGCATCAATGCCGATAATAAATGGATTTTCATGAGAGGCATTAATCAGAGCAAGTGTTTCCTGCAAATTCATAGCATGTACCGGTTTTTCCAAGGTTCCGTAAACTGAGGTATCTGCCAGATGATGGCGCTCAAGATAGGAGCCGACAAGGGGACCGAGAGCATCACCGGTTGAGCGGTCTGTACCGATACAAACAACAACGATGGGCGAAGTGCCGATTTCCGGTAACGAGTGACGTATGGCTTGAATAAGTGCATGGTGATTGCTGTGATCCTGATAATGAACTTGCGCTATGATTTTTTGTCCCAATCCCTGCTCGAATTTTAGATTCATAGATTCGCCTCCCAAGTATCAACAGTATATGAATGATAAAGGATTCTTATACATTTGATGGGCAAAAAAGTCTGGTGAGGTGTGACAGGCTGAACAATTGAAGCAAATAAATTTTATTATTGGTATGGCATGCTAAAAATCTGTCTTTTTCATAAGAAATAGGATATACTATGTATCAGAAAAGCCAGCTTAAAATAAAGTGATAGTCAGGCGATGAAGGAAAGGAGTACTCATTGCAGCTGCAAGAAGCGATTCAGGGAGAGTGGGAGCCTGATTGCCGCGGGTGAGGAAGGCGTTTCTGAGCCATTGCATGATCAAGTGGGTGCGATTCAGTCGCATCAATTAGGGTGGAACCGCGTGAGCAAACAAAAGCTTTCGTCCCTAGGCAGGAGCCTAGTGGATGAAAGCTTATTTTATTTTGTTAAAGGAGCAAAAGATATGAGCAAAACAATGGAACAGGTTGTGAACTTGGCGAAACAAAGGGGGATTATCTTCCCGGGATCGGAAATATACGGCGGATTGGCTAATACGTGGGATTACGGTCCAATCGGTGTAGAATTGAAAAATAATGTTAAAAAAGCATGGTGGAAAAAATTTGTTCAGGAATCGCCTTATAATGTAGGGCTCGACGCTGCAATTCTAATGAATCCAAAAACATGGGAGGCTTCGGGACACATCACGAACTTTAACGATCCAATGATTGATTGTAAGAAATGCAAGTCTCGTTTCCGTGCGGATAAGCTGATTGAAAGCAATATTCCTCAGGCAGAACTTCCCGGACCGGTAGATGGACTGACTTTTGAAACGATGCAGCAGCTTATCGAAGATCACCATATTCCCTGTCCGGAATGCGGTGAGCATGAGTTCACGACCATTCGCCAGTTTAATCTCATGTTCAAAACGTATCAGGGCGTGACAGAAACAGCTAAAGATGAAATTTTTCTTCGACCGGAAACAGCGCAAGGCATTTTCGTCAACTTTAAAAATGTACAGCGGACGATGCGTAAAAAAATTCCGTTTGGCATCGGTCAGATAGGTAAATCATTCAGAAATGAAATTACGCCGGGTAACTTTACATTCAGGACGAGAGAATTTGAACAGCTTGAACTGGAATTTTTCTGCAAACCAGGCGAAGATGGAAAATGGTTTCAATTTTGGCGCACATTTGGCTATGAATGGCTGAAATCACTGAATGTAAAAGAAGAAAATCTTCGTCTGCGCGATCATGAAAAAGAAGAACTACCTCACTACAGCAACGCAACGACCGATATTGAATATTTATTTCCATTCGGATGGGGCGAGTTGTCCAGTTTGTCCTCACGTACTGACTATGATCTTCGCCGTCATATGGAAGTTTCCGGACAGGATCTTCAGTACATTGATCAGAACAATAATGAACGCTATATTCCTTATGTTATTGAGCCTTCGCTTGGTGCCGACCGAGTGACTCTCGCATTCTTAGCCGAAGCTTATGAAGAAGAGAAGATCAGTGAAAAAGATACACGAACCGTGCTTCACTTCCATCCGGCATTGGCACCCTATAAAGCAGCGATTCTTCCGCTTTCTAAGAAATTAGGTGAAGAAGCGATGGCTATTTACCGAGAACTCGCGAAAGATTACATGGTTGACTATGATGAAACCGGTTCGATCGGCAAACGGTACCGACGTCAGGATGAAATTGGTACGCCGTTCTGTATCACCTATGACTTTGATTCGAAGACCGACGGAAAAGTAACCGTGCGCGATCGTGATACGATGGATCAGGTGCGCTTGTCGATCAATGAACTTTCTGCGTTTCTTAAAAATAAAACCGCTTTTTAACAACATAGATTTACTATTCGATCTATGATAAAAAGTGATTTTTGGTACCGTTAGAGAAATTCTAAATATTGGAGGAAGGACGATGCCGAATCCTCGTATCAGTTTCGATCTGAATGATGTTGTGGCAATGAAGAAATCTCATCCATGCGGTGAAAATCAATGGAAGATCATACGCATGGGTGCGGATATTCGTATCAAGTGTCTTGGCTGCGGGCACAGCGTCATGATGCCGCGAAGCGAATTTCAACGCAAAGTTAAGAAGATTCTTGAGCATGGCTCCAAGGCGGAGAACAATGAAATGTGATAGGAAGGCGACAAACGGCTTCTTTCTTAAAATGGTAAGAAAAACCCAGGGGGTTGAAGGTAAATGAGCTTGACTACAGGTATTGTCGGTTTGCCCAATGTCGGCAAATCAACATTGTTTAATGCAATCACACAGGCCGGTGCAGAGATGGCCAACTATCCATTCTGCACCATTGAACCCAATGTCGGAATCGTCAGCGTACCGGATGAACGTCTCGATAAATTAACTGAGATGTATCACCCAAAGAAAACCATTCCAACAACTTTTGAATTCACGGATATTGCCGGATTGGTAAAAGGCGCGAGTAAAGGTGAAGGGCTTGGCAATCAATTTCTGGCAAACATCCGTCAAGTGGATGCGATTTCTCATGTTGTGCGCTGTTTCGAAGACAAGAATATCACTCATGTGTCCGGAAAAATTGATCCGATCGATGATATTGAAACCATTAATCTTGAATTAGTTTTATCAGATATGGAGCAGGTGAATAAACGGATTGATCGTGTGGAAAAATTAGCGAAGCAGAAAGACAAGGCGTCAATCGTTGAATTTTCTGCGCTGACAAAGCTAAAAGATGCATTTGAAGCAGGCAAACCGGCAAGACATGTTGCTCTGACTGAGGATGAGGAAGCAGCGATCAAGGCTTTTAACTTTCTGACGAAAAAGCCTGTACTGTATGTTGCCAATACTTCGGAAGATGATGTAGCCGCACCAGATGAAAATCCATATGTACAGGCGGTAAAAGAATTTGCTGAAAAGGACGGGGCAGAGGTTGTCGTTATTTCAGCACGGATCGAATCTGAAATTGCCGAGCTTGAAGGAGAAGAAAAAAAGGTGTTTCTTGAGGAGTTAGGACTAGATTCTTCCGGCCTTGATCGACTGATTGCCAAAGCCTATGATCTGCTCGGTCTGGCGACGTATTTTACAGCAGGAGAAAAAGAAGTACGAGCTTGGACATTCCGTAAAGGAACAAAGGCACCGCAGGCAGCTGGTATCATTCATTCGGATTTCGAACGCGGCTTTATTCGGGCTGAAATTGTTTCTTATGGAGATCTTATTGCGGCCGGTTCGGAATCTGCGGCGAAAGAGAAGGGACGGCTGCGCCTTGAAGGGAAAGATTATGTGATGCAGGATGGCGATATTGTTAACTTTCGTTTCAACGTTTGACAATGAATTTGAAAATAACTTGTATTGACAGGTAATTTATGCTATTATATTGATCTATGAGTGAGTAAACTTGCTCTCTGCTCCTTTAATGGAGCCGCTTAGTCCAAGGGGAGGTGAATGATTGTGCGCAAATATGAAATTATGTACATCCTCCGTCCGGATCTGGAAGAAGAACAGGAAAAAGCCGTTAAGGAAAAACTGGCTTCCATTCTGACGGATAACGGCGCCGAAATCAACGAAGTCAAAGAAATGGGCAAACGACGTTTAGCCTATGAAATCAATGACTTGAGTACCGGTGTCTATGTTGTTCTGTACGTAACCGCAGGCAGCGAAGCCATCAATGAATTTGATCGTTTGGTCAAAATCAATGAAGATGTACTCCGCTTCATGACGATTAAAGACGAACGTAAACCTGAAGAAGCGAAATAATTGAATTAAAAAGAAAGGAGTTTGATCCTGATGATCAATCGCGTTGTTTTGGTTGGACGACTGACGAAAAATCCGGAATTACGGTACACGCCGAACGGTGTTGCAGTAACGAGTTTCACGATCGCTGTGAATCGCCCGTTCTCAAACCAGCAAGGAGAGCGGGAGGCTGATTTTATACCGGTCGTTGTCTGGAGAAGACAAGCTGAGAATGCAGCTAACTTTCTGCAGAAGGGAAGCTTAGCCGGCGTTGACGGCCGTATTCAGACCCGAAATTATGAGAATAACGAAGGTCGACGGGTTTATATAACGGAAGTGGTTGCCGACAGTGTGCAGTTCCTTGAACCGAAAGGCGCAAGACATGCAGATGGGGGCAGTTATGCGCCAAGCAGCGGCGCATCCTCAGAACAGCAACGCAGCAGCTATGCACCGTCCAATAACCAAACGAACAATTTAGGTCAGAATCAGGGCGCTCCTTCTTTTGAAGATCCATTCGCAGGCGACGGGAAGCCGATTGATATATCGGATGATGATCTGCCGTTCTAATTGTTGAATTCAATTGAAAACTAAGGAGGTGCCGGATATGGCAGTACGCCGCTCACGTGGTAAGCGCCGTAAGGTATGTTTCTTTACCGTTAATCACATTACTTATATCGATTATAAAGATGTTGATTTGCTCAGACGATTTATTTCTGAACGAGGAAAGATTTTGCCTCGTCGTGTAACAGGAACCAGTGCGAAGTACCAACGCCAATTGACAAGAGCGATTAAACGTGCGCGTCAAATGGCTTTGCTTCCGTACACTACGGAATAATGATGATATTAAAATAAAGAGGCTGTCTCAGAACTTGATTAAGTTCCGGGTAGTCTCTTATTTGTATTTGAAAATGCAGGTGAATAGTTGATGCACCTTACATGCATAGCTGTTTATTGAATTTTTAATTGGAATCACAATTAGCTTCAAGCGCTCGTGTCTCTCCATCTCCATCAATCCCCGAAATAACGAATTCATTTTTTTGAGAAGTTCAAAAGCTCCGAGTTAGATCGGAGCCTTTTGTTAATCAATAATAGGGTGCCATCATCACGTAGACAATGACTCCGGTTAGACTTACATAAAGCCAGATCGGCATCGTCCAACGGACAATTCGCTTGTGCTTTTCGATCTGCATGGTCCAGCCCCATACGAGTGAGAGCAGAGCAAGCGGAACAACAAATGCAGCCAGCGCGCTATGCGTGATTAGTATGAAAAAATAAATTGGCCGCATGAGACCTGCACCCCCATAGTGAGGCGGCGCAAGATAATGGAACGATAAATAGGATACTAAGAACAGCAATGTGGATGTAAATGCTGCAAGAATAAATCCGCGGTGAACGTTGATCTTCTTATTCTTAATGGCTACGAGTGCGGAAATGAGAAAAATAAAGGTAAAACTGTTAAAAATCGCATTAAATCGTGGAAGCAGGTAGACATCAAATCCGATGTGTCCCCTGTACCCGATAAACGGTGCAAAGAAAAGCAGCAAGATAAAAACGTCAGCGATCACGGAAAAAGCAAGAATTGATACGATATAGCGTCTGTTGTTTTTCGCCTGGTCTTTACTATTTTGCAATTCCGCTGATTTCTGCATAGCTAGGCAACTCCTTTTGTCATAAAACAGACACATTTACTTAATCATAGGGGAGAAGCGAAGAGGAATCAAGAAAAAAGTTTAGACAGGGCAGAGCTTTAATTTTTCAATAATCATATGTTTTTATCAGCGAGCAGCAAGTGTTCCGTAATTGATTTAATTCGTGTATGCGAGATAACTTCTTCTTCAATCATTTCTTTAAGAATGACATCGATAAAATAACGAACCGATGCCATACCACTGAATTGAATGATTGAGGTGAGTGCCTCTTTGTAAATTTGAAAAAAAAGCGGTTCGGGATTTCCCTTCTGTATCTCGCCATAAGCTTCATAGAGCAAATCAATTTTATCTGCTACTGCAAGGATTCGTCCTTCCAGCGACTGGTCTTTACCCTCCTTAAATCGAGCTTCATAAACCTGACGGAACCGTTTGGGAAATTCTTTATCCAAGTATTCCTGTGTCATGGATCCTTCAACTTGAGAAAAGAGTTCGCGGAGCTTTGGAAGGGCATACTTCACCGGTGTTTTAATATCGCCGGTAAACAATTCAGAGTAATCATGGTTAATCGCTTTTTCATAGACGGTTTTCCAATCCACATCTTGTCCGTTCTCGGCTTCAACAGTCGCTAAGAATTGCACAATGGTAGCTACTTTAAATGAATGACTGGCAACAGAGTGTTCTTGATATTTAAAAACACCTGGACAGCGATAGATGCCTTCCAGGTCAGATAAGCTTTGAAAGTATTTATGAATACCCATAAATGTCTCCTCCCGCTTAAATAGTTATTTGATTTGTAAACTATGATTCAGTTAATCGCCGAGTATCCGACAGCTTCTCGCTCTTTTGCATTCAAAACGGTGGTAAACTGTATCAATTTTTCGATGCTGAGCAGCGGTATTTCTTTATCTTGAAAAGCAACGGTCTTTGTGATCAGCCCATCGGGATTTGTCGCATCTTCTTTTGCATCGGTCAGTTGTCCGGGTCCAAAAGAAAACGTATCGCCGACTGCGTCGATGTCCAGCGCTGCGGTCTCCGATCCTGCAACGCAGACAACGTATTTTTTATCCTTATTCGAAAACGGGTTCTCTGATGCATGGAAAACCAGATTTAATAAAAGAACAGGAATAATCGACCCGCGTACGGAAATCAATCCGGCGAATAAAGGATGAGTAACTGGGACAGGAAGGATCGGGACCGGCTCAAGAATTTCCTTAATATCTTTAATCAATACACCAATTTCTTGAGAACCAACAAATAATGATATACCTGTGTACTCTTCTGAGCTCATCGCCATTTTTCAATCACCCCATAAAATTTTCTGCGCTAAGTTATTAATTTACTTACAACCGCCTAGTATTTATTTCGAACGAAAACACAGTTTACTTAACACTATAAACGAAAAGTTCATGCTCGTCATTTTTTTTCCAAATGAGGTACAGAATCCGGTTCGACTAATACTTGATCCTTGTACCATGGATTAATATGAATCAGTACTTCGTCTACATTGGGATACGTGTGAATCATTTTTGAACGGATCGCTTCGGTAAGATCGTCGCCTTCTTGAATGGTATAAGAAGCCGGAATCCGAATTTGGGCATCGATAAGTACCACATTCCCATGTTCGCGTGCACGTAAGATATCAATGACTTTTACCTCAGGAAATGAAAGGAAAACTTGGCGGTATTTTTCTTGAACACTTTCATCAACACTGCTTTCCATAAGCACATTGATCGCTTTGATAATCATCACAATGGCAATTCTTAAAATTAAAATAGAGACAACAATACCTGCTACCGGATCGCCATAGTGTGTGTAGGGAAGATGGAAAATAGTTCCGATCCAGCCGATACCAAGTCCAAGGGCGGCGGCAATTGATGCATAGATGTCTGCCAAGTGATCGGCAGCAGTCGCATACAGACTTTTGCTGTGATAACGATCCGCCCCCTTTTTCGTGTAGATATAGAGCAGCCACTTTGCCAAAGCAGAAAAAAGGGCGGCGGCGAAAGCCCAGATACTTACGGATGATATCGGTCCGAACAACGCTTTGACGGCTTCATACGTTAAAAATAATGCGGCAACGATCAGGACAATAGAAATGAATGCGGTTGAGATGTCTTCTGCTTTTCCGTGTCCGTAAGGATGCTCTCGGTCGGCCGGGTGATTAGACAGCTTCATAGAACCGATGGTGGCAATGGATGCAATAACGTCGCCTCCATTGTGCACGCCGTCAGCAACAAGAGCCGTACTATGGAAAATCAATCCGAAGATGATTTTTATTAGCGTTAGAAGCAGGTTGCTTACGAGACTGACCCATGCAGTTAGCAGGGCTTTAGGTCCTTCATAGGTCATAATGATTCACACTCCTTAAATTGTTTGCTCAAGGCAAGTCGGGAAACAGAAAAGGCAATCCGCAAGCGGACCGCCTTTTTAAAAGAATCTATGTTCACTGTTAATGTATTCATGGAGGGCACCAACTCTCGTTGATAAAATGAGTCACTGGCAGTAACAAGGAAAGTGACTTTAAGCCTTTAAAATAAAACGCTTTCTTTTTGATTTTAAGTTAATACTTTCAATTATATAAGGTTCTAAGTAAATTGCAAGAAGAAGATCGCTCTTTCATTAAAAAGTGCTTTTGTATTATAATAAAACTTATGGTGTTGCCAAGTTTTGCTGGTGAAAAGGGCGGGTAAACGCCTAATTAGGCGGAAGAGTTAAAGTACTTTCAATGAGTCGAAAAAACATCCGCTTAATCTTTAAGTAAATGATTCATCATAATTGTAATACAGGTTAGGATAATTCTGTACAGCCCAAGCTGAGAGGTGTCACTATGAGTGATCGAAACGCTCTGTATCGCGGAGCGCTTGCAACGATTTCATTATATTTGTTAATTGTTTTAACCTTTTTCTTGCCTTATGTGTCGTTGCTGACCATCTGGCTTATTCCGTTACCGCTTATGTTTTTAGCTGCTAAGGACGGCTGGAAACTTACTTTGAGTGTTTTTGGGCTCGGACTTTTGTTTCTGGTTATTTTAAATCATTCGTTTTATTTGTTACTCCCGCTTTTTTTTATGTTACTTGGGGGTGTAGTCGGTTATATGATTTACTTGAAAAAATCAACCTTCGCACTTCTCTTGGCCGGAAGTCTGACCAACATTGCCGTGTTGATTGTCTGTTTAGCAGTATCTGTGCTTGTCTTTCACTTTAATCCGGCATTAGCAGCGCAATCCGCCCTTAATGATCAATTTCAGCAATCTGTAACGCAAATGCCATCGATGATCAAGAGCTTCAATCTGAGTGCAGATGAATTGATGACACAATATAAGATGCTGAGCAGTACGCTTGTACGGCTTACACCGGTGTTTATTATCATTGCAGGCGTTTTTTACGCATTGATTGTTGAATTAATCAGTTTGCCGATTTTGCGGAAACTTAACGTTGAGGTGCCGCACTGGATTCCGTTTCGCAACTGGCAAGTGCCGAGAAGTATTATCTGGCTCTACTTAGCTGTGCTATTTATTGTCTGGTTCGGCGCGGATCAAGCGACACCAATTTATACAGCCGCACTTAATGTCGACATTATTCTGCGTATTTTGCTTGCTGTTCAAGGATTCAGTCTTATTTTTTATTACACATATATACGGAAATTTCCGCTTGTTGTTCCGATCACAGTGACTCTGGTGACGGTTATTTTTGGACCATGGTTACTGCAATTGGCATGTATATTGGGTATAATTGATCTGGGTTTCAATATTCGGAAGAAAATCGGCGGGGAGAAGCTGTAGATGGGTTGATCACAAACAGATACAGCTTTTTTCTCAATAATAAAATGGTCAAGCTTGTCTTTTAAAGCTGATTCATTCGTGTTGAGAATCTAGGCTACTCACATGATGGGTACGGAAAATGAGGCCTGTAGGAGCTGGAAAAATCTTGGCAAACCAATTTAAACATCGTTGGCGCAGCGATTTACTGATCGTAATCGGTCTTCTGTTTCTTCTGTTCCTCGTATTCGTTGCTTTTTTAAATTGGCTGCTGGCCGTCGCCGGACTCGTGCTTCTTGCCTTGTCCGTTTTATGGTTCCTGATTAATGAGCGTCAATTTGATAAGGAACTGATTCAGTATGCAGCGGGTATGTCCTATCGATTGAAAAAGGTGGGTAATGAAGCTTTGCTTCATATGCCGATCGGTATTCTATTGTATGACGAATCGGAACGTGTGCAGTGGTGCAACCCATACTTGAATCAAATTACTGAAGAGGATGGAAATACGGCAATTGGCCGGTCACTGAACGAAATAGCCGAATCGCTAAGCAAATTGATCGCATCTGATAATAAAGAATCAATGATCATCGCGTTGAATGATCGGCAGTACCGTGTGCGTTTAAAGCGTCAGGAGAAGCTGCTCTATTTTACTGATATTACCGATACTTTGGAAATTAAGAAGCGCTATTACAATGAGAAAACGGTGCTCGCTTTAATCTTTCTGGATAACTATGATGAAGTAACACAGGGTCTTGAGGATCAGGTGCGGAGCACAATTAATAATGAAACGACGACGATCATTAAGAACTGGGCATCGGAACATGGAATCTATCTTCGCCGTACAGATTCCGATCGATTTCTCGCGATCATGAACGAACGGCTGCTTCACTCTGTAGAGGAACAGCATTTTTCAATTTTGGATAAGGTACGAGAAATTACTGTTCCGCTCAGCCATATCCCTTTGACGTTGAGTATTGGCGTCGGAGCAGGCACGGCATCACTCGAAGATTTGGGAAGCTATGCCCAGTCTGCGCTGGATCTGGGGTTGGGGCGCGGCGGTGATCAGGCAGTTATTAAACGTCCGGACGGTGATGTACGTTTCTACGGTGGTAAATCAAATCCGGTGGAAAAACGTACAAGAGTACGTGCACGCGTGATCTCGCATGCTTTATCTGAACTTATGCTGGAAAGTGATCAAGTCATGATTATGGGCCATCGCGCGCCGGATTTGGATTCAATCGGTTCGTGCATTGGTATTTTGAAGATTGCCCATGCCAATGGACGAAGCGCCAAAATCATTATGGATCAAACGAATAATGTTTCAGGTGTTTCGAAACTGCTTGAGGAATTGAAAAAACAAAAGAATCTATGGTCGAACTTCATCAGTGCCGAACAGGCAGCCGATCAAGTGACAAAACGAACACTTATGGTCATTGTCGATACGCATCGTCCATCCATGGTAGTAAATGCGTCGCTGCTTGCCAGTGTTCACCGCATTGTGGTTATCGACCATCACCGCAGGGCCGAGGAATTTATCAGGGATCCAGTGCTTGTTTACATGGAACCATATGCATCGTCAACGTCTGAACTAGTTACCGAACTGCTTGAATATCAGCCGAATGAGCGTCCTTTGGATCTGATTGAAGCGACAGCAATGCTTGGTGGTATAGCTGTCGATACGAAAAATTTTACACTTCGAACTGGTTTTCGGACATTCGATGCCGCTTCGTACTTGCGCGCACACGGTGCGGACACAATCTTAGTACAGAAGTTTCTTTGTGATGATCTGGACCAGTTCAATCAGCGCGCGGAATTGATTCGCAGGACGAAGCTTTATAAAGCTAATATTGCGATTGCTGTGGGTAAGGATGAACAGATTTATGATCAGGTGCTATTGGCACAAACGGCGGACACGATGCTGATGCTTGAAGGAATACGTACGTCATTTGTCATTGGCAAACGAACGGATGGACAAATCGGTGTAAGCGCACGTTCGCTTGGTGATTTGAATGTTCAGGTGATTATGGAGAGTATTGGTGGAGGCGGTCATTTGAACAACGCCGCAACACAGATGGCAGACACATCAATTGAAGAAGCGACTGCTCGTGTCACACATGTGATTGATCTGTATCTTGAAGGAGGTCTTTCCTAAATGAAAGTTATTTTTCTGAAAGATGTAAAGGGGAAAGGAAAAGCAGGGGAAATCAAGGATGTATCTGAAGGTTATGCGCGTAATTATCTGCTTCCAAAGAAAATGGCTGTAGAAGCAAATAAGGGCAGCTTGAACCAATTGGAAGCGCAAAAGAAGAGGCGTCAAGAAGCTGAGGAAAATGAGCGTCGTGAAGCGATCGCACTGAAAGAAAAGATTGAAAACATGACGATTGAAATGAAAGCAAAGTCCGGAGAAGGCGGTCGACTGTTTGGTTCAATTACCAGCAAACAAATCGCACAATCGCTTAAAAAAGCGAAAATTTCTATTGATAAGCGAAAGATTGATTTACCAGAACCGATTCGGAGCTTAGGTTATACAGATGTGCCGCTGAAGCTGCATCCACAGGTTTCAGCAAAGGTTAAAATACATGTGACAGAAGAATGAACCATTCTATCCGCCCGGCGCGCCTCGGCGGATTTTAACGGTTTAAAAGAGGGAGGTACGATATGAGTGATTTATTTGCCGACCGGATTCCGCCACACAATATGGAAGCGGAGCAAGCGGTACTTGGTGCGATTTTTCTTGAACCTTCAACGGTGATTACTGCTTCTGAACTGCTTGTTCCGGATGACTTTTACCGGACAAGCCACCAGCTTATTTTCTCAGTAATGCTGGATCTTTCAGAGCGGAACGAACCGGTCGATGTAGTCACGGTAACCAATGCACTTCAAACATCTAAACGGCTTGAGGAGATCGGCGGGGTATCTTATCTGGCAGAACTGGCAGGTTCTGCACCAACAGCTGCCAACATCGACTATTACTGCTCAATTGTTTCTGAAAAAGCGACTCTTCGGCGGCTGATACGAACAGCAACACAAATTGTTTCCGATGGTTACACGCGTGATGATGGTGTTGAAGGCATTCTTGATGATGCAGAACGAAAAATACTCGAAGTAGCTGAGCGAAAGCGAAATGGTGAATTTCAATCCATTAAAGATGTGCTGATTGAAACCTACGACAACATTGAGATGCTGCAAAAACGCAAGGATGACGTGACGGGTACGCCGACCGGTTTTCTTGAACTTGACCGAATGACTGCGGGCTTCCAAAAAAGCGATCTTGTTATTGTTGCCGCACGTCCTTCTGTAGGTAAGACAGCCTTCGCCCTTAATATTGCACAGAATGTCGCAATCAAAAATGAGGCCAATGTCGCGATTTTCAGTCTTGAAATGGGAGCAAAACAACTGGCGATGCGTATGTTGTGCGCGGAAGGGAATATTAATGCTCAGAAATTGCGAACGGGCAGCCTGGAAGATGAGGATTGGCAAAAGCTGACCTATGCAATGGGCAGTCTGTCACGTGCAGGCATTTATATTGACGATTCGCCGGGTATCCGCGTCAACGATATCCGTTCCAAATGTCGAAGATTGAAGCAGGAAAAAGGTTTGGACATGGTGATGATTGATTACCTACAGCTGATCATGGGTTCCGGCGGCGGGCAAAGACAGGAAAATCGTCAGCAAGAGGTATCCGAAATTTCGCGGACACTAAAAGCGATGGCCAGAGAACTGGATGTTCCGGTTATTGCACTGTCACAGTTATCGCGCGGTGTTGAGGCACGTCAAGATAAACGGCCGATGATGAGTGATATCCGCGAATCCGGGAGTATTGAACAGGATGCCGATGTTGTCGCGTTCCTTTACCGCGATGATTATTACAATAAAGAAAGTGAAAAACAGAATATAATTGAAATTATTATTGCAAAGCAGCGTAACGGACCGGTGGGAACCGTGGAGCTGGCTTTTGTTAAAGAGTACAGTAAATTTGTCAACATTGATCGGAAACACAGCGATGATGATATACCAAGAGGTGCATAATAGTTTTTAATCGATTATAACCCGAACAATTTATGAAACAAAGTTCAAAACGTTCGTTTCCTCATTGACTTTTAAAACCGATTCCTGTTAGACTTAACAGTGGCTTTAGTGAACTAAAATATTATTTTGTAGAAGTTGGGGGCTAAATGAATGTCTTCTGTTGTTGTTGTTGGCGCACAGTGGGGCGATGAAGGGAAAGGAAAGATTACCGACTACCTTTCGGAGAACTCGGAAGTGGTTTCACGTTATCAAGGCGGGGATAATGCCGGGCATACAATCGTCTGGAACGGCAAGACATACAAATTACGATTAATGCCATCAGGAATTCTTTACAAAGAAAAGATCTGTGTCCTTGGGAACGGAATGGTTATCAATCCTAAGTCCTTGTGCAGAGAACTGGACTACATGAAGGAGAGCGGTGTGAGTACGGGTAATCTGCGCATCAGCAACCGGGCTCATGTGATCCTCCCTTATCATCTGAAATTAGATATGCTTGAAGAAGAAAATAAAGGCACATCCAAGATCGGCACAACACAGAAGGGCATTGGTCCCGCATATATGGATAAAGCGGCACGCGTCGGTATTCGGATGGCGGATCTTCTGGAACCGGAAACCTTCCGTACGAAGCTGGAAAAAAATCTAAAAGAAAAGAATCGGCTTCTTGAGAAGTTTTATGATACACAAGGCTTTGATATTGATGATATTTATGAGGAGTATCTTGGCTATGGAGAGCGTTTGAGGCCGCTTGTGTGCGATACTTCAGTCGTACTGAATGATGCACTTGATGCAGGTAAGCGAGTTCTGTTTGAAGGTGCTCAAGGCTGCATGCTGGATATCGATCAGGGAACCTATCCGTTTGTAACATCGTCCAACCCGGTTGCCGGAGGTGTGACGATTGGCGCGGGTGTCGGACCAACGAAAATTAATCATGTTGTCGGTTGTGCGAAGGCATACACGACTCGTGTCGGCGACGGTCCGTTCCCGACAGAACTTACTGATGCAATCGGTGACCAGATTCGCGAGGTCGGTCATGAATATGGAACAGTAACCGGACGCGCGCGCCGTGTCGGCTGGTTTGACAGCGTCGTTGTTCGCCATTCACGTCGTGTCAGCGGTCTAACAGATCTTTCACTGAATTGTGTGGATGTCCTCACAGGACTTGAAACGGTAAAAATTTGCAAGGCTTATAAATATAAAGGAAAACTGATTGAAGAATTCCCGGCCAGCTTGAATGTTCTTGCCGAATGCGAACCGATTTACGAAGAAATGCCCGGCTGGAAAGAAGACATTACCGGAGCAGCATCTCTGTCTGATCTTCCTCCGAATGCTCGTCACTATATTGAACGGATTGCACAGCTGACTCAGGTCGGTCTGTCACTGTTCTCTGTTGGTCCGGACCGCACTCAAACCATTGAAGTGCGCAATCCCTTTCGCTAATATGAGAATGAAGTGAACAAAAGATAATGTCATGGCCTCCTCTAAAGAGACCGTGGCATTTTTATTTTATAAAAAAGTTGCAATTACGTAATAACGGTGGTAGAATATTTCTTGTGCCGCAAAAAGACATGCTTTTCTTTTTAACAATATCGCGGGGTGGAGCAGTCTGGTAGCTCGTCGGGCTCATAACCCGAAGGTCGTAGGTTCAAATCCTGCCCCCGCAACCAAATGGATCCGTGGTGTAGGGGTTAACATGCCTGCCTGTCACGCAGGAGATCGGCGGTTCAAATCCGCTCGGATCCGCCATTATTATGGCTCGATAGCTCAGTCGGTAGAGCAGAGGACTGAAAATCCTCGTGTCGGTGGTTCGATTCCGCCTCGAGCCATGTTTTGCCAAACATAAGCGAAAAACGCTCTTAATAGAAAAAAATACTTAATGTAGAAGAAAGTCTCTGGGTTCAGTCAGAGACTTTTTTCTGTTCTTCCGTCATTATGACATCGAGATCGTGATTATGTTAAAATAAAAAAGAAACGGTCAATAAAAACGAGTGAATTCGGAAGGTCATACTTCGATCTGGGAATGGTTAAGAAATGGCGAATGCAGCTTGTCGTTATTCTCATACCACTTACACGATGGCAAAATGAAATAAAGAAAATATTGCATGGGAAATAAATCACAAGAGATTAACAAGGGGGCTGCACAAATTGGAGAATAAAATTCTAGTTGTCGATGATGAACAGCCAATTGCGGATATAGTACAGTTTAATCTAGAAAAAGAGGGCTATGAAGTCGTATGCGCTTATGATGGTGAGGAAGCTCTTCTAAAGGTTGAAGAAGAAAATCCGGATATGATTCTGCTTGATGTTATGTTACCGATCAAAGACGGCATGGAAGTATGTCGTGAAGTACGAAAAACACATAACATGCCGATTATTATGTTGACGGCCAAAGATTCGGAAATTGATAAGGTGCTTGGTCTTGAAATGGGTGCTGATGATTATGTCACGAAACCGTTCAGCAATCGTGAATTGATCGCACGCGTAAAGGCTAATTTAAGGCGGCACAGGCAAGAGGGCGCGGAAGAAGAGAAGAAACAGGAGAACAATATTGAAATCGGTGATTTGGTGATTCACCTTGATGCTTATGTGGTCACAAAACGTGGAAAAATGGTTGAACTGACGCATCGTGAATTTGAACTTCTTCATTATCTTGCCGATCATATTGGACAAGTAATGACCCGAGAGAACTTGCTGCAGACGGTGTGGGGCTACGACTATTTTGGTGATGTACGGACCGTGGATGTCACGGTGCGCCGGCTGCGTGAGAAAATTGAGGATAATCCAAGCCGGCCAGCTTGGATTATTACGCGGCGAGGTGTCGGCTACTACTTAAAAGAACCTAATCAGGAGTCTAGTGATGAATAAGGTCGGTTTCTTTAAATCGATTCAATTTAAAATTGTTTTAATTTATGCACTGCTTATTCTGCTTGCCATGCAGCTGATCGGTGTCTATTTTACCGATCGTGTCAAGACAATCACGCTGGACAGTTTTGAGAAGTCGCTTGAGAGTCAGAGCCAACTGATTGCCTGGAATGTAGGCGAAGCGATACGTGAGGCAAAGGAAACGAATAATGACGATTCGAATCATGTGACGGATCAGATTCAAAACCAATTGCTGGAGCTCGATAGTAATATTAGAGAAATTCAGGTCATTGATCCGAATATGGTGATTATTGCTGCCGATGAGAAGCATCAGAGTGCCGTAGGGAAACGAACGACCAACAGGTTGATTATTCAGAACTTATCCTCTAAGGTAACTAATAAGTATCGATTTACCGATAAAAAAAATGGTGAACGTGTCGATGTTGTGACGACACCAATCCAAGTAGACAGCATGCATTATGGCACGCTTTATGTTGAGAAGAGCTTCGAGAGTGTCTATAGTCAGTTGCAGCAAATTAATCAGATTCTTGCATCGGCGACTGTGTTTGCCTTGCTGGTCACGGCAACGCTTGGCTTTTTCCTTGCGAGAACCATTACGCGTCCGCTTGTCCAAATGCAGCACCAGGTACTTGCTGTGTCGCAAGGGAACTTCACACGAAAAGTAAAAATGAGCGAGCCCGATGAAATCGGCCAGCTTGCGATGTCTTTCAATAACATGACGATGAAGCTGCGTGAGGCAAATGCGACGACTGAGTCGGAACGGCGCAAATTGAAGTCAGTGCTGACCTATATGACCGATGGGGTTGTTGCGACCGATCGCAAAGGAAATGTCATTTTGATGAATAATCGTGCTGAGCAGCTGCTTAATGTTTATCGGCACGATGTGACAGGAAATTCAATTTTAGATTTGTTAAAGATCCGCAAAGAGCACAGAATTATGGATCTCTATGAATTAGAAGACTCCCTTGTGCTTGATTTTAGTACGGATGATGAAACGATTCTGCTGCGTGCGAACTTTTCAGTCGTTAAAAAGGATAATGGACTGGCAAATGGTTTAATTGCGGTGATTCACGATGTAACCGAGCAGGAGCAGGTGGATATGGAACGCCGCGAATTTGTTGCCAATGTCTCGCATGAACTGCGTACACCACTGACAACAATGAAAAGTTACTTGGAAGCACTGCAGGACGGTGCGGTTGAAGACGCAGCGCTTGCAACGAAGTTTCTTGGCGTTACGCAGCGTGAAACGGAGCGTATGATCCGTCTGGTTAATGATCTGCTCCAGCTTTCCAGGCTGGATTCCAAAAATCATAACCTTCGTCTTGAACGAACAAACTACATAGAATTCTGCGGCAGTATTATTGATCGGTTTGAAATGTCCAAAAAACAGAATATTGAGTTTGTCCGTTATTTTCCAAAAGGATCATTCTTCGTTCAAGTCGATCGTGATAAACTGACGCAGGTAATCGATAATATTATTTCCAACGCGATTAAATATTCTCCTGAGGGCGGTATGATTACGTTCCGTATCACACGCAGAGGACGAAATATCCGAACAATGATTAGTGATCAGGGAGTTGGAATTCCAAAGGAAAATCTGCCGAAGATTTTTAACCGATTTTATCGTGTTGATCGCGCACGATCGCGTAAATTAGGCGGTACAGGACTGGGACTCGCCATCGCCAAAGAAATGATTGAGGCGCTGGGCGGAGAAATCTGGGCGGAAAGTGATTGGAATCGAGGGACAACCATTCATTTTGTACTCCCGCTGGATAGAAGGGATCTCTAAGATGCATCGTGAAGTATTCAAGTCCGTATTGCTGGGGGTGCTCGTACTTGCGAGCGTCGCCATGACCTTCAATATACTGTTCTATAAATCGGACTTCCAGAATTATAATCCGAATTCAACGAAGCAGGTTGCCATCGCAAAAGAGCAAAAAATACCTGAAGTAATTCGGCCTAATTTAATGCTGGAACGCAATAAGAATGGAGCGTTCGGGCAAAACGGCAACAGACAGATACAAAAGGTATATACATTGCTTCGTCAATGCGTTTTTAGTGAACAATCAAGTAGCAACTCTGACAAAGATGACAGCGAAAACACGCATTATGAGCTTGTTTTTCCGGCGCCGCTCACTTTTGACGCATTGAGCAAGGTGTTTCAATTTGACAACAGCAAATCGCTGAGTACCAATCACATGCTTGTAGATCGTATCGACGTGTTCAGTTCTTCAAACGGGCGAAATGTTACGGCAATTTTCTCTTCTCAAAATGAAAGAAACAAATTCTATACAACTGTTGATCATTTGAATATCAACAGTTTGAAAGCTTTGTATGGCGATGCGGATCTTCGCCCTTATGAGCGCCTGACTTTGAAAGGAAAAATCGTCTACTTGCCGCAAGAAAAAACAAAAGTTGATTCAGAAGTCAGTTATTATGAGCGGCTTTCATTGGAAAAATTCATACCAATTCTTTTTACTGATCCCGATAATGTATTTGCTGCGAAAGGAAAAACAGAATACACTGACAGCGAGCGGCAAATGGAACGTACAAATAATATCATTCAATTTGTAAATCCGGGCATTACGAGTACATCGGAACAAAAACAGGATCCGATACTCGGCAGCTTTGATTGGGTGAACAGCGTCAAATTATGGACAGATGATTATATTTATCAAGGCATTTCATTGAAAAATTATCGCGGGGACGGAACGGTCAGCTTTCGTATGACCATAGGTGACTATATGGTATTCAATACGGAAACGTATCCCAATTGGTATTTAAGTATGATCGAACTTACTTGGCGAAGTGGTGAGTTGAGCAACTATAAAGGCACGCTTTTTGATTTGAATCCGGTTGACAGTCAGGGAAGCATGACACTTGACTCGGGTAAAGAAATACTTGATCAATTGAGCCAAGCCAATGTGCATGTGAAGTCGATCGAGGATCTGGCTATTGGTTATGAATTGAAAAATCCTGCTTCAGGTTCAGATCAATCCATTGTAGCGACGCCGGATTGGTTTTATAAAATTGGCGGTCGCTGGTATTCAGCATCCGATGCGCTCATGCCTGCCCATGGCATTAACGGGAAGGAGGATCCATCATGAATTGGAGCAGAACAAAATCAATTTTCATTATTTGTTTTCTTCTTCTTGATGTTTTTCTTGTCTTTGAGATGTACATGAGGCAGCAGGATGAAAGTGTAGAAGATGTCTCAGACAGTGGATCGAAATACAGTAATTACGAAGTAGAGACCGTTATTCCGTCTCTGCCTAAAGATATCACGTTCCTTCGCGGAACAAGAATATATTTCAATCAGGAGAAAGAAGCACTTGTTCAGTTATTGGATCGTAAAGACAATACTGAAAAACAAAAAATCACTTTGGAAGAGGACGGCCGGCAATTGACGGGGCTCTTTTCAAAACCCAAAACACTTGGTCGTATTGAGAAGAATGAAGATGTACAAAAAGCACTGCTCAGTATGGTTTATCAAGGTCAGGATTATAAATTTTGGGAGTTTGGAGCAGATAAAAGTACTGTGAAATTTGTTCAGACCTATCACAATCGACCGGTGTATGTCAGTACACGAAATCGAATGCAAATGCTTGATTTTACCGTTCAAGACAATCAAGTAACCGGATTTCGTCAAAACTATTTTAAATTAAGCTCGAATCAGAAAAATCATGTAGATTTAATTAATGCTGAACAGGCAATTAAGTATTTGGCAGACCGAACTGATCTGGTCGGCTACAAAACTTTGCGCATTAGAGCAATTGAACTATGCTATTTAAATACGGTGGGCGACGGCGGTGCCGATCCGCTCATCTTCGTTCCAGCATGGCATATTACGGTTCATACGAACGATCATACCAGTGATTACTTCGTTAATGCAGTCTCAGGTAATGTACAATCGGTTAATTAAAAATCGATTTTTTTCACCCTTGGGAGGGGTAGAAGTGGCGTTTAATTTTAGTGTACTTGCAAGTGGCAGTACGGGGAACTCGCTCTATATTGAAACAGAGCAGCAACATTTATTAATTGACTGTGGATTAAGCGGCAAGAAAATGATTGAATTATTAGGACAAATCGGACGCCGGCCGGAAGATATTGATGGAATTCTGGTTACCCATGAGCATAGTGACCATATCAAAGGACTCGGGATCTTTGCACGGCGTTTCCATACGCCGGTCTATGCGAACAAGAAAACGTGGCAGGCAATGTCGACCGGAATCGGTGAAATACCGATCGAACAGAAATTTGAATTTGCGCCGAATACAACGAAGGAATTTGGAGGCCTGGTCCTTGAGTCATTCTCCGTTTCTCATGATGCGGCTGATCCGATGTTTTATGTTGTCCATGATCACGAAAAGCAGCTGGCTCTCTTGACCGATCTCGGTTATGTTTCCGAGCATATTAAGGGATTAATCAATAACTCAGATGCATATATTATGGAAGCGAACCATGATACGGACATGCTCATGATGGGGCGCTATCCTTGGAGTGTGAAGCGGCGTATTTTGGGTGACACCGGTCATATTTCAAATGAAGAATCAGGGTTGGCGCTGACTGATGTATTCGGAGATCGGACAAAGAAAATTTATCTTGCCCATTTGAGTAAGGACAACAATATGAAGGAATTGGCACGAATGAGTGTCGGTCAGCGTTTGGAAAGTGTGGGAATTGAATTAGGAAGGGAAGTAAATCTCTGTGATACCAATCCCGATCACGCAACGGAATTAACCGCAATATAGGTTTAGTTGAGGGAATTTGTGGCTATTCTTTACATAGAACAACGGCAATTTTGCGATGCATATAGAAATAGTCACATAATTTTCATAAGCAAGAAAATCGGTGGTAAATTATTCATAAAGAAAACATTATGACTACTGGAACTTCGGATCGTGCTGAAGCGGCCGCCCGTTTCTTTGGTTCTCGGTATCATTGTAACTATTGCGAGGAGGAAATGTGTATGGGGTATTATGATGACAACCACATAGGAAGCGATTCGGAATCCGAAGGCAATGCCCGCCAAACACGAGAAACCCGCATGCGTGGCGGATGGTTCTTCTCGGGTTTCATCGGGGCTGTCGTCGGTATGGTTTGTCTGTTGATCTTTGCTCCTATACTTTCGGATCTTGGCGTCTTTCCCTATCAGGTATCGACAGGCGCGCAGAATTCCAATAATGTGAGCAATCCGACTTTCAATCGGCAAATGAACGTTAATGTTACCTCATTGGTTACCGAGGCTGTAGACAAAGTATCGCCGGCGGTTGTCGCCGTTATCAACCTGCAAAAGGCGAATTTCTTTGATAACAAGTATACTGAATCAGGAATCGGCTCAGGTATTATTTATAAAAAAGATAATCAGTATGCTTATGTGGTAACGAACAACCATGTGGTCTCCGGTGCGGAAAAAGTGGAAGTCCGCTTGAACGATAGCTTGAAAACAAATGCCACGATTTTAGGTAAAGATTCACTCTATGATTTGGCGGTGCTCAGAATTCCGGTAAAAAACGTTAAAACCGTTGCTGAGTTCGGCAATTCGTCTAAACTGAAACGAGGCGAGCCGGCAATCGCAATCGGCAACCCGCTCGGATTTTCAGGCTCTGTTACCGAGGGGATTATCAGCTCGACGAGCCGTACGATTCCGGTTGAAAGCAATAACGCATCGATTGAGGCACAGGTTCTCCAGACCGATGCCGCAATTAATCCAGGTAATAGTGGCGGTGCTCTTGTCAACATAGCCGGTCAGGTGATTGGGATTAACTCATCGAAGATCGCATCGACAGGAAGCGATACCAATGAAGGTGTTGAGGGTATCGGATTCGCGATTCCGATTAATGTCGCGAAACCGGTGATCAGCAAGCTTGAATCCGGGGGCAAGATTGAGCGGCCGATGCTTGGTGTCAGCATTGTCGATCTTTCAATGGTACCGAATGAAGAAGCAAAGCAGTTGCAGCTGCCGTCCGACGTAAAGACCGGTCTGGTTGTTACCGATGTACAAAGTTCAAGTCCTGCAGCCAAGAGCGGACTCGAAGCGGGCGACGTGATTACGGAAATCAATGGACATAAGATTAAAAGCTACATTGAATTTTCCACGTACATGTATACGGAGCTTCGTGCGGGACAAACGGTGAATATCAAATATTATCGAATGGGTAAAGTCCACACTTCCAAGTTAACCTTGGGAAGCAAGACATTTTCGTAATAAATAAGGCAAGGCGGGCTCAAGACCGGAATAAGGTTATTGAGCTCGCTTTTTTTCACAGGTGGATAACTTTTGTGGATGGAGAATGAGAACAACCATCAGCAAGTCTGTGGACAAATTTGTGCACATCATCGAATAAATATCCACAACTTATCCACATTTGAGGGAAAACTGTTCATAACTCTGAACATTCACCACATTCAACTATGATAAAATAAAAGGAAATCATCGCCATAAGCAAAATGGAAACAGTGAAAAACCTGGTAATACGGAAGTTATTCGTATACGCAGAACACAATGGAACATACAAAACTTGAAGAATGAATAAATAGCGAATTGCGACAAATTCTGAGTGCTTATAATGAAAACAGTTATCCACATTCGTCAGAATACGACATTTTTCAATGCGTATATCTTGTGGCAAACGAATGATTCCATACAGAATATAGAAATCACCTGTGGATATGTGCATAACTTCTGTGTATAACTCTTAATAAGGTTGGGATAAGTTGTGAATATCAGTATTTTAGTCGTGGGAAAACTGAAAGAAAATTATTTTAAACAGGGGATCGGGGAATATGCAAAAAGGATGATTCCTTATGCGAACGTCACGTTCATTGAGGTGCCTGATGAAAAAGCACCAGAGAATTTATCTATAGCAGAAATTGAGCAGGTCAAACGTTCTGAAGGTGAACGGTTGCTGAAAAAATTGCCAAACAATGCCTACGTATTCGCGCTTGCCATCAAAGGAAAGCAAATGGCTTCTGAAGGTTTTGCGGGAAAGATTCAGGAACTCGCTATCTACGGTCACAGTGACCTCGCCTTTATCATCGGCGGATCGAACGGTCTGAGTGATGAAGTGTTAAGCAGAGCCGATTTCCAGCTCTCTTTCTCCAAATTCACCTTCCCGCACCAGCTCATGCGCCTCATTCTGATTGAGCAGATTTATCGGGCATTTAAAATTATGCGTGGAGAACCGTATCATAAGTAAGTGAGGTTTTTAGAGCAGAGATTGTAAAATGGTACGACAACATGAAAATCCCAAATGATTCCTATGCAATGGAGTTAGCACAAAACAAGGGCAAGGGGACTATTCGTGAGATTTTGCGGATCTCTGTTTCTCGTTCTTGTGGCAATGCGGCATGAATAGGGATCATAACGGTCTCTTATGCGAGTCTTTTTCGAAGGACAAGCGCTTCTCTACAGTTACTCAGGCGCAGGTTGACCAGGTGGTACAGTTTATTAATCGGTATCCGCGCAAAGGTCTAGACTAATAGATCATTCAGGAATCATTTGAGGAGGGGGGGCACTTGACTTGATAATTTTTGTACGTAAATGTGATGACGCTCAAAAAAAGTAAAAAAAGACTACTCCCCAGGAGCGTGAACTGAATTTTTTTTAGTTCATGCCGTTTTTTCGCGAATTTCTATTTCGTAGCCGAGTAGTTTTTCCAGCTGTCGTTGATGGTACTTGGCGCTTTGCTTTCTCTTCAGCAGATAATCCGGACCGAGTTCTTTATAGGGTCGCTTCTCCTTTAAGACATGATAGATAATCTTCAAAATGAGATGTGCTAAAGCCATGATCGCTTTTTTCGGCCCTCGTCGTTTGACCAACCGGTAATAGTAAGCCGACAAGCGCGTGTTTTTACTCCGGACAGCGCCCCAGGCGACTTGACAAAGGATGGACTTCAAGCCTTTATTTCCTTTCGTCGTTTTTGATGATCGCTTCTTTCCGGCGCTCTCATTGTTTCCCGGACTCAGTCCCCCCCAAGAGGATAGATGCGCATCGCTTGGAAACTGAGTCATATCGGTTCCGATTTCCGCCAGGATGACCGCCGTTGCACCCTGATTAATCCCCGGAATCGTTTTGAGTAGACTCGCTTCCTCTTGCTTGTCCGTCATCAGCTGATCGATTTCTTGTTCCAGTTCCTCAATATAGTTCTCTAAATCAACAAGCAAATCATACTGCCGACGAATCATTTGTCGATGATGCCGTCGGATTTTCCCGTTCAGGGCATCCAAAAGTTGAGGCACTTTCGCTCTTAGTTTGGTTTTTACCCGAGCATGGACCTGTTCATAAGTGAGTGATTCCCCGTTCATGATCGCCTCAAGTAGGGCACGTCCGGAAACACCAAAGACATCGCTCATATAACTCGTCAACTTAATATTGGCATCCTGCAAGACGTTATGAATGCGGTTCTTCTGCTCTGTTGCCATCTGTAGCAGTTTTCTCCGATACCGAGTCAGATCACACAAGTTACGGATCGCTTCCGGAGGAACAAAGCTGGATTCAATCAGTCCATTGCGCAAGAGTTTCGCAATCCATTGGGCATCACTCATATCCGTCTTTTTTCCGGGAACATTCTTAATCCGTTTCGCATTGGCAAGAATTAAGGTGAATGAACCCTCCAGAATATTCCGAACCGGCTTCCAATAGACGCCCGTACTTTCCATGGCGACATGCGTGCACTGAGATTCCTGCAGCCAATCGCTAAGGGCAAGGAGTTCCTTGGTGGTCGTGCCAAAGGTTCGAATCTGTTTCCGAACCTTGTTTTCGCCCGTTAACACACAGGCAACGATTTCTTTTTGATGAACATCCAAACCCGCACAACAGTTTAAAAGCACATCCATGATTTATCATCCCCTCGAATCATGATAAAATGATGGGAGACAGGTGGTGCACCTGAGTGTATGAATTTTTGTACACGTGCTTTGAAAGAAGCGACACTCGGCGGTGCTCAAAGGTGCATGAGATCGGTTTTATACACGGGGTCTAATCGCCCTCCAAAAAAAGACCGACCTTTGCCTGTCCCCATTTTATTTTTATCCGTTCTTACATAGAAGAAAACACAACCTTACATTTTCATGACTGGTGGTGTCCCGCCCTCCTCAAAGCGGGACGTGGGAGTTTTATACTCATATTTTACCATTCGTGAAAGAGTGAACAATGTTATTGAGACTTTTCCAACCGAATTCTGCTAACATATTTTCATACAGACACTTATTTGTTTGTTAAAGCGCTTGAAACACTGAACTAATCGCTGTAAAATAATGCTAACAATAATTTGGGGGACGAAAAATGTCTAAAATAAGTAGTAATAGTTTACCGGCTTATACTACAGTAGAAAATATACTCTCACTTATTGAAACGTTAAAAAGAAAGAACAAAAATGAAGACGAGGTAAAGGCCATTTTTAACAAAGGGGATTCAGCGTACACAAATACGAAATCCTCCTTACGGACATTTGGATTTATAGAGAACGGAAGTTTTGAATTTACGGAATATGGGCGTGAAATTGCATATTCTCAGGGTGAGGACAAAAAAGGGGGAATTGTTAGAATATTAAAAAAATACCGTCCTTATGAAGTGTTTTTATCTGGCTTATCCCAAAAAGATGATGTTATGCAAACTGAAATCGAGGAAATAGTAAATTTTTGGGGAAAAGCGGGGTATGGTTCTACGCAGCGAAATCTTGAGGATGGCGCAAAACTATTTATGAGTATAATAGATTATAGCAAATTTGGAAAGTACATAATTGGCAGAGGCAAAAATTCCACCCGCATAGAGTGGGTTTCTAATATTAAAGAGAAAATTGAGGAGTTAGCCGATGAAACCGATAAAGATTCTTCTGCCGATCCGACAGAAATCATTGATTCAAAAGAAACAAACGTAAACGAGTTGAGTTTGGAAGAAAAAGAGCCCCATGAGGATACGGCAACTGCTAGTTCTTTAAATGAAAATGATACAGATTCCAATATAAATAAAAAGCTTGTAAGCATAGCAAGTATGCCCAACATAACGATAAGTGTAGATATGAGTAATTGGCCTGAGGATAAAATTAAAATATTCTTTAAGTCTGCCTATGGGAAGTTTGGGGAGGATTAGTAACTAATGCCTACAAGACTTCCAAGTCACAATGTTCCTCTCTTACTTATTGCAGATGTTTTGTGCTATATAAATAATAATGCATCATCGAATATTGAAGATTTACGGCGCTTTACAAGTAAAAGCGAGGCGTATATTAGAAGTTGCCTTGCTGTTTGTAAAATGCTTAATATAATTGATGATAATGATGATGCAAATCCAATTGTCAATGAGTTAGGTAAAACTCCAAATGAAGAATTGAAACTTAATGTAATGAGAAGATTCATCCAAGAGTACGAGCCATTTATTGCTTTTATTCAATATCATTTAAATGATTCAACTCTTGAGGAATCGGCTAGAAAAGTGTACGTTCTTTACAAATTTGAAGGTAAAGATCATATTTTTTTAAAAGACTTATTTATATCTTGGGGAACGGCAACAAGCATATTTGCAATTAATGGAAATAGCATTGATCTGGAAGAAAAAATCAAGACTTACTTATCGGGGACCAATACGTTAAATATTAATCTTGATGACGATATGGCAATAAGACTATATATTGGAAATACCTTAAGTACGGATATATTTTCAACGCTATCGTCTGCTGAAATTGAGGAATTGGTGGCTTCTTATAAAAAATATAAAACTGATCCTAGAGGAGCAATAGAATGTGCTGGGAGAGCCTTTGAGGATTTTCTCAGAAGGACTTTTAGAGATGTTGATGTAAGCAGAAAAAATGGTATCGGACAAGTCATTAATGCGCTTTATAATTACAAAAATGCCTCAGGTGTCTTAGATAATAAGATTCACAATAAGCAGGCAAGCATAGGTTCTGCTATTGGAGATATCAGAAATATGGCAGGTCACGGTTTGGAGGCTCGTACTTTTGAAAGGTGGAATTTGACTTCACATAGCGCTCAACTATATATTGAATTAGTCTTATCAACGGTAAGAAGTATTTATATATACATACAGGATTCCTCTCTTGCCTTTTAATAAAGCAAGAAGCGGTGGGATTGCTACCACTCTTTGCTTTTTTGTAGTGCTTATGATTTCGTCACTATCGCAAGTTGTTTGAGAACATTAATGCGCCTCATAATTTCACATGCTCCTTTTTCAGGGCTTCGATTTCAGACAGGTACACATCCCATAAATGTTTTCGTGAATACCAACCTGATTCAGGTTGTTCGCGGTGAGTGCCCAATAACGCCTAACTAGCTATCAATAGGCGTTTGTGCTTTAAGAATGTGACTTGCAATGCGTGGAACCCGAACTCCCGTGAAACCAGGTTAAAGAGACACCAAAGAATGCACATTTCTATATGTCGGCGAGGTTGGACAATACCCGAATTAATCGTGATGTCAGCCGCCTGGTTGATGAAATCATCAACCACCTGACCTCGATCGATGGCAGTGATGTAGAAATATCGCTTGAAGTGAATGCAACTGTAAAGGAGGGCATTCCCCAAAACACAGTCAGAACAGTTAGTGAGAATTGCCGCACACTTAAAGTGACAGACTTTGGCTTTGATGAATGAGAGATTTATCTGTTTCGCAGTTTCATAATAAAACAAGAAAAATACATTGCTTTTTTGAAATCACTATACCGTATTAAACATTATTTCCAAATTTATATTATTCTATTGAAAAAAGGATTGAGCGCGTATCAGTTGCTCAATCCTTTTTTATTTCAATTTTTTTGAAGGGAGTAAAGATATGGATACATTATACGGTCCTCAGCCATCCATCGGAATACAACAAGCAAAAAGCGCTAAGCGAGTAAGTATCATTTCATTGAGGGTGGTTAAAGAGAAAAGTACGCTTTACAGCAATCGATTCATTCGTTCCCCAGAGGATGGCTATCAATGTATTAAACCCTTTTTGGAGTTGAGAGATCGTGAATACTTCATTGTCGTTACGCTGGATACAAAAAATCAACCCACTTCGATAAATATCTGCCATATTGGCAACCTGAATTCCTCCATTGTTCATCCCCGCGAAGTATTCAAGACGGCTGTTTTGTCCAATGCCGCGTCAATCCTAATAGCACATAATCATCCTTCAGGCATTGTTGATCCAAGTCGTGAGGATAAGGAGGTTACAAAGAGGCTTGTATCCGTTGGAAACATCATTGGTATTGAAGTTCTGGATCATCTCATAATTGGTGATAATAAATATCTTTCTTTCAAGGAACAGGGACTCATCTAAGCCTGAAGGAGGCATAAAATTGTATAATTTCAATAAGGGTAACTTCGCTGAATTCATGTTGAAAAAATACAAAATCATTGTTGACAAATCTCGGGTTGGCGAGGAATCTGTTAGTCTTGATAAAGGAGAACTCGATGAATGTCTGATTTCAAAAGAAGTCAGGAAGCGGCTACCTGATCAACTTATAGTGCATACATGCGCGTACAAAGAAAAAAATGAGTGGATCGTTGGTGTGATATGTGCGGAGCACTCAGGTATGCCTCTTGTCTTGATTTGTTTAAAAGAAGGGAATAGAATTTTTGAGGGAATAATATAGGGTAACACGTCCTGAGAAAATCGTCAATATCGTCAGAATGTTGATATTGACGGTATTGACAATGTTTTTTATAAAACGGAAAGAGAGGGGTAGAATGATGGAAATTTATAGCACACAAACTTTATTTTGCTGCACACTACCACTTCAAAGAATGAAAGAGGATTCAGATCCAAAAGAAATGTGTAAAAACCGTTTGAAACAGAGTTTATCGCTTCTCTCCCTTTTACTTAACCACCTTGCCAAGAGTGCACAGACGACAGATGATTTCAAAAGCTATTTAAAAAATTTCTCTCAGATTATGGGCTATAAAGGAGGCAAAGTATCTAGTCAGATCAGTTGGTCACCAGATGAATTCATTTTACTACTTATTATGATGCGGGCGTATACTTGGAAAAGATATTCGGAAATGAAGAAAAGCTTAGCGTCCTACTTGAAAGATGAGAAGGCTATTCCTTCTGCGAAAACGATTCAAAACAACAGGGAGTGGCTTCGTAACGCACTAGATGTCATCTTCGCACTTTTTCATAACGACTGGCATAAAAGTATAGATTTATCGGAATTACTAATGATTAATGAATCTGCTAATGACAAAGCGGATGAAATGCTTCAAACGATTCACGATGAAATTCAGCAATCACGCATTCTCGAAAGTGATGCAGAATCGGTGCACGCGCAGATTCTGATGCGATGTGCATATCCGGAGCTTTTGAATATGGCTCCTGAAAGTACTGCTGAAAAACTAAGTAATCAATTTGGAACGTTAGTAGAAGAATTAGTCAAAGTATACGGTAATGCGCAAATGACTATGGCGGCAAATGAAACCATCAAAAAATTACAAATGGCTATTGATGAGATACAGTTAACCTACCAAATCGATCCGGTATATACTAAAGAATTTTGGGGACATCTAGATGATCCAGTTGGAAGAGCGGTAAAAAAGTCAAAAGGCTCCCAAAAAAGTTTTACTGAAATCATACGCACTAATCTTTTCTCCGAATTAGGTATAATTGATCAATCCACAGTTTGATGTGTTTGTCAAGAGGTGGATCGGATTTATTTTTATCCGATTTGCCTCGTTTTTTTTATCCTCATTCTCGGTAATATAGACATACGTTCTGAGAAGGAGGACATTGACATGGGACAGCATGACAAACAAATGAATTACATTACCCAATGCTTAAAGTGCCTGAAGACGCATGGCGAGGTCACGGAACTTCGGATCATGAAGACGAATAAAGGTACAGTCAGTGGCTATTTTAGCCGCCTTGAAGATTTAGCGGAGAGTTCCTTGAGGTTTGAACACGGCGCACCAGGTGTGTATTTCACATTAAATCCGGTAAAAAAAGCACTGCTGGCTAGAGCGGAAAACCGTACTATGCTACGAATGCCGAATTTGACAGCGGATAGCGATATTGAAAGCCGAAGATGGTTACCATTGGATTTCGATCCGGTCAGACCATCGGGAATTTCATCAACAGACAAAGAACATGAAGCGGCATTGACATTAGCGCAGGAAGTGAAGGGGCACTTGTCTGCATGCGGATTTCCCGAACCGGTCAGCGCTGATAGCGGAAACGGTGCGCACCTTCTTTATCGCATTCAATTGCCCAATGATGATGCAAGTCGACAGCTGATTAAGAGGGTACTCGAAGTCATTGCTGACCGCTTTTCAACGAAGACGGTGCATATCGATAAGACTGTATACAATGCAGCACGAATTTGGAAGCTTTACGGTACATTAGCCCGCAAAGGTGACAATACGAAAGAGCGTTCATATCGGCATTCAAAAATCTTAGCCGTACCGACTTCCATTGATGTGGTTCCTGAAAGCACCTTGAGAAGAATTACGGGCAGCATTCCAGAAGCTACATCTGTATCAAATTCATTACGGAAATCAGCGAAACGGCATGTAAAAGTAGATGAGTGGTTGGCTCAGCATGAAATCGAAGTAGCAAAAACAAAATCGCAACCCGATGGTTCAACTATATATGTGCTAAAATCCTGTCCCTGGAATCCGGAACACAGTGACAAGACAGCGTATGTCATACAATTTTCCAATGGCGCAATTGCGGCGGGATGTCAACATGCGAGCTGTGCGGATGCGAACTGGAAGTCGCTCAGGGAGAAGTACAAGCCATTATCCGGTGAAGAATCAAAAACATCAGATTCATTAGAAAAGATGTCGCAAGCAGATGAATTAATGATGATTGGATCAGTCGCCACGTATTATTACGATCAGGAAACCGAAACCACTTATGCCTCTTTCGAGAAACAGGGGCATTTTGAGACCTGGAAACTGAACGAAAAGCAGTTTAAAGGATGGCTTCGCAATCAGTATCGGCGGCGCTTTGGTAAAACCGTTAGAACTGAAGCAATTAAACAGGCTCTATCATCTATAGAAGCCGAAGCCATGTATGATGAAAAGGCGACGCACACTCGTTCGTACTTCCGAGTAGCGAAGGTGAACGATTCATTTTTTTATGACCTCGCTAATACTCAGTGGACTAACATCAAGGTCTCTGCAGCAGGATGTTCCTTTAATCTTGCGCATCCACCGATTTTTTATCGTGTCAATGCTTTGAAGGAACAGCCCGATCCAGATTTTTCGGGTGACGTTAAGCTTTTGCTTAAGCATATCCATCTCAAAGCGGAATCCGATCAAATGTTATTGTTATCTTATTTAATCACGTGCTTCATTCCTGATATTCCGCATGTTGCGCTTGTGCTCAGCGGTGAAAAAGGGGCAGCGAAATCAACAACCTTACGCATGTTGAAGCGTGTCGTTGATCCGTCCAAGAATGACCTCTTGGTTATGCCAAAAAGCCGTGATGACATGGCCGTTACGCTTACCCAGAACTATATGGTTTGCTTCGACAATCTGGAAACGTTGACTAAGGAGCAGAGCAATTTGCTTTGCATGGCTTCTACTGGCGGTGGATTTACTAAGAGAAAATTATACACGGATTCTGATGATATCGTGCTTAACGTTAAACGGTGCGTTGCGTTAAATGGCATCAATATAGCGGTAACCGAGTCAGATCTACTGGATCGCTCCCTCCTTATCGATCTTGATAGAATTGATGAAAAAGAGCGCGTTGAGGAACGTGTGATTTGGGAGCGGTTTGATGCCGATTTACCCATGATTTTAGGTGGAGCGCTTAATACGCTTTCGCGGGCGATGCCCGTGTATTCGACGCTCAAACTCAATAGTTTACCAAGAATGGCCGATTTTGCAAAATGGGGCTATGCTATTGCAGAAGTCCTTGGTTATGGTGGACCGGCATTTATTGAGGCCTATAAATCTAATCAGCAGTATGCCAATGAAGAAGCCTTAAATGAGCATCCTGTAGCTACGGCAATCAAGGCATTGATGGCACAACAACCAAAATGGTCAGGTACGGTAACTGAGCTGTTGATCAAGTTGCAGAGTATTGCATTTAGGGAGCACATCGATACCCATTTAAAAACATGGCCATCGGCACCCAATGCACTCAGTAGGCGATTAAATGAAGTGAAATCTAATTTTAAGGAAATCGGTATTGAATTCGTCATTCGACATACGGGACAAGCCAAAAAAATTACCATAGAGAAGAAAAATAGTGTCAATACCGTCAATACGGTTGACCCCAACATTGAAACTATTGATCAAACAGACGGTACTGACGATATTATTCCTTTTTAACGTAAGACTTGAGGATTTGGCACTAATTCCTTTTTAAAATTTATATTATTTTCTTGACAAAGGATTGAGGACCTATGCATAATGACGCTCAGTCATCCAAAGTAGCGCTTTTTGTTAATATTCTTTCTGAGGTCATTTTCACATATATGGAAAATGAGCATCATGATCAAACGACAATAAAGAAAAAAGAGGGGGAGGCACTTGAATGATATTCAGAAAATGAAAAAGGTCGCCATCTATGCCCGTGTATCAACAATTGAGCAAGCGGAAGAGGGATTTAGTATTGATGAGCAGCTGCGCCTGCTCCACGAGTGGAGCGAGGACAAGGGCTATGAGGTGTACCGTGAGTATGCTGATCGAGGAATCAGCGGGAAGAATATCAAGGCACGTCCTGCCCTTCAGCGATTGTTGGCTGATGCTATGAAGCGGCATTTCGAAATTGTCATCGTTTGGAAAATGAATCGCTTGGCAAGAAATATTCTTGATTTGTTGAATATCGTGACTGAATTGAATCGTCATAATATTGCTTTTCGCTCTTATTCCGAGACCTTAGAAACCGAGACACCAGCGGGACGGTTACAGTTTCATATGATGGCTGCCATCGCTGAATTTGAACGGGGGACCATTGCGCAAAATGTAAAAATGGGCATGTTAGCCCGAGCACGGGAAGGCGAATGGAACGGCGGACAAGTCCTAGGTTACGATGTTGCTAAGACTCAAGTGCTTGGGAAAAAGCGCCTGCATACCCGCTTAGTAATTAACCAGTCTGAGGCCAACACGGTCAAAAAGATCTTTAGGCTGTACACATCAGGTTATGGCTACAAGTCGATTGTGAACCGTTTAAATAATGAGGGCTATCGAAGTAAAAAGGGAAATCCTTTTTCCATTTCGACCGTCAAGACTATATTGACGAACCCCGTATACATTGGCATTATACGGTACAATGTTCGGCGTAATTGGAGCGAAAAAAGGCGGAATGATATTAATCCCCACCCGCTCATCATCAAAGGAAAACACGAGCCGATCATTAGCGAAGAACAGTGGGATAAGGCGCAAACAGTACTAAAAAATCGCAGCCATACACCGAATCGTGTGCATAGTGGTGAACATTTATTGACAGGCATCATTAAATGCCCCCAATGCGGGGCGAGCATGGTCTTGGGACGCACGACGAATCGGAATAAGGATGGTACGAAACGAGTTATTGAGTACTATGTTTGCGGCGCGTGGAAAAACAAAGGGACAGCCGTCTGTCACTCCAATGGTATCCGTATTGACCAGGCTGATGAATACGTCTTAAAGCAACTTACCCGTTTAGTCAGGAGTGAACGTCTGGTTCAGGACATTGCGTGCCGGATCAATCGTCAAGCAAAGGAAATCAACGTGCCGCTGCAAAGCGAGCAGCGGCAAATACAGACTTGTCTGGACAAGATTGAACAGAAGAAGAAAAAAGACCTGGAATTGTATGAGGAAAGCATTTTAAGCAAAGGCGAGTTAGCGGAACGCTTGGCACAGCTCAATCAGGAACAGTCCAATTTCAAGACTCGCTTGGCACAGCTTGAAGATGCACTAGATCAGGGCACTCGGCAGGAAGTTTCAGCTCAAATGATTCAGGAAACGATGCACCGATTTGATCACGTCTTTCGCCAAACGTCGACGCGAGAACAGCGAAAACGATTGATGGAGCTGCTGATCGATAAGATCACGATTGGGGAAGGTCGAACAATCGAAACGATACGCATTCATTTTAATCAGGAACTCCTGCAGTGCTTAAATGTTGGGGGGGAGAGATCGAAACAAGATCTCTCCCCCTCTTTTTGCGTCTACATCAATGTGTAGTGCAAAAAGAGCCGTTCAAAAAAATAAATGGGTGAATGGAGGAATAATCATGACGATCACTACCGCTTTTCGTCTTTATGTTCAGAAGCATTACCCGCATTTAAATGATGATGAATGGATTTTAGATGATACGATTTTCCGAAAAGAACAACTCAAACTGGAGCACCTGAAACGAAGCCTGCCGGAAGGTGAATCGTTGTTCAAGTGCTTTTGCTTTATTCATGCGCATGCCAACATTGCTATTTATATTGTCTTAGACAAAACGGGAAAAGAAATTTATGCGACTGGATCAATGAGAATATGACACGTTCACAATTTGGGAAATTTCAGAAAAAATTAAGTCCAAGTACCTAAAAGATAAAGAGAACGGACAGATAGTGTCCGGGTGATTTGGTACATTACCTTCGTATAGCAGTGCGCAGTGATGGACAAGGTTGTGAACCCCATGGGAGAAGAGCGCAACAGAATGGACCGTATTTTGTTTCTTTATGACAAATTAATTTCAGGAGACATTGTTTATAAACAGGAATTGGCAGCCCAATTTGATGTCCATGAACGCACGATTCGACGTGATATTCAGGATATTAAATATTACATGGCGCGATTTTATATCAACAAAGACGTGATCTATGATCCAAAAGTTGGGGGCTATCAACTTATGAATGCAGACCCCACTTCATTTTCTTGGAGCCGTTGGCTGGCGTTATCCCAAATTATTTTGGATGATCACTGGCTGAATCAGGATGAAAGTCAGCAATGGATTCACTTCATTTCGTCCCGACTCAATCGGACAAACCGCAAACGGTTCCTTAACTATCTACAATCAACTGTTTATCATCAATCTTTTCCAAAATGGAAAAATCCAATTTTAGAAAAAGTTGATCTTGTTTATGAAGCCTTATCAAGTAGGAAGAAACTTCAAATAGCCATGCATGATCAACTGTTTATTTTCTGTCCGGTTGGTCTTGTATACAAGCACTCTCATTTCTTCATTGCCGCATGTGTAAATGAATCTTTCCAACAAGGGTATTCGAGCAGCCCTAATCCTGTTCCAATCATGATTCAAGATCATCTATCCATAAAAATGGCACCACAGTCCTTTGTACTTCCTTCATCATTTCACTTCGATGAACAAGCCTTTAAACAGCGGTGCATGCCCCCTTAAGGGTATAGCCGTGATTTCAAATGAAAGAAGATGATGAAGATTGGCCTTTTGACCTCGGATAAAGTGATGACCGTACTCGATTGGTGTTATGAACAATCATTGAATGGTTTACCTGCGATGCCATCCGTTTCAGAAATCGCAGAACGCTACTTGGACAAACATCATCAAAATCCGGAAGCGGCTATTAAAGCGTTTGTGCGCTGGCAACATGCAAAAGTCGGCACAACAGGGTTTCTCACCGGCCTAGGCGGACTGATCACGCTACCTGTCGCGGTTCCCGCCGATGTGTCATCCGTGCTCTATGTGCAAACACGGATGATCGCGGTCATTGCCTCTATTCGAGACTATGATTTAAACGATGATCAAGTGAAAACGTTTGTTTATGCCTGCTTAGTGGGGCAATCTGGGGTGGATTTGTTAAAGAATGCCGGAGTAAAGATTGGGCAGAAATTGACGGTTCAGATGATTAAACAGATTCCGAAACAGGTGTTACTCGCCATTAATAAGAAAGTAGGACTGAGACTGGTAACAAAGTTTGGTCAGAAAGGCGTGGTCAACCTTGGTAAGCTGGTCCCCGTTGTTGGCGGTGTCATTGGTGGGACAGTCAATATGGGCAGTAACTTAGTGATCGCCAAAACGGCAAAAAAAGTCTTTATCTAATCAGGAGTTACTCATTTAAATTATAAGAATGGAGGATCAGCTTATGGCGATGTTGCGCTCATTACAATCAGGAGTAAGCGGACTCAAAGGATTTCAAACGGAACTGGATGTGGTCGGCAATAATATTGCCAATGTCAGTACAACAGGTTTTAAAAAAAGTCGTATTTCTTTTGCGGATACCATGAATGATACCTTAGCTCAGGCGCGATCCACGCAAAACGGGAAGCAGGTGGGATTAGGTTCAAAAGTGGCCGCTATTGATAACTTGCACACACAGGGTGTGATTAACCGTACAGGCAATCCCTTGGATCTGGCGATTGATGGCGACAGTTACTTTGCCATGAAGGAACCTAATGATAGTGGTTCTGATTCCCATCTATTCACGCGCGATGGTTCTTTTCATCTCGACAGTAAGGGCGTTTTGGTCAACGCTGATGGACTTCATGTTTTAGGAAGGCAGCGTGATGCGACGACCGGGGAAATCATTCCTCCGATTGGAAACACGATCCTCACGAATACGATTCAGCTGCCTAAAGCAGCGGATCTCCAAGGCGAAAATAGTAATAAAAAATTAGTGTTATCCAGCGTATCGGTGTCGGAAGACGGAATGATTCACTATCAGCTTGCCGGTGATGGTCAGGATTACGAGGCAGGCCCCATCGTTCTTGCTCATTTCGGCAATCCCCAAGGCCTTGAAAAAGTCGGTCAAAATATTTATCAGGAGAATGCCGCTTCTGCCGGTGACTATTATTACCTGACCAATCCTGAAAACATCATTGCGGGAGCGCTTGAGGGGTCAAATGTGGATCTGACCGATGAAATGACGGCATTGATCGAGGCACAACGAGCATATCAATCGAATGCAAGAGTAATTACCAGCGCGGATCAAATTTTGCAGGAGTTGGTACAGTTGAAGAGGTAAAGAAAGGATAGTCAAAATCTGTGATAAGCAAATGCGTTTGCTTATCTTTTTTTTAGATCATTTTTTCACGCTTCAAATACATAGGGGCGTTTGGTGCGCTATTCATGGGATGGAGACGTTAAAACTTATGACTGAAACGTCTGTACAAGGAAAACTAGCCTAAATTTTATTGGAGGAAGAGCATGGAGTTTATTTCGATAGTGCTTGGTTTTATTATTGCCTTTTTCATCTACAGAAAATCAGGATTAAATACTCAATTTGGAATTATAGGATGGCTTACTCTATTTTGGGGGTTCTGGATCGTAGCGGCAGTTCTTTTGTTTGTGATTATGTTGCTGACGGGATTTTTAGCAAAATGGCTACTTATCCTATTCATCATTGTTTTCGTGATTTCCAAGATCGCAAAAAGATAGACCTTATACACGTAGATATCATTCAAGCAAGATTCTTAATGGAGGTGCTAGCATGCAAACCATACATTCTTTAGAGGCACTAAAGGCAGTGATCGAAGGCGGAATTGTTTATTTAGAGAAGTCCTTTTATAGAGAGCAAATCCTTTGCCATCCTTTAGCACCCATTACATTTATTCCGTCTGACTTAGACATTATTCCTGCGGATGTTGAAAAAGGCATTGCGGGCGGATGGATGCTCATCTATTCCATTGATGGTCTATCATGGACCTATAACTTTAAAGAAGTACTGCATCACGCGATGAGCAATGATGGACACTTCTATATTAGTGATTGGCAACTCGAAGTTTTTCTTGAGGTTGATTATTACATGATCAAAGAAGTAGTGGTTTTATTAACTCGGGTCTATGAAGAATTTACATTGATACAGGGGTATAAATGGAAACCCGCTGAATTAGGAACCATACAAAAGTTTAGTCTGAAAGAATATTTCTCAAATTAATTGGTCGGCCAAATAAATAAAGGCAGTATTTCAAAGAAACAAGTGACGAGCAACCAAGATTATGCGAGTCACTTGTTTGTGTGAAAAATAATCGAAGGCGCAGGAGGGACATGTATGTCTATAAAATACCTTTCATACGGTTTTATCGCAATGGGGCTGCTTTTTCTACTGATCTACATCGTGATGACGATAAGCAAAATCATTAGGAATAAAAAAGGTGGTGCCAAAGTAATTTTTTCTGCTTTTATCATCGGGACAATGTTTCTCAGTGCCGGTGCAGTGCTTTATTTCAATCCTTCATTACTAACGAAGGATACCGTTCATGAAACGAGAACTGCAAAGCAGGAATCCAATGCCTCGCTCACAAAAGAAAAATCTTCTTCGCAACAAAAACAATCGGATTCCTTTGATTCTAAGGGATCTGTGCGCCCAAAGGTATTCTATCCGAATTTAAAAAGCTGGGGGGATAAGGGAGAGCGCGTATATACGGATGCGGATGGCACCAAAACCTACGTGAATGGAGCGGAAACAGCGGTTGTCATTCCACAGGGTATTCGAGGAATGATTTATGATTCCTATGGCGCTTGGGTATTTGTTCCAGATAAAGATCAGAGTAACGGAAAAGGGTCATATACAAGCTATAAATACAGTATTAGTGATGTGGATGGAGAAATATCCATTCAAGTCGGTAAGCATGTTACTTTTTCTAAGGATCTTTATTTTGGGAGTACACCAAAATCTGAACAGCGTCAAACCTTTTCCGCTGATGACAACAAAGCAAAAATGTCTTACATTGATTTTATTTATAAAAAATTTCCTTTACAAAAACCAAAGAAAACAACTGACAATCCGCTTTTAATCGGTAATTGGAAATATGAATTTAAAGACTTACTTGAGAATAAGCACACGGCTATTGAAATGAATTTTACGGATGATGGATATGTTACTGTGGATACAAGCCTGATTGAGGATCTTCCAAGTATGGCAAAATATAAACTTGAATCACTCGGCAAGAATGCATACAAGCTTTATCTGTATCCGGCAACGGTTAAAGCGGATAGCAATGGTGGCGGAACATCTGTGGCGGATGAACCGATCAAGAGAAATTTTCTTATCTACATGAACAGTAAAGATTCATTTGATGTCGTCCTTTTTGATGATCAATTGAAAAGAAGAGAGTTGAAGATGAAGCGTTATTAAGAAAGAAATGTAATACGAAAATAAGACTTATAATTTTTTAACTTCCCCAAACCTAAATACACTATTTTAAAAAGGCTCTGTCTCTGAAACGGTGTTAAGTTCATACGATCTATAAGATCAAGTGTTATGTGATTCGAGTAACGTGGGCATTAGATATGGTGGAGAGGTGGTTGTCGTTAGATTGTTAACTGACCGATAGCTAGAATATTGCCAAGCTAGGAACAACACAAAGCTTTGATTATGTTTCCTAAAATAATTAAGCTTGTTAATGGAAGAAACGCAGCGTATGGTCTTTATAAGGTGTTATAATAAGATCATACGTTCCATTTTTACATACTAATAGGAAATCATTTATACATACTGAAAAATGAATTAGTTTAAAGAAGAATTTTAACATTGGTGCAAATTTAATGTCTTTTTTCATAATATTTATGGAGGTGAATGATGTGGTATTTATAATTGTGCTATGTTTAATAGCTACATATATATCTGTTTTGACCTTACTCGCATATATTGATTCAAAAACAGATTATAGTGATCCTCAAATACGTAAGTTTACTGATCTAAAAGGAAATTTCTATTTTTTTGCTCGATATTATTTGTGGCAACCAAATAAGCTAAAAAAAATAAAATCTAGTGTACCACAAAATTCGTTTTTATACGTAGAGAACTATATTTATCAGGTCCATGATTACGGTGAGAATTATCAGGTTCCAGATGGACTATTTTTCGAAAGAGAAATTAGGTTTTTCGGTAAACCTTTAATATTAGAAAAAAGTAATAATAACCCTGAAATTACTATTAATCAGTACGGTGATGGTGTTTTACAATTAAATTTAGTATCAAATGTATTAAATCAAATTGAAGAACTGACACAAAATAATATAGACATTAGTGATAAAAAAATACTGGAAGATTTCATAATAAAAATCAAGGATGGAAATATATTTAATGAAAAAGAAGTAAAATCAGTGTATGAAGCACTACTTAGAAATATACCATTTGCTGATTTTGCATTGAATTTAATTACAGCTATAAAGACGTTTTTTGGATACTGAAAATAGTAAGACC
>NZ_JAMXWM010000001.1 GCF_024125445.1 Sporolactobacillus shoreicorticis | reverse complement strand
TCTTGGCAAATGCCACATAGTCTGTAACTCCGGCCTTTTTCATTAAACTCGGATTCGTTGTGAACCCGCTTACAAATCCAGCCTGGTAAGCTGCCATCATATCGTTAATATCCGCACCATCTGCATAAATTTTTACATTTAATTGATTCATTTCTCTATTGCTCCTCTCATATTGCAAATAGATTAGAAAAATCATGCATTTCTTATTGCACGATTTTTCTAACAGTAATTAGTCTTTGTAGTTTCTAATTCGCGAAGTAACACCTTCAAGATTATAAGCTTCAACGAAGTTATTAATTGAGCGCTTAATACGATCGACGACAAATCGGTCGCCATCAATCGATTGACTGGATAGATGCGTCAGCATTTGATTAATTTCAGCTTTCACTTCTTCATCATTAAAGGTATAGTGTCCCGCATTATCCAATATTTTTGCAGTCAATTCCGTATCTGCTTTAACCTGTTCAATGGATATATTCTTTTGGTCACCCTCCAGCCACTTGCGCCAGCGCTGACAATCGATTGCATGATTTTGCAAGACTGCTTTCGTATTCGATGCGTTTTCAATTACGCCCTGTTCTTTTAGGGTACGTTCAACTTCCGCTAATACGAGATAAGCTCTTGTTTCTTCGGTACCAAACTGCGGGGCTACATTAGTTGCCGTAATCTTGGCCGGAATGTGCTGCAGTAATTGATAATCACTCATGTAATCTCCATTATGCTCTTTCAGACCAATTCCATATTGATTGGCTAATTCAGCTAAAGCACTTGCATTCTGATAATTGAATGTTCCGGCCTGCTCTGTATAACGCACAAGCGTTCCGGTTTGCCCCACCATAAATGTTGGCATCGGCAGGCCGCGTCTCGTCAATTCTTCCTCTAATCGATTTAAAAATTTAGTATAGGTTTCCGGCGTTGTTAATCCGCCGTTTGTCTCTTCGGTGCCTACTTCATAACCGATAGGCGGCAATCCCAATGCTTTACGCTGATCTTCACAGTATTGATAGAGTTCTATAGTGAGATCTAATGCGCGATTTAATGGAATCACTTTGCCCATCACAAATGGATCTTTTGTCGGGTCCAGCATTAATAAATCAAAGCCCGCCTTAATGTCTTCGAGAAAAGATTTTTTGCCAAGATCCATCGCTTCTTTTTCCGGAAGATGATCATTTCTTTCCTTATCACGCTGCCAGGGGCCACCATGATCACGGCAAACATAGTAAAGTCCATCAAAATGTGTTGCCGCCGCTGTATCCCGAATCGCTTTCATAAATGTCTTTTGATTCCAACCGTTGACGTAGCCACCACCTAATTCATCCGCATCTACTTGGTTGCGGCTGGCAATAAATAATAACGGAAAATCCTTATCTTTTGCCACTTCAAAGCTTGCACGCAGCAATCGCGGAGACATTGGACCAATTCCTAAAAGTGTTGCACCTTCACCTTTTTCAGTTAATTTCAAAAGATTATGAACCATTGTTTTAATTGGCATTTTGCTCATGATGAAGCCCTCTTCCTTTATTTATTAGTGTTTTCAGCGTTTAAGTTTTCCAATTTCTGTACAATAGCATTAGCCTTCTGTATCGCAACTCCAGACATAACTTTAATAACTTTTTTCCCGGCAAACCGTTCTTCATCTTTAATGGCAATATCTTTTGTCAAAATAACATAATCAGCCTTTTGAACATCTTCCGGTGTTATTTCATTTTCAATGCCACTCGCACCTTGTGTTTCGATTTTCACTTGATGATTTTTAGCTTTAAATGCTTTTGTCAAAGCCTCTGCTGCTAAATAAGTATGTGCCACGCCTGTCGGACAAGCGGATACGCCTACGATATTCATTTGTTTTTCCCTCCTTTTTTTGACATTATTAAAAGTTCAGTTCCAAATCCTCTTCTTTAAGTGCCTTTTCTTTCTTTTCACCTTGACTGTTGTTTATTGGACGTTTCAGCAAAACAATGCATGCTGTTGTGACCGCTGTGCCGACGATGGCAGCAACCAAATAACCGAACCAATTTCCCACTACCGGAAGAACAATGAGTCCTCCCCATGGCGCATGGTTTGTAGCATTGAGTAGAATAGAAGTAACGGATGCAGAGGCACTTCCGATCATAATTGACGGAATAACTCTTAACGGATCTGCTGCTGCAAATGGAATGGCTCCTTCAGTTATCCCTATGGCACCCATTACAAGAGCAGCCTTACCTGCTTCAGTCTCTTCTTGATTAAATTTTTTCTTTGCAAGAAATGTAGCGATTGCTAGTCCAAGCGGCGGTGTACAATCCGCTACGGCTACACACGCCATTAATTGCGGATACGTTGGCATGACCGCAACTGCAAAGAAGAAGGCCGTTTTATTAAAGGGACCACCCATATCGAACGCGATCATGCATCCCAGGATAATCGCCAGCAGTATTTTTGATCCGCTCCGCATCCCTAGTAAAAAGTCGTTAAGAAAAGCCATAAAGGACGCCATTGGCGTTGCCAGTACCAGCAAAATGATCAAGCCGGAAATTAATGAACCCAATAGCGGAATGATAAAAATTGGCATGACCTGCCCAACAGATTTTGGACCCTTTAACTTTTTAAGATAGTAAACAACGACACCTGCAACAATCCCGGCAATCATTCCTCCAAGAAAACCGCTTTTCGTTTGAAAAGCTAAATATGCCGAGATCATTCCTGGTCCTATACCTGGTTTGCCTACCATTGAATAGGTAATAAATCCTCCCAGTATCGGAACATAAAGTGCCATTCCAGCAAGACCGATTGTTGAAATGTTTCCAAGCAATCCATGTTCAGGAACAGCCGTTTTACCTGAGAACATGACAGACAATGCAAGAAAAACACCACCTGCAACAACAAATGGAATCATATAGGAAACACCTGTCATTAAATGGGTTTTCATGTTTTTAAACATTGCGATCATTGTTTTCCCCTCGATTCTTTAATTAAGAGATTGTTATTTCCCTTTCTAGTTCAGCAAGCATCTTAAAGATCTCATTTGAGGTTGGGCAAAGAGCAATTGCATGTCTAAATGTGTCATCTAATAGTTTTCTGCTTAAGTTGGCGAGTATTTTTAAATGAAGGGTTGATTTTTGCGATTTCGGTACACCAATCATAAACACTAGATTAACAGCAGTTTTATTTTCTCCCCAAGGTACATCATGAGCGGGTCTGCAAAAGGCTAAGAATGATGACTTGACCGCATCTGTTTCCCCATGGGGAATTGCTACTCCATAGCCAAAAGCAGTAGAAAATTCTTTTTCACGTTTCTGTACCGCCTCCACATATTGGCCAACCTCACTTATATAACCGAGACTCTTGGCACGCTGAGCAAGTAGGGTAATCACATCCAGTTCATTAGATCCTTCAGCATCAGTAATTATTAAGTCTTTGTTTATCAGCAATCCATCACCCTCCTTCGTTAATTAATTAGAATATGGATTTGCAAAGTTTCGAAAAAAACAGTTGAGAACGCACACGTGAAAAACACTCCGGAGTTTTTTGTACTTGTTCTCATGTGATGATTCTGTTTATCTTCACCACGCCTTAATTGTAAACGCTGCCATTTTGTGCGTAAATAACAGGCTTCTTCATTAACTCAACTGCAAAAACAGAACAACCTGAAACAGTTACTTATCCTGAGGTTGCGATAAAAGTTGAATCAATTGAGAAACCGTTTTCGAATCGGACAATTTCTTAATCAGTGCTTCTGACTCAAATAAACTGTATAAATCGCTCATTATGCCTCTTATTTCATGTTTTGAATCGTCACATATGGCAATAAAAAAAATCAGTTTAACCTTGTTTTTCCCCCAAGTAATTGGATGACGAACCGTTGCAACAGCAATTGTTGATTGATTGACATCGCTCCCATGCCCATGAGGAATTGCTACACCATTTCCCAGATCAGTTGATGCAATCTTTTCACGTTCTTCTATTGAATGCTGGAACTCGCTTGTTACATAACCTCTTTGAACCAATTGTTCAGATATATAGTGAATCATTTTAAGCTTATCTTTTATATCCTTATGGATAAAAACAGTATCTTCATGTATTACTGAAAGAAGATTCTTAAATCGAGACAGCTCGCTATGTTTCTTATAGATATTTTCTAAATAATAACTGTTAATTGCTTTAGCATCCATAAGATCCACCATCGGAGAAACAATGATCACCTTTTTTTTCACTTTGGTAAGCGGTACAGTTGAAACAATAAAATCAACGGTATCCAGATCGACAGCACTAAGTGTTCCAATAGAGAACACACCAACAATTTTAATGTTTGGCAAAATCCTCTTTATTTTGTTAGCGACTAATTCCGATGTTCCGATACCTCCGGGGCAGACAACGATTACTTTAGTTAATGATTTATTTCTTTCAATAGCGGCTTGAAAATGAACCATAATAAACCCAATCTCATTTTCATTAATTTTCAAGTGTGTTTCATTTTCTATTAAAGATCCCAAGAGGCAAGCCAACCCAAACAAAGCAGAATATTGCTTTTTTATTTGATCAAGCAGAGGATTTTTTATAACAATAACGTTTTTTAAACGATGTACCATTGGTTCTAAATGAACAAGCAGCCCTTGATACAGAATTGAGTCATTAGAAAAATCAATCTGCAGTGCTTCTCCGGCTGAATGACAAATTTTACGCGCGAGTCTTTTTATATCAGAGTTGTATTTTTTCGTATTACCTGTACCTATCTGTTCGTCAATTCCAGTACCCATTATATATTGATTAAGGAATTGTACGTCTTCTTCACTAACTTTTAATCTACTGAATTTCTCCAATGCTTCTTTAGCGGCAATATATGTTTTTAAAACATGGAGATTCCGCATCCCCTTTTTCTCCTCAAAACATCTGTTGCACAGCTTCCCTTCTGCTAATCTCTGCAGAATTACTGCTGAACTAATCAGCATATTGACATAGTAAAATTCATTAAATTTACAGTTTAATTGTAATTCTAAAAACAGAATTAAATCTTTTGCCCTGTGAATATTATCAGCGGATATTAAAAAGGATAGTGTTTCCTGTACTTTTTCTCTGTTGGTCTGATCATTAATATCGTGAATTCCGGCTGATCCGGTTAATCGCTCGATTCTTTGTTGAAGCAATGCAATCATTGCTTTTCTGACATCTGTTTCCGTTCCGGTAATTGATGTACCGTGTTTATTTTTTACAAGAAGCACATCAAAAGACTTCAACCAATTTTCAATTTCTTTCATGTCCATTGTAATCGAGCTTACACTCACAAAAAAAAGATTTGCTAGCGCCCTAAAATTGGTTGCGCTTTCATTTTTGAGCAAAATTTTTATAATGGATTCACGCCGTTCAATAATCGAGCCTTCATCGAAGATATGGGATAGAGAAACGGCATTTAAAATACGAAGCTTTTCTTCCTGACTCGCCGCAAGACGAACTCCTGTGCCCCTTTTTTTAGTCAAATCAATCGTGTATTGATCCTTCAAGGCAGCATCAATTTGTTGCAGATCGGAATGAACGGTGCGTTCGGATACATGAACTTTCTGTCCATAATATTGGATGGTGTGAAATTCATTGTCGCTAATCAGCATCTTCAATAATTGTATTTGTCTCATATTTAGATCCATGGACCAACACCTCTTCCTTCTTTACTATTACAAAAATATCATTTATCAGAGCCACACAGTGATATAAAATAGTTCAGGATCAAAACTGAAAAAACAGCACATAGACTTGGAATTGTATGGAATAATGGAAGACTATTTATGTATTTTAACTTGATTTTCTCAAGCCGTTGGCGCAGATGAAGTCACCGTCACGAACGGCCTAGTGTTCGGCGGACCGCAGGACGCACTTTCAGGATGGAGGGGCTTCGATGTTGCTCATAGGACATGAGTGCTGTTCGTCGAAGCTCCTTTATTTGCCGGAACACTGCACTAAATTCCTCTAAATCTTTAGATTTTCTTATTTGTGTAAAAAAACCGGAGCAAATGGCGAACCACTTACTCCGGCTGAACTGATTTTGTTTTTTTTGAAGACTTATTTCTTAATCTCCCAATAGCAGCGCTTTGGCGAGACGATTTTTTCTTCTTTTTTAAGTTTCGTCATGACTTTATTGACTTCTTTCTTATCTAATCCGGTCGATTCGGCGACTTTTCCCGCATTTGCAGGTGCATCAGCTTTTTCAAAAAAGGCGAGTACGGCATCGTAGCTTTCCATTGAATGAATCCCTCCGATTATTCATTTTTTGTTACCAATTCTATTATAATCACTTGGGTTGGTTTAAGAGCACAGAGAGTTTGTCAATTGTTTTCCAATTTCGCGTTGTGCAATAGGGGCTTAATTTCTCAACGCGCAATGCCAGCTTCGAATTGCGGATGCTACGCGAGAAGAGAAGATAGACATTTCGATCGAAAATTTGATAACGATCCGCTCCGAAATCAGTCTCTGTAAAAAGCCGCACCTTTTCCGGATCAGGAACAGCATTGAGCAAGGTCACATAGAGACACTCGCCTACTGCGCTTTCCTTCGCGTGAGCAATTTCTTCTTCACCAAACGGGCAGTTCTGAATAATCGTTTCCAATTCATTTTTGTTGCGGACAATAGCATGAATAGTCAGATGGAACTGTTCATCAATGATGCGCTCAATCTGTCTTTTGAGTTCATGCTCAGTCGCGTTCGACTCGAGCAATATGTTGCCGCTCTGAATATATGTGCGAACATTTTTAAATTCGGCAGTTTCGAGCGCCTTTCTCAATTCAGCCATTTTGATTCTATTTTTCCCACCGACATTAATGCCGCGCAACAATACGATATAGATCATTTTCTCACCTTCTCTAACTGCGATCATTTAGTATCACTTATTTTTACTTATATTTTACATAAACTCTGCTGCTGACTTCAAACGCTACTGATACAGTTGAAGCAAACCCTATTTTCAGTTAACGAGTTTATGCTGCGATTTTCGGGAGGGGATTACAACGAACCATGCCACACACTTGCTCATGGTCTCACTCGATGCCGTGAGCACAACTGATATTAATACACTCAAGAAGTTGCCCAATTTTTCGCGACTCGCATCTCATGGCACACTCGTTCGAAATGTGCAATCTGTCTTCATCTCGAATACATACCCTTGCCATAGTTCCATTATCACCGGAGTCCATCCTGACAGACATGGCTTGATTGAAAATACGATGAGCCAGCCAGGCAATTCTGCGCCCAATTGGCGTCGAGACGCCCATTCAGTGAAAGCCCCTAAGCTGTATGATCAAGCGGCCGAGATCGGAATGGATGTCTGTTCGATCTTCTATCCGGTGACTTGTGGAGCAAAAATAAAATGGAATTTTCCCGAAGTGCCTGGAAAAATGGGGATTCTTAAACGTGCCGCTGCCATTCTGAAAGGTGGAAGTTCATGGTTCATTCTCTCCTCACTATGGCGAAATAGAAACTACTTGAAGAAAATCGCCGAACCTTATCTGGACGACTTTACCACACACATCGCTCTTGATGCCTTGAGCCAGAAAAAGCCGGATCTCCTGCTCCTTCATCTTCTTGATGCGGACGATCATAAGCATCGATTCGGACCGGACAGTCAAGAAGCGTCTGACGCACTCATTCGTCTGGACGCGCGTCTTGGTCGATTAACGGATGCCGCATTTCAGGCATGGGGTGAAGAAAACACAGCCATTCTCGTATTCAGTGATCACGGATGTCTTAACGTCCATACCTCGATTGATCCCAATGACTGGCTCAGAGCAGACGGACTGATTTGCAGGGCGAAGGATGGCAGTGAGCATTACGATGCCTTCTTCCACAACGGCGGAGGTACATCGTTTCTAAAGATCTTAAATGCATCAGCAAAAGAAGCGGTACTTCAGCATTTTTCCGATTACCTGTCGCTCCCTTCAGTAAAACGAAAACTGTCCGATGAAGAAATGAATGTCAGCGGCCTGAATCAGGAATTTCTCTGCGGTATTGAAGCCGCTGATGGATACAGCTTCGGTGAACCGGTAAAAGGGTCGCACGGCTACAGTTTGGCCCATGATGACTATCAGCCTTTTTATCTAGCGGCCGGGCCGGGCATCGGCAAAAATGAAGTGACTGAAGGCGGATGTATTGTCGACATCTGTCCACTGGCAGCTGATTTACTTGGGATACCGCTATGGTCAATGGATGGAAAAAACAGATTGTCGGGGAGCGATCATCATGGCGAAATTCACTAAAACAGAAAAAAGCTGGATTATGTATGACTGGGCTAATTCGGTATATGCGACAATCATTATGTCTGCCGTCTTTCCGATTTACTTCGCTTCCGTTGCTAAATCGAACGGCATTGCCGGCGATGTCTGGTGGGGCTACGCGACATCGGCGTCATCGCTGCTTATTGCATTAAGCGCTCCATTTCTTGGTGCACTGGGCGATTTTAAAGGAATGAAAAAGAAGCTGTTTACGTGCGCGCTTCTCTTTGGCGCATTTTTTACAGCATTCATGGCCTTCACTGATCAACCGATGCTTATGCTGATCGGCTACAGCTTTTCGTTCATCGGTTTTGAAGGCACTTCACTTTTTTATGACAGCTTTCTGACCGATGTAACCACTCGGGAACGAATGAACAAGGTGTCTGCCTATGGTTATGCCATGGGGTATCTGGGAGGCAGCACGATTCCCTTCCTGATTTCAATTGCACTGGTTCTGTTCGGCAGCTCCTTTGGTGTGGATGGAACACTGGCTGTCAAACTATCTGTTTTGCTCACCGTATTCTGGTGGCTCGTTTTCAGTTTACCGATCCTGCGTCATGTCCATCAAACGCACTATATTGACTTGCCGAAATCGAAGCTGTTCAGAAACGTGTTTACAAATATTAAAGGGACTATTCTCGCCATTTTTCATAATCGAAAGCTGTTATTTTTTATGATTGCTTACTTTTTCTATATTGACGGCGTTGGCACCGTAATCTCGATGTCTACTTCATACGGCAGCACACTGGGCCTAAGCAGCAGTCTGATGATTTTGGCATTGCTTCTGACACAGATTCTCGCTGTTCCGTTTTCCATTCTGTTCGGGCGGCTTTCCGAGCATTTCGGCACGCACCGTATGCTGCAAGGAGGCGTGCTGATCTACATGCTGATCTGTCTGCTCGGCTTTTATCTTGGTTTTTCTTTAGAACCTCATCAAAAGGCCTACGAAAGCGATTTCATTAAAGTTGTCAATCAATCGGACGCGCAGCTTGATCAGCAGACAGTAAATGCCGTGAAAAAAGATGGTCGATCCATTCTGGCAAATTCCGACCGCGCATCAGCATTTAACGAGCAAATGGACGAACTCTCGAAAACGATGAACAGCACGGAAAAGGCGGAGCTTCAGAAAATGATGACAGATGTTGATTCCTTTTTATCCGATACGAATCGATCAAGTGACTATACTAACGCGCTTCATTTCTCCACCTTGCTGTTCTGGGTCGTTGCGGTGCTTGTGAGTACCAGTCAAGGTGGAATTCAAGCACTCAGCCGATCTTTTTTCGCCAAGCTGGTTCCGGCGGAGCGTTCCAACGAGTTCTTCGGCTTTTATGACATTTTCGGTAAATTCGCCGCCGTGATCGGCCCGGCTCTCTACGCATTCAGCGCCGCTCTTACCGGAAGATCATCCTTTGGTATCCTCAGCCTGCTGCTTATTTTTACTATCGGCTTTGTCTCATTGACATTGAGCAGGTTTCATATGCGTACGCGGCAAGCTGTAGAGATCGAAGAGGGCTAACTTTTCTGTCGTATGTTAAAGGGAGCACAACGCTTGTGCTCTCTTTTTTTAATTAGTGGTCTGCAGTTTTGAGGAACCCGGATATGGCTGATCAAGCGGCAGTTTAATACCGGCCGCCGGCACTTCGAACGGTCGATCATCGGAAAGGCCAAAATAAATGTCCAGCTTACTGATATCCGTCTCCTCCGGATGGTAAAAATCATTATACTGCAAGGTATGCCGGACACTGTCTAATATGGTGTACGTCAAGGCCTTCAGATCCGGAACGGCAAACTCCGCTTTCTGATCATGCAGCGGCCACTTAAAAAATGACGCCTGATCGCTGAAAACAACCGTCATCCCCAATCGGCCGACAGATACAGGTTCGGCAAGCGAGAGATTCCATCCGGTCAGACGCGCAATCTCCTGAATTTGTTTTTCAGGGGTCAGCGTCCCATGGACATGGACCGGAAATCGCTTAAACTGTCCATCCATGCCGATAAACAAAGTCCCCGACTCAGTCCCGGGCGCCGCGCTGTCATCGCTCCTGCTCTCGGCAGCAGGCGCGGAAAAAGGCAACAAAAAAAGGCACATGGCAATGACAACGGATTTGATCAATGATTCATCACTCATTTCTGTAAATTGAGTGAACCGCACCTATAGCCGTGCGCGTTCATTATCACTAGTATCCCTAATTGTCACGGCATCATGCACCCATACGGAATCAATTATTTTTTACTTGCTCTTCCTCCAGCCTCATTGTACCAATAGACAGCCGCCACCGTAGAAAACAAGAATGCCAGTACACCAAGAGCGATTCCCATTACTGCACCTCATTTTTGTAAACGTTTTTATATCAATTGTATTCTTCCGCAATTGACGCGTCAATGTTGCGCGCGCGCATTAGTCAAAGAAAATGCTGCGCCGATTTTCATTCACAGACTTACTTTTCAAATGAATAAGCATTTCTTCGACAGCGCTGAGCAGAGCAACGAAACCGGTAAGCCATAAAAATCCCGCATTCTTGAACACTACATAAACGACCGGAGCGATGAAAATAAGCAGACCCGCCAGTTTATTCCCCCACGTATGCACGCTGACAAACGTATGGTATTTATATGCCGCGATGAGCAGGCTCATCCCCCTTACACCGACAATCAAGATGATTAATAGAGCAAATGGAACAACAATATTTCCTGCCCAATAAAAAAACAAAATACATAAAACGGCATACATCATGACATCAGCAAATGAATCCAGCCGTGCGCCAAACCTGCTTTGACTGTTGGTTCTCCGTGCAATGGGCCCATCGAGAAGATCGGTCAAACCCGCTGCCGCGTAAAGCACTACAAAAATCCAGCTGTTTTTGTATGTAAAAAGCAGCAGAATCACAAAAATGATCCGGCTTATGCTAAGAACGTTCGGTAAGTAGTTCAAAAGATTCCTCCATCAGACAGCTCGTTCTGAGCATCCGACTATAATTTTTTCTTGTACCCTTTGATGTCTCGTGAAAAGCCATAGGCCTCGTAAAAATGGCAAGCATCACTGCGGTCTCTTTCTGTCACAAGAATCATCTGCGTACAATTTCTTACCCGTGCTTGCCTCTCCAACTCACCAGGCAGATGTGTACCGACACCCATTCGTCGCGCTTCCCGATCAACAACCATATTTTCAACAACAAGGAAAGGTCGGCAGTCACCATACAGCTCATCACATACTACGCCCGTCACTGATCCAACTAATCGATGATCTGCGATCGCACACAATAAAATGTGCGTCTTTTGCCGATTTATTTTCTCAAATTGAATGCCCATTTTTGCAACGTCCGACGATTCATTCCAAAACTGCCGATAAAGAATAGCAAGCTGCGGCAAATCGTTCGCATTCATTTTCCTAATGATCATGAGTACACGCAACAGCCGATTCTAAAATGGCAAATCCGGGTTTTTCGCAGCGGATTTCCGCCATCGCCCCGTATGGCAGGAGACACTTTGGTTCATTGTGGCCGAAGCTGGCATTATATAAAACCGGCAGGTCTTCCTCACCGAACTCTGCCAGGATTCGTTGAATGACTTCCTTATATTCTTCGTAAAATGTTCCTCTGTACGGCTTTCCAAAGATCAAACCGTTAATTCGGTCGAAAATGCCCATCATACCATAGTTTCTCAAGCTGTCTTCAAGCATCCAGACCGGCGGCGTTTCTTCAGAAGTCTCCAAAAATAGTATGGCATCATCGAAGTCGCTTAATTCCGGAAAAAGATTCGTTCCCTTGATCATATCGATAACCTCGAGGCAGCCGCCGATCAGACGTCCGGTTACCGTCCTTTTTCCTTGCAAGAGCTCGTAGTCCGTATTCTTCTCAAATTTTCTTGCCACATTTTTATTTTCAATCACCCACTCAAGACGCTGCGCCGTATATTCCTGAGAAACCGGAATATCGCCAATTGGTGCTTCGCTGAAGAGCACCTTATTTGCCCACCCCAATGTATAATCGGACATTTTAATGTTTTCGGCAAGATCATTGAGCAGGGAGAGTCCGTAGAAACTGGAAATTCCCGCTTTCAAGCAGAAAAAATGAGTCACTGTACTATCCGAGTAGCCAGTTACAATTTTAGGATTGTTACGAATGACCTCAAAATCAATATAGGGCAGCAAGCGAATGCTGTCACTGCCGCCGATGCAGGAAATAATCGCCTTAATCGACGGATCGGCAAAGGCCTGGATTAAATCCTCCGCCCGTTTTTCCGGATGCTTATAAACATACTCCGTGCCCTTCAAAGTATTTGGCATTTCAACAACCTTTAACCCAAAAACGTGCTCTAAACGTTCCTTTCCTTGCCGGTAGCGCCAATTAATTTCTTTATCACCTGCTCCGCCCCACGACGAGCTGACCGTTGCCACCGTGTCGCCATGTTTAAGCTTTTGCGGTTTAATTAAATGAAGCATACTGGTGCTCCCCTCCCCACTATTCATTCAATTCAATCACACGCGCAACATCATGGCCGAATTCCGCACATTTTCCTTTTAAAAGGATACCGAAACGATCCTGCTTAATCACATAGCCGACAATTTCAACCGCTTTTCACACGCATTGAGCAAACTTGTCCCAATCCGGTATGGCGTAATTCCCGATCGACACAGAACTCCTTAATCGTGAACATTGCTCTGTCATAGAATTGTTCTTCAGCGCCCAAAGTCAGACCGGATCGTTTCTTATATGCGACCAATCCGAATGAATCCTCACATTGAATCATTTGGTGAAGCCTTTTTCGTGCTGTTTCCACCGTCCATTGATCATTCCATGGCGGCGCGTTAAACGCATCAACATAAAGACGCGCCATGTCATCAAGATGGCTCATACCTAGTTCATGGATGGTCATCGTCAGCATCACCTTTTTATTCATGCACATTTTTCCACTTAAGTCTATCATACAAAGCTGAAAAACAGTAAAAAAGTCATGATTCGATACGAATATCACAGTAAAAAACCATTTATTTAACGATAATGAAAAATAGCATAAATCCACTGTGTAAAATAATATTGGTTTATTTTGCTAGACCTAAATCATTTTCTTGGCAACACCCGACACCGCTATTTAACCAATTATAAGGAGCGTATTCTTATTGATTCAATTGAAGTATGAGCATGCAATTAATTTTTCAAATTGGAGCCGTGTTTTATACAAGTATTTATGGCTCTGTCTCACAGCTATTTTCCTGACTGAACTCGGCATTTTTTTCATTAAATTATTCATGACCGGATTTTCTGAGCATGAGCTGCCGGTGATCAACTATTTGCAAACCTATGTAATTAAGCCAACACTCTTCAATGGCTTTAGTTTATACGCTGCATCACTGTTGATTGAACATTTTATCAAGAAGGCGAACCCGGCAATGCAAGCTTTGATTCTGCTGATCATCAGTTTGGTTATTTGTCTGAATCTTGTCTTTGTTCATTATGTCGTCAGCTCTATCTATGCAGTTTTCTGTATTCCCATTATGATTTCGCTTTTATATATTGATAAGAAAGCACTATTTTTTGCTGCTGCTGCAAGTCTGGTCAGTTATCTGTTTTTTTGTTTCTTTATTCTCCCGCTGAGGCCGGAAGCGGCACGGGCAGATCAGGGATTCATGGAAATCATGAGTATGGTTGGATTCATGTGTGTGCTCTTCATCCTTGCCCGCATTGTTCTCGCCTGTCTCTCGGATCTGGTCGACCATATTATTACGAAAAGCATTCAAGTTAGGCAGGATTCTCTTACAAAACTATTAAATCACGCATCCTTTTATGAGCAATTGAATGTGTTCATCCAAAACCATCATCAGAAGAAGGAACAATTTTCATTAATCATTTGGGATATTGATAATTTCAAGCAGATTAATGATCACTTCGGACATATAACAGGCGACCAGGTGCTCCTCTGTTTTGTTCATGCCCTGAACAGCTGCCTTAGTGAGGATGACCATGCTTTTCGATACGGCGGAGAAGAATTCACCATTCTCACGCATCACGATGCTGCAGCATCTGAGCGGATGGCTCAGTTGATCCGCTTCAAGTTTGAGGAAAGAAGCCTAGGCTTATCATTGCCGGTGACACTAACCGTCAGCGCCGGTATCTGTGAATATGATTCAAAAAAAATTGCTGAAGCACACGAATTTTTTGCCGCTGCGGATAAGGCTCTATACAAAGCAAAACAGTCCCCCGGAAAAAACACATACTGTGTCTGGGACGCGGGTATGGAAGTCTAAACAATAAAGTCTCTATAGTTGTTCGTTTGGATAAAAACTCCTATCTGAGGATTCTTTTGCTGCGCAGTTAAATCGTCAATCAGAAAGACTTACGAATACACATTGCAGTAAATCCGCTGCTCTCTGTCTCAAAACCAAACTTTTCATAGTAATTTTTCTTTCTGGGACTTGCAACTAGGGTTGGGTACAAATTGTTTTCTTTAAGCAACTTCAACGCTTCTTTCATTATCGCTGTTCCTATTCCTTGTTTTCGAAAATCCGGGTAGACAATGACATTGCAGATGTAGGCATGCCGGATACCGTCAGATAAGATTCTTGCATAACCAATTAATTGTTTTTCATTTCTCGCACAAATATTCTCCCATGATGATTTTATACCCAGCTCAAGCTTTTCTATTGGATGAACATCCCAGTGATTTGTTGCCAACAGTTCATTTAATTCCTCTGCACGCACTAATTTAGTGTTTAAAATTTTAAGCAAAGATGCTGCCCCTCCCTTCAATTTCTCCATTGAATTCATCAACTGCTATAAAAGTTATTTTCGCAATTAGATACCGCTTAGTGAGCATATCATTTTAGTAATAATGATGCAGCAATAAAACCTATTGTGATGACAAGAATAAGTATTCCAATACCTTTCCAATCTAAACTACCTACTAAATCAGCAAGACTTCCGTTTTCAGCCTTATTAAATGCGTCATTCATCGTTCCCATAGGGTTCTTCTTCAATTCTTCCTGCCTTAGTCTTTCTCTTCTTCTTTCAGGTGTTTCTTTATCTTTACTCATTCTTTCTCCCCCTTTTCCATTTCTTAGTTCTTTAGTAGAAAACAAGATTACACAAAAAGTCCAAAAATATCTCGTTTAAGGCCTTCCCGAGGTTAGAGCGATACCTCATGAAGCACAAACTAACTTCACAAAAATTAACATAAAACATTCTCAGCGTGAACTACAGTGGTATCAGAAAGTTCGTTTAGTCGCCAGCAACAATGCCTTAAATTCTATAGCTGATAAACATAGCGCATTTCAGTCAGTTGCTTCCCGTCAATAGTCAATTGCTCCTTCGTTCCATCAAACGTATAACCGTGTTTTTCATAAAACTTTCTCGCCCTCTGATTTTCTTCAAACACCCATAAAAAAATCTTGTGATAATTTTGATCCTTCAAATGATTTACTGCAAAATCCATAAGTTGTCTACCGCGGCCTTTCATTACATGTAATCTATGTACTTCATTTGAGATAAAGCTCACTTTTTCCTTCCGATCAGTGCCACAACGTTAGTGGTTGCAATGTCCCACAGCTTTTGCCCACTCCCGTAGTAATGAATGCGCCGATCAAATCGGTGATTGATTAAATCGATCAAGTGACTTTGTTCCGTTTCAGTAGTCTGAGGTTTGTACATAATCTGACTAATTGCTATCCACAATGCCATCTCCCTAACCACTTTTGTTTGAGCACCATTCCCTCTTTCATGTTACTCTATCTTTATAAGGGAATGAGGTGCATCCAATGCTGATCAAAGAGTTTTGTGCGGAAAACTTTACACGTATTCCTGAGGCCATTGACCGTGGCGCCAATCGTATTGAACTTTGTGACAATCTCGCCGTTGGCGGTACAACGGTCAGCTATGGCGTGATGGCGCATACTATTCCATATTGCCACTCCCGCAACGTGCCGGTCATGGTGATGATTCGCCCACGCAGTGGAAACTTCACTTATAGCGACGATGAACTTGGGATGATGTGCGAAGACATCGAACAAGCGTGTCGGCTTGAAGCCGACGGCGTTGTCCTCGGCTGCCTAACCGAACAGAATCAACTGGACGAACGAGCCACACATGCGCTGATCAAAGCTGCCAGCAATCTGGATATTATGTTCCATATGGCTTTCGACCAATTAGAATTCGGGGCACAGCTCAGCGCCATTGATTGGCTGGCTGCGCATCATGTGAAACGTATTTTGACACACGGCGGTCCTATGAATGCCCCAATTGATCATCATTTCGATCATTTGCAACGACTCATTCAGTATGCGGCCGGACGATTGATCATTTTACCGGGTGGAGGCATCACTGATCTGAATAGAGACGAGATCGCAAACCATTTAAAAATCCGCGAAGTACATGGAACAAAAATTGTACCCCTTCCCGGCTAAGCTTTATCTCAGTATCTTTTTATATAAGTTTAAGAAATTACCACCAATAATCAAACCGATTTCACCGTCGCTGTATCCGCGGCGAATCAATTCTTCCGTGAAAATCGGCAAATCCCTATGGCTGGCAATCACGTCATATGAGTCCCGCGTGTGTCCCGCAGGCTTGAGCGGAATTTCGCTCAGGAAATTGCAAATATCCAAGCCGATTCCGACATGCTCAATCCCCACAAGGTTTACCATGTAATCAAGGTGATCGATCAAATGACTGACATCACCATCTTCATAAATATCGGAGACAAATGAGTTAAACCCGTTCATCCCGATCACACCGCCCCTGATCGCCAACTCGCCTATTTGTTCATCGGTCAGATTGCGCATTGATGAAGCCAGCGAACGCGCATTAGAATGAGATGCAATGATCGGTACATTTGTCCGTTCCAGTACATCAGCTAGGCTGACATCATTCAAATGGCTGACGTCAATAATCATATTCAGCTTCTCTGCCTCTTTAACCAGCCGAACACCGAATTCTGTCAAGCCGCCTTGATGTCCTTCATCTACAGCATGAAAATGACTTCCATCAGCGGCAAAGTTCCTTCTGCTCCATGTTAAACCGACGAATCGAACACCCAATCGATAAAAAATCTGTAAGAGACCGAGATCATTCGTTAATGGATCGACGCCTTCGAGAGAAAGTAAGATTGCTAGTTTATGATGGGCATGCGCATCCAAAATGTCGTTATAGGTTGTACATAATTGAATTTTATCTGGAGATTCCTCGATCTCCGAATACAGAGCACTTACCTGATCCAGTGCCATTTTCAAGCCCATTTCAGGCAGATACTCGCTTTCGATGAACAGTGAGCAGACCAATGCGCTCACTCCGCCTGCGTTTAATATGGGAAGAAATTCTGTCTCAATGACTTTTCGATAACCAAGCTTCCGTCGCAGGTCCACTTCCATCAAGAGATCAAAATGAGCGTCCAGCACAATATATTGCTCATGCAGCCGTTTCGCGTGTTTCTGTACCGTTTCCGTCAACGTAAATCCCTCCCAGAAAAGATTTGCATATTAAAAAACTCAAGCTAATTGATTTAGTTATTTTCTATTTCAATTCATCATCCAATGGAACAACACATTCATCCAGTGTTTTTCTCCATTGACGTTTCATCTCCGGACCATATCTCAGTGGTTTAGCCTCTGGATGAACCACTTTGTATTGATCAAATCGTTTACTGTCAATGATACTTCCGATATTCGGTATGGGATCAGCCCCAACCATATATTGAATTGCTGATGAATAGAGCTCATTTTTATCCACGAACCAAGTAGTCGCAAATGCTTCGATCATATGATTACGAGCTTGCGTGAAATACCGACGCTTCACAACAAAAACATCCTCATCCGGATTAATTTTCTTGTTATCAATCGCATTCAATATTTCTCGATAAATATGTTTAACATTCTCAGTTTTATTCAATTTTTGAAGTGCCTTTTCAATCTCATCACGGATATCTTGATTATGTGCAGAATCAATATCGTCAAAAAAGCCGTCAAATCGTATCTTTGGTACATTCCTCCTTTTCTCCATTATTGAAACACCGCCTTTGCCGCGATGATGTCTTTGGATTCGTCTGTTACGTTCAGCTCGTCCAATAGTTTCAAGAATTCTTGTTGAGACTGAGCAATTTCTTCTTTTAAGGAGACTATTTCTTTGCTCAACTCAACAATATCAATGGGCGGTTCTTCCTCGAACGTATCTACGTACCTCGGTATGTTTAAGTTGAGTTCATTCTCTTTTATTTCATCAAAGCCAGCAACATGAGCATATTTCTCAATATCTTCACGTTTCTTATATGTATGAACAATCTTATTTATATTTTGTTTTGTAAATTTGTTCTGGTTCTTGCCCTTTGTGAACTCTTTACTCGCGTCAATAAATAAGACATCTCTTGTGGTACGGTTTTTCTTTAAAATGATGACTGTTGTTGGAATGGAAGTTCCGAAGAAAAGGTTTGCTGGCATACCTATAACAGCATCAATACTGCCATCCTCCTGTATCTAAAAGTACGTCATCTAATTGGATCATAGCTCCTTTATAAGCAAGTGACACAGATACGATTGGCAGCCCATCTTTGATAAGAATTTTCATTGGAGTTGTTTCCTAATTCCAATAAATTTCTGTTCTTTTACCTCTAGTATTTCATGGTCTGTATGGAAAACATAATACTCTTGAGTAGGGTCAGCTAAATGTAGTTTTTTGTATGCTTTCCATGCCAAAGTGGATTCGGGAAAATTTGCGATGACTGACAGTTCTTCAAAACGGCGGATTGAATTTTTTGAGTAAGCAGAGACGGCTTGAACGAGAACCCATTGTTCCGGATAATGCTCACGAATTTGCTCCCATTTCAATGTCAACAGCTCCTCTCATTCTGTTTCACCTTACTATATCTAATATATCATTTAATTAAATAAGCTACACAAACTCTAGTGCATTCATTTATTATTTTTACATTTGTATACCACTAACTTGAATCAATATTAAAAAATCACCTCCCTGATCGTTTAACAGGTGGGTAAAATGGCATGACGTGCGTTTCTTTTAACGGCGATGCATCTTCTTGTTCAAATCAAGTGTGGCAACATAATTGTCGCCGGATGTACTGAGCACATACAGAGTCAGCGTTGCGTGCTTGCCGTTCAAATCCGCTTCCAACTGCTTGACATTAAGTACGATGTTGCCGTCTTCCGTTTCGTGTGTATAATAAAATTTCTTATGCGCGTCTGTGTCATATTTTTCCCCATCAGAAATTGTATATGCGAGTGTACCGGATTGCTCAGTCAAAGGACTGACATCTGCGGTGAAGTTAGCCGGAATGTTGATTTTCTTAAAACCTGCATACAAAGCGTATTCATTTTCCTGTTTGGTCGGTCGCAAAGTCGCACGCACGCGTTTTGCCGCAGCATAGCCCGCTCCTCGTTCTTTGTCACGGACAATATAGGCAACGCCGTTTGCCCATGCTTTCTGGAATTGATCAGCTCTATATTTTCGAACAGCCGTATCATCGGATGGCGCAAATGAATCATTGACAATGACATAATCCTGCCCATCAATCGTCTCAAATCCTCTGACGAGAATCAAATGACCCGGCGTTGTTCCCGGAGCGCCCTCAACATAAGGATAGCGTGTATTGGTCGGATCATTTGTATACTTAACACTGACCGCTGCTGGATATCCTTTGGCAATTTCCCTCTTCAGTCCATCAATGTCGGTGAACACGGAATACGATTTATAACCGTAGCTTCCCGCAAGTGCTGTGCTGAATGCCCAGTTGCCAAAGCCTTCATAGTCATAATCATAATTACGGAGTGCGGTCTCCTCAAGAAGAAGATTTTCCCCCATACGGTTCATCGCCATCGTAATTGTTGTCGGGCTGCAGATGGAGTTGGCGATTTTCGGATCACGAATCATTTGTGAATAGTCAGGTGTATCAATGTCTTTGTTCAGCGTGATGGTACTCGGATGCTGGCTGATCGAATTCCAGCCTAGTTCTGTTGATGCAGAAAGCAGTCGCACACTCGGAGCGACCCGTGGATTGTCACTGTGCAGAATCGCCTTAATCTGAAACTTATCCGCCGTCTCACCGCGGCTGCCACGCACTGTGAACGTGTCGACATCCACATAAGCTAATGGGTCTGACAAATCTGAGACACTTGCCCGGGCAATATTTGTGCCCCATTTGCCCCACGAACGCCATGTCGACCAATCTTTTACTAACTGATTATCGGTATTGTAATGGCTGATGTGTGCACGGACCTGAATTTCAACATACGTGCCGGCAGGTGTATCGCTGTTCCACGAAGCAATCAGATACTCGAATGGTTCCGTTGACATTTCAGGAGATACAAACGTACCTTCAGTCGCATATCTTCGCGATTTCTTCAGTGTGATTACGCCGTCGCCCAGACGATGATCAATGGTGATGTTCTGTCTTGTTCCTGCTGTAAAGTCTTTCGCTGAGCTGATGAGGTACGTATGATCACTCTCTTTCGCATAACCGGAACCTTTGGCATGCGCCGCAAATGACTGTGCAGGCGCACTCGTCAGCATGAAGGACGCCACGAAAACCAAAGTCCCCCTAAGCATTTTTTTCAAGATGCTTCCTCCCAACCATTATTTGATCGATTTGAAAAGAATGCAAGATACTGCCAACCATGCCTCTACCATAAACTTGGGAGAAATGAAAAACTAGAGTCTCAATAACTATTTTCAGTATATTTATAGAATTCTTTTTTTTGCTTATTCCTTGCACAAAGGCATTTCCCTGTTTATCCATTTTTCATTTACTTACTCATTATTAGACATTAATAACCATGATACGATACTCGATTCGAATTCAAAGAATTGCTTTTTATCAATAGACACAACCCGCATATCACATACATACATTATGATGATCTTGACCTATGAAAGGATTGACCCTTATGTATCCGTATCCATATTCTAGGAGTCCGTATCCCCTTAGAGAATACTCAGAATACCCCTATTCACAACCGAAAATTGATGATTGTTTTCAGCCATCGACCGATTCTTGGCAATCTAACGAATCCTCAACTCTGACTTTTAATGATAATGGACCGAATCCGTTTGCGGTGAATATTGATCAGGCGTCCAGGCAGAATCAGGCCTATCGCCGCGCATTATGGACCGGTAAACATTTACAGGTGACTTTGATGAGCATTAATCCGGGCGAGGATATTGGTTTGGAAATCCATCCGCACTTGGACCAGTTTATCCGTATTGAGGAGGGCCAGGGGGTGGTTATGATGGGCAGGCAGAAAGATCGGCTTGATTTTCAGCAGCAGGTAGGACGTGATTTTGCCTTTATGGTTCCTGCAGGAACATGGCATGATCTAGTAAACATCGGCAATATACCGATCAAATTGTACTCGATCTATGCACCGCCGCAGCACCCCTTTGGTACTGTTCAGCAAACAAAGGCTGAAGCCGGGGAGGCCGAACGCTATTTTGTGGAGTCGCCGACCATTCGATACAACATGGATTAAACAGCCAAAACTCATTAATGCTTGTATCGCCAAAAAACGTTAAACTAGAGAGACAACCCATACTTTTCATAAAATAACGGAATGGCGGTGTCACTGTGTCCTTGCTAGAATTTACAAATGTGTCTTTCAATAACAGAGAGGAAGATATTTTAAAAGGTATTTCCGTATCGATCAATTCCGGTGATTTCATGTCAATCATGGGTCCGTCAGGAAGTGGCAAAAGTACCTTTCTCAGGCTTTGCTGCCACCTCATCAGTCCGACCGACGGTACCCTTCTTTTTCATGGACAACCCATTGATAATTTTGAACCGACCGACCTTAGAAAGAAGATCGCTTATTGCTTTCAGACCCCTTATCTATTCGGTGACCGCGTACGTGACAACATCGAATTTCCCTATATAATCCGAAATTTACCTGTCGATGATGCACGGGTAAAAGCACTTTTTTCTTCGTTTCAAATGACAACGGATTATCTGGAAAAAGAGATCAAAAATTTGTCCGGGGGAGAAAAACAGCGGATTGCACTGATTCGCAGTCTATTGTTTACACCTGAGATTCTGCTGCTTGATGAAGTGACCTCAGCACTTGATGTCGCCAATACAGCGATTGTCGAGCATGTCGTCACGTCACTCCATAATGAAGGAACCACGATTCTGTGGATCACCCACAACCCTGAGCAGGGCAAACGGCATGCCAATAAAGTACTCACAATCAAAAATGGCGAAATTCAGGCATTGGAGACGATCCTATGAACGGTTCAACAACCATTCATGTCACATCCCTGATGATCGCTTCATCACTTGTCTTCGTCACCCTTTTCTTCTCTTATTGGCAAAAGCTTAAGCTAGAAAAAGAGACAATCATCAGCGTGGTCCGGGCGGTCATCCAGCTCGTCGCCGTCGGCTATGTCTTGAATTTTGTGTTTGGTTATAAAAATCCGGCATTTACAACCCTTTTGCTGCTGTTTATGACCTTTAATGCTTCCTACAATGCCGCAAAAAGAGGCAAAGCCATCAAAAGAGGTCTGCTGATCTCTTTTCTGTCCATTGCCGTCGGCACACTTGTGACTCTTTTCATTTTAATTTTAACGGGCATTATCAAATACGAACCCAATCAAATGATCCCGATCGGCGGCATGATCATCAGCAACTCGATGGTTGCACTCGGGCTATGCTACAAACAAATGACAGCAGATTTCAAAAATAAGCGAGATGAAATCGAAACGAAGCTTGCGCTTGGTGCGGATATTCTTCTTTCATCCAAAAAAATCATCCGGGACGCGATAAAAACCGGGATGCTACCAACCATTGATTCGGCAAAGACACTCGGCATCGTATCGCTCCCCGGAATGATGACCGGACTCATCCTTGCCGGAATACCACCGATAGAAGCAATCAAATACCAGATCATGGTCACCTTTATGCTGCTGTCAACAACAGCAATTTCTTCATTTATCTCCTGTTATTTAGCCTATCATGAATTTTTCAACAGCAGAAAACAGCTCGTTGATCGGAGTGAAAATTAACGACGCGCCGCTTTTCTCATCGAAAAGCGGCGTACTTTCTTATTGTCCATGAACCTTTTTCAAAGTAGCCATGTCTATTTTTTTCATTCGAAGCATTGCCTGCGCTTTGTTTGAATCAGGATCCTACAGCAATTTGCCCGGGAAAATTGGGATGATTCTCCAGGAGGGCTCCGTGCTTGTCCTTCAACCAGTCAGACTGCTTGCACCGCCCTCAGACAGCATTTCACGCTAAAGCTTGATCTCTGCCAAAGCCTTAACAAAGTTACGTTTCCTCAAAATTTTACCAAATTTTGTACTATTGGTAAAAAATTCGCTATATTATGAATAATAAGCAAAAAATATACAACCGCCTTTAAAATAAAAACAAAAGGAAGAATAACCATGGACACGAACATAAAAGCGGCACATCATAATGCTGCATGCATTCCTCCTCTTATTCTGGCCGGCTGCTACTTTTTATCTTCTCTGGTTGCTCTGATTGTGTATCTTACAGGTGGAACGTCAAATGTCTATTCCAATTTTATGTACCTGCCCATCGCCATTGTTTCCGCAACCCATGGCAAGTATCAAGGAATCATTCATGCTGCTGTCAATGCACTGCTTATCGGACCCCTCATGCCTTTAGATGTCTCCCTGCGTCAAAGCCAGCCCATCGAAAATTGGCTGATCCGGTTAACCTTATATGTGATCATTGCATTCGTCATCGGATTTTTTGCTGATTATTATAAACGAGAGTTCGACCGAAATCTAAAAAATGAAAAGGAACTCTATGAATCTCAGATTGCTACGATTTACTCATTGGTGCGATTACTGGAATCAAGAGATATGACATCCGGATTTCATGTTGAACGCGTTTCTTCACTGTGCAAACTGCTTGCTGAATATCTGCATCAATTGCCTCAATACAAAAACGTAATCACCGACACGTTCATTGATAACCTATACAAATCAAGTCCTCTGCACGATATAGGAAAGGTCGGTATACCGGATCAAATTCTTCTGAAGCCGGGTAAACTGACAACCAATGAATTTGACGTGATGAAAACACATGCGATCATTGGGGCAAACACACTCGCACAGGTGCAAGAAAAGTATACGGGAAATAAATTTCTAAAACTTGGGATCAAGCTCACACGTTCTCACCATGAAAAATGGGACGGAACCGGTTATCCGGACGGGCTGGCAGGTGAAAATATCCCCCTTTCCGCACGAATCGTCGCCCTGGCCGATGTTTATGAAGCCCTGCGATCCGAGCGCGTGTACAAATCGGCTTATTTAAGATTATTAAAGAAAAACGCGCTTCCCATTTCGATCCGAATCTTGTAGCCGTATTCGTCGAACATGCGGATGCATTTAAAGCTGCCTATGACCGATTCGGCAGCTGATTTTCTCATGGACTTAAAAAAATCGGCACAATAATTTGATCAGTTCCTTCCTTTACCATTTACCATTCACTCTGCAATCATCCGACAGAGCATCTCCGTTTTGACTCCTTTGGCTGTCAGACACTTTTATAAAGTTGAACACCAATACCCTCTGTTTCGAACCATCCGAATAGATCTTCAAGTCCTGTTCCGGTCATGACTGAGGTTCTGAATATGCGTGAGGCGCCCGCAAGTCTGAGCAGCTGTTCCGCCTTTGCAATTTGATCGCTTCCCGCAAGATCAATTTTGGTAACCACACCAATGATTTGTTTTCCTGGAAACCGTGAGGAAAATAATGGTGGGAAAAAATTGGTCAGATCTTCGGCTTTGGCGCTTTGGACAAAGCAAATCATTTTCGCTTCAGCGGCGGCGCTGACAAGATGATTAAACAAAAGCTGACTTTCCAGAAACTCCCCCGGTGTGTCGATGGAATCGTTAAAAAGCATCACCTGCTGCGTTTTGTGATAGGACACGTCAATCGCGTTCATCGCCTGAGTCAATGTTGTTTTTCCGCAGCCTGTTTTTCCTATAAAAATAACCTTGTTCATCAGAAACACCCTCACGTTCGTGTAATTTCCGGTACGTCAAACTGAAGTACCGAATGCATCGTCTGTGTTACTTGTCTCAAGGCATACTCAACCGAGGATACTTCTCCTGAGATCACAACTGCGCCGCTGAACCGATCAAGAAAGCCAATGGCGACATTACCTGATTTAATTGCGATGTCGCTGGCGATGATCGACGCTTCATCCGGAGAGATGGTCAGAATTCCAATTGACTTTGATTCCGGCGGAAGTCCGAGCTTGGTATAAATATCCGGATTCGGATTCGCGATTAAATGGGCAATGGTTATTTGTTTGCCCGGTACATATTCTTCAATTACACGTTCAATTTTTTCTCGATCTGCCATTGTTATCCTTCCCATCGAATAAGCATTCTTCTTTTCTTCCCGGAACATGCAGCTAGGATCGCGTGATCTCGGGTACTTCGAAACCAAGCACTGTTTGAAAGACCCGCAGAATGTGGCTCACCGCATAGACAACCGACTCATTCTTCCCGGTCAGGAGCAAGGTGCCTTTGAGCCGATTTATGGCGGCAATCTCGACCCGGCCGTACTTCAATGCCAGATCGCCGGCGATAATTGCGCTTTCTTTCGGAGTGAGCTTCATGACTCCGATTGAGTCGAATTTTTCGGAAAGCCCTAATTTCGCATAGACCTCCGGATTAGGTTTGCCGATGATCTGGGCAAGTGTAATCTGTTTCCCCGGCACCAGCACTTCAAGCTTTACACGCAGTTCATCTCTTTTTATCATCATGAAACCTTCTCCTTTTTAGCGTCGCAAAAGGGTAAAAGCGGGTATCTGATCAGCGTTGCATTGCCTGAACGACCGCTCTTTTCAACCGCTCCAGCAAGCCGACCTGATCGGTCTCCTCCCACGGATAACCGAAACCGGATTTAAAGTGCCCATAGCAAGCGGTACTCTGATAGATTGGCCGTCTGAGATGAAGCGTTTCAATAATAGAACCCGGCGCGAACTGAAACGTCTTATGAACAATTGCTTGCAGCACCTGAAGCGGGATACGTTCTGTCCCAAATGTTTCAACGGATACAGAGACCGGTTCCGCGACACCAATCGCATAGGAGACTGCAATCTGACACCGATCCGCCAAGCCGGCCGCAACTACATTTTTTGCCGCATATCTGGCCATATAAGCTCCGGAACGGTCAACCTTTGATGGGTCCTTACCGGAGAATGCGCCGCCTCCATGGGGAATGACGCCTCCATACGTGTCAATAATAATTTTGCGTCCGGTTAATCCCGTGTCGCCCTGGGGTCCGCCGATAACAAACCGCCCTGTGGGATTAATCAATAATTCTGAATTCCGGAGCAGTTCAGCGGGAACAACCGCTTGGATTACGTCACGAGTCAGTTTCTCTGTTAATTCTTCCCGGCTGACTGCTTCATCGTGCTGCGCGGATAAAACGACTGTTTTTACCGATACCGGCCGATCATTCTCGTCATAGCGAACGGTTACCTGAGCCTTGCCATCCGGCCGAAGAAAAGGAAAAACGCCTTGTTTTCTCACCTCAGCAAGCCTCCTGGTCAGTCGATGCGCCAGATAAAGCGTCAAGGGAAGATAATCTTCGGCTTCGTTACACGCATAACCGTAAACCGTTCCCTGATCGCCGGCCCCTATTTTTAAATCACCGTCGGCAGTTGTCCGCTGCTTAAATTCAAGCGCGCAATCAACACCTTGGCTTATATCCTTTGACTGCTGGTTTACATTCGTAATGATCAGGCTTCTATCACAATCAAAGCCCTTTTCCCGACTGTTATAGCCGACAGAACGGAGAACAGCTCTCGCAAGCGCTTCCAAATTTATTGATGCTGAAGATCTGATCTCTCCGGCGATCACAAGCAAATTTTGTGATATCATGCACTCGATCGCAACATGAGCCTGTGAATCTTTCCTTAAATAAGCATCGAGTATCGTGTCCGCAATCTGATCACATAGTTTATCCGGGTGACCTTCGGTTACTGATTCCGACGTGCGTTCCGTTGCATTCATTGGAATCACCACCTCCCTTTCTCAAATTGGCTAACCGTTCCCCATGAGCTTTTTCTTGAATTGATTTGGCGACATCTTCTCGACTCTTTTAAAAACCTTGGTGAAATAACTGGGTTCGTTGTATGAGAGCTGGAAAGCCACATCAATCACTTTATCATGATTAAAATAAAAGGCTTGTTTCGCCAGCTGAATTTTCTTCATCTGAATATACTGATTAAATCCGAATCCGTACTGCTCTTTCATCACTCGGCTCAAATACCCTTGACTGATCCCGCATGCGTCTGATGTCGCGGCAAGCGAAATATCCTGATAAATAGTCCTTTCAATGTAATGAAAGACCTGAGACATCTGCGGCCGTTTCTGAATCGTACGCTGTTTATACAACTCATCGAAATAGTCAAACAGCATGAACTGAAGCTTCAGGTCATCCTCAATCACGTCCCTGCTGAATGTTAATTTCTGCCGATAGCGTGCTTGCTGCTCCGGATTGGTACAATGGATCAGCTTCAGACTGACTGATATAACCTTTTCAAGCTGAAGATTCACCGACTGTGAATCTTTTTTAAACGACTGTTGAATCTCATTCGCTAACACGGGAAGATTCCGGTAAAGTTCTTCAAAGTTCTGTTTTGTTAGCAGCAGGGCGATCTTATCCGTCAGGGTGTTGAAACTCGCCTTTTTTTCAACCTCATTCAGCAGCGCCGACAACTGGGCGAGTGATAAAGGCAGTAGCAGATAATCGGCAATACCCGACCGCATCAGCTCCTGAATCAAATGAAATTCACTGTAATTTGTAAAAATATAAACACGTATTGATGGAAATGCCTGACAGACTTTCTTTACCGGATCACTCGACGGTTCACCGTTTTCCAAGATATCCGTAAAAAGAATATCAGGCATATAACGACTGCATAAATCAACCAAATCTCCTTTTTGCTCACCGTCTGTTTCAAAAACCGTAAAGCGCTGATCTTCGGAGAGAACCTTTTTCAGCGCTTGTTGGAAGAGATAGTCCAAATCGGCAATTAGTACGTTAAGCTTCGTCATCTCCATCATGCTCCTCGATCACGGCAGGAATCCGGCAATATACAGTAAAACCGAAATTCCGTCGGCTTTGGATCTTTATATCGTATTCTTTTCCGAAATAACCAACCAGCCTTTTTCTCGTGTTATAGATGCTGATTCCTTTAAGCGCACTCTTCTCTGTGTTCGTTTGCGCTTGGTTTCCCAGCAGCCGATCCACATCCTCTTGATCCATTCCTCTGCCGTTATCCTCAATCGTGATCAAATAGTTTCGATCTGAACAATCTTCCACTGTCACTACTACTTTACCCTTTTTTTTCCCCGGCAGAATGCCATGCAGAATCGCGTTTTCAACAAAAGGAAAGAATACGAGATAAGGTACCTTCTTATTTCTGGTCTGACATTTTTTCACGATCTGATAGTCGAATCGATCAGCGAAACGAATGCGCTGGATACCTAGATAGTTATCCAAGTTCACCAATTCTTTATCAAGCGCAACGAATTTCTCCTTCGTTTCGAAATTATATCGCAACATATTTGAGAACAGACAAACCAATTCATTGGTTTGCCGCGCTCCTTCAAGTATGGAAAGGCTGCTGATTGCATTCATAATGCTCATAAGAAATTGCGGAGCAAGCTCAGTTTTCAGCTGCCTGCGTTCATTTTTACGGATTTTGTTTAGCTGTGCTTCTTTCTCACTCAGTTCATCAACAAGTTCAAAATTTGTTCGCTCTATCTCATCCTGAACGAGTTGAGCGACCCTCCGTTCCATCATCTCTTTAATAATAAAATAGATCATATTGCCGATCATTTTTATTTTATTTATTTCAAGAATAGTGGTCTGTTCATATTTTTCCATCAATTCGGCACAATGCTCTTTACTGATCTTTTCCTTGACAAATTTTTCGACATTTTCAAGCGTGCCGGAATCAGGACAGCGGACCTGACCCATAAGCACGGCGCCGAGCGGCTGGTTGCTTACAAAAATCGGCACCGCGCAATCAACCAAACCGGCCGGACATCGGTATACATAAGGTGAGTTCGAAATCGCCGCTTTTAATCCGCCATAAGCATCGGAAAAAAAGCAGTTCTCCTTACATGATGTGATTTTTCTCCGTGCGGCACAAAATGTGGAAAAACCACTCTCTTCCGTGATTGGTATTCCTTTAGAATCCACTGTGACCATGGATAATCCGGTAATGCTCGCCAGATCATCCTGAACTTTCTGCAAGGAAGGCACATCAATAATTCGTCTCAAACCAACTTCATTGATAATTTTTTGCTCGTACTTTGTATACATATCGCTCTTTGCTGACTCATCTTCATAAGCTGCATGAACTAACTGTGCGGATTTCATCTCACTGCCTCCTCAGAAAGCGCTTTCACATTCCTGTCCTAATTATACACAATCTTAGAGACTTGCACTGTGAGATAATTACTATTTATCCGTTGTTGATCGCGAATGGTCAAGCCATGACTTGATTTTTTTTTACGCACCTTTTCTAAAAGAGAAAAGGTGTCTCTGGCGATCACCAGCTCTTCATCAGTCGGGACAACCATGATTGCCGACGTCGAATGCTCCGATTGAATCATCGGCTCATTCGATTCATTTTTTTTCGGATCGAGCGCCAAACCCAAACCTTTTAATGACCCGCATACCTTCTCTCTGATGAATGCGGAATTTTCCCCAATTCCTGCCGTAAAAACAAGTGCGTCAAGTTTCCCGAGTTCAAAGACGTAGGTCAAAATGAAACTGCAAATACGCTTGACAAACATTTCAATGGCCAGAATCGATTGTTCTTCGCCTGCATTGGCGCACCTTTCAACATCACGGAAATCATTCGATACTCCGGAAACGCCAAGGATTCCCGATCTCAGATTGATGACACGCTCGGTTTCGTCAGTCGTGAGATTCAGCTTTCTCTGAAGATAGGTCAGTACGGTCGGATCAATATCCCCGGAGCGAGTGCCCATCATCAACCCTGCCGTTGGTGTAAATCCCATCGACGTGTTAATAGATTTTCCTCGGTCGATGCAGCAAATGCTGGCACCGTTCCCCAGATGGCAGGTAATGATCTTCAGATCGGTTATTTTTTTGCCAAGAATCCCGGCTGCCTCATTGGCGACATATTCATGACTGGTGCCGTGGAATCCGTATTTTCTGATCTTATACTTTTCATAGAACTCATGAGGTATCGGATACAGATAGTTTTCTGCCGGCATGGTTTGATGAAATGATGTATCAAACACTGCTGCCTGAATTGCGTTCGGGAGCGCTTTTGCGAACAGCTTAATTCCGATGGCATTCACCGGATTATGCAGCGGCGCGAGTTCGCTTAATTCTTCAATCGCATGGAGTTCCTTTTCCCCCACACGAATCGAGCATTTAAAAAGTTCCCCACCATGGGCGACGCGGTGTCCGACACCGGTTATTTCCTCAAGAGACTCCACGACCTTGAGGCGAAGCAGCACATTTAGCAAGTGATCAACGGCTTCTTCATGTGAGGTAATCGCCAACGTTTCTTTAGTCTTCAGACTTTTATACGTCAAGACAAACGTTGCGTTTTGGAATCCAAGCCGTTCATACAAACCGCTAAGAATGACTTTTTCCTCTGGCATTTCAAACAATTTGAATTTTAACGATGAACTTCCTGAATTAATCGCTAATAATTTATCGGTCATGGTTTATCTCCTTTCCTTTTTAAATCAGCCCGACTAAGATTGTCGCCAGCCACGCGCCGATGATCGGTCCGACAATCGGAATCCAGGCATACGACCAATTCGCTGAACCTTTATTCGGAATCGGCAGCACCGCATAGGCGAATCGCGGACCGAAATCTCGGGCAGGATTAATGGCGTATCCGGTTGTAGAGCCGAATGAAAAGCCGATTGCCGCGATGAGGAATCCGGCGATCAAGGGTTTAAGCCCTGCTGTAAAATCTCCAAGTGTCAGCAGACAAAGTGTAAACGCAAAGGTGGCGATGACTTCACTAATAAAGTTAAAGGTCTGGTTCTCTATTGAAGGCACCGTCGCGAATATAGCGACTGAATTTCCTTCATCCTTCTTCGTGATTTTAAAATGCGGGTAGAAATGGAGAACGGTAATTGCCGCACCGAGAAATGCGCCTGCAACCTGGGCAAGCACAAAACCCGGAACGATCGACCATTTAATCAAGCCACCCGCCGCAAATGCGATGGTCAGTGCGGGATTCAAATGACCGGGAGCCCCGAAGTAACCGGCCGTGTAAACGCCAAGCATAACGGCGAATCCCCAGCCGAATGCAATCATGACCCAGCCCGAGCCTTGCGCATAGGCCTTTTTCAAATTTATCGACGCACCGACACCGGCTCCGAACATGATGAGAATCATTGTACCTAAAAATTCACCTAGGTAAGCGTTCATAACAGATCACCTTTTTCTTTTAGGATGTTAAACCCATAGAATGCCAATCGAAGAACCGTATTCCTCCTGTTCAGACACTTGCAAGCAGAAGGTCTACTAAATCCTTCTTTGTTGGTACAATCGGATTGTACTGATAGGTGAAATCCTTCTGTGCATTCTCAATGATTTCTCCAAGTCCGGAAGCAATCGCTTCCTTGGACACTCCGGATTCAGTTAAACTTTGAGAACAGTTTAACTTCACAGACAAACTCACAATCTTTTGAATAAGGAGCCGCACGGCCGCCGCATCATCGTCATTCCATGCCGCAATTCCCAACTTGCGCGCTGCGACGGCATATTTACTCTTAGCTGCCGAATCCGTTGCATTATAATGCACGACATGCGGTAGCAAAATTGAATTCACAAGTCCATGAGGCAGATGGAACTGCCCGCCAATTTGATGGGCAATCGCGTGGCTGACCCCGAGTCCCGCGTTCTGAAACGCTACTCCGGCAAGACATGACGCCTCATGCATGATGGAACGGCTGGCAAGATTCGTTCCATCCTCATAGCATTTGGGCAGATACTCAAAGACAAGAGACGCTGCCTTTTCGGCCAACGCGTCACTGAATGCGTTGGCCTGTGTTGCCACAAGCGCCTCCAGCGCGTGGGTCAAGACATCCATCCCGCTGAATGCCGTCACTGATTTCGGGCAACCGGCAACAAGCTCGGGCAACAGTAAGGCAACATCTGGTACAATCGCATCGTCGGTGAGCGGATACTTCGTCTTGTTCTGCACATCGGTAACCACGGCGACGCCCGTCACCTCCGAACCTGTTCCGCTAGTCGTTGGCATCGCATAGAACGTCTTGATATGAAGTGGAAACTTTTTCTGTGCGAAAAACCGTACAGCCTTGGCCGTATCGATTGCCGATCCTCCGCCAATGGCAAGAATAATCGTAGGTTTATAACCGACTACGGAAGCAATTCCGGAAGCTATTTTTTCAAGCGGAGGTTCCGGCACGATATCGCTGAACACAGAAACCTCATTCTTTCTTTCCAAATTGCCGATGATCTCCTTAACGCGTTCATTTGTTACAAGGAACGGGTCGCAGCCAATCCATACACGTTCCGCGTGAATGTGGTCAATTTCTTGATTAACTGCATCGTTGATCAGAATTTTTGTTCTGAGAAAGAACATGCCCATCGGAAACACTTCCTTTACTTAATTGAGAAACCGTCGGTCAGAACACATCTTCTGACACGCGCAAAGTTTCGGGCCGATGTTGTTCCCTCGCCGGTAGGTGTTGCGATGGTGAACGTTGTCGGTCCCTCACCCTTGAAGCCGATACCGGCAAACGACGGACCGTTTTTCACGAAAATAGAGGTCTGCATTTCCCGTGCAACTTTATTTAACCGCGTCACATTTTCCGAGTGCATGGTCGCCGTATGATGCAATCCATGTTCCAATTCCAGACAGACGGCCAGCGCCGCGTCAAAATCCGGAACACGGATGAACGGAACAACCGGCATTAACATTTCGATTTTGGCGAACGGCATATCCGGTGTAGACTCGACGAGTACAAGTCGCGGATGACCGTTATAGGAAACGCCCGCATCCTGAAGAATCTTCTCGGCCGACTTGCCGACATATTTCTTGTTTGGTGTTTGCTTTGCGGTCACAGTCAGCGCTTCCAATTTTTTAATGTCGGACAGTTCTTTCACGTAAAAGGCACCGGCCTTTTCCATGTTGTACAACAGAAAATCCGCGACCTTATTGACAACGACCACATTTTTCTCCGCGATACATGGGAGGTTGTTATCGAATGAAGCGCCGTCAACAATATCTACCGCCGCCTTTTCGATATTTGCTGTTTCATCAACCAGAGTAGGCGGATTTCCGGCACCGGCGCCCATAACCTTCTTTCCGCTTTTCATCGCCTGGCTGACGACACCGGGGCCGCCGGTAACGACGAGCAGATTGATATCCGGATGAACCATCATCGCCTGAGCAGCTTCAATCGACGGTTCCTTGATTGTGACGATCAGATTATCAATACCGCTTGCCTCACTGACGATTCGATTCAATTTCTGAATCAGACAGGCTGAGCTGTTTTTCGCTCCGGGATGCGGGCTGAAATAGATTGCGTTACCTGCCGCCAGCATGCCGATCGCATTGTTGATCAGGGTTTCAGTAGGATTCGTGCTAGGCGCAATGGCTCCGATTACACCATAAGGACATAATTCATAAAGGGTCATGCCATCGTCTCCGGTCAGCACCTGCGTCAGCGTGTTGAGATCCTCAACGCCTGGTGTGTTGGTGAGCGCCAGATAATTCTTTTGAATTTTATCCTGAAGATTGCCCATGTTCGTCTCTTCATACCCCATTCGGGCGATTTCCTCGATTTCCGGAAGCAGCGTATCCCGTATGGCCTGAATCACCTTTTTTCGTCTTGCCAGTGAAACATGGAAATAGAGTTTCTGCGCTTTTTTTGCTGCCTTTACTGCTTCATCGACCGTGTCAAAAACACCGTCTTTACCGGATATCGGCGTATTTTCCGTTACGGACTTTGAAACAGTCTGTGTGGGTTCTGTCTCAAATGCCAAGTCAATTTTTGAATCCTTGAGAATACGATCTACCAATTTATCAATATCCATTACTGGTCTCACCTTTCTTTTGGCTCTCAATCATTCTGCGAAGCTGTCTATGATACCGACAATGGCTGCATCAATCGGCGATTCGGGATGTTTCAGTGCCGCTCGCGCGGAGCTTCCGCAGGAAACGAGCACATATTCATCACGCCCTGCCCCGACAAGATCCACAGCAACAATCCGTTTTTCCCATTTTTCATCGTCGGATCCGACGATGGTGACAATCATAAGTTTATAACCGGTCAATTCTTCTTTCTTCTTCGTTGATACAACATTCCCGACAACCTTCGCTAAATACATGGATCATCACTTCCTATTCATCATTCACGCTCATCGCGATTCCCAGTGGGGTCACAAAACGAGGACAGGCCGGCTGCACAACCTCACGACCGAGTAATTTAGAGAATGTCCCCGCAAATTCCGAAAAATCTGTTGCTCCCCCAACCAGATAGACAGTGTCTACGGCAGCTCCGTACTCGTCGATAAATCGTGATGTAATGGATGCCATCTTTTCAACCACCGGCCGAATGATTTGAAAGTTCTCCTTTTGCTTCGTTTTATCTCGCTTGATCCGCTCTCCTTCTGCAATGGAGACATTCAGATAACCGGATAAAACAAGCGTCATTTGTGTACCGCCGGTCGGTTCGTCACCTGAAAAGGCCACTTTTCCCTCCTTAAAAATACTGATTCCGGTTGTTCCGCCGCCGATATCGACAACTGCGCCGTTTTGAACACCGAGAACTCTTGCAGCAGCAGTCGGTTCGTCTAATATAGAGACGAGTTCCATATCGGCAGCTTCAATCACATGTCCGACCACATTTCTGTTATTACCGATCGTTCCCGGCGGAATTGCACCGGACGCGTTGCGAATTGGAACGCCGAGCCGGGCTTCCGCCTGCATCCTCAGTCTCCGGGTGATGTTTACCGCTTCGATATAATTCACGACTAATCCGTCGCGTACCACATTCGCTTCCTGATAGCCGGTGAACACGGGATCCCCCTGTTCATTGACAACAGACAGAACAATTGATGACGTGCCTAAATCAACGCCCGCTCGAATCCTTGTGCCTTTAGAAAGCGCGACCGGGTGATCCGTATTCGCGATCGTTTTTGCTTGAATCAGTCGTTCGTTTGCTTTGTCGATTGTGTCCATCTTGCGTCCCCCCGGTCTGTTTTTATTCAAGGTCTGCGGGCATGATTTTACAAACTTAGATAAATCGTCCAATGACTGCCGAGGTAATATTTCCCGCATTTGCTTCGTCGGTATCGATGTGCATTTCCAGATTGAAGCGCGAACCGGTACGGATCACAACATCATTGAAAACGATTTTCCGTCCGTCGCCTGAAGCCTCAACAGCAACGACATCACCTTGCTTCAATCCAAGGAGTGACGCGTCGTTTTCTGACATATGAATGTGTCGCTTGGCGACAATGACGCCTTCCTCCAGTTGAAGCTCCCCATATGGCGATCGAAGCACTATTCCCGGAGTCCCGGAAATGTCGCCTGAAAGACGAATCGGTGCTTTCACACCGATTGTCCTTGCATCTGTAGCCGACAATTCCACTTGAGAATTGGACCGAAACGGTCCCAGGATTCGAAGCTTGCCGATTTCGCCTTTTGGGCCGATAACCGTCACCGATTCGTTGGCGGCAAACTGTCCCGGCTGTGACAATTCCTTTTTGACTGTCAACTGCTTTTTCCCCGGGAAAAGCTTCTGAAAATCCGCTTCAGTAAGGTGCACATGGCGATTGGAAACACCAATTGGGATCTTGACAATACTCTTCAGGTTTTTAAGCACTCGAGTGACAATTGTTTTCACAGCTGCTTCATTCATTGCGATTAGCCTTCTTTATCTTGCAGGATGAGTTCCACATCAGTGTGCGGGCGCGGAATGACGTGGACCGATTTCACTTCACCGACATTTTTTGCCGCCGCGGCGCCTGCGTCGGTTGCCGCCTTCACGGCACCCACATCACCACGTACCAGCACGGTTACGAGGCCCGCTCCAATTTGTTTGTAGCCGATCAGGCGAACATTTGCCGCCTTCACCATTGCGTCCGCGCCTTCTACGGCAGGAACAAAGCCCTTCGTTTCAATCATTCCTAATGCATCATTCATTGTAAGTTCCTCCTTAGTGGATCTATTCTTTCGGTTTATCCGGTTTATCGTCGGAATTTTTTCCCGGCTCCGCTTTTTTTGTTCTGCGCCCGCCTCTTCGTGACGCAGGCTTAGTTTCTGTTTTTGCTGTACCGGTGTTCTTTGGTTTTTCCGGTTCTTTCAGAGCCTCTTCACTCTCGGACTGTGCTTCCTTTGGCGGTGCCGAAGTTTTGACGGGCGGCTGTTTTTCCTTGTCATCCGATTTTTCCTGATCTTTCGCAAGAGGTGAATGAACCAGCTTCTCTTTTAAATCGGTTGCCGGTCTCGGTATGACTTTTGCCGTAACGTATAGATTTTCTTCTCTTGACTGAGTGCTCGCCGCCTGGATAGCCGCCTGAACCGCGGCAACGTCGCCCTCGATGAAAATCGTCATCCAGCCCATTCCCCTCGTCTTCTTTAACTCGAGAATGGTGACATCCGCAACCTTCGCCATCACATCCGCAAAAGTTATCGCGGCGACATAGCCCCTTACCTCCAGCATTCCTAAAGCGTCTGGCATTCGATCACCCCCTCTTCATTTCCGTTTTTATGTGCATATGTTTCCTTCGAATTTCCTCCTTTGCCAGAGTAGTGACCACCGCGCCTTCGGGAATTTCGATCCATGCATGCTCATCTGCTCCGGACAGGTCGCCTGCGGTAATCACGTGATTCTTCACCCTGATCTCATTCAGCAGCTGGTCGGTGCCGACGATTCTCAGTCCGAAACCACGGACAATCCGTTCATAAGATGCAAAAAGCGATACATAGTGTTTTGACGCATTGAAAGAAAAACGCGGAAGGCCCTCCTGCAATGCACAGATAGTAATTGCGTTCCGAAAACAGTAAGCGATCCATTCCGTTTCCGGTGTGTCTGAAATACCCAGAGCGCTCTTCGCAAGGCTCGCACCGGAAAGTGACGGAAGAAGCACGCGCTGCCCGGAGGCTGCATCACCGCATGCCGGCGTCAAGACCTTTTCCGGAGCCGGCGCATTTCGCGCATCCGACAAATCCATGACATGGATATCAAAACGTTGGTCCAGTCTTCGATACAGCTCTGTTTGCGCAAATAGAAATGTCCCGGGAAGTGTCTTAATCACGTACAGCTGTCTTTTTTTTGACTGCCCCGGATCTGTATCTGCTTCCGGCTGCTTGGTTTGTGCCAGCACTTCACGAATAACCAGCTGAATCAACGTATCCAGATTTTGCTGCATGGGTTACACCCTCTTGCCTTGCCGTTACCCTTCCTTACTCTCCTTGGAAGGCAGCAGTATTTCCGTATCGGCGTGCGGTCTCGGAATGACGTGAGTCGAAACGACCTCGCCGACATTTCTTGCCGAGGCCACTCCGGCATCGGTCGCCGCCTGAACCGCGCCGACATCGCCGCGCACCAGCACGGTAACCAATCCGGAGCCGACTTTTTTATATCCGATTAATGTGACATTCGCGGCCTTGACCATTGCATCTGCCGCTTCCACCGCCGCGACAAATCCGCGCGTCTCAACCATTCCTAATGCATCTGAGTTCATCATGTTTTCCCCCTAAATTAAATGGTTTAAATATAAGGCTTTGTTACCGATACCGGATCGGCCCCCATTGATCCGAGTAATTTCAAGCCGATTTCACGTGCCGCGATAACCGCCTGCCGAACGGCTCCGGAGTCTCCTGTGATGGTTAGAATCACTTCATTTGAATGCGCGGTTCCACCGTTTCCCGGTGACGCATAGCCGACAACCTCGACATTGGCCGCTTTCACGGCCGTATCGGCAAGCACGACACCGATTGCTGCCGGGCCCGCACAGATGAGCCCGAAGGATTTGCCGACCGGTGCGCCAAACGCTTTCTCAATGGCAAAGCTGGCACGGGCCGTATACTGAAATTCAAGATGACCGGCTTCGTTGCTGTACACATCACCGTTGGTCTGATTGAGCGTCTCAAGAGCAACCTCGATCGCTCTTCTGGCATCCGAAACATCCTCGCTGCCGATGATGATCAGTGAACCATGTCCGGCGCCTCCTTTCGTATCTCGGGCAAGCTCGACGGAAAGAACCTCCGTATTGGTCGCTTTTACCGCCTCATCGATCGCCATAATTTCCGGACCGGCTCCGGTGCGGGCACCAAGAATGCCGATCGAACGATACTTCTTGTCAATATTCATTTTTTCATGGAGCTGGTAATCGACGTTCGCAATGACCAATCCGATTGCATCACCAATTCCTGTTCCGACAAATTCGGTTATATTGCATGCCTTTTCGCTCATTTTCTCAGGCTCTCCCTTACTTAAATTTAGTTCCTTTTCTACCTGATCCATGACATTTTTGAGCAGTTCATCATCCATCACATCCGGCCTCCTTTTTTCTTATCCTCCGATCACGCACTTGAACCCATGCCCTTCGACAAGTTCCCTCAACGGCAAAAGGTCATCGGCGGATAGCGGTTTAATGCCTTCCAACTCATAAGTGCGATCCAGCATCTTATACTTGCTCTTTCCAAAATCCGTATAGGGAAGCAAATGAATCGTCTCGACATGATTCATATGCTTTGCGAACCGACAGATGTAATTGATTTGCTTCTCCGAATAATTAAACGTCGGGATAACCGGAACGCGAACCACTACATTTTTAGCGATTTCATTGATAATGAGTGCATTCTGAAGAATCAGCTCATTCGTCACGCCGGTCCCTTCCTTGTGCAGGTCACTTGGTATGGCCTTGATATCAAGCAGCACATAATCAAGCTGAGGCACAAGTCGGTGAATCGTTTTCTCAGGGACATAGGCTTCGGTTTCGACGGCTGTCGTCCAGCCGCTCATCCGGCATACCTTGATTACTTCTTCAACAAAATCCGGATGAGTCAGTGCCTCACCGCCTGAGAACGTGATTCCGCCTCCGGACCTGCGATAGGCTCCCTGATCTTTTTTAATCTCATCAAAAACATCCTGAACGCTCATCATGGTTCCGAAATCCTTCATCGGCTTGTAGCTCTGAGATTCCGGATTAAAACACCATTTGCATCTCAGGGGACATCCTTTCATAAATATGATCGTTCGGATACCCGGTCCGTCATGGATGGAATAGCGTTGGATATTGAAAACACACGCTTTTTTCTCGTAATCAATCGTTTCCATAGCTTGATCCTTCCCGACAACTCATCGAAAATCAGAAGCTGTCAAATTCTGTACGGGCAATAATGTCATCCTGAACGGTCTTATCCAAAGCAATAAATTGTGCGCTGTAGCCAGCGACACGGACGATAAGATCCTTGTGATTTTCCGGATGAGCCTGAGCGTCAAGCAGCGTTTGTTTGTCAATGACGTTAAACTGAACATGCCCGCCTTTGCGATCGAAGAATCCGCGAATCAATGCTGCCAGACGCTGCACGCCTTCCGATCCCGCTACAGCGGAAGGGCTGAACTTCATGTTGTACAGTGTCCCGTTTGAAGCGATAAAATGATCCAGCTTTGATACCGAGTTCGCTGCCGCCGTCGGCCCGAGCGTATCGGTTCCACGCGTTGGGGATACGCCGTCGGCAATCGTTTCTTTGTCATAGCGTCCGTCCGGCGTTGCTTTAATGTACGTGCCGAACAGAACATTCCCGGACACCGGATAAAGACCCGCATTATAAATGCCGCCTCTTGGGGTCGCGTATTTTTCCAGCTCTTCACAGTAAACGCGTGAACCGAAACGAGCCAAATAGTCGACCTCATCCTTGTCGTTGCCGTATTTATCAACCGCCATAACCAAATCATGAATCTTCTGGTACTTACTTTTTTCAGGAGAAGCGACTGCTGTCGATGTGCCTCCTGATGAAAGTCCGCTCAGATCCAGATTTTTCACATCGAAGCTGCTGTTTTCACCGAGTACCTTCTTTACTGCTTCGGCAATCGCATCGTAAGCCGTGTCGGAAGAAGTTGCGGCAATTCCTTCTTCTTTGCCGAAGTTGTGATCCAACGCTTCCTTTAATTCCTTCATGCTCAGCGTCTGGTCATCAAACACAAGCTTCTTAACCGCCATTAAAGCGTTTCCAATATTAGCTGAGCCAATGCCCTGTGGTCCGGTGAAATTATAATGTGCACCTCCGCGCTCAAGCGTCTTGCCTTTGCTGATACAGTCGTCGACAAGCGTCGATACGAATGCCAATTGACCGAGTTCATAATGAGCCCAATCCACCGCGTTGTCCGCGCGTACCAACAGGCCGACAGCGAATTTCATCTGTTTAACGTAAACGTTTACAAAATCATCAAAGGTTTTAAAGTCTTCGAATTCTCCGGTCTTGGGTCCGAATTCTTTGCCATTCAGCCGACCGTTATTCATCGCGATCTCAAGAACCTTAGGCAAGTTAAAGAGCGCGGCGTCGCACCAGCTGTTTTCTTTTCCCTGACTGGCAGGCTCGACACAACCAATAACCGCATAGTTGCGCGCGTCCTCAAGTGTCTCACCGCGGTTGACCTTTGCTGTGACAATTTCTTCATCATTGTAGAATGCAGGTTGCCCGCCGCCTAATCGTGATAATTCACATGCCTTGATTAGGAAGTCGTCCGGCGTACCGTTCCAAACACGAATCGATAGTGAAGGCATGGACATCATGACGTGGGCCATCGATTCAATTTCCATATAGGACAGCGCGTTGGTAGCGTCCTCGCCATCCTTTGTCTGTCCGCCGCAGTTCACGTTCTGCCACAATTGATACCCCGCAAAAGCGGTCGCTGTTCCGATATCTCTCAGCTTGTTCAAATCATTGAACTTGACGAACAGAACATCGAGCAGATCCTGTGCCTCTTCTTGTGTGATCGAGTCGTCATTTTCATAGAAAGAATACATGTATTGATCAAAACGCCCCGGAGAGATCGAGTGGCCTGAACCTTCAATTTGAATAATCAGTTGAACGAACCAGAACGACTGAAGTGCCTCGTAGAAATTGCTTGCCGGATATTCAGGAACCTTTGAGCAAATTTCGGCGATCTTCAACAATTCCGTTTTTCTCGTTGAATCATTCGTGTATTTTGCCAATTCTCTCGCTTTGTCCGCATAACGATGAGCGAAGGTAATCACTGCCTTCAAGGTTGTCAACGCTGCCTGATAGTACTGCTCTTTTTCAACCCAGTCGGGGGCGGAATGATCCGAGTTCTTGATTGCTTGAATCACTTCCGCGATCACGCCGCGAATTCCGCCCTTCAGGACTTTCTCATAATTAACCGCGAGATGTCCGACTCCGCCCTGATGGTAGTTACCGACCGTAAAGACTCCGGCATTATAGGCGGCTTTGGTATCCTCCGACATTAACGAAGTCGCAAGTTCGCTGGTTGTATGGCCTTTCCAATAGTTAAATATTTCCGCTAATTCTTTCTTCACATCCTCGGAAATCGCAAATGGATCTGCCGAGCGTGTGGCGACCGTATCAAATTCCTGATCCAGTCCTTGAGGACCATATTCAGGAAAAATCTGACACGATCTTGAATCTACTGTCGCAGCCCCGATAATCAATTCGTTGTCGCGGATGACTACGGGAAGCTCGGTTAGAATTTTTTCCAAGGCTTTCGCGTGGCGCAGCACTTGCGGCAGCGACTCGGTTTCCTTATACGATTGCGTAATCAGACGAGCACGGTCTGCTTCGATTCGCGGGGTTGTATCAAGAATCGCTTCTTTCAATGCTTTGACGCGTTGTGACGGTTCCGAAAATCCAGGCTTAACCTCATAATTTTTAGTCATGATGCTGCTCCTTTAATTTATTTTCAGAGTCTTTTCTTTGTAATGAAAAAGAGAGCGACCCTAAATGCCCTATTTATGTGCGATGTTTCACTTACTAAAGAAAATGTGCAGAAAACGTTCGGCAAAATAACCGGCAAGCTCATGATCCTGCTGCGATCTTGGCGCACCGCTGACGCCGACGCCTCCAATAAGGCGACCGTTCGGTGATCTGAGTGGAACACCGCCGCCAAAGGTAACAATTTCCCCGTTTGTCATCGTTTCTAATTGATAAAGATCGGCCCCCGGCTGAACAGATTGCTGAAGTGACGCCGTCGCGGCATTCATCGCTACTGCCGAGTAAGCCTTTTTAGTTGATAGATCCAGTCCGGCCAAAATACAGCCCGGCATTCGGTAACAATAAATAATGGATCCGGTTAAATCAGCGAGCGTCACCGTCGTTTTGACGTTCATTTCCATACTTTTTTGAACAACCTCGCGAACAATCGGCGTCAACTTTTCAAGCAGAATCAAGGACGGATACTCTTGATCCAGCGGGGATGCCGAGTCGCTTTCTTGACGCTTTCCCTCCGCAATACTCGTTTCAATCAATTTTTGAAGCTCTTCCGCATCATAATTCACTGCTGCTCACCTCATTCAATTAAGACAAGAAAAGGCGGTCCCCGCTTTGAAAATCCAGTCCGGGGTGAACGTCGAATTTGACTGCACCAACGCAGGCCTTTTCTCCCACAGCCTCTGTCACGGCGGCGATTCCTCTATTGCCGAACGTGCCGCACAGCTCAATCGCTGTTACTCCTCCCTTCACCAACTCCTTAGCCAGCACGGCAGCCTCTGTATAACTGGCCACACCAAAAACAGCAAGATGAACAGACGGTGATTTCACAGAGGCGTGGTGAGCGGCAGGATGACTTTTCGGGCCGGCAAAAATGAATGCTGCCTTTAATACCATAGTGTCGTTTTTCTCCTCTCTTTTTCCGACCTCCTTGAAGCACAGATTCATTGTAAAGCAAATGAGAAAATACAGTTGGCACAAATGTGCCCACAAAAAGGTAATTATCGACCCAGGCAACTCAGGCGAAAATCACTTGATAAGCGTTTTGTTTGTAAACGATTACATTTGTGGGTCATATTTTTACCATTTTTGAGTGGGAAAAGTTTTAGTTTCTTCTTGCAAACGCTTCTAAGATAAAGGTACATACATGAAGTCTGCAACAAGAAGGGGAGGATTCTTAATGATAAAAGTAATTGACGGAAATGAAGCGGCTGCGGAAATGGCTTATGCCTTCACCGAAGCCGCAGTCATTTATCCGATTACACCATCCTCCGGTATGGCAGAAAAAACAGAGCAATGGTCAAGCAGTGACGCGCGTAAAAATATATTCGGTCACAAAGTCCGTGTTATTGAAATGCAGTCGGAAGGCGGCGTTGCCGGCACCATGCACGGCCTTCTAAAGGCGGGAACACTGTGCACCTCCTATACCTCATCCCAAGGGTTATTGTTAATGGCACCGACCCTCTATAAAATGGTTGGCGAACAGCTGCCGGCCGTACTTCATGTCGCCGCGCGTTCGGTGTCGAGCAGCGTGCTGAGTATATACGGCGATCACAGCGATGTTATGTCCGTGCGGCAAACCGGAGCCGTTATGCTTGCTGCTTCCTCCGTGCAGGAAGCCGCTTTGTTTTCGGCCGCTGCCCATCTGTCGGCTGTCGCGTTATCACTGCCTGTCGTGCACTTTATTGATGGATTTAATACCAGCCATGAATTACGAAAAATTGTTGTCCCGGAGTATGATGAGCTTCAAAAAACGTTTAATCATGACGCCTATCATTTAATGAAGGAGCACGCCATGCGCAACGACGCACCACGCGCGTCCGGAGCATCGGTAACGCCGGATCTCTTTTTTCAGCAGCTTGAAACAGTGAATCCGAAATATCAGACGGCGGAATCGGTTGTGGCGAATGCGATTGCCAGACTCAACCCACTTTTCCAGACCAACTGCGCGCCTGTCGATTACTATGGCGCCGGTGATGCTGAGGTGGTTGTCATTTCAATGGGATCTGTCGCTCAGACCGTCCGCCAAGTTGTCGATGAGCAGAACACGCTCGGAAAACGATTTGCCATGATCACCATTCACCTCTATCGGCCGTTTCCGAAACAGCTTTTCTTGGACTGCCTTCCCAAAACCGTTCGATCACTCGTCGTACTGGACCGCACCAAAGAACCTGGTGCCGTTTCGGAACCGCTCGTATCCGATGTTCGGAACGCGTGCTACACGCTGTCTTCACATCCGATCATCATTGGCGGCCGCTACGGCCTGGGTTCAAAGGATGTCACACCGGATCAGATCCGAAGTGCCTTTTTTGAAGGAGAAAAAAGCGCACCGAAACCATGCTTTACATTGGGGATTATCGATGACGTCACCCATCTGTCCCTCCTCGGCTCAGGATCAAAGGATCTGACAGGCAGCGATGCCTTTCAGATGCGTACTTGGGGCTTTGGCTCAGACGGGGCAGTCAGCTGCAATAAACAAACGGCTAAAATTATCGGCGAAACAACCGGGCGCGATGTCCAGGGTTTATTTTGGTACGATCCGAAAAAATCCGGGAATCTGACCATATCTCATTTACGTTTTTCGAAGCAGCCGATTTATTCGGCGTATCATGTCCAAACACCCGACGCCGTCGTCTGTTACTGCGAACGTTACATCCGGAAATTTGATTTGCTGCGCGGACTGAAGGCCAACGGTTTATTTCTCGTAAACAGTCAAACAACCGAACCTGAGCTTGCGCTTCTGCTCACAAATGAACAGAAGCGCTATCTTGCACGACAGAACATCCGATTTTACACCATTCCCGCAAATAAAATTGCGGAAAAATACGCGCTCGGCCCGCATATCAACACCATCATGCAGATCTGTTTTTTCTACCTGTCGTCGATCATTCCATTTACGCAGGCGCTCAAACTGCTTAAAGAGGAAACGCAGAAAAAGTTTGCGGGAATCCGTGAAGAGATCGTATGGCAAAACGCACGGGCAATGGATGAAGCGGTCACGCGGCTTAAAAAAATCGACATTCCTGAGTTTTGGGCAGATCTTCCGCAACAAACGGCGATTGACCAAAGCATCAATCAGCGTGACTATTTCCATTCCATCCAAAATGTGATGAATCAGCATAAAGGTGATCAAATCACCGTCGGCACGCTGATCGACAACGGATTGACCGACGGCTCTTTTCCGGCAGGAACCGCGGCGAAGGACAAGCGCGATCTCGCGATTCAAATTCCGATTTGGAATCCCGACACCTGTATCGGATGTAATTTCTGCTCGATGATCTGTCCGCACGCATCCATCCGCCCGTTCATTCTAAAAGCGGGTGACGCTGACTCAGCTCAACTTCCGACTAAAGCAATGAAAAAGTCGCCGGAAATTCGCTATCGCGTGCAAGTATCTCCATTGGATTGCACCGGATGCTCACTCTGTCAGGATATTTGTCCATCGAAAACGAAAAGCCTGACGATGACGCCGATCGCTCCGATCAAGGATGCTGAGGCAAAGAACTGGGATTTCGTGCTGACGCATCATGAGTTGCCGAAACAGTCGAAAAACGCGGCAAAGACAACCATCAGAGACAGCCAATTTCAGCAACCGCTGCTTGAATTTCCCGGCGCGTGTGCCGGATGCGGTCAGCCCGCCTATATTAAATTGCTGACACAGCTGTTCGGGTCAAGAATGATGATCGCCAATGCAACCGGCTGTACATCCATCTGGGGAAACACGGCACCTTCCGTTCCTTACACGACAAATGAAAACGGATTTGGACCGGTATGGGGAACATCACTTTTAGAAAATAATGCTGAATACGGATTCGGCATACAGCAAGGTTCGGAACTTGAACAACAGCATATCGCCTATCAAGTGGAGTCCATACAAAAGGAACGAAAATACAGTTCGGCACTGCGCAAGGCCGCCGCCCAATGGTTAACTGCTTATCGGGAGCACACGCATCACGGTGCCGTCGTCGAACGGCTCATCGCCGAGTTAGTCAACGAAGCTGGAATTTATACTGAACTGCAAACGGTGTTATCCATGCGCCATTTTTTCACCAAGCGCTCACAGTGGATCATTGGCGGCGACGGCTGGGCATATGACATTGATTCAAGCGGTATCGATCATATACTAGCCGAGAACAGTGACGTAAACATTCTCGTGCTCGACAATGAAGGCTATTCGAACACCGGTGGACAGCGGTCGAAGGCGAGTCCGACAGGATCACGCACACGCTTCTCCGTCACCGGAAACAAAAAGGTCAAAAAAGACTTCGCGTCAATCGTCATGACCTATGAGAATGCCTATGTTGCCCAGATCTGCATCGGGGCGAATCCGGCGCATACACTCAACGTTTTTAAAGAAGCCGAGGCGTACAATGGCCCGTCGATTCTGATCGCCTACAGCCCGTGTATCCTGCATGGTATCACAAAGAACAGCTCAGTCATTGAGGAAAAAAAGGCTGTTGACTGCGGCTATTGGGTTCTTTTCCATAGAACTCCGGAAACAAAGAAGGCCGAAGCAATCATGAAGATCGATTCAAGACCGCCACAGTGGAACTTTTTTCAAGATTTCCTTGCCGGTGAAAACCGTTTCTCAAGTGCATTCACTCACGATACAGCGGGTTATTCGCACCTGCTCAAACAAAACGAGGCGGAAGCGAGAAAACGTTACAACCGGTACCGACTCCTCGAACAGCATTCGGCGTCGCTGAAGGAACAAGAGCCATGACGCGGCGATCCGATGGAATTCAAACGAAACGAGCGTCCTCAACCGATGCTGAGACTGCTCGTTTTCATTAATCCGCTCTTCACTATGAACTATTTTTACCGTGGATCGTGGTCAGCCATTGAAAAAGGCACGTTAAAGAAAATTAAGTTGCTTTGCAAAATCAATACTAAATCCTATGCGTTCTTTATTACATTTTTGCTACATAGCCCTCTTTTTCCGCATGACCAAGCAGATATAAAAATGCCGGTGCAGGGATTCGTACGACTGGAATTCTCGTGTGATGGGCGGTCACACCATAATCCTCTGCCCGTTTTGTGATAACCAAAGCCCCTCGCGTCTTTTTGCTTTCATCATTAGCAAGTTCAATAATTGCATCTGTTTCAGGTATGCGTGAATTTCCCCTGTATTTCACTTCGCATAAGATTCGTGCGGCAGGAAGCTCGACCACAACATCGACTTCTTTTTCGTTCTCTTTAAGCTTACGATAATAACCCACTTGCGCATTTGTTGTGTAGTAAAAAGCAGCAATATGCTTATATACTGTCGTTTCAACCATAATGCCCATTTCATTTGGGTCCGTAATAACATCCTCCAGCATGAGCACAGCATTTCGAATGGCAGCATCAGCAACATAAATTTTCGGTTTACGTTTCAAAATTCCTTTGCCGTCAATACCAATCGGATCACTGATATAGATGAGATTTGCCTCTTTCAAAAAACGTATATAATTTAATAAAGTGATCTTGTTCATGCTATCAAGCTCTTTAGCCATCGCTGATATATTGATGAGATTTGATGAATTCATACATAGGTACAAAAAGACTTTTTCAAGCTGTAAAGGGTTTCGGACATTAAAAAGAGTTAAAATATCTCGCTTTATAACTTTATCGACGACATCCTCACGAAGCATTCTTTGTGAGAGCGTATCATCGCTTGAAAGGGCAAGTTCCGGGAACCCACCAACCACTAGATAACGGTTAAAATGCTGCTGAAGCGATGAGAACTTTGTCATGAGATTAGTTAGATCACTCTGTTGCAAGCGATAGAGCTGTGCTGGTCGTATCCCATCATCCAACTACGGTCTCGACGGCAATTGCAAGAGATCGCAATACTCGTAGAAGGATAGCGTAGGAATTTTGAGCACACTCCATAGACCCACACCGCTATCTGCAGATCCTTTTTCTAAAGCTGGGCTTGCGGAAACGGTTGCAACAAGACGCAGATTGAGGCGTGTATCATATAAAGTCTTAATCCATCTTTCCCAATCTTCGGCATACTGAACTTCATCAAAGAAAAAATAAAGATCCCCATCAATAGGATAGGCATTATCATAGGCCCTTAAAACACCGTCAAAACCTCCTAATTTTAAAATAGGATTATCAAAAGACAAGTAAACAATATTTCTCGCGGCCACTCCATTTTCCAAAAGGCTCTGAATGAGCTGATACATAATCGTTGTTTTTCCAACGCGTCTTGCACCGGATAGGATCACAAATCGACGCAGATCTTTATGAAAGAGCAGTTTTTTTGCTTCATAATAAGCGAATCGTTGATGCGGTGGTGCCGTTTTTTCAGATATGGGGATTCCTTTCCACCAAGGATTATATTGAATTAATAAGTTCAACAACTTTTCATCCGTAAATGAAATCATTATTTTTCCTCCATATATAGTACACTATTCATTTTATGCATATTTATATATATTATGATATAACAACCCAAGGGAATTATTCATACTATATAATTAATTCATTAAGAATTCTATTACTTTGACTGCGGTGCCAAATTCTATTGTTCATCATTCAATTAAAGCTACTCATAATTAAGCAGCAGATTTAAAAAAAGGCACCCAAAAAAGATATTTGAGCGCTTGAACGGGACACAGTCGCCATTAACCCAGACAAAGTGACCGGCGAAACGAACAGGTTTGACTTTGACTCAGACAAATTGCTCGTTTATTTTGATCCAACCAACCAAAAGTTCAATGAATCGCTTAACGGAGCGTTATCCACAAGTTGAGATTCTTTAATTTCCTAGACAACAAGAAAACGAACAAAACGATCATCAAGACACGAAACCGCTTGCCGGTTCATTGAAAAAACAATATACCACGTCTCTATCCATCAAGGAACAGAAAAAATTGCAGTTTAAAAAAAAGAGCATAAATTGTACGGCAAATCAGCCGCCAGTACTTGCCCTATAATCCTCATGACTCACTCCGTTTCTTGATAAACGAAGCTATTTCGGCAATGTATTTTTGTTGTTCCTCGTCCGGTATCATGTGTCCGGATTTTTGAAACGTGACAAGATTAAAACAAGAGATTTTTTGTCTATAAAGTTGTAAAATTTCTTCTGAGATATCGGATCGAATTTTAGAGTTCTTATTCTTGCCTACAAAAAAGGTGACAGGAATTCGCAATTGTGACAACTGAGAGGAAAAATCGATCTGAGTCGCCTCTCTTTCTAGTCCTTCCAGCGCTGTCTTTCGCATAAAATTCAGTATTGGAACACCCAAGTATTCAAGGTTTGCCCAAAATGCTACGGATTCTGAATCCGGCTTGCTATGCAGCGGAGGCTGATCAACAAGAATCAGTCCGCTCATGCTCTGTTGATTCTTCAGACTCCATCCAAGCGCATAGGATACGCCACGTGAAAATCCGAGGACACAATAATGATCAAGTTGAAGATGCTTCACCACTGCCTGAACATCAGAAAGGTGGTCGTCAAGATCGTAACCCTTAGCAGGAGTTGAACTTAATCCTCGCCCTCGGAAACTCAAGGCAACCGTATGACTTCCAACCTGTGAAAGTATCGGAATTGCTCTCTCCGCAGGCTCCCAAATTCCACCGATAACAAGCAGTGACGGAGTATCATGAGAAGGGACTCCATTTTCAAGCACATGTATTTTTACCGAACCATTACTAACAAAAAAACTTTTCATTTTAAGCCTCCCAAATCACATACTTGATTGTGCTGATTGATGATGCAGACACTAACAAAAGTATAGTAGATGTATCTTACTATTTTAGCATGAACGAATCTAAAAGCGCTAATATCAAACAAATTATTTTTACCAATCATCTCACAGGTTTGCCTTAAAATATTTGATAAGAGAAACCGGCAAAAAACACCTAAATCATAAGTCGTTGTTTTGCTTTTTTAAAGTTTTCTTTCTGCCATCTGCTATTTTTTAGTTGCTTTCCTCAAAATTTTCCTCTAAAAATTAGTCTACATATAATTTGTCCAGCTTTTTGCATGATTGTGTCTCCAACCGAAATTCCAGTGGAATTTCGGTTTTTATTTGTCCTTTTAGGGGAATGAATAATCATGTACCGCAAAGGAGCTGTTTTGTTACATGTTGAAAAAGATCATTTCTTCGGCCGGGCTCATTATATTGGTTTTACTCACTGCCTGCGGCACGACGCAAAATGCGGACTCCGGCCACTCGTCAACTCACGAGTCTTCAAGTCATGAGTCCATGGATCATATGGAATCGGACGACGACCAAACGCTGGATCTTCAGGAGGCCAACAATCCGAACTATAAAAAGGGGAGCAAGATCACATTGCTCAACGGTCACATGGCCGGAATGAAAAATGCGAAGGGGACTGTCGAGGCCGTCTATACAACTCATGTTTACAGTGTGTCATATAAGCCAATTACCGGTGGCAAGCCGGTCAGAAATCATAAATGGGTCGTTCAAGAAGAATTGGCAACGAAAAGCAACGCCCTTTTGCCCAAAGGCACAAAAGTGAAACTCAAAGCCGGTCACATGGAGGGGATGAACGGCGCAACCGCAACGATTGACAGCGGCAGTAAAACAAATGTGTACCGAGTGAGCTACACCGATACAAATACAGGCAAACTCATGAAGCATCATCAATGGATGCGCGAGGATGAACTGAAAAAACGTTAGTTGCCCGAGCAACGATGATTGGAATTGTCACTAAAAAACTTGCCCAAAGGGTCAAAAATAAAACACCTAAGCCAGGCAAACCGATATTATTAAGCATCAATTTCCTTGAGCTTGTCCTGCTGCAAATCTAATTAGGACATTCGCTTTTTTAAATTTCACAACTTTTCCTTTTTCGCAGCAGCAGATTCATCCGCATGCCGCCTTGACCCGCTTAATAAAACGTGTGCGCTCGTCTTTATTTCTCAGCAACTTTCTTACCTTTTTCCGTGATGAAAAATAGGCCCTAAACTCCGGATCCTGTTCAATGAACGTGCTGATCGAAGGGTGTTCCTTTACCAATTGCTGAAACCAGTATCGCTCTTGAACAGAACGGACATTGAATGCTCTTTTCTGCTCTCTTGATAAGAAAAAATATTTGCAATAGGAAAGAGAGTCTTTAGTTAGTTCCCATAACCCCTGTTCATCGATCATGTCCTTCACTCCAAATAATGATTTTTAATACATCGTGCCGGCCAGAATTCATAAAGACATATGCTGTCTATTTTCACACAGAAAGGCTTAAAATACGCTGCAACAATAGGCAGCGCTTTTTGTATTGCATCAGGATTGTCGATTAATAACGTGGCATGTGCCGTCCATTCATAGTCGTTGCGGCTACCCTTAATAAAATCGCTTTGAAAATTAAGTAATTCATGAGTTATATTAGGGGCCAAGAATAGAACACCTAAGCCAAACAAACTGATATGACTAAGGGTCAATTTTATTGGGCTCGTCCTGCTGCAAACCTTCTCAATACGTTCACTTATTTCTGATTGTTGATCGGGATCAAAGCTACCCAAGGTTAGATGATAGGGTAAATGCGCTGCTTGTTTGCCGATCATCCCTCGTTTCACAAGCTCATTTTGGATTTCACGCAATTTCGCCTGCGATTTACTGTCAAACTGGGCAAGCACATATAACAGTTTATCCGCCATAGCCTTCTCCTTCATCAATCAACGTTTTGTCATCTGACTTGTAAACAGATCAATTGTCTCAATTGGTTTACATTTGCTGTGATCAAAAGTAAGTTTCACAATCCAAGGCATCAAGTGCTTCATTTGTTCAAAATCTTCAAATCCGTATGCAGAATCGTAATGATTGATGATCGTGCTCAGAGCAGTACCATGACTGCCAACCGCCAAAACTTTATTGCAGTGTTCACTCAGCAAATGACCCAATGTATCAATCGTTCGAATCTGAACTTCTCTCAGACTCTCCGCCTGACAGTTTAAATTGAAAGTCCTCCCACTGTCTCTTTGAAAAAGCGTGAAAATTATTAACCCACTGCCCCACTTTTCGCTCACGAAACGCTTCGACCTTATGAACGAGAAGCCTCTTAATATCCGCAAAAGGTTTGACCGTATCTAGCGCCCGTCTGTAAGGGCTGGAAAGAACGAGATCAACACCTTTGTCAAGTAAGTAGTCGGTTACTCGTTCTCTGTCCTTCATTCCTTTTGCTAGTGGTTCCGTCATTGATATCGGACCGGGATCCGGGGATGATGGCGTTAATCAATCATTCAGGCTTCAGTTATTATGATGCAGATCACGAAATAGGATTTTCATATAACCCCGTCTGCAATAAAGCACACGCAAGACATAGATATGATCACGTTCATGCCGATAAAATACGAAATAGCTTCCGACTACTATGAAACCGCAATCAGTCTGCAAGCTCACTTTTAAAGATAAAAGAACGCCTGAATCCGGAAAGTCAGTAAGTCTATGGATCGATCTTGTGATATGAGTAATCATGCTAATCGCCGTTTCAGAGTTTTCAAGTTCCGATTCAATATATTTTTTAATCTCTTTTAAATCGATTTGCGCCATGGGAGATATAGAGATGATCATGTTACAACCCCAATGACTTTTCTACTTCATTTAGTGATAACCATCCTTTTTCACGTCCAGCTTTCTCACCTTCAACGAGTTGTGCCATCAGCTTCATCGTTGCCTGATTTTTTTCATAATCTGCGAGATCAATCAGTACATATTTCCCTCTTCCATTTTTTGTAAGAAATACCGGTTCACCCTCAGCAACATCACGCAATACTTCATTGTAATTCCGCAAATCCGAAACAGGTTTAATATTCGGCATTGGCTCACCCCTCTTATCGTTGTTCTTATTATACGTTAATTTGACGTAAAATAACACAGTAAAAACAACAGCAAAAATTCACACAAAACGTTCCGTTCTCACCTAACGTACTCAGGCAGCACAAATGAAAACGACACAAAGAGATGACTATCTTATTTGTGTCGTTTGTTTTTTAATCCTATTGAATTGATCGTTAGTTAGCGCCCTATAGACCTCAAAGGTTCGATTTGATCGAGAGACGGACCGATTCGCCAAGGTGAAAATTGTGGGTTAAATCCGTGTCAACCTGCCATCTGGCCGTTGCGGTCTTGACGGTATAACGGATGTCTTTGCCCTGGTACTGAACATTGGCTACTTCCCCGGGAATTCCTGAATCCCCCTGGTTGATTTCAATCTGTTCTGGACGGAGCGAATAAACCGATTCTTGTTTCAAAATTTCTGACACCCCATGATCTTCCCAATGCACATCCGGCGCTTCCTGTGGTGAAAAAAATGATCCTTGCCATTTGCCTTTAACAAGATTCGCTTTCCCTACAAAACGGGCGACAAAAGAGGTTTGGGGATGATTATAAATTGCTCTCGGTGTGCCGATTTGTTCAACGGAACCGTGATTCATCACCACGATGCGATCAGCCATGGCAAGCGCTTCACTCTGATCATGCGTCACATAAATAATTGACGTACCGGTTAGACGATGAATCTCTTGCAATTCACCGCGCATCGCAACGCGTAGTTCGGCATCCAAACTGCTGAGCGGCTCATCCATAAGCAGAAGCTTCGGCTGCGGAGCGATGGCACGCCCAAGTGCGACGCGCTGCCTTTGACCACCGGACAGCTCTTCAGGCATACGTTCTGCTAAATCCTGTAGTTTAATCATTTTCAATACCTCATCGGCGCGCTGCCTCATGTTCTTTTTTAACGCTTTGCTGACAAATTGATGATGCATCAGGGGGAACTCAATATGCCGGCGCACATTCATATGCGGCCAAAGGGCGAATGACTGAAAGACCATGCCAATATTGCGTTTTTCAGGAGGCACAATCTGCTTTGGACTTCCCACAACACGCCCATCCATCTCAATCGTCCCAGATGACGGGGCGTCAAAACCGGCCAGAAGACGGAGCAGCGTCGTTTTTCCGCATCCGGATGGTCCGAGGATAGCCATAAATTCGCCGTCTTCGACCGTGAGATTGACATGCTTCAGTGCAGTGAATGAACCAAAGGTCCGTTCAACTTCCGCAACTTTAATGGACATTGGCGATCCCTTCCTTTCGTCTCCAAAACGTTTGAACCAGCGACAAAATAGCAAATCCAATCAGAATAAGGAGCACAATCAGACTGGAAAACGCGGTTGAAAATGTTGTATACCCTGCCTGCTCATAACCGAAAATAACAACGCCAATTGTTTTTGATTGTGCAGAATAAAGCAGTGCGGAGACCGTCAGTTCTGTGAGTGCGGTCAGAAACAGCAAAGAAGCTCCGCTCAGAATGCCCGGAATGAGCAGCGGGATTAAAATTTTCTGCCACTTTGTCCACCCGTTTGCTCCACTAACCTGCGCCGCCTCCTCCATAGATCTGTCAACTTGAAGCACAGCCGTTGCACTTCCGCGCACCTGCAGAATAAGAAAACGTGTAAAATAAGCAATAAACAGAATCGTCATCGAGCCATAGATACCCGGATTCCATCCCGGTATCGGTTCCATCCAGACAAAAATCATCGACAGCGCCATAACCGTACCCGGAAGCGCGTATGGTAGACTAATAAAACTCTCGCATAGTTTCAGCCACCGTGACGACTTACGCACTTGCAGATAGGCAAAAGCAGTACCGATAACCGCACCAATCACTGTCGTTATCACAGCAAGATTCAGACTATTGCGGATCGCCAGCTGTGTATCCGGACTTTCAAACAGAACAAAGGCGTAATTTTTCAAACTCATATTCTGCATAGTAAAGTCCAGCCCATACGCCGGCAGCAGTGAAGTCATCATCATCGCAACAAACGGAATCATAGCAGTTGCAATGAAAAAGAGCCAGATGACAAGTTCCAAAACCACTCGTGAATGGCGAGAAAGAATGTAGCGAGGCTTACGTTCACTACTTGTTGTGGCGCCTGCTTTGAATGTCCGTTGAAGCAGCCATTGACCCAGCATTGCCAAAAGCGCCAGCACCCCAAGCAGTACTGAAAAAACTGAAGCACGAGCAAACGCATCCGGACCAAAACCAATAATCTGCTGATAAATATACGTGCTGAGCACATTGATATGTGCAGGAATTCCAAGAAAGGCGGGAATACCAAAATTATCAAGGCTTGCAAGAAAAGCCAAAAAGGCTCCGCTTACAATACCGGGAAGCGCCATTGGTAATGTGACTCGGCAGAAAGTCAGTGCTTTCGATCCGCCCGACACGCGGCATGCCTGCTCCATTTCCCGTGGGATTTTCCGCAGCACATTTACGGTAAACAAATAAACGAGCGGATAATGTGTGATCCCAAGAATAAAAATCATCCCCATATAACTGTAGAGATTCCATGGCTGCAGGTGACCCGGAAACAGAGAGAGCAATTTAGCCAGAAGACTATTCTCACTAAAAAGCTGCGTCCACGCCAATGTCGTGATATAAGACGGAATGACAAAAGGCAAAACAATAAAGAGCTGCATGATCTTTTTCCCGCGAATGGTGACATATGCCATCAGCCATGCAAATGAAACACCAAGAACGGTAGCAATCACCATCGAGCACGTGCTGATCAGCAGTGTATTCAAGACGACTCGCCAAGCAAACGGATCACTCAAAATGGTTTGATAATTTTCAAAGGTCACTCCATGTTCCGAATTGAAGCCAAGCGCTACAAGACGAAAGATCGGCCAAACAAAGAGCAAGACAAGACATAAGAATGTAATGGTTTGAATAGGAAAAGAGAGCCAGGCTGCTCTTGGCACTGTTCTCTCTTTTTCATCTGATAAAAATTTCAGGAAATTCATGGATTCACTCCACTCCTTCTTACTTGCCGAACAAATTCATAAATTCATCTTTATCATCATTTCTTGATTGATTCAGCGTCTTAATGTCGGCGCTCAGAACCTTAAGATCATCAATACTTTTCAGTCCTTCCGGTGCCTTGACGCCTGGACGGATCGGTGTATAGCCAAGACCCGCAGCAAGCTCTTGTCCTTCTTCCGAAAGAACGAAATCAACAAAAGCTTTGGCCGCTTTTTCATTTTTAGTATCTTTCATGATTCCAATCGGTTCGGTGATGACCGGTGATCCTTCAGAAGGATAAATCAGTTTGATCGGCGACCCTTGTTTTGCTGCATTGGCCACCACAAAATCAACAACCATTCCATAGGACTTATTTCCGGATGCAACCGCCTTTAAGACATCTCCGTTCCCTTGAACAACTGTCACTTGATTCTTTTTAAGATTCTTGTAGAATGGCCACCCGAACCGGTCATTCCGTGTAAAAACGCCTAAGTTATACGCCGCCGCTCCAGAATAAAGCGGGCTTGGCATAATCGCCTGACCCTTTGTTTTGGAATCAGTCAAAACGCTCCATGAGTCCGGTTCCTCTTTTACCTTCTTCGTATTAATTGCCAGCGCTGTTGCCATGACTTTCGTTCCTGTATAGTAGCCGTCGGAATCAATCAGCTCCTTAGGAAAATCAGCCGCTTCTTTTGATTTGTAAGCCATGAGCATGTCCTCATCTTTCAGTGTCTCAAAGGTTACCGCATCCGCCAGCAGAAGCACATCGGCCTGAACCTTGCCAGACTTTTTCTCCGCCTGAATCTTGCTCATCACATCTTCTGTCCCTGATCGGAACACATTCACTTTGACATCCGGATATTTTTTGTTAAATGCAGCGACAAGCTTCTGCTCATCCGTATCCGGCTGTGACGTATAAAAAGTCAAGATGCCGGTAAGTTTGTTTTCACCCTGCTTGCTCTCAGACGAACCCGTGGACTGTGATGTGCCGCATCCGGCAAGAATACCAAGCAATAGCAGAGATACAATCAAGTACTTAACGATTTTCATGAATAAATGCCTCCCTTGAGCTGTTGAATTCCCGAAACCATTGTTCAATCTGGTTCAAGTTTCGTTTTCCATTTTGCTTCCATTGAACTGGAGTAATCGTCACATAACCGTCCTTCAAGTGAATAAAATCCGAACCCTTTGTCAGCTCGTCCAGCTGCTGGTAGTCATCTTTCAGCCAGTAGTAGACATTGCCATATGGATCATTCATGCCAACATATTGATAGCGCGACACAGACAGATCAAGCGGTGCAACCTTGACACCGCGGCAGCACTCACGCGTGGTATAAGGAAAATTCACATTTAAAAAAACCCCTTTAGGAATCGTACTGCGTGCAATAATTTCACATATCTCATAGACAAGCTGCTGAACATTCTGGTAATTGACGCTGCGTCCGTCAAAAGCAGCCAGTGACAGAGATACGGCCGGAATATCGCACAACACGGCTTCAACCGCGGAGGCGATCGTTCCCGAATAGAACACGTCCCTGCCTATATTCGGCCCCAGATTGATTCCTGAAAAAACAAGATCGGGTTTTTCTTTCATCAGCACTTCGATGCCCATCTTCACGCAGTCAGCCGGAGTTCCGTTGACCGCCCATGCCGAAACATTATTTGGAAAAATATTCAGCGGCGTCGCTTTAATCGGATAGCTCAGCGTAATGGAATGACTGACCGCACTTTGTTCCCGATCAGGACAGACGACGCATACCTCTCCAAGGTGTCCAAGCACATTGACCAGCGCCTCGACTCCCGGAGCAAAAATACCATCATCATTAGACACGAGTATTTTCAAATAATTTCCCCCCACCGATACATCTTGCGTTTATAGAAAACTTGCCTTCGACGTTATTCATAGGTGTGAGCCGTTAGTCGAAGCTTCATAAATCACCGGACCGCTTACTTAAATGTTTTCACTTTTTTATTTGTGTAAGAAAGTCAAGATCAGCATGAAGAATCTCATGTGACGAGCTTACGTCAAAGCCTTCCAGAACAACCGGTACATCCACATTCTTCAGTACCGATAAAATTGATCGCAGCGGCAGATTCCCTTTACCCAGCGGAACATGACAGCGTCCCGCAATTGAATCACTGAAGTGTATCTTGCTTACCCTGTTTATACGTTTAAAATAAGTCAAAACATCTTCATCCAATGGTACATGAGCGATGTCAAAAGTCGTCATGACGCGCGGGCTCAGTTCATTTAAAAGACCGTTGATGATTTCCGGTGTTGTAATAAACTCCTTCGGAATATGCTCCATTAATTCAATCGACAGAGTCACTCCAAGCTGTTCCGCACGTTCTGCCAGATAGCAGAAACTGTCAATCAGCCATTTTGAATGCAGGTCTGATAATTCCGGCAGTGTCTGCCTTCCGGGATGAACCGTCACGTTTGAAGCGCCAATACGGCTTGCGAGACTCATGGATCGTTCAATTTCGTTAATGGATTGCTGGCGCACATGTTTATTTAACGCACATAAATTCAAATCCCAGCTGGCCGCATGAAGCGTCAATTTTTGCTTATCATGCAGGCTCGCCTTAACAATCAGTGACTCATCCGTACCACGCTGCCAAATGTGTTCCGCCCAAACCTCTACACCTGAAAAACCCAATTGATTCGCCAGTCTGATCACTTCGTCAACCTCGTCCGACCAGCAGAGTGTTGACGACAGAAACATCTGAAATCCCTCCCATTCGTATTCATTAACTTCCGTATCCTTAATGATAAAGAGAAACTTTTAATCACAAATAAACAAAAATAATCTTTATTGTGTATTTATTGTAAATTCATAAATTGTAAGATCATGGAATCCGAAACGATATCTATTAAAAAACGCAATAACAACAAGCCGTCCGGACAATTACATCCATTCATGTTGAACAATCATGTTAATACACGATTAAAAATTTACGCATTATTAATATTCACTGACAAATAGTGATCATTTCAGACAGCAAAAGTAAAAAAACTCCTCTGCGCTTATCCACTGCAAAATCGCAGAAAGAGCAAAGGAGCAAAAATATCTTAATGGAGTTTAAAAGAATGAAAAACAGATTAAAATTTTGATTCCATCATCGCGTCTTCATTCAGTGCAACGGAAAGCCGTCCGCCCCGCCGCTGCACTGACACTTGGTGATCATAGAATGCGGTCATGATTTCAGGCGTCATGACCTCGCCTGTAGTTCCGGATTTAAAGACGGTACCGGCTTTGAGCAAAAGTGTGTGCTCGAAGCACGGCAGCAGTTCTTCGACATGATGCGTCACGAAAATTATTGACGGTGTCTCCGACGAATTCGCCATTTTGGCAATAATCGACAGCATTTGTTCTCTTGCAAACAGATCTAAACCGTTGCATGGTTCATCCAGAATCAGCAACTTCGGATCCGCCATCAACGCGCGGGCGATCAACACTCGCTGCTTTTCACCTTGCGATAAAAGTCCGAATGGCCGATTCTCGAATGATCCGCAACCGAGTTTTGTTAATAGGGCATGTGCCTTTTCACGCTCCCCGGGTGACGTTTGCTCGTATAAACCAATTGAGGCAAATTTACCGCTGAGCACAATCGCTTCCGGACGTTCGCCCGGTCTGATTTTCTCAGAGAGTGCCGAACTGACCCAGCCGATTTTTTTGCGCAATTCACGCAGGTCGCAGGTCCCGAACGGCCGATTCAATACAGTCAGCTTACCACTCGTCGGCCAAATGTACCCGTTGATCATCTTCAGCAGGGTCGTTTTTCCTGAACCGTTGAGCCCGACAAGCGACCAATGTTCCCCTGTACGGACCTGCCAGTCCACGTTTTTGAGAACCATGTGATCTGAACGCACCCAGCTGATCTTTTGAGCATCAATGATCATACCGTGTTCCACCTTTCACAGATTGCAAGCATTACGATTTTCGCCTAATGCCATTTGTTTAATCACGGCAAGCTCTTCCGCATCCGCGTTGCCACCGCTGACAATTAATCCGACATGCTTTCCTTTCACAGACACACTGCCGGAAAGTGCCGCCGCAAGCGAGGCCGCACCGGCCCCCTCGACCAGCAACTTGCCGCGCTCCAGCATCAGAAGCATCGCTTGGGCAATCTGCGAATCCGTAACGGTTACCAGATCATCAAGATAATGTCTCAGGACAGGAACGGTACGCTCGCCCGGTTGATCGACGAGAATTCCTTCGGCAATTCCCGGCGATTGGCGGTTTGCCTGTTTCTTATCATGATGAAAAAGGTTATACGCCGCCGGTGCGTGATCGGATTGAACGCCGATCACACGGATACTTGGCTTGACATTTTTCAGATAGCAGACGGTTCCGGCAGCAAGCCCCCCACCGCCGATTGGTACAAGTACCGTGTCTAGATCAGAACATTGCGCGAGCATTTCTGCGGCGACGGTTCCCTGTCCGGCGATCACTTGATTGTCATCGAACGCATGGACAAAAACAGACTGGTGTGCTTGGCATTCGGCGCGTGCCGCCTCATAGGCTTCTTCATAGGATGCGCCGGCAAGCACAACCTCAGCGCCGTATGCAGCAGTCGCTTGAATTTTTGCCTGCGGGGTGCGCTCCGGCATAAAAATTTTTGCCATTGCCCCGCGTTTGGATGCCGCATAAGCGATCCCCTGGGCATGGTTGCCCGCAGATGCAGTCACAATACTGCACTTTAGTTCTCTAACGGACAGATGAGCCATTTTATTAAATGCGCCACGCAGTTTAAAAGATCCGGTTCGCTGCATGTTTTCCAGTTTCAAATGCAGATGTGCTCCGCTGATTCGGTTCAAGGTTGCCGACTCAAGCATCGGTGTCCGATGAACAACAGGCGTCAGTGTTTCGCGCGCCTCCGCGATGTCCGCTGCCGACACATAATCCCCAATGGTCTTCACCCTTTCTTTTGTTGCGATTCGGATTGTACCAACGTCGTTTTATTGAGCGACATTTGCCGTGATATCTTCGCTGTCCTGCTTGCCTTCCTTAACGAACGGCATCAGCTTACGCAGTTCGCGGCCGACGCGTTCGAGTTCCGAGTTATTTTCCTTTTGCTGAAGTGCGTTGAACATCGGGCGACCCACTTTGTTTTCAAGCACCCAATCGCGAGCAAATTTACCGGATTGGATATTTTCCAGGACCTTTTTCATACGCGCTTTGACACTGTCATCGATGACATAGCGGCCGACGGTAAAATCGCCGAATTTAGACGTATCTGAGCAAGAGTAACGCATGCCGGTCAAGCCGTTTTCATAGATCAGATCAGTGAGCATTTTCATTTCGTGACAGGTTTCAAAATAAGCATTTTCCGGTTGATAACCGGCTTCAACGAGTGTCTCAAACGCGGCTTCGATCAAATGAGTCAGCCCACCCATCAGCACTGCCTGTTCACCGAACAGATCGGTTTCCGTCTCTTCTTTGAACGTGGTCTTCAGGACGCCGGCACGAGCCGCTCCGAGGCCTTTTGCCCAAGCAAGCGCCAATTCCTCCGCTTCGCCGGACGGATTCTGTTCAACCGCGTAGAAGGCCGGAACACCGCCGCCGTTCAGATATTCGCGGCGGCAGAAGTGGCCGGGACCTTTAGGTGCGACCATGAATACATCGACATCTTTCGGCGGAACGATCTGAGTGAAATGGATGTTGAAGCCATGTGAGAAAGCAATGGCGTTGCCCGGTTCAAGCCCTTCCTGAACTTCACTGTAGTAAACCTCTGGCTGGCGTTCGTCGGGGAGCAGCATCATTACAACATCCGCTTCGGCAGCTGCCTCCTTAACACTTTTTACCGGAAAACCGTCACGCTGCGCCTTGTCCCAAGATTTGCCCGGCCTCACACCGATGGTTACGGAAAAACCGCTGTCGCGCAGGTTTTGCGCTTGTGAATGCCCCTGAGATCCGTACCCCATGATCGCTATTTTCTTGCCACGCAATACATTTTCATTAATATCCTTGTCGTAATAAACTTTCGCTGTCATTTTCGTATCCCCTTATCTGTTTTTGTTTTATTGCCAATAATGCAATAGTTACGACTAGTCTCGTCCTGCCGTGCATCCTTTCTCGCCGCGCGGGGCAACCGAATACACATCAACCAGCCTTTCTGCCTGCCTGATAAATCGATTCAACTGACGCTCATTTTCCGCAGCCAGTGTCATCGTCATCTGAAATCGAACGCCTTCTCGCTCAGCATGTAAATCAGCAATCGACAAATGACCGCGCGCAAGCAGCATGGTTACCCGCGCAAGAACATCTGGGCTGGCCGCTGTTTCTACCGATACCGCCTGTCTCATTGATTTACACCCCCGTCATTTCCATTAGGCCTTTGCCGGGAGGAACCATCGGCGTAACATTTTCCATCTGCTTCACGACACAATCGACAAGCACCGGCCCATCGGTTGTAAATACGGTTTCAATCATCTTAACTGCACAGGATGGATCGGTCAGCCGCTGCGCCGAAATTCCATAGCTTTCCGCGAGCCGGACAAAGTCAGGCTGCATGTCAGGAATGGATTCCGCATAGCGTTCTCCATAAAAAGATTCCTGCCATTGCCGAACCATGCCCAGCGTGTGATTGTTCAGAATAAAAATTTTCACCGGCAGTTTGCACTCTGCAATGACAGCCAGCTCCTGAAGCGTCATCTGAAAACCACCGTCGCCGAGAATCGCCACAACTTTTTTATGCAGACAGGCAATCTGGGCACCGATGGCAGCCGGAAGGCCGAAGCCCATAGTTCCGAGTCCGCCCGAGCTGACAAAACGGTTTGGCTGCTCGAAGCGGTAATATTGAGCGGCCCACATCTGATGCTGCCCGACATCCGTTGCGACGATAGCATCGGGACCGGCAAATCGGCAAATCTGCTCAATCACGTATTGCGGCAACAAGTCGCGACCGGTTTGGGCATAATGGGGCGGGTGCCGATCAGCATAGTCGCGCAAATGATTCAGCCATTGTTCGTGATCTGGCATCGGTTCTCGCAAAGCATTCTGCAATTGCTCAAGAACCATGCCGGCATCGCCAACCAAACCGTAGTCCGTATGCACCGCTTTGCCTATTTCCGATGGGTCGATATCAACATGTGCGATCTTGGCATTGCGGGCAAATTTTTCAAGATTCCCGGTCAGCCGGTCATCAAAGCGTGAACCGATATTGAGCAGCAAGTCACATTCGGAAAGTGCCATATTGGCGGCGAATGTGCCATGCATTCCGCCCATTCCGAAAAACAGCGGGTGCGACGCCGGCATACTGCCAAGGCCAAGAAACGTCGTCACCACCGGCAAATGACAGGTTTCGGCAAATCGGCGCAATTTTTCAGCGGCGTGGGCATGAAGCACACCGGCCCCGGAAAGCAGCATCGGGTGTTCGGCCTTATTCAATGCTTCAGCGAACCGTCTCACCACGTGATCATTTGCCTTATTTGGCACACGATAACCGGGAAGCCGGAAATCACGGGACAAATCCGGCGCATTTTCCAGCCGTCCCGCGCAAATATCCTTGGGCAGATCGACCAAAACCGGCCCCGGACGTCCGCTTGCTGCCAAGAAAAAAGCTTTGGCTACCACCTCAGGAAGTTCGCTCGCATGTCGGACACGAAAATTATGTTTTGTTACCGATCCGGTAATTCCGATGACATCCGCTTCTTGAAACGCGTCGGTGTTAATCGCCTGCCGCGTCACCTGTCCGGTAAAAACAACGAGTGGCAGTGAATCAATCAGTGCGTCCATCAGCCCGGTAACAAGGTTTGTCGCGCCCGGACCGCTTGTCGCGAGAACCACTCCGGGCTTCCCCGAAACCCGGGCATAGCCTTCGGCGGCATGCACTGCCCCTTGCTCATGCCGGGCAAGCACATGGCGCATGCGGTGACGATACACCGCATCATAGAGCGGCAGCACCGCGCCTCCCGGATAACCGAAAAGCACGTCCGTCCCCGTTTGCCGGATTAAGCGGATCAATAAATCTGCGCCTGTTTCTGTGCGCTGTTCCGTTTGTTCGGCCACAATAGGTTCCTCCTCTCTTTTTCTGAATCTGCCTTTGTTTCTGAGACCTTCATCCTTCTCTGTATTTTTCGCCTCAGCCCCCTCAATTCCTCAAGTGGAATTTTTTGGGGTTGGCACAAATGTTAATCACTTTAAAAAATTCAGTCAACCCCCTTTTTTGAATTTTATTCAGTAATTTTTGGGCGCTCTTATGGAAGAAAATAGTTTAAAAAAATTTTTTGAAGTGCTCGACAACTCTGGTGTGAGCAATGGGTCAATCATTTGTGAAAATTAGTGTTGACATGAATTTTCAACAGTGCTATATTTGCAGTACTAAAAAATTCGACAATTCAGGTAAGGAGCAACTTGCTATGAATATCCTAATCCAACGAGTCAATTACGTCTTGATTATTAGCTAGGGTCCCGGCATCCGTTGAAAATTTAACGAATGCTTGGATCCAGCTTGGTGTTGGATGGGTTCAAGCAAAGCCGCCCATTCAAATCGAATGGGCGGCTTTTTATTATGATTAAACAAGGAGGAATTTCTGTGAACGACCAGTATTGTGCCACATCTGTCTCTCATAATTTTTTCACTTGGCTGTTTTTCAATTTATTCCACAGCGTTTTCGGAAGTCGTGCTGCACGCGTTTTTAACACGAACACTAACAAGAAATACTTAAATAAATTCGTTATGCCGTTTCGGTCCGCATTCAAACATCTGTGTAACTGCCTGCGCTTCACACTCGGCCGGCGAACGATCCGTTCATTCTTCGTTGCGCATAACAGGTATTCATCCTTAAGTCTAAGACCGCTCCCCTTTGCAGGCAGATTGCAGCAAACACGAGTGAGAAAAAACCATGCAGTATTCCACCTAGTCATTCATCGTTTGATTCAAATTCTCAATTTGCCCATCATCATGAAAAGCATTATTTATCAGCAACTTTTCATTCAAAAAATTGACATGATTGCCCTAAGATAAAAAATGCAATAGATTGTCAAAAACTTAACAATCAAATTTGGCACCAAAGCGAACCCAGAAAGAATAATATGACAACTAAAGAGAGTCGAATCGCTCGATTGGCGGCTCAACAACTATTGCCCGCTGACCGGTCATAAATTAAAACCAAATGTCACCTAACGCATTCAGGTGTTTGGGTCAGACTTTCCAGAGGTCAATAGTTATGCTTTTTGTGAACACCTTCGCCTCAGAGCATTAAGAACCGTTAAAATTCCTAATGTATTGTCATAATAATTGATGTGTGCTGGAGTATATTGCCACGGCGGCGGATCACTAAAGGAATTAGATTCGAAGTACGCATGCAACACGTGGCTCTTAAGTTCGTGTAGATCCCAACGCTACTTGACAAAGTCGGAAAAATTTTCCATCCATCCGCATTTCGCGCACGGAGCTCCAACCGCATATCAATCCTATATATAGGAAGATTCTTTTTTCTACAAATGGTTTGATCGCCTCAACCATTCATTGATAAAAACCGGACACATCTGATCGACACCCGAAACCATAAAAAAATTTACGATCCTAACATTGCTTTTTGTTAGATAACCTCCTATAAATATTAAAAACGGTTAATCCCTGATAAGATTAACCATTTCTAATGACCTTATTAAATTATTTTTATTCCTCTATAAATTCTTTAGGATTAGCTCCATAAACATTTTCCTTGTCTTGGGTATCTGTGCAGAAATAAATAAGCAAAACAATCCACCCTAAAATAGGAATGAATCCAATAAGCTGCCACCATCCAGTTTTGCCAATATCGTGAAGGCGTCGAGCGCCAACTGCAAAAGTTGGTATAAGAACAGCTAAAGAATACAAAGAATAAATAATTGGCACACTACTTGGAAGCAGCCAATCAATCAGTCTAGCAATAACAAGAATGAAGAAGTTAAAAAGTACAAACATCCAGTATTCTGTTCGCGTCGCCCGACCGCTAAACCCTACATAATTTTTGATAACATCAAAATACCAATGCATAAAAAATCATCTCCTGCAAACTTTTTTAGTAGACATGGTATGAATAACAGTATAATTATAACTCATAATACTACTTAAGAATCCGCACAAATCATGCGCGACACCGAATAATTTATGCGTGACCACGCATGATCACGCATAGATTATCTTCTCATCTTGGAAGAAGTTTCTCTATTAATGGGCTTAAAAAACGAGTACATTCCCAAAAATGTGCTCGTTTTTTGATTATTCTTTTTTGCCTGTCGGAACAAATACAATATATAAGACGCACATAGGAATAATTATTCGAGATGCTGTCGATACAGGAATTACTTTGAAGTATGAAAATATAAGAAGAAAAACAGAAACGATAGTTATAGCTATTCTCAAAAAGAGATAAAATTTTTTCATGATCAATCCTTCTTAGTCATTGTCAATGTATATTGCTAATACCACTATCTGGATAGTAAGTGAAGAAACGTCGCTATTATATATCTTTTGATCTACAGACACATAAGTGTAAAACTGGACAGTTTACGCCGGGGTTAGATTTTGAGAAGAATTATTTTTAGTCATCGTATTTGATGATTCAGGCTCCCTTGCTGGTTTAGTAGCTGCATGGGCGATCGGTCAGAGCAAACGAATTGAAGAATAAATCGAATGCTCAAGTAACGATGGCATTTTGTTTGATTTCATAATTTAAATTCTCTCCTCTGTGATTTTTTAATTGTACATTCTACGAATTGAAAATGTTGTCATTTTATGTCGAATTGAAAATTATAACGGGAAAGAAAAGGATTTTTTTCGAAGCCGTCTGAAAAAGTTATTGTTTGAAAGGTAACTACCTCATTGGAATGGACTTTTTTCTCAGTATTAGATAGTCGAGTAAACCACGAAGGCGTGGATTATTGAACCAATAGACATAATCAAATCATTCAAATTCAAGATCGTTAACTATATCTAATCGCAATACGAACATTGCCCCCTTTAGGCTCCACATACAAGATGACTACGCCCCATTGCAAATGATATTCGATCACATTATCTGTGACATCATCCGGCTCACCTAACAGTGCATTAACCATCGGTTATGGCTTTCTTTCTTTAATTTTACTTTATAGTTAGACCAATTAGAGTAACTGTTAGATAAATGCTCATTTGCATTTTCTAATTCAATAGGTAGAAACTATTCCAAAGAGATTTTCCGAATATAGGTTCAACAATATTAAAGATCTTCGGGATTAATTGGTGTTTTCTCTTCAATTGAGGCAGATCTTCATTCACCTGTCGGTATTCATTTGTCAGATTTTGATCCAACTCCTGAACGTCGAGAACCATTTTCGCTCTTTTTTTCTCGGCGGAGTCCAATGCCTGATCCACATCATGATTGGAGAAGACGTTGATCGGCACAAGATCAGAGATACTGCTCAGAATTTTAGATATGTCTTCTCGTGCTCGCGCACCATTTCCTTGGAGCGTGCATACCTCAGGGACAGATCTTCATTCAGAAAGGGGACTTGGACCTTTGTATCCCCGCCAAGATCTTTATCATCAATCATGCCGGCAACACTTTGAAAATAAGCGATCTTCTTATCAATTAACCGCAGCCAGCTATCTACGACATTGACTTGCCCTGAATAGAACCGTTTAATTGCGTCTGCTCCTTTACCCTGAAAGTCGGAACCAAGCCCGGCTATTTGTTGAAAAGCATGACGCAACGTGTGGAACTGATCTCTCAGCGTTTGGTAGTGCTCGGCATGCGACTTAGCGGCTTTGATCAGTGATTCGGCGTCGATAGGTTTTCGTATCGCCTACCGAACCTGAACCACCGCCCATATTCACTCTCATTTTAATTACCTTCGAAATAATAGACGTTATGGGTTACTGAATAAATCTATATAATAAGGAAGAAATGTGATGAACTGTTGAAGAAACATGCGATGATGAAATGAAGCATTTTTGATTTATCTCCAATGTACAAAAAACGCTCTTTGGTGAATACGGTCTAAGTTCCTAAAAATCCGCTAATTTTTGGTGTTGTAACAGTTCTTCGATATTCTTCGACATTAAATTCCCTACCACTTTTCCTAGAAAAGCAATCAGCAGAAAAAAAAATGACCAGCAGCGAGGACGCCTGCTGGTCGATACCTATTCACTATTTAGCTCAATCCACACATACTACGCAATTTCTGCCGTCTGTTTTCGCTTGATATAATGCTTGGTCTGCGCGAATCATCAACTGAGGCAGCGCATCACTGCTCGATTTGAGCAGTGCCACCCCAATGCTCGCGGTCAGCAGAACTTCCGACCCGTCATCCAACATTATTTTTTCGGCTTCAATAGATTCCCGGATTGTTTCCGCGACACGCACCGCTCTTGAATGTCCCGTACGCACAAGAAAAACAACAAACTCCTCTCCGCCGATACGGCCGAGCAAATCCTGATCACCGATCACGCGCAGGCAAAGCCGTGCTACATGTTGCAGAGCCCTATCCCCGACAGCATGACCATGTAAATCATTAACGCGTTTAAAATGATCAATATCAAAGAACATTAACGCACATTTTCCTTTATGAATGATGTGCTGCTTCAGTTCATTTTGGGCGGCAAGCTCAAATGCTCTCCGGTTAAGAATCCCGGTCAAGGCATCGGTATGTGCAAGCTTCGACAGCTTGGCCTCCATTTGTTCCGAATGTCTGCGATAGTAATAGGCGGCGTACGCAAGCCCGACAAAGTTAGCCGTTACACTGGAAATATACATAAACTGCGTCATATATGAGTTTGTTTTCGTCATTGGCGGATACATTTGTGTGTAGTAAAACAAAAAAAGTGTGACAGTAAAAAGGAAAAAGATGACGATGAAACGCAATGAAATGGACCATCTTGCGAAGAAAACAATCGGCACAAGAGCAAGAAAATAATAGTAATACCCTTGATCCCAGCCAAGGATCAAAATACAAAAGACAGAATGTAGCGCGATTTCACAAATCCAAATAAAACTCGCAGTCCGCGCGTAACCTCTACGATTGAGCACGAAACACACAAGATCAAGCATAACGGCAAGGATGTTATTGATAAATGTTACCGGATTGCCTAAGAAATAAAAGATAGGAATAAACACGATATGAGCGACGCAGGCAAAGAGAAACATGTTGTTACAAAATATGGAGAACTTCCGATCACTGTCACTGTTTGAGTGAACGCTCTGAACCTGATTATTGGTCACCGATATTCTCATCACCAACTCATCCTCTGCATTGCAATCGCTTAATCGATCCTTTTTTAATATTATCGGAACTGTTTAAAGAAAGCTTAACTGCAAGGCTATCATAATTATAGCACGTCAAGAATGTGTCGCTTTAATACAAAATACTGGGGGAGTTATAATGAAGGAAAACAGGAGAAGAGACTATTTCCAAATATATGGCGCGTGCCACATCCTCAAGGTAATCTGTATGATCACAGGATCATGGAGCAACGGCAAAATCAGTAAAATACCATGAAAGAAGCACTGTTTACAGTGGTCTTTCATGGTAAATTCAGGATAGCAAGATTCCTGTTTTATACTTTCTGGTTAATCAGCTGCAGAATGTACTTTCTTTTTTGGTGAAACGGTTCTGAATAGCGTACACCATCTGTATCGTGCTCAATGATTGATTTCGTGAAATCCGTTTGAAAATCGGCAATGACCTTTCCCGGATGCTTGGACATCACAATGACCCGTGTCCCAAGAAGCAGTGCTTCATCGACGTCATGTGTAATAAAAAATATCGTTTTCTTTGAATTCCACCATATCGTACGGATCAGCTGCTGCATCTGTTCTCGGGTGAGCGCATCAAGCGCACCAAACGGTTCATCCATTAATAGAATTTCAGGATTATTGATTAATGCGCTGGCAATGGCCGCCCGCTGCTTCATCCCTCCCGACAACTCATACACCTTTTTATCAGCGAACGCTTGGAGCCCGACTTTCTCCAGATATATGTCTACTTTTTCGTTCACTGTTCTCTTTGGCACCTTTCTGACCAACGGACCAAACGCTATATTTTTACGTATGGAAAACCATTCGTAAAGAGGCGGATTTTGGAAAACAACGCCTCTGTGCCAGTCGATTCCTTTGATCTCTGTCTGATTCAGCTTCACACTGCCACGGGTAGGTTTGATGAATCCTGCCAGAATATTTAACAATGTGCTTTTTCCGCAACCACTCGGTCCCATGACGCAGACAAATTCACCATGGTAGAGGTTCAGATTGATGTTTTCAATTGCAGGAATCCTAGAATCTTTACTTTTATAAACAAGGCTTACGTCTTTTATCGAGATGAGCTCCCGATTTACTTCAGAAAAACCTTTAACGCCTAATACATGCTCATTGTTCATAATGACTTTTCGTTCCTTTCGCGTGATAAGGACCCGCTCCCCGGTTATTTAGATCCGGGATATAAAGATCGGTAAGTCGCTGAATCGATTTACTTTTTTAGTACCTTTTCAATATAGGTCGAATCGATCGCAGACTCAAACGTCGAAACATCCGGAGATTGGCTGATATCACCTTGTTCTTTATGGAAATCAGCGATTGTTTTCAGCGTCTCAGCAAGTTTTCCCTTACCGCTTTTGCCCAAATATTGATTTGAAAGCTGATCTTGAGGAGATGCCCAAATATTATCGGTAATCTGACCTTTTGCATTAGCCTCGGTTACATTTTCCCACTTTGCAACATCCTGCGTTGCGCGTTCCGGATCTTCCTTAACCAGATTGGAGACTTTAACAAGGGCCTGAACATATTTTTGTACAAGTGTCGGATAGTTTTTCGCAAATTCGCCACTTGCCACGGCAATCTCAGGAATAGTGACTCCCTTTTTCACTAAATCGCCGTCATTGGCAATGATTTTGCCACCTTTTTCAACGGCTTGATCCAATGCCGGGCTCCAAATATAAGCTGCGTCAATATCGCCTCGTGTCCATGCGGCCACGATGTCCTGTCCGCCCATATCCAGCAGCTTCACATCCTTCTTTGCGTCCAAGCCGGCCAACTTGAGTGTATTCAACAAAGCATACTGTGAAGTCGTACCAAAAGGTGTGGCAATTTTCTTTCCTTTCAAATCTACCAAAGAATTAATTTTCTGTTTCTTCTTCGCAACAAGCGCTTCAATGTTTCCGCCTTCCACATAGGGAACATACACTGCTTTGTAATCAATGCTATTGGCAATACCTAATGCAATAGGATACGAGCCAAAGGATGCCAAATCCACTTTTCTTGAGACGAATGCATTATTAATGTCCGTACCCGCGGAATAACTGATGACTTTGACCTTTACGCCAAAATTTTTGAGAAAGTTTTCTTTAACAAGAATCGCAGACTCAGGTCCGCCTTCGATAACACCGACATTAATTGACTTTGGATAAGGGTTCTTAGTAATTGGATCGCTTGCAGAAGAGCCTGTTGCTTTTGATGTATCGCCATTTTGCCCGCTGCAACCGAAAAGTGCACCCGTCAGAATCAAAATGATTCCCGCTGTTATGAGTGTCCGATACCCTTTCATTTTTCTCTACCCCTTTTCCCTGAATCATTTGATTTAATTTTTACCTTTCCAAAAAACAATGACATTCTCCAGCAGCAGCAATGCTTTATCCAGAACAATTCCGGTAATGCCCATAATGATAATCCCTACAAAGATTACATCACTGCGCAGATACTTGCTTGCATCCAGTACCATCCAGCCAATTCCCGAATCCGCGGCTACCATCTCTGCCGCGACAGAGGTGGCATAGGCAATACTCATCGCATTTCGCAATCCGATAAAAATGTCCGGAAGCGCTGCCGGCAAAATAACATAAAAAAATACTTGCCTTTTCTTTGCGCCGAGGGTACGCGCGCGGCGAATATAGTCGATGCGCACCCGAGCCACCCCGGCGACACAAGAAATAAAGAGTGGTGCAAAGGCGCCAATAAATAAAAGAAAAATCTTTGAACTGTCCCCGATGCCCATCCACAGAATGATTATTGTGTAATACCCTAACGGTGGCAACGGGCGTATGAAAGCAATAATCGGTTCAAAGACCGCACAAATTTTATCAGAATAACCACTGAGAAGCCCTAACGGAATAGCGGTCACTGCCGCCAGGAAAAACGCGATGAATAGTCTTCTTAAACTTGCCGACAGATGCTGCCAAAGTGTGTGCCCTTTGTAGCCGTCTTTAATCAAGTTCAGGAAACAATCCCACATCTCGCCTGGCGATGGAAAAATGACGCTTGAAATTCTTCCATGCCATGTTAAGGCTGTCCAAAGTATAAAAATAACAATACCGGTAAGCATGCTGATCAAATAATTTTTTTTCGAGTACGAGGTCATCATATTCCTCAATTCATAGTTAATCAGTTTGTTTAATGTGATATCACAATTTTAATGTACCCGATGTCTTCTCAAATTGGAAGACACGATAACTTTATATGGGGTATTTAATAATTAAATAGACGATGCTATGATCATTCTGATGAACCACCGCGCAGCATCGCTTCAATTACAAATCATTTTGATTCATTTTGCTCAGATCGAACCCTTCAATCATTTTAGACAGGGTTGTAAGAAAAATCTGATCAATTTTCTTTGTTTTATATTTAGCACTTTCCACATAACCGACTTCAAAGTCTAATTTTTTATCAGATACGGTAATTCTCCTTATCCAACCACTTTTCACGTATAAATCATTTTCAGACATAAAGCTTGGAAAAAAAGCAACATAATTATCATGCATGATCATGTTTTTAATAGAATCGAGATTATCTGTACGGAAAATAATGTTGGGCAGCTTATTCGCTCCAATCATATTGGTCAGGCCTCCGTTGTAACGTCTGAATTCATCCTGATAAGCAATGTACGGTTCCTGAACCAGTTCGGCATAGGTAATCCTTGATCTGTTCCAGAACGGTGATTTTCTGCCTACATAGAGTACGTATTCATCACGAAAGAGCGGTGTATACCTCAATTCCGTATTTCTCTCTAATTCCTCAAAACGAATCAGGATACCAAATTCCGAAATGCCGGAAGAAACATGCCGCGCCACACTATTGCTTTCCTCCGTCTCCACCGAAACGAGAATATCATCCGCTCGCCTTTTTAAAATTTGCAACACTTTGGGCAGTATCCAGTCACAAATGCATGGAATGCAGGCAATGTTAACCTCGCCGTCATTTCGATGCCTGTTTGAGATCTCAACGATTTCTTCCGTAGCTTTGAAAATACTTTCGGACTTTTGCAGCACCATCTCCCCGGCCAGTGTTGGTGTAACCCCGGAATTTGTTCGTTTCAAAAGATCAATGCTTAATTCTTTTTCCAATTTACTGATTGCGTAACTGACCGATGACTGAGAGATGAAATTTTTTTCAGCAGCAACGGAAATCGACTGATACTTGACCGCTTCCTTTAAAAAAAACAACTGCTCAAATTTCAATGGAACCTCCTCCCTTCTCATAAATAATTCCCAGTAAAACGATGTTAATTCATTTATTTATAGTCTTTTACTTAGATCAAGTCAATGAGCGTTATCACGCATCTTCCATATCATCATCGTCTGTGAACAATCAGGGCGTTTCACTTCGATCATTTTTTGCGAAAAAGAATCTATCGATCTTTTCGATACCCTATATTCTTTTTTGCTTCTATGCACCCGGATCGCGATTGCTTATGATAGATAACATTCTTAGGTTGTCCGTTACTATTAATGAATAGAGATAAACTGAAGGAGGAGACACGAGATGACAAGAGATGCAAGGACGCAGAAATTAATTGTTTTAGGCATTGACGGCATGGATTCCGCGACAACAAAACGTTTACTGGATGAGGGAAAACTTCCTCATATTAAACGCTTTTTAGAGCATGGCGCAACGCGTCAGGATCTGAGTATGCTCGGCGCTCATCCGACGATTACTCCGCCGTGCTGGACAACTCTGGCCACCGGCGCGTATCCGGGAACGCACGGAATTACCTGCTACTGGCGTCAATCCCCTGAAAGTCTTGATGCTGTGACCTACAACATCGACTCACGCAACTGCAAGGCGGAACAGATTTGGAACACGACCGTAGAAGCCGGGCTGAAAACACTTGTCTGGCACTGGCCGGGTTCTTCATGGCCGCCAAGCTCCGACAATCCGCTGCTGCATGTCGTCGATGGCACACAACCCGGTTCAGTCAACATGGGAATCGCCCAGATGGATTGGGAGAAAATTGTCTATGCCTCAAAAGAGACAAAAAAACTGCGTTTTATCCCGCATACGCAGAAAGCAGCGGGAGTGGGCTGTAATATTACGGATCTTGAGGAAGTTCTTCGAACCCAGCCGCAGACGGATGAAGCGGACAGCGAGGAAGATGAAATGATGGAACTCTGGTGGGGGGACAAGGCCAGAGAAGGCGGTGAAATACGTACTTATGTTAACGGCTTAGAGGATACGGAAATGATGATCGGCGCTAAAGTCGGTTATGATATCATTTTTACGCCACTGAAACCGGCTGAAAAATGGAATAGTGCGGCAGAAGATGCGCTCGAATTCACACTGCTTATTTCAGCAGGAAAAGAGAAACGTTTTGGACTGGTATTAAAAAACCAAGACGGCATTTATGATCACGTAGCCCTATACCGTTCAAAGCAGGACGCTGAACCATTCGTCACAATAGAAAAAGGAAAAATGGTCGGTGAAATTATTGACGACACGACCAAAAAGGGAAAAACCAGACCCAGTTGCCGCTCTTACAAAATACTTGAATTGGCGCCCGACGGAACGTCTCTGCGGCTCTGGATAAGTAATGCGCTTGATACGACAAACAAAATTCTGTGGCATCCGCAATCGCTGTATCCGACAATTGTTAATCATGTTGGTCATGTTCCTCCGGTCAGCCTGATCGGCGGAGAAGACTCTGAACTTGTGGATCAAATTTTCGAACCTTCGTGGGACGCCTATAACCAATGGCAGGCAGACAGCCTGATCTATCTGCTCGATCATGAACATTATGATGTTGTCTTCAGCCACTTGCATAATATTGACTGCGCCGGCCATCAAATCTGGCATCTTGCAAAAAATCTGGAGCCATGGAAACACACAGATGAGAAAGTTTACCAGGCGTTAATCGAACGCTTTTACATTCAGACCGACCGTTACCTTGGACGTTTTCTCCCCTATCTCGACGAAGGATTCACGATTCTCATCCTTTCTGACCACGGACTTCTGGTCGGTGAGAACGTGCCGCCTATTCTCGGTGAATACGGAGGACTCAATGTCAAAGTGATGGAAGAGCTTGGCTATACGGTGATGAAGAAGGACAAGAGCGGAAACGCAATCGGAGAAGTCGACTGGAGCAAAACACGCGCGGTGCAGATACGCAGCAATTATATTTATATCAATTTAAAGGGACGAGACAAACATGGTATTGTAGATCCTGCCGATAAATACAGATTGGAAGAACAGATCATTTCCGATCTTTATAACTATCGTGATGAAGCTACCGGGCAACGTGTTGTAGGGATTGCCTTACGCAATAAAGATGCGATCATTCTGGGCACAAGCGGGCCTGAATGCGGAGACATCTTTTTCACGGTTAATGAAGGATTTAATCGTTTGCATGGAGACGGCCTGACCACAGCTAAAGGCTACTTCGGTACCTCAGTCACGCCCCTTTTTATTGCAACAGGAAAAGGAGTCAGGCATGGATTTACCACTGACCGTGTGATCCGCCAGGTGGATGTAACACCGACAATCTCCTTCCTGCTTGGAACAAGAATACCTGATCAATGTGAAGGCGCACCTATTTATCAAATATTTCAAAAGGGACTTTGAAACTCTGGTTCGTTTCAGTCAGCTATTTAAACGAATTGATATCCATCTTTTGTGCCGTTCTGATCGGATATGTCAAAATAATTAATGACATCCTATCAGGACGGTCTTCTTTTGCATTAGCGTTTTGCCTTCATACGACATAGAAGACGGTAAGGCGTGCTCAATGACCAATCATGGGAACAGCACAGACATTAATAAACACCTCTGTCTCAACTGACCACCAGCGCTCTTCGTCCCATCGTATCATAGATTCTGATAAACTTTTCTTTCTCCACCTTTACATCCTTCCCACTCCGTTCAGTGGATTCACAGTCATTGAAAGAAACATAGTCCTCATCAACGCCTGTGACAACGATGCAATGCAACGGTCTCGGTGCAAATACTTCTTTGCCCGTCGGTGTATGCCAATATCTCAAGATGGGCATTTCATGAGAAATGGTGAACCAGACGAGAACAGGTATGCCGCTCGCCACATAATTCTGAATGACACTGAAGTCTTTGCCGTAAAGAGCGATGCCGCCGCTGCGGTATTGGTCGAGCACTTGTTTTAACGGATTAGGATTAATCGTAATGCCATCACCACGGGGATCACCGACAAAACCGTCTTCCGGATCGCCCCATGTTTTAATCGAACCATCTTCGTTTCTTGTTGCCGGTGTCGTATCAATCGGCATTTGATCAACAATCGTTTGTTTATCAACATTTATTCCATAGTAATGGAGCGCCATCGTTAAGGCGACGCCTTCGCATCCGGTCGGCAGCTCCGGCCTTTGTTTAATCAGCGGTACATCCAATCGTTTTATTGAGTTTGACTGTTCCTTCGCGCTCGTCGTTTCCACTTCCCTCATGTCGTTTTTTCGTTGCTGTATGCGTTGAACTATCGTTTATTTTTTTATTGATTTCTATAACTATTATAACAGATCATGGCGAACAGCTTGTGAAACAAAACACACCAACAATATGGACACAGTCCGTCACCGTTAGAATTGCCAATAATAGGAAACGTTTACATTTTTTTGAACAACTCCATAACGACCAAACCGGAGCATTACCGAAATGTCTGGAATCGAGGCAATCAATAACTATACAGTTGCTCTGATATCAAAAGAAGTGTAGTGACCCGGCTCAAAGTCGTGAATGTCCATATCTCTGATCTTGGCGAGAAAGTTGCCCCGTCCGATCGCTTGAATAAATTGATTTATTTGATGATTTGTTCCTTCCGCAGCAATTTCCACACGCCCATCATCTTTGTTTCTGACCCATCCGTTTATGTGATACTGAGCGGCTAACTGTTTTGTAAAATAACGAAAACCAACCCCCTGCACACGACCCGATAGTATCAGTTCCACGCTTCTCATCTTCCCAAGTTCACGATTCATTTTTTCCGGCTCCTTCATCTTGTATTGACTGTATTTGTGCGGTTTTGCTAAATGATTGTCATCTGTTTTATACCCTAAGAAGTCATAGAATGATCGGATGAATTGAATCGATAAAACACAAAAAACGCTCCCTTACTTTTGGGACGTTCAGGGCAGGTGCGCCAAAACTTTGGATCTTTTGCTGCGTATTTGTCTAGTTTTGAAGACGCGCATGCTTCTTTTCAATGATACTCTTCGCCTTTATGATAAAAATAATGCCTGCCGGTATTAACGATATCGCATTACAAATAAAGATGGACGGTGAGTGGAAAAATAGACCGTAAACGACCCAAAGTGCAAGTCCCATCAGGAACATAAAATACGTCAAGAGAGAGATGTCCGCTACCTGATTCGTTTTAATAACCTTTATGGCCTGTGGAAAGAAAGAGATACTTGTAAAGATACCTGCGATAAAGCCGATAATTTCTAACATTTCCAATCACTCCTTGCGGCTTCGGATCTGTGCCTGTTTTAGTCATCACAATTCCTTTAGATTTAACTTCATTTCGAAAATTTACGGTTCAGGGACGGATAACGCACTCTGAAACATCTGGACCGATCAATTTTCTGAGCATGGGAACGGTTATTCCATGAGAAATGGATAACGCGTAGGACTTTGATTCGGTGGTCTATTAAGCTCCAGTCTCACTTACATTTTCATGGTACACTGAATTTTTTTGCACACAATGCGATTCGATTATTTTGGGAACACCCTTCACCTTTTGATTTCTTTATCAACTGATGGGAAATTTTTCGATCAAATTCATAATAAAAAAAGGAACCATCACTTATGAAGTAATGATATCCTTTATGAAGCCTTTAAAAAAACAGAACCGTGAACACTTATGTGCGCTCCCATTCTTTTATTTGTCTTATTCAGCATTCTCATTTTGAAAAACATACCCAAAAGAAAGGGCTTCGCATAAAAAATTTAAGGTTGCCAGTGAAACGGGGCTTTCACTGACTTTGTTGTGATCTTTCACTGGATAAAGTGTTGACTGGAAATAAAGATTATAGGGAACGATGCTCGCTAATTCATTTCGTTCAAAATTCATATTCGTGATGGATAAAACCGGCACTTTTTTTACACGAAGCAACTTAAGATCATCCAAAAGATCCGGAATATCTCCGCTTAAGGAGATGACAATAAGCAAATCATTTTTATCCAACCATTTCAACGTTGTTTGTAATTCTCTTTTAGCTTCAATTAAATAAACGGCAACGCCAAAGTTTGAAAAATTCCTTTTTAATTCACTGGCAGCATTTCTCTGAGCAAACCCGGTACCATAAGCATAGATATGGCGAGCTTCTCTGATCCTTTCATAAATCGGGTGAAGATTAGTCCGCTCAAAAAAGGTCAGCGTATTGCGAATATTTTTTTCGGTTTCTTGTAGATAATTTTTCTCCCGTACAATTTCCGGTTCCAGTTCATTTTTAAGCGCGTATTTAAATTCGCTGAATCCTGAAAAGCCGAGTTTTTGGGCAGTTCGTAGAATCGATGATTTTGAGATATTGCAACTGCTGGCTATCTCTGTAATGCTTTCCTGAGCACATTTTTTCTTATTTTCTATGATATAGTGAAGTGTTGACAAGTCATTCTCATTCAATTGATCATAGTACTTCTTAATCAGCATTTCTATTTTCAAAGTCGCACCACCCCTTATACAGTTAAATCCATAAACCAGAAGCGGACTCCAAATGTATTTTTCAACATCTATGGTTTTTCAGACTTGCAGCGAGCGGTTGCAACGGCATTAAAATCATACATTAAGAAAGGCTATTCATGCGAAATAAATTGCCCTGCTATTAAATAATAACAGGGCAATTAACGAATAGCAATTGACTTAAGTAACGCAAATTTTGAAGTTCTGTGTAAGGACGTTCACATAAATAGTTGAAATCCGTTCGTAATGAAGGTCAAAGATTTACTTAATCCCTTCTTTGATCAAGCTTTCAAATGCTTCACGAACCTGGGGAACAGATAGTCCGACAATAACTTGAAATGCTTTTCCATGCCGGACGACACCGTGGGCACCTCCCGCTTTAAACGCCCCGTCAGGCTGCACTAAATGCTCATCCTTTACCGTGACTCTCAGACGTGTGGCACAGTTGGTCACATCCTGAATATTGTCAAACCCTCCGAGTGCATCAAGATAAATAGCGGCTGCTTCCGTATAACCGTTTGCATCCCCGGAAGTCTTTTCACCACCGTCCCCAACTTTTTTCTTATAATCTGCTTTAGAATACAATTTTGCCTCTTCATCATCTGCTTCACGGCCCGGAGTCGGCAAATTGAACTTCAAAATCAGGTAACGGAACAAGATGAAGTAGATGACAATAAAGATCAAACCGATAATGATCTGCGTTAGATAGGTCGGCCAATAATTACGAAACAAAGGAAGCCAGTTCTTAGAAGCAAGTGAGATTAAACCATCCCCCATATCACCAACTACCCCGAACAGATACATGGTCGTCTCCATAGTCGCACACAAAATAGCATGAATAATGAATAAAACCGGTGCAACGAATAAGAATGTAAATTCAAAAGGCTCTGTAATTCCGGCAAGAATGGCAGTCAATGCGGCCGGGATTAATAAGGCAAGTACCTTTTTCCTTTTTTCCTTCTTTGCAGTAACATAAAAAGCTGCGGCAATACCAACGGGAGGAAAGATTTTATCATTGCCAAACAGATCGAAACCGCCTTGCGGGAACAATTCTTTTAACGGCTTCGTTGATTGAGAGAATTCTCCTAAATGCTGCAGCCAGTATTTAATCGTTCCCCCGGGTGCCACTGCATCGCCAAGGGTAAAGGGAATATAAACAAAATGATGCAATCCTGTCGGTATCAGTACACGTTCAAGAAATGCGTAAATCCAAACACCGATAAATCCAGAATGGATCATGAAATATTGCATCGACGAAATGCCTCTTTGGACATTTGGCCAAACGAGACAAGTCAAAAATGCCATTGGGATCATGACGACAAATCCAATGATGACGACAAATGCTGAGCCTTGAAAAACGCCTAGGAATTCGGGTAGTTTTTTTTCAAAATACCGATTGTGAATCCAGACAACAATTGCTGAAATCACAATAGCACCTAAAATGCTTGTATCAAGTGTTTTCGTGCTGGCAATCATTTTCAACCCGGTACCCGCTGATTGCTTGCTGATATCGATGGCAAAGTTAACACCAAACGTTTTGCCCCAAAAAGTGAGAATGCTATTGATAAAGTAATTAAATGTTAAATAAGTAATTAAAGATTCCATGGCAGCCCGACCATTGGCTTGCTTCGCCAAACCAAGCGGAAGACCCACAACAAACAATAATTCCATTTGATTAAAAACGGTCCACCCGCCATTCTCAATCATTGTCCATATTTGTGTCCAAAATGTCCCAGGCTCTGCAATCCCCCCCACAATTAATGGATTGGTCATCATAATGGAAATCGCCAAAACAATTCCGGCAAAAGTAAACAGTAAAACCGGTGTGAACATTGCTCCACCAAAGCGCTGAATTTTCTGCATCATTGGAAACCCTCCTGATTCATTTAATCCTATCAATTTACACCTGTCACCACGTGCTATGGTGCTATGCATCGGTGCAGGCCTTCATGATATCGCTTACATTTAAATGATAAATGAATATCAATCGATTACAATCACTTTCACATAGTTTGGGAACGCAACGATGTTTAAGAGAAGGATTTCAGTTTGCGGGAATTTTCACAAGGAAGCTTGTTTAATTCTTTTTCTTTATTGCCATGCATACGAAACATCTTTCTTACTTAGTGTTAGAAGCCGATTGGAAAATTCCCTCAAAATGAGACATTATCCAAAAACGAAAGCGCTGTCCCAATCATCGTAAAATCTATTGTAAGCATTAAAAAATCGAGTAACATGAGAAACGTAAAAGCTATTCGCAAAAAAATAACAAGATCAACAAACATTTATGGAGGGACCAATGATGAAAAAGTTTTCCATTGTCATTGCCGGCGGCGGCAGTACTTATACACCTGGCATTGTTATGACCTTGCTCAACCACTTGGATCGATTCCCGATCCGTCAATTGAAATTTTATGATAATGACGGCGAACGCCAAAAAGTCATTGCCGATGCCTGTGAAGTCATCCTCAGAGAAAAAGCACCTGAAATCAAATTCGTTGCGACTACCGATCCGGAAGAAGGATTCACTGACGTCGATTTCGTTATGGCTCAAATTCGTGTCGGAAAATACGCGTTACGCGACCAAGATGAAAAGATCCCGCTAAAGTATGGTGTCATCGGTCAAGAAACCTGCGGCCCTGGCGGTATCGCCTATGGACTCCGTTCGATTGGCGGTGTACTGGAAATTGCTGATTATATGGAGAAATATTCACCGAATGCCTGGATGCTCAACTATTCAAATCCGGCATCAATCGTAGCCGAAGCAACTCGGCGTCTCAGACCAAATGCAAAAATTCTCAATATCTGCGATATGCCCGTCGGCATTCAGGAACGTATGGCAAAAATCGTCGGACTCAACTATTACAATGATCTTGAAGTGCGTTATTTTGGTTTGAACCATTTCGGGTGGTGGACCGCTGTTCGAGATAAACAAGGAAACGACCTGATGCCTAAGATTCGGGAATATGTAGCGGAACACGGATATCTTCTTCCGGATATCCCAGATGAATCAAGTTGGAAAGCAACCTTCGGCATGGCAAAAAATACCTTTGCCCTTGATCCTGAACGCTTTCCGAATACGTACCTCCAGTACTATCTTTACACAAAATTCGAAGCGGAGCATATGGATCCGCATCATACGCGTACAGATGAAGTTCGGGAAGGACGCGAAAAATTTGTGTTCAGTGAATGCAAAAAAATTGCCGCATCTCAATCCATTGAAGGCCTGAAATTCAAACCGGATGATCATTCCAACTACATCGTTGATTTATCTCGGGCGATCGCTTACAACACCCATGAACGTATGCTGGTCATTGTTGAGAATAATGGTGCTGTAGCAAACTTTGAACCAACAGCAATGGTTGAAGTTCCTTGCATTGTCGGATCAAACGGTCCCGAACGATTGGCGATGGGTGACATTCCGCGTTTTCAAAAAGGATTGCTTGAACAGCAGGTAGCCGTAGAAAAACTGGCAGTGGACGCATGGGAAGAGCATTCATACCTGAAGCTCTGGCAGGCGCTGACCTTGTCACACACCGTTCCGGATGCTTCCGTAGCTAAGAAGATCCTTGATGATCTGATCGAAGCAAACAAGGGCTTCTGGCCGGAATTAAAGAAAAATGAGCAAGTAAAAGAATTGGAACTTAACCTAAACTAATTTTTCACAGCCGTTCTTTCAATCAATACCCTGCTTTTTAAAAATAGAGCAGGGTATTGAAGTATCAACGATTTGTTGCTTTATCTTCATAATTAGCCTTAATTGTTTTACAGGAGTGATTAAAAATGAAAAATAGAATGCAACGTTTACTCCTTGTCCAAGTTTCATTTAAAAAACTATATGGTTTTTTGACTGTTTTTACCTTGATGACCCCTTGCCTGTACGGCAGCTATCTATTTTTAACCATGGTTCGAGATGGTAAAGATTTTAAGGAACTGTTGGTGTCCCACCCTCTTTATTCGGTTATGTTCACTGCTGTTCTGCTGAATGTGATCTGGGGGTATCTATTATTTCGATTGAATGGGAAACTTGATGATCAGGATGGAAGAAATTACAGCTACGGTATACTAGGACTGCTAACGATCGCTCAGCTTCTTGTTGGAAATATTGCAATCGCTATCATGGCTGCTTTTGTTATGATCCATGCGGACGCGCAATTGAAAGACGCCCTTTCGATTCGCAATATACTGCACGAGCGTCTGTTTTCGGCAATTGCAGCTGGCTTAGTTCTTTTCTCATTGTTATGCAGCTTCGCATTAATACGGTTGACTTTTTTCGCTTAAAACCAAAATAAAAATCGAAGGAGGCGATTGATATGTTCGGAAAGCTGTTTCAAAAGCAAGCAATTAAAGAAGAAAAGGTTTATGCACCCATATCTGGTAAATCACTGATGGTCACAGATGTCCCCGATCCGGTTTTCTCTGAAAAAATGATGGGTGAAGGAATGGCGATCACGCCGGATATTCGCACGCACACTATTGTCGCTCCCGTCGACGGTGAAGTGATCCAACTCGCTTCGACCAAGCACGCGTTCGGCATTCGTTCGAAACTAGGCGAAGAGATTCTCGTCCATATCGGACTGGATACCGTAGAACTCAAGGGCGAAGGTTTTGAAAATCTCGTTAAAGTCGGAGATAAAGTCAAAGTCGGGCGGCCTGTGATGAAGGTAGATTTTGATTATATCAGCGAACAAGGAAAAGGCATCATGGTTCCGATCGTGATCACAAACACTGCGGAAGACAAATTTTCTTTTAATTGGTCGGAATTAACCCAAGTCAAAGCCGGGGAATCCGTACTCTTTACATCGACACTCAAGAATTGAACGTTTTACAGACAAAGTAGCAAGGAGTGGTGGTTTTGAAACTGGCCGCCATTGATCTCGACGGAACACTCTTGAACAAGGATCAAGTCATCAGTCCCGAAAACATGAAGGCTCTTGCAGCAGCATCAGAGCATCATATTGTCACGATCGCGACAGGGCGGGCAATCATGGACGTTCAAGCGATGCTTAGGAATGAAGTACATCTGCCGGTGATTGCCTCAAACGGTGCGACGATTTTTGACCGTAGCGGACGTCTTCTGGATGAGGAACCGCTCCCTCAAGACGCCGCTGAAACACTGATTGCATACGCGGAACACCATCATCTCTATTATGAAGTAACAGTGGAACACGATCTGCTTGCACCGCCAGACGGCAAAATGATTCTTCGGAAAGAACTTGACCAATCAGAAGAACATCAGGAAACGGCGCAAAAGGCGCGGGCGCGGGCGGAAGTCCAGTTTAATCAGGCAGGCTGGAAACCACAGGCAGAGATCAGTAGGTTTATCCATCGTGGCTGTTCGGTTTACAAGCTACTGATTTTTTCCTTTAATAATCATGTTCTTGCTGACTTCAAGGAGCATTTTGCTGATCGAACGGATATTGCTTGTACCAACTCGGTGGGCTATACGGCGGAGTTCAACTCAAGTAAAAGTAACAAGGGCAAGGCGATCCGCCAGTTAGCCAAACGTTACGGTATCCATCAAAAAGATACCATTGTCATCGGCGACAGTCATAACGATCTGCCCATGTTTCGTGCAGCCGCGACACAGGTCGCTATGGGCAACGCTATTCCTTCGATCAAGGAAATCAGTTTCTATGTCACGCTCGACTGCAATCACGATGGTGTCGCATACAGTCTGAAACATCAGCTGGCATTATTTTAAAAAATATAACGGTCATTTGCTGACTCAGTAAATGATCTTTTTTATTGTACCGATTCTGTACTTATTTTATCTTTCCTATTGATAACCGTTTATTGTAACAGCTCATCCAGCATGGCTACTTCTCCACTCGATGCGTTTACAGCATAGTCGCAGTCTAATTTCCCACATAGAACGTAGAGCCGCTGCTTGAAGTCGTAGACATAATAAGGTTTTAATTCAATATAGGATTTAACTTTTTCATACGCTGCTTTTTTTGTCACCACTACTTCACCAGTTGTTTGAAATTGATTTATTGAGTCGATAAAGGGGTTGTTATCAATAAAGTTGCATAGATGAAGGCTGCTGCGATCAATCACAAGAGTGAGTTTTCTCTGTAAGGGTGGATTTTCTTTTTGAACACGCCTCACCGCAGCAAAGATATACCCTTGATCACGGTACAAGGATTTTAAAATCCATTTTCCTGAATCAGCTGTATATTCGCGGCTTAAGAACGCCCTGACTTCATGAATGCACATCCTCTGTTCCGGCCTTGTAATTGGTAACGAATCCGGACTTGGCTCACATGAGAAAGCTTGTTCAATCGTGGCTTTATCAGTCCAGTGAAGCACTTTTCTTTTACGAGGTTTGCCCAGAGGCTCGTCCCAATAAATCGTCTTGTCTATTGGGGTGAATGGATGTTCGTTCATAATAGGTTCATAAGGAATTTCCGATTTGCGGTCATTCGACAGATAAATCTCGTCGATGGCATAAACAGGAACGCGTTTTTCTTGCTCAAATCGAGGAATTTCGGTCAAGATCAGGCGCTCTTTCGCCAGCTCCGCAACTTTATCGAGTGTCAGCGAATACGCATCCTTTTGAATTTGTTGTTCATTCGGTACATGCACATAGGCTGAAAACGTCGTCAAGTTCCCTTGCGGATCGCATTGAATCTCAATCCATCCTGAAGGATACAGGGCGACGCCGTCTGCGCATTCACTAAAAGATAGCTTACCCGTTTTATCTTTTTGCATTTGAAATTGTTTTCCATAAACGAGTCCGGTCTCCTGTTCCACCCAGTTGATCATATCCTGCTTGCCCTTAAATTTAACTCCATCGGCAAAGGACTTATCGTTGACAAATACGACACTCTTGACTTTCTGCGTAGCCAGCTCAATTTCAATCACTGCCGTTCCTTCCGGATTTTGATCCTCCGCATGTGCCGCACTTTGATTGGGAAACCATTCCATAGATAGTGTGTATTCCGTATCATTAAACAGGTTGACCTTCTGAAAAAATTGGTAACCCTCTAAACGATAATGCTGCAATCCGAATTTGGCGCGCGTCGAATCAACGAGCCGTTTTAGTCTTAAATCCATTCCTTCAACCATCCTCCTTTTACTGCCGTTTACTCTTTTCAGAGCAGATTTGTTTTAATAAAGTAGTAGATATGTCCATAATAAAGGCAAAGACAGCGATTTGAAACATTCTGCCTTGCGTTTCGTAACTATCTAATAATAGAAACAGAATCTGAATGTTATGACATGGGAGTGACTATTTTGACGTTGCAAATACCTGAAGATGTGAACCTATTTGATGAAATGGTCAAACAGGCGAAGGCACATCCGAAAAAAGTAATCATTGAAGATACAAGCAGCTCATACACCTACAAAAAGTTCCTAATTGCCGTCAATATCATGAGCAAAAAGCTGGAACAGACGGTTGGGAATGACAAACGCGTCGGACTCTATTTGCCTAATGTGGTCGGACAGGTGATCGTGCTGTTCGGTCTGTTTAAAAACGAGCAAACGCCCTGCCTTTTAAATTTTACAATGGGCACAACAAACATCATCGACTGCATTGAGACAGCTTCCCTCGGAACCGTCATTACATCAAGAGAATTTGTTAAAACGGCGAATCTCGGTTTCGTCGTTGAAGAAATGGAAAAACAGGTTAAGCTGATCTATCTCGAAGATCTGGCGCATGGGATTACCACTTTTAATAAAATTGGCGGTCTGATCGAAGCAAGGACATCCAGATTGAAGAAAAAAGCGCCCGGCGAAGTGATCCTGTTTACTTCCGGTACGGAGTCGAAGCCAAAGGGTGTTGTACTGACCCATCGCAACATTTTTGCGAATATTAAGCAGACCTTTGCCCATATCGAGGTCAGAGAAACGGATCGTATTTTCAATCCATTGCCACTTTTCCATTCATTTGGCATGACCGTCGGTTCCATTTTACCGCTTGTCACGAATGTAAAAGCATACCTATATCCATCACCGCTCCGCTACAAAGAGATTCCGAAAGCAATTGAAAAAGATAAGAGTACACTTTTTGTCGCCACAAACACATTTTTCGAGAACTACGCCAAGTTTGCGACGAAGGAACAATTCCAGACACTGCGCATTGTGGTTGCCGGAGCAGAGAGATTGCAAAACGACGTAAGGAAAACCTATCAGGATAAATTCGGGATCACCATCTTAGAAGGTTATGGAGCAACGGAAACCTCGCCGATTATCTCGCTGAATACGCATGAGCGTTATAAGGCGGGTACGGTTGGTCCGTTGATTCCCCTAATGGAAGCGAAAATCGCTAAGGTAGAGGGCGTTAGCGAAGGTGGTAACCTGCTGCTCAAAGGTCCGAATGTAATGAAAGGTTATCTGATTCACGGACAAGGCTTCATTCCTTGTGGCGAATGGTACAATACCGGTGACATTGCTGAAATCGATAAAGATGGATTCATTCACATCATCGGCCGATTAAAGCGGTTTGCGAAAATTGCCGGCGAGATGATTTCTCTGAATAAGGTTGAGGAATTGGCACTTGATTGCTTTGGCGAGTCTAATTTTTATGCTGTATGTATCCCCGACAAACGTAAAGGTGAACAAATTGTTATGTTTACAACGAAAGCCAACGTTTCGGCGCGCGAGCTCAAGAAGTTCATCAAAAGCAAAAAGATGTCCATGCTCTACATGCCGTCCAGCATCGAACACGTGGAGGAAATTCCGCTTCTCGGCAGCGGCAAACCAAACTACTGGAAGTTGGAGAATCTGGCAAAAAGTAAAATAAAGTAAAACGATCAATAAGAGGCACCCATGAAAGGAGTAATCTTTTTTTGGGGCCTTTTTGTATAGATAAAGAACGTTCTCAGGTTGCCTGGTTGAAACGGAAATAAAGCCAAGTATTAAGGGGATTCGCTTATAACGATTAATCCCTTGCGAAACGAATGAAAATAAGTCCAAACCATCAATTATTGATCTTATCAACCGGATTGAATGAAGTTTTCGTTCAGTTTGATTCCAATGGAAATAAGAGGTAATTCGACAATTGGTGATGAAAGAAATGATCATCTAACCGCTGTGCGTTCTCTTGATACCTATTATCAATTAAAAAACAAACTGCATACTTGTCTTATTGGACCGAATCAGATGAAGATAGAAATGACGTTTTAGTCATTCTTTTTCCCCGAGAGTACTTCTATGAGCCACTTAAACTAACAATCTCTCTAAAATAAACATACAACAAGAGCTCCGGACCGAAGTTTTTTTGTATTGTCAGGTCATCTGCTATCAAAATTGAGCCGTTGTCATTCATTTAACGGTATTGCCTAGAATTTTACGTACAAGCATAACGAGCTGCGCACGTTCTCTCTCTGTAAGTCCTTCGACAGCAGCTTTCACGTGACGCACAATCTCCTCGTTGCCTGCCTGAGTCAATTCCCGTCCGGCAGGTGTTATGCACACATTGAATCCGCGCCGATCATTGGGAGAAACTTTACGTTCGACGAGGCCGCGACGCTCCGCTCGATCGACAAGGCCGGTAATGCTGGATTTGTCAAGGTTAAGATGCTTAGCGAGCTGCCGCATGCTTGGCTCTCGATCACGAAGAATTCCGAGCAGTCGAAGTTGAATAATCGACAGTCCATGCTCTGTCCCTACTCGTCCAAGGATTTCCTGAACAAGGAACGAGAGTTGGACCAATCCATCTACAATTGACTGATTTTGTATTGGATCATTGTTCATGTTGTTCACCCTTGTCACTTTTAGACTTTTTCTTCTCTCAGTGTACCACAGATTTGACTTTGTTTGTAAAACAAACTATATTGTTTGTGAAGCAAACTAATAACACACACGATGTGAATGGAGGTCTTTATTATGTACGCTGCTGTAGTGCACACGTTTGATTCCGTCCCAAACTATGAAATTTTCGATTTACTGCAGCCTTCGGGGAAAAATGAAGTACTTGTTGATGTTCTCGCCGCCGGTTTCCACCCTCGCGTTCGCTCTCAGGCTAACGGTTCTCACTATACCAGTACGAATCAACTGCCATTAATCCCCGGCATTGACGGTGTTGGGCGGCTGCCTGATGGTCAGCTCGTCTATTTTGTCACACCGGACAAATTTCTGGGTACGTTTGCGGAAAAAGCGGTCATCGACCTGCGGCGCAGTGTTCCGCTTACAGAAAATGCTAATCCGATTAATATTGCCGCTGCCATGAATCCGGCAATGTCTTCATGGGTAGCACTCCGCCGCCGTATCGATTTTCAGCCGGGACAAAAGCTTCTGGTTCTAGGTGCAACCGGAAATTCCGGACAGATGGCCGTCCAAATTGCCAAGCTTCTCGGTGCAAGTCAAGTGATCGGTGCCGGCCGTGATCCGGAACGTCTTGAATCTCTGCCGGCGTTAGGTGCGGATGCTACCGTGTCCTTGGCGGGCGATCCGAAGGAAGCTGCCAACCGGCTTGGTCAAGCAGCGTCTGAGGTTGACGTCGTCATTGACTATCTTTGGGGAAAACCGGCTGAACGCGCGATGCTCCCGATCCTGATGAAACGTTCTGATCGGAGCCGGAAGCTTTCCTGGATTCAAATCGGTTCCATTGCCGGACCAACCGCCGCCGTTCCTTCCGTCGCCCTGCGTTCTGCCAACTTTCAAGTGCTCGGCAGCGGTCAGGGCTCCGTCACGACCGCCGGATATCTAGCCGAATTCCCGGCATTGATCGATGTGATTACAGCCGGTAAGCTGAAGGTGAACGCGTCACCCGTCCCGCTCTCCGAAGTGGGGAACGTTTGGCGTGCTCCTGTTAAAAATGGAAAGCGGATTGTGTTCGTACCGACGATTTAATACAAGTAACAACGGTAAATTGAATACATTAAAACGCTTGAAAAATCTCCAAGCGTTTTTTTATTGTGCAAAAAGATTTAATAATTGATCTGTCTAAAATTGATCGTCGTCCTGCCACGATCAATCACGAGATCATTCAGTAATGCGTTTTACCGATATCCAAATTTCACTTTTGAACTTTGATGAGGTTGTGTCCTTGCTTTCATTCCAAAGGATCTCGGGCCCTTCAACCGCTTCATAATCAGACGAAGGAAACCATTCCGAATAGATGCGTCCCCACACGTCTTGCAGCGCATCGGGGAACGGACCGACCGCCTCAAAGACTGCCCACGTAGCTGCGGCAACTTCCAGTGATGCAAAAGGATCGGGGCACTCCTTTGTTGTTGCTGCACCGATATAATGATCAAGCGCTCCCTTTTCCTCCATTCTACCTTCAGAAAAATTGGTCGATGCACTGATGATTCCAGATGGCTCGATATTTGCGAGTCCTTTCAGGATCTTGATCTTTTGCTCATCCAAGCTCCGCCACATCGCCTCAATTTCAGAATTTACACCATTGAAAATAATTGGTACTCTTTTTTTCAAACCGACAATTCGAAAGGCATCTTTCTCTACAATGCGATATTTCATTTCGCTCACTCCCTGAATGGTTACTTGGAAGGTCATGCGTGGAAAGGCTTTGAGACTTTTCGCGGTATTCATTGCCTCTGAAGGCGTGATGCCGTGCAGGGAATGAAACGCACGAGTGAACGCATCCGCGGAAGTGTAGCCGTAGTTGACGGCAACGTCGATGACTTTGCGGCTGTCTCTGAGTTCAAATGCCGCAAGGGTCAACCGTCTTCGGCGAATATACTCGGAAATCGGTATGCCAGCAAGAAAGGAAAACATTCGCTTGAAATGATACTCCGAACAGCATGCGCGCCGTGCTGCTTCTTGATAATTGATCGTTTCTGTCAGATGCGCTTCAATGTAGTCCATGGCACAATTCATTCGTCTTAGCGAATCCATAGTCATGACCTCCTTGACTTAAAGATAACAAAAGAGAAACGAACAGATCCGACAATCTGTGCACCGTTAGGTAGGGTCGTTTCAATTCACCCTGAAGGATTGCATAAAAGTGCTGAGTATCAACGGAAAATAAGCGGAAATTTTCCGGTTATCTGCAATACGATGCTTGTTTCGTGGGTAAATAAAGGTAATTTTTCCGCTTATGCCAAACAAAACCCGCCATTTTCATATTTTTCGATTCGATAAGCGGAGTTTCTCCGTTTATTTCTTGGATGGGACGCTTTATCTGATCGTCAAACCGAATCTTATGATGCGTATCATCGTACCCACATGCTACAGTGCTAAACTTTCTTAACTTGTAACAAAAAAACTCATTCCCGAACCTTTAACGCGTTCAAGAATGAGTTTTTGTTCATTATGATGGAGATTCCTGCGGGACAGGTTTTCCCGCTTCAATCAATACCTTATTCCGTCCCATGCGTAAAACCAGAATCAGCATGATGGCACCGGTTCCCAGAAGCAGCCATTCGATCCGTATGAAATCCGCAATCGGCCCGAAAATCAGCATGCCCATCGGCATCATCGACGTAGAAATCATCCCCATGACACCAAAGACACGGCCCAAATAATCTTCTTCGACTTTTTCCTGCAGGAGCACGGTCGTCGGCGTATTTAAGATCGGCATGGCGACACCGAACAAAGCCATAAAAGTAAGATAGACCCAGAAGTTAAAAACGAGAGCCCCTAACGCAAGCGTGCAGATTCCCATCAATGCAGTCGAAAAGATTATCGTTTTTATTTTATTCTGGAAGCCGCCCCAAGACGCGATGATTCCTCCGCCGCTCATCATGCCGATGGAAAAGGCGATCTCAACCGCGGTTAGGCGCCAAACATCACTGCCAAACGTACGCGAAACTTGAAGCGGAGTCAGAAAAGCCGCCGGAGCCATCAAGACAAAGAAAACAGCAAAGTACAGAAAAAATATTTTTAGAAAGCTGTGATTATTTACATAGCGCAAGCCTTCTTTAAAGTCTTTGAAGTAACTGGTCGTCTGTTTCTTCAGCGCCTTTTCATGAACAGATACCTTAACCAAGGTAAACATAGTTGTAATCCCAATCACCGCTGTAATGACATCAATGAAGAAGATCATGTCAATGGAAGTCATGGTCAGCAAAGCTGCACTGACGATTGGCGAGACAAACATGATCACCGCTTGAATACTGCCGTTCGCGCCATTTACTTTCGTCAAATGATCCTTAGGTACAATTTGCGGCAGAATCGCACCAACCGCCGGCGTCTGGATTCCCGTCCCAAGAGCACGAATAGACGCCATGAGAAAAAGCAGCCAAATGGAATCAAATCCGGCTAAAAAGAAAAGAGCCAAGATGAGCGTTGCCGTAGCAACTAATCCGTCAGATAACATAATGAGGTTCTTTCTGTTAAATCGATCCGCCCATACGCCCGCGACAGGTGATAAAAGAAAGGTTGGAATAAATCCGCAAATAATGTAAATAGTCATCATTGATCCGGAACCTGTCCGCAGCGTGACATACCACATCATCGCATATTGAACCAAGGACGAACCAAAGAGCGAAATCGTCTGGCTGCCCAAAAAAAGAATACTATTCTTCAACCAGTGCTCCTTTAGAGGAACCGTTCGTGTAGTCACAGTGAATCACTCATTTCTTTTAAATTTTTCAATTAGTCTTTCACTGCAGATGCGCGATTCATCTGTTTCGGGCAGTAAAAAGAGGGGCGATTGATCCCCTCTTGTAAATTATCTATATTTATTAAATTCCCTAAAAACAGACAGACCACTCCCGTTGCTCCAAGCACAGTCAGAGCTCTCAAACATATTTAGTTAGCGAATGAAAGCAGTGATTCTTAATCTCATGGATGCTGTCAAAGGGAACCCCTCCTAATTTTTTTATAATCAATTAAAGTGTAACAAAGGAACGGAGTTTAGACAATCAAGAAAAAGGCCGCCTACAAAATTCGATCTGTCGCATCGATCACTGTTCCGATTGTTCATGGGCCAGCAGCCATTTCTTTCGTTCAACTCCACCGCCGTATCCCCCGAGTGTTCCATCCGATTGAATGACCCGATGGCATGGAACAATAATTGCGAGTTGATTGGCACCGTTCGCATTCCCGATTGCGCGAACAGCCTTCGGATTTCCGATCAGCACGGCCAGATCTTTATAAGTTGCCGTCTCGCCCATCTTTAGCTTCATTAACTGTTTCCAGACACTTTTTTGAAAATCGGAACCGATAAACATAATTGGTGTTTCAAACATGCTCAGTTCATGATCAAAATAGTCATGGAGTTCCTCTTTTATTTGATCCGATCGTTTCGTTGCTCCCGGTATAATCGCGGCGTTTAACCGATTTCTTAAGCGCTCAATTTCTCGTTCCAATCCTCGTCTGTCGGCAAACTCGAGCAAATAGAGAAAATCTTCATCCGCAATGCTCACCATGGGCCCTAAGGGGGTATCAATCCACTTTGCATAAAGTATTTTTATCTTCCTAGATCTGTTTGGTGTTCTGCCCATAATCTTGGAAAACGCATCATGGAATCCGCTCGAAGACGCGTATCCCGAATCAATTTGTGTATTAATAATTTTTTCTCCCGTCCGTATGGCATTCATCGCGATTCCCATTCTCCTTGCTCTGGCGTACTGTACAAAGGTCATATTATAGTTCTTCTTGAATTGTCTTCGGGCCGTCGCGGCATGAACGCCTAGCTCACTGAAATCGGAATCCTTCCATCTCTTCTCAGGGTTTTCTTCAACGAGAGCGACCATTTTTTGAACAAGCGGCAATTGTTTTTGCGGAAATGATAAGGGTTTGCATCGCTTACATGGGCGAAAACCTGCGAGAAGCGCTTCTTCCGCTGTCTTATAAAACAGGCAATTTTCATAATTCGGCTTTCTCGCCGGACACGTCGCATGGCAGAACACACCGGTTGTTTTAATACCCACAAAGAAAATTCCATCATATGCAGAATCCCGCTCGACCAGAGCTTGATAATATTCTCTTTTCATCGACTCATCGCTAATCACTGACAGACACCCCGTTTCAATTGAGCAAAGTTCTGCTGGTGCTACCCTTAGTTAAATTATAGCGGTACATTTATGATGAAACATACGAAAAATGAACATTGATTTTCCAAATCGGGCCTAAAAACAATACACAAAACAAATTCCCAAAGAATTATTTCTCCAGGAATTTGTTTTGTGCCGATCATACTCTCATCCAATTCGGTTACAGCTTAATATGCAGTTCCCCGCCTTCAGCGGTTACAACCGTATGGTCTTTCGTGACTTCGAATGGTATCGGCGCGTCATTCAATGAAACGGATTGCGCCTCAGTGTTGTTCAAAATGAGTATAAAAGAGTCGTAGCTTTTCTCGTAACCGTTATGTGTCCGACTCAATGATACATGGAGTTCCTTATTTGATGCGTCCAAGTGAGCAGTAAATTCATAAAGATTGTAGCTTCCCTTGCGATAATCGAAGCTTTCTCCATCATCCTGATAATGTATATAGCTGCCCGCCTCACCCTTTTCAGGCAGATACAGATCCAGTGTCAATTGATTTACTGCTTTTTCGCCAACATAATTTTGAACAGGGTAGAGAGGGATGAAGCTTGCTGCTTTAACATAGATCGGGCAGACGTCAAGCGGCGCTGTCTTCACAATGTATTGGCCGCCCTGATGGCTTTCCTTCGTCCAGAAATCAATCCATCGGCTGCCCTTCGGCAAGTAAACCAGCCGCTTCTTAGCACCTTGTTCGACCACGGGTGCGACAAGAATCGCTTCCCCGCAAAGAAATTGATCGTTGATCTCATAAGTTTTCGGATCGTTTTGATAGTCAAGCAGCAGCGGCCGCATGATCGGCAATCCGCTGATCTCTTCATCATGGAGCAGATCGTATAAATAGGGAAGCAGCTGATAACGTAAATTGATGTATTTTCGATTGATCGATTCGGTCTGTTCATCAAACGCCCACGGTTCCTGATCGCGCGTGAAAATACTGGAGTGGTTGCGGAACAGCGGGGTAAATGCACCGACCTGCACCCAGCGCGACAGCAGTTCGGAGGTACAGTCAAAACCAAAACCGCCGACATCCGTCCCGCAAAATGTGACACCGCTGAGCCCAAGATTCATCAGTATCGGCAACGCCATACGCAAATGTTCCCAAAGGCTCTGATTGTCTCCGGTCCAGACGGTGGAATATTTCTGCGTGCCGGCATAGCATGCACGTGTAATAACAAAAGGGCGTTTGCCTGTTGCCCGCTTGATTCCCTCATACGTCGCTTTCGCCATATAATGCCCGTAAACATTATGAATTTCGCGATGATCGGTTTGAATACCGTCATTGTTGAATTGAACATCGTCCGGAAGCGGTCCTTTAAAACTGGCCGGTTCATTCATGTCATTCCAAATGCCGGAAACGCCGAGATTGGTCATAATTTTCTGATTGTCCGCCCACCAGTTTCTCACGTTCTCATTGGAAAAATCGGGGAACAGAGCATCGCCCGGCCAAACCTGATTCACATAAGGAATGCCATCCTTATCCGTTGCAAAGTAGTGATTGGCGAGTCCTTGATCATAAATAGAGTAACCTCGATCCTTCTTGACTCCCGGATCAATAATCGTGACCACTTTGAACCCTTGCGTCTTTAACTTTTTCAGCAGTTCTTCCGGATTGGGAAACTTCTTGCGATCCCAAGTGAATACACGATAGCCGTCCATATAATCGATGTCAAGATGCAGAACATCACACGGAATCGCTTTTTTACGAAATGTATCGGCTACCTCATTAAGCCGTGCTTCAGGAGCGTAGGCCCAGCGACTTTGCTGATACCCAAGTGTCCAAAGCTGCGGCAGCGGCGTCGTTCCGGTCAGTTTTGTATAACCGGTGACAACTTCTTTAACTGAAGGACCATAAATAAAAAAGTAATCAAGATTGCCGCCCACTGCTGCGAAACTGTAGTATTCACTGTTCTCCTTCCCCAAATCAAATTGCGATTCAAAGGTAGTATCAAAGAAGTAACCGAACGCCTGATTGTCTTTCAATGCAATAAGAAACGGGATTGATTTGTACAAAGTTTCAAAGCTCTCAACATGTGGAGAAGGATCATCTGTATTCCACATCCTGTAGTGGTATCCTTTTTTATTTAAATGACCCGTCTTCTCGCCAAGTCCGTAAAAGAACGTGTTCGGATTCAGTTTCTTTTTTAATTTATAGCTGATTTTTTCCTCGGCTGAAGAAAGTTTATGACCTTCCTCAGCCGCCATGGCAATCCCTTCTCCCGCTCCTCTTCGAATAAAAGCTGTACCCGTTCCACGATAATCTTCACTGAGAATCGCACCGGAATGACCCGAGATGGTCACCTCAAATTCGTTTGTCACTTTAACCGTTAATTGTTCCGTGCGAATCGTCAGTACTCCTTCGGAAAAGTCAACAATGAGCACACCCGGTGCCTCTTCTAGATGTTCAATCGCTTTTGACGGACGCCGCTCACTTGCAAGAGCTGCAAAAAAGTTAATGATCGAAGGGGTAATCACGGTTATGATGACTTTGTTCTTTTCAAATTCAACCGTTATTCGATTTTGGTTCCTCGCGTATCCGATCAGTTCACCAAACATTGTGCACCTCCATAATTGATTGATTCTATTCTTATTTCTTCAAAAAAGAACGTTGCAAATCCTGCAAATTGCAGAATAAAAATGGTCCATAAGTTAAGTCAATATTTTTGTAAGCGTTTGCAAAAATATGATTCAATAGTACTTACTCACGCCTCAGTTCGAAACGTTTCATCATCGAACCTGTCTCGATTAAATGTGCAAGAAGCATCTTTTTTATTCCACTATTTTCTTCAAAATGCGTGCGGGATTTCCGGCGACAACAACATGATCCGGAACATCTTTAGTGACAACCGAACCTGAACCGACAACAACGTTATTCCCAATTGTGACCCCAGGATTAATCACAGACCTGCCGCCAATCCAAACATTATCGCCAATTGTTACCGGCTTGCCAAATTCCGCGCCTGATATACGCAGCTTTGCATCAAGCGGATGCGCCGCCGTATAAATATGCACACCCGGTGCAAGCATGCAGTTATCCCCAATATGAATCTCACAGATATCTAAAAAGACACAGTCAAAATTTGCATAGAAATGCTCGCCAACGTGGATATTGTATCCGTAGTCACAATGAAAAATCGGCTCAATAAAAAGCTGTTCCCCGGTCGAACCGAAGAGCTGCTTCAATAGGGTTATTCTTTTATCCCGCTCAGTTTCCAATGTCTCATTAAATAACCGGGTTAGCGCCCGGGCATTTAGTCGATCTTTTTTTAATTGCGGATCCGACGCATCGTACAGTTCGCCGCGAATCATTTTTTCTTTTTCGGATGTCATTGCTCAGGATCCTTTGTGGTTCGTTTTTTGTCGCTACAATTATTTTAACTGAAATAACACATAATTCCCACAAAAAATTCAAATGATTGTTAGAAAAACCGGGCAAAAACACCTGGTTTTGAATGCGCTCCGGTTGCTCGCATCAACAGGCGCGACCGCGGGCAGTCTAGAAGCCTCCTCAAACAAGCAAATGCCTCCTGAGTATCTCCAGGCCTGTACTCCCGCAGGATGCGGTGGCTATCGTGCTGCCCCGTATAAAAATAAGCGGAATTTTTCCAGTTATATGCATCATAGCGCTTGTTTCGCGGGTACATAAGGGTAATTTTTCCGCTTATGCAACGCAAAATCCACCATTTTCACGTTTTTCGATTCGATAAGCGGAATTTCTCCGTCTATTTTTCAGATTGGGCAATTCCTGCTCGTCCAACCGAATCTTATGACATTGATCGTCGTATCAACAAGACAAAACGCCAAATTTTTCTTTACCTGTTAAAAAACGCCCTGCAGAGAAACATGCCTGCAAGGCGTTTATAATCATAATATTCCAAAGTAGTCGATCAGCATCAAAATCACTTTGTAATGCCTTTCTGAAAAATCAGCGAACCACGAGAACGGATATGGGCGCATATTTTGCCATATATGCGGCTTGACTGCCAAAGTGTTTGGCAATACCCTTTTTATCTTCGGAACCAACAATCAATAAATCAGCATCCGTATGCGGAATAATGTCTTTAACAATCGCTTCACCGGGTTCACCTTCAGCTACAATGGCATCAACCTTTTCAACACCATAATCCAAAGCCGTTTTTTTGTAAAGCTGAACATGTTTTTCCAGGTCCTCACGCTTACCATGTATGAAGTCTTTATTTAAGGCCTGATACACATTCATCTCGTCTTTTTCCAATATAGAAACAATGGTCAATTTTAGTTTATCCTTTTTTGCACGATTCATAGCATATCTGAAAGCCAGCTGCGCATCTGCCGAATCATCAACACCCACAATTATATGTGAAAAATCATCTTCCAACTTTATTCCTCCATTCGATCATCACAAGGATGTAATGAATTGCCAAACAATTTGCAAGTTAAGATAGGTGAGCACAATGGTACATAACCAGGCAACAAGCGTTACCCATTTTTTATTAACAAAACGTTCACCCATTATTTTCTTTGAGCTGGTAAAAAGCGTCAGCGGAATCATCGATATCGGCAGAGCGACGGACAGGAATACTTGCGAGTTTACAAGCAAGTTATCCATTGCGCTTTCTTCACCGTGATAAATAATCGTGCAGGCTAAAACAGGAATAACAGAAATCAGACGTGTAATCAGACGGCGAGCCCACAGCGGCACCTTCATGTGAACGTAGCCTTCCATGACAATCTGCCCGGTCAACGTACCGGTAATCGTTGAATTTTGACCGGAAGCAAGAAGTGCGACGGCAAACAGAATACTTAAAACAGGACTTGCAACGGCACCGGCTAACTTATTATCCTGTAAAGCATTGAAAAGAGAAGTAAATGTGCCGAGACCTTCGCCATGCCCAAAGAACAACGCCGCACCTAATACGAGCAGCAGGCAGTTGATGATAAAGGCACCGGACAGTTGAATATTTGAATCCCAAGTTGCAAACTTAACTGCCTTTGCAACCTCTTCTTCATTGCTGTGATTGATGTTACGCGACTGTGCGATCGAGGAATGCAAGTACAAATTGTGCGGCATAACCGTCGCGCCGACAATGCCCAGAGCCATTGTTAATTGTCCCGTATGGAGAATTTCAGGCTTCGGAACAAAGCCGGCAAACATTGCAGCAATATTCGGGTTAGAAATAGCTACTTCATATAAGAAAACAAGCAGGATGACTGCAATGAGTGTAATAACAATGGCTTCAATTTTTCTAAATCCCAGCTTGGTGAGCAAAAGAAGCAGCAAAACATCAAGAACTGTCAGCGAAACGCCGACTACCAGCGGAATGTGGAACAATAGCTGCAGTGCGATCGCACCACCAATAACCTCAGCAATATCAGTTGCACAGATCGCGGCTTCTGTTGTAATCCAGAGAATCACCCCAAGTACTTTGCCCGTATGCGCCCGTGTCGCCTGGGCCAAATCCATGCGCGCAACAATTCCCAGTTTTGCAGACATATATTGCAGCAGCATGGCAATCAAACTTGAAATAAGAATAACTGAAATTAATAGATAACCATATTGCGCACCACCGCCAATCGATGTCACCCAGTTACCAGGATCCATATAGCCGACAGCGACCAGCGCACCCGGACCTGAGAAAGCGGCCAGTGTCCGCCAAAAGCTCCCTTCCTTAGGTACAGGAACTGTACTGTTTATTTCCTCAAGACTTGGTCCGTTTGCATACTTAATAAATTTATTGCGTTGCGATTGCTTAACATTTTCCAGTTCAGCCATACTTTCACACCTTTCTTTTTACGCATCACTATTTTTTTCTTGCTGAACCCGTGAATCATTATCAATGAAACGTCTATCAATTGATACTCAGCCTCATCTAAGACACGCCTGTTCTTGCGATAAGAAAATCATGGTCACAGCAAAAACCAACTGAATAAGATCGGAAAGCGATTATTATCATGACCATAATTTCTTTATTGCCGGAGCAACACTTTTCTTAAATGCTTCACTTTTTTAAGTTTCGATTCGCTTGCCCTCCTTATTCCCTCAGGTTACATTCTTTCTTATCAGAATTAAAGTTTCTTTTGAGAAACTTTAATTCCCTAATACAATATAACTCCGTTTTTCTTGGGTAACAACCCCTTTTTTAAAATTTTTTTCGATCCGTTTAAATTAAGTTTCAGCTTGATGTGAAGAGGCAACTTAGATGGAAAAATATGCCTACGGTACATAAATATTGGTTTCACTTATCATTAAAGTTGCCGCCTTTCTTTTAATTGTTCCGATTGCACAGACAACAACACGGCAGACCGAATAACATTCGGTCTGCCGTGTTTTCATTTTATTTTTTTAAGGTTAGTTTGGCTGCTTGTCAAACGCTTGAAATTTTTCCTTGATCGTATCTGCCGAATGTTTGAATCGCGCTTCTTCTTCATCAGTCAGCGGCAGGACGGTCACTTCTTCAACACCGTTTTTACCGATAATTGCCGGTTGACCGACATAGGTGCCGTACTTCTCACTGTAGCAGGAGCAAATGCAAGCGGCACGGGCATCAGACAGAACCGCTTGGCTTAGTTTAACTGCGCAGGTCGAAATGGCCCAGCTTGTGTAGCCCTTGCCCTTATAAACTTCCCAACCGCCGCGCCGCGCAGCTTCTTCCAGATCAGCCAGATTGAGGTTCCGTTCTTTAGCAAGTTCCGTAATTGGCAAGCCGTTTACTTGAACCGTCGACCATGCGGTAAATTGGGATTCACCGTGTTCGCCATATACAAAACCAGTAACATTTTTCGGATCACAGTCAAATTGATCCGATACCACTTTCTGCATCCGCGCCGTATCAAGGAATGTGCCTGTCGCAAACACCTGCTGCCTGCTCAGGCCGGTATTTTCCTGAAAATACTGCGTAATTGCGTCGCAAGGATTCATTGTATCAATGGCAACGCCGTGAAAACCAGAGGCTTTGACTTTAGGCGCGATATCCTGCACGATATTCTTCGTGTATTTGAATTCGGCCCAGCGATTGCCTTGTGCCTGCTTCTCCTTATACGCAAGAATATTGCCGGCAGTAATGAACAAAATGTCCGTATCGGCAAGCTCACTGTAATCATTAATTTTAATGATGGTCCTTGTGTCAATGCGGCCTTGCATGTCCTGCAGATCCAATTGTTCGGCGCGTGCCAGACCTTCGTTCGTATCAATAAGAATCAGCTCATCGGCAATCCCCTTTAATACGAGTTGAAATGCAACCGCAGCGCCGACATGACCAAGACCAATAATTGCATATTTTCTCATTGTTCATGCCCTCTTTATAGTAAAGTTAACATTCTATCATTATCTTAACATAGATCGATTTTTCTGAACCCGCTATCTATAAATTTTTCTAATAACATTGCATTTGAAGAAGTAGTAAACTCCGCAAATTTGGAACAACATCTTTTTACGCAGACTGATATACTGAACGTACCGTACGGTTGGAGGGAAAAACCCCATGAACACAATGGAAATCTTGCAAGATATTCTCGACTATGTTGACGAACATATTACCGATGCGATTAGCTTAGATTTACTGGCGGCTCGTGCCGGATTTTCTCCCTGGCATTTCGGCCGGGTTTTCCAATGGGGAACCGGCTATTCGGTAATGGCTTATGTGCGGAACCGCCGCCTTGCTTTTGCCGCCTATGAGCTCGCATCCGGACAGCGCATTCTTGATCTTTCACTGAAGTATGGATTTGAGACTCAATCCGGCTTCAGCAAGGCATTTCGCCGTTATTTCGGCTGCTCGCCGGGAACGTACCGTTTGCATGCACATGGTGCTTGGCCTCAGCCGCCAAACCTTCCCTGCACCAACACCTATTCGATTGGAGGAATTATTATGGAACCGAAATTTGTGACACTTCCTGCAGTAAAAATTGCCGGCTATGTATTGAAAACAACGGCAACTGACGGAGAAAACAGTCAGGCCATCCCTCAGTTTTGGAAAGACTATATGACGGACGGCAGGATGAAAAAGCTTCACGCCGAATCATTTGTCAAAAAGCATGACGAGTATGGGGCATGCTTCCCGGAAGATCCGCAGACCGGAGCATTTGAGTATGTGATTGGCGTTGAGCCGCTTAAAGAAGCAACAATTCCGGACAGCTATCAGGTTCGCGAGCTTCCAAGCGCCACTTATGCCGTCTTTTCCACGCCGCCCAGTAATGCTGCCAACTTTGTTTCTGCGATTCAGGGCACATGGAACTACATCTTTAACGAATGGTTTCCGAGGTCCGAGTATGAATATGCACCGAATTCTGCCGACTTTGAACTGTACGATGACACCTGCATGACCGATAACGACAAGGTATGCGCGATCTACATTCCCGTCGTGAAAAAACAAAACTAACTATTTGCTGATCATAAGGGTACTCTCAAAATCAGAGAGTCCCTTTTTTCTGCTTCCATGCCACCACTATCCTCGAAAATTTCAATAAAAATTATTCCGAATCAATCTCTCTGGAAATGACATAGTGTAATGCGCGCAGCGCATCGACAAGATGAAACCCCCAATGACTGTCGAAGCCGAGCTTCCAGTGCCAGGCAGCTTCATCGATCTCATTCTTTTTATACAGCTGCATACCTGCTTTAAGTTCTGCGTAAATATCGGACAAATCATCGCTCAGACTTCCTGTTAATGGTTCATCCGGATGATAAGGATCAAAGATTTCCCAGTACACATCATACTTTTTCACTTCAATGACCGGCAGATTAACGGTTTCTTGCCCTCCATCATAATCACAGTCTGAGTATTCCAGTGAAGATGCAGCCTGATAGAGAATGAGCAACTGCCGATGCAATTGTTTATAATCATCTAATTCGTCAACGCAGCGATTTTGTTCAAGGAAATTACAAAAGGCTTGAGCCGTTTGAAAAAAGTTCTGATTCGCACACATATTTTTGCTCACCGTATCCCCTACTAGATTTATTCACCTCGTGTTCAAAATGACGCATAACCGCTATGAATTGCGAGCAGCACCCCACTGACCTAGCTCCCGCTTAAATTTTTCTTTCTGTTCATCGTCCTGAAATACTTTTTTAAGATTGTATTTCTTGATAAATTTTCTGAACCGATAATCGTTTAGCAACTTCCGGCCATACTGCTGTTTAAACCAAGCCTCTCCTTCAAGATACTCTAAATTCACCTGAATTTGTGGATTGCGCAAGAAAATAAGACTAAATAAAAAAGAGAGAAAATCAAACAACGCCATAAATACCTCCCCGACAAAAAAGTATCGCTCATTTGCAGAATTCGTAACATGAAAAGAAGTACAAAACTTAATCTCGATCAATTTAGTGATGAATCATTTCATTGTGCTAACTCATAAATCCCATTTTTATAGACTTTATATAAGCCGACCGTTCCGCTGCCGCCATTTTTTCGAAGCGATTTGGAGATCAATTTGATCATATAGTATGAACCTTTTTTGTCTTTATTCAGCAATCCTCCCATATCGTCAAATAATAGATCGTTATTGTGATCCATTTTTAATTGCTGTTTCAAATATAACTGAGCAGAGGCACTAGTAGAGAGGGTAACGTTACCCGTGTTTGTGCTGCTAGAACTTGAATCAGCTTGGGCTGGCTGGCTGTTTTTACTCGTATTCGTACTTGATGACTGGTCAGTCGTATCACTTGTTGAGGAAGCGCCAGCAGAATCGGAATGATCACTTTCTTGGTCATTTACTGAATTTTGACCCATATCTATATCAGAATGATCTTCAGCGTGGTCACTGCTCTTATTTTTTGATGAATGGTTGGTGGAATCCGTGTTTTGATGTTCCTTTGAAACGTTTACCGCTGAGGTTGATGTTGCGCGCGCACTGCAACCGGAAAGGATAATCAAGAAAAACGTAGCAAATAGGATGATCAGACGCTTCATTAAAAAACCTCCAATGCCCTTTCAAATCGGATAAATTAAAAAAGGTAATTCAGACTAGGTAAGCCAAACTCATAGACATCTTAGTTCTTCTGTTCAGAAATCGCAAATGGAGAAAAATAGATCTGGAACTTTCAAGCGGGGCAAGAAAGACGTCATGCAAATGCTTAGTGGAAACGATGTGGAGGATTCGATATCTTCCACTAGGATTTAGTGATTTCATAAATCATCAGGTAGTCATCGATACCAAGCCGATCGTTATGATATTTATGACCGACCGCTTTAAAACCATTCTTTTGATAAAAACCATATGCTGTTGATCGGGCATTTACTTTGATTTGTTTGAAATGTTTCCTTTTTAAGTCACCAATCGCATCAATTAAGAGTTTTGATCCAATGCCCTGCTTTTGAAATTCAGGCTCAACAGCAAACGCAGTCAAGTGAGCAATTTGTGGTGCTTCGGCAAAAACACTAAACGTAGCAACGACCTTGTTATCAATTAATGCCGCATAGAAATCATTATCCTTTTCAACCGACAAATCCTCGCTGTAGATATCTTTGCCGATTGGTTTTCTTAAAACCCTATTTCTTAGTGTCAAAGCCTGTCGATAATAATTGCGATCAATCGTTTTATATTTAATAAAGGTTATCATTTTAAGATCACTCTGCTTAATCTATTTCATTGCCATTAAATGATTCGAACTCGGCGTAAATGCCGGCATAATCGTAACCGTAAAAAATGCGCGTGTATCCATAGTCATGAATTTCTTTTCATATATCTTTTATGTCGTCATCCGTTACATGGCCTTTCAGGCGACACAGCTATAGAGTTAGAATTGAACACTCAACCTTTGAAAATGATGTGTTCCTGTACCGAATTTAACCAAATCATGTTGAATCAGCCACTCAGCATCCAGCCCTGCTTCATGTAAAATGGAAGCATCCAGTCCCATTTCGTTATGTCCGCCAAAAACTTTTGAAACTTCTTTTTCCAAATGAGCAACCTTCTTAAAAGACTTTACTAATTCAAGTGGATCAGTCGAAGGATAGAAAGCGTAAATTGGTGTTCCTGTATAAATTAAGTCGCCGGAGAACAGATAGCCCGTTGATTCATCATAGAAGCATACATGGCCGGGTGAATGACCCGGAGTGTCAATGACATTAAGTTTTCGCGTGCCAAGTTCAAAGACATCCATGTCTTGAAACACTCCGGTTGGTTTTCCTTTGAAGGGATAGTAGCTTTCAGGCCGCACCGATGAAGGAATCGGTTTTGTCAGATCCTTAAAAACATCTTTACGAATCTGCTTGATAGATAAGCCCGGAATGCCGTTTTCCAACCAGCTTTTTTCTTTCTTATGAACATATATTTTCTTGAACAACCCATGACCACCAATATGATCCCAATGAACGTGAGTGGTCAATACAATTACCGGGAGTTGCGTCAGCTGTTCAACAACGAAGCTTATATCCCCTATACCAATTCCTGTATCAATGAGTGCTGCTTGCTTCCGCCCGATTAATAGGTAGGCGTGGACATGTTCCCAATGCCCGTACTCACTGATCGCATAAGTATGGGTATCAATCTTTTCGACTGTAAACCAATCGGAATTTGACATATACGCACTTCTTTTTGAGAAAAAATTTTTTATTCCACAGACATCTTCTTTATTTCGAATATCTTTTTTGTAAAAAATAGTGATTAAATCCCTCCGGATGATCTTCAAGCATACCAAAAACTTGAAATCCGTGTTTTTTATAAAATTCAGGAGCCTGAAAACTGAATGTATCCAAATCAATAAAGCGGCATTTGTTTTCCCGTGCAAAATGCTCCATCTTATTCAACAATTTACTGCCATATCCTTTACCACGGATTGTTTTATCAACCCACAAGAAATCAATATGCAGATGCCTCCAGAACATAGTTCCTGTGATTCCGCCCACTGTTTCCTGCTGTTCATCCTTTAAGATAAAACCGACCGTTTTAACCGATGTTTTAAGCCTGTCCGGAATTTGTTCCATATTATGTTCAATGACCTTTTTTCTTATAAACTCACGATCACTCTGTTCCAAGTATTGGATTATTTTCAAATGAAAGCAGCCCCTTTACCGGACAATAGTCGTATTTTTTGCAGGCAGTAGCCCAAAGCCGCAGGCAACCTATTGATAAGGATAATAATGAACAGCTTCCATTCTATATTCTCTTATGCATTGAATAGATCTGCGATTATATTGAACAATGCTGCATCCGTTGAAATGATGGTCTTTGTTTTCCGAATAGCATTTAAAAGACCATTCAAAAACAGCTGTTAATGAAACTGTATCGACGTATTGGTTTATGATCGCCCACTGCTTCACCCGATACTTCCTGTTTATCCAAGCATCAATCCATGTTTCTATTTGTTTGGTTCCTTTATACACGGAGCCATAGCATTCAACGATTTCACAGGAAGCGTCACAGGTACTTAGAATTAACTGTTTGTCGCTTTTCTTCCATCCGTTGACATAACTTTGAAAAAGTCGCCCCATCTCATCTCTGTTCATTTTGCTTCCATACTCCCTCCCCGATTGATCTTTTGACTTAAAACCACTCGGTTGTTCTAAAGCGCAATCCAGTAGCGCTGCGTGATCCTCTCTCCATGACGGATCTCGTTTTCAAGAATGCCACCATTATGAATAATCGTTTTTGCGGAACCGATGTTCTCTCGATCACATGTGAGCAGAACGCGCTTAAGATTTAGAGCTCTTGCCTTGTCAAGAGCCAGTTCCAGCATTTTGACCGCGCAGCCCTTATGCCGTTCGGAAGGCCGAACGCCGTACCCGATATGTCCTCCTAACTCCAGTAAGGCATCATTCAATTCATGACGCAAATGTACCGCACCATAGAGATGATTGTCCCCGTCCGTCAGAAAATATAAAGTTGCCGGCACCCAGCCGCGCTTGCGTACAACGTCAGTCTTTTCTTCTTCCAAATTTGCAAGAAATTGCTGATAGGAGATCGGGCCCTTTTCGGATGCAGCCGGAATAATTTCTTCTCCTGAATCTTTCCATTCTGACAAGTAACGATTAAAAGGAACTTCAAGTTCAGGGGTTAATTCAACTAATTGAAACATCAGATCACCTCATTATGTTGGGAAAAGAAACTTGTTCTTGCCGCCGAACTCCTGTTGACAATATTTTTTCCACTTTCTGATTTTCGTTCGAAAACTTTTGAATGGGGCAACGGAATTAATATGTATCCATTTCCACATTGGCCAGTTCGCACTCGTCACCGTCCATCTTCGCACTCCGGGTGTAAAAAGTTCATCATCGCTTAGTCCATTAATCCAAGTACACCATGTCTTGACCTTGTCTTCAAACAGTTCGCGAAGATCTTTTAAGGAGCAATCGCCGTATTGACAGTAAAATTGTTGATTAAGCAATCCAAGTTGATTCCACTTAAGATCAGGCGAAGGTGTGATCACTTCCTGACCGGCGAGCTCTTTATTTTCCCAGCCCATCACCAGACTCAGCCAGCCGAGTTGATAAGCGATCATCTCATGCGGCGTTTTGTCCACTGCTTCAATGCGCACATGTCGTTTCGTTTCCGGAACATCATCGAATTCGTTAATGAAAAGTTTAGCCGTTTTTTGGATTTCTCTGATTAAGGCTTCCTTGGTTGCATAATTGATCATGATCCATCCTCCAAAACATAGTCAAATCATAGAGTAAATTTAAATGCTCATTGCGACCCGCTTATCTTGAACGTTTCCGAGTGTTATGAAATTCCAGACCGGCTTCTGCATATTTCTGTTTGAAAAAGGATTCGTGAACACAGCGCCAGTAGGCGAGCGGGTGCCCTCACCTTCATGGTACGCATGCTCCCACGTTACTTCGTTAAAAGGAACGATTTCAACGACCACGGTTTTGATGATTGCAACCGGTGCACTGCTGCCATCAAGAATGATATTATATTCACCGACCTGTGGCAGTGGCTCGTCCTTTTCATACAAGTCATAGGCTGATGTCGTCGCGGTTTTGATGCCTTTGACAATCAAATCAGCCAATTGATTTGCCATCTCAGGCGTATCGCCGAATGCCCATGCTTGGTAATCATCATGCGTGATCCCGAATTTCATTTTAAATGAATTCCAGAATTTCTTTATCACTTCTACGTTTGCCATCCGTTTCCTCCTTTTACTCCAACAGTCCGCACAAGATTTACGCTCATCCGTTTATTAATTCGGATCTGAATGATTTCCTCAGTAGACAACAATTCTGTGTCCGCCATGACAATGATATTAAGAATGCGCTTCCTTTTTTCATAGACATTCTTTGTGCCGGACCGATTCTTTTTGTTCCATCCCCACAGGCGCAGTGCTGTTCTATACTGTAAAGCCATTCTCTCTGCTTTTTGCAGATTTCCCCAGTGATACGATTTCACTTGATGCTTGATCTGCTTTCATAACAGTTGCAAAACGCGGGATGGGAACACCTCGATTAAGTGTCGAAGTTCTAAAACCAAGCACAGAGAAATACAAAGTGAGAACGGACAACACGATAAGAATACCGATCAGCAGTCTTAATGCGTTCTTCTTGCTTGCCACTTTCACGCACGCCTCATCCTGAAAAAGCACACCTTTTTCAGTTCTTATTTTAAACAGTGTAAAGAACTTATTCACCCTAAAAAGTGATTCATTGACCGAAGTCTTTTCAATAAATGCTTCTCAGAGAAGCGGACACAATGAATCTTCTGCTCTGATTTTTCGCATTTTCATTTAAAATAGAGTAAACTTTTCATAACTTTTTATTTATGAATGGTGGTGATCAGATGGCGTGCATTATTTGGATTAACGGGACATTTGGTTCCGGGAAAACGACAACAGCCCATGAACTGAACAAATGCCTTCCGGATTCGTTCGTCTATGATCCCGAATATTTCGGTTACGCGCTGATGAAGAACACCCCGAAAATGCTTGCCAAATCAAATTTTCAGTCCGATCCTGAATGGGCTCCGATTGTGGCCCAACACTTAGCCAGAATTGCTCAATCGTACACGGGGGTGCTGATCGTCCCGATGACATTAATGAATGAAGCACTTTACGACTTACGACCGAATCATTGGCAGACTGCTGAAAAATCAGCTCCACGTACGGCACTTTACCCTCATGCTCAGGAAAGAGACGCTGCTGAAACGATTGCACAGCCGTCTGGAAGGACGACATTCCTGGGCGTACAGCCAGGCAGAGGATTGCCATAAGGAACTGTCCAAGAAAAAATATCGAATACATCTTCAAATGGATCATTATTCAGTGGATGAGGCAGTCCGAATCATTGCAAAACAATCAGAACTTGAGATCAGCGATGCACGATCTCCTCTGAGAAAAAGATTGGATCGGTTGCATGTTAAGCTCAGAGAAGTATCACTTTTTAAATAACGAACCGGTCATAAATTTTTTTGTCTCTTCGTGCCTGAACGCCGCTCAGCAACTTTGTCTTCTCGTTTCAACACCTTCAAGCTATTGAGAATGGCAAGAAGCAAGCTCCGAGTGTACATGGCGAACATAATCATCCTGCAGAAAAAACTGTTCTCAAAAAGTCTGTTTCATAGGCTTAAATATAACTATACGAGGAGTAATACAAGATGAAACGAACGATTCTCGCAATCTCCGGTGGCGGTTTTTCAGAAGAAAAAAGGGCCTTTATTGATGATTATTTACTGAAAATTCCTCGAAAGAAAGAATCTTTAAAAATAGCATTTATTGGGACAGCAAGTGATGATGCACAAGGTTATATCGATAAATTCTACAAAGCCTTTAAAGCGGAACGACCAACTCATCTGAGTATTAAAGATTTTACATCACCAAACATCCAAGACATTGTCAATGCTTTGGATATCGTGTACGTAGGCGGCGGTAATACACAATACATGCTTCATACTTGGCGACAGACAGAATTTGACACGGTACTAAAGAAGGCTTATCAAGCCGGTGTTATTTTAGCAGGGATCAGTGCAGGAGCCATGTGCTGGTTTGAAACCTGCTACAGTGACAATGACCAGGGAAAGTATGAGGTATTTAAGGGCCTAGGGCTGTTGCAGGGCAGCCTTTGTCCCCATTATAATCATGAAGAATGCCGTGCTGCGTTTGATCACTGGGCGTCTGCTCAATATAACGGTATCGTTTATACGCTGGCGGACAATGAAAATGTACACTTTATCAATGAAAAATTAGTGGCAAAAATCAGCACATGAGAAGCAGTAGTTTACCATGATCGTTGATTAATTCCTGAGAACACGGGAGCCTTAAACCGCCGCGATCTCCCAGGTCAACCTTTCATCGAAATACTGCTAGCTTAATTGGGCAAAAGCAACAGACTGTCCTTGATCACATGAGACAAAATGATTCTTTTCGTAAAAATGTCTGACTTTTGGCTCTTCCTCAGTCAACAGTACTTTTTGACGAACTTCTTTGTACTGGTTCAAAACATATTGAATTAATTCCGTTGCAATACCTTGATTTTGATGCGTCTTCAACACAAGTAAATCTTGAGTATAGATGATCGTTAATCCGTCACCAACGACACCGATCAGACCCCACAAGCTCGCCTGCATCCCATGCGGACCGAACCGATAATGACTGTTCGATGTCCTTTTGAAGCAGCGGCAAGTCTTTGATGTACGCCTACCACTGTGCGTCATGATACAGTTTATGGTCACGATAGGTTATGGCCACGGTACTCACCCCCAACTTTTTCTCAGAACGTTTCTCGCTCAAGGATAAACTTAATCAATTCATACAGACTGATCTTGTATGAATTCTTTGAAGATGGCATTGATCTATCATGAATGCAACACTGCTTTGCAATCCTGCCGGATCCCGCAGGATTGCACAAGTCGCTGCCCCAGCCCGCCTGTCACTCATCGGAGATTATAAAAAATACTTGCATGACGCCATATAAATAACATAGATTCCCACTGACAGAATAACAGCGTTCACCGGTTTCATCCAGTTCGTCAGCAAAAACACAGAAAAAATCAGAACGACCGCGCCAAATGCGCCAAATAGTCCATTAAATTCTGTAGTTCTGAACTCCTCAACATTCATGTATTTGATTTGCATGCCCATATTGATCAGCGTCATGAGCGGAATAAAAGTGATGACCCCGGATAAAAATAAAATTTTCGATTTACTGAAATAAGACATAAGTACAAAAATCGTCCCGCCAATGATAAATTTAATCACGTACCCCCACATCGACACATCACCTTCCCCGCAGTTGCCTGAATGATTGTTTACTGTTAAAAATACTATGAAACAAGGAAAGAGGCAAAACTTTTTTTGATTTGTAGAGCTATTATTTGTGCGCTGCTGCAAAAATCGGGAAGGGATCACAACATGATCGTCTCAATCGTGTTGTTTACGCGTTAAAAAGGGACAGAAAAGCAGAACGATAAATGCAATGCCCGTAATTGTACGGAAAGCAACGGCAAATACATGTGCGACAGCTTTCTTTGTTCTCGTCTGAAGCCAATCGGTCAGGCGGAATAATTCATTTTGCTGTTGATCCAGCAGTTTGTTAACAGAGCGCAGTGCCTGTTTTTTGGCAGATTTCTTCTGCTGCGCCATTTTTTCCGCCGCTCTCTGTCTCTCCTTATCGAGCTGTGCGAGCAGCAGGGTACGTTCTTGAGAATTCGGCCGGCGCTGCAGTTGTTGTTGCTGCAATTTAAACGCTTCGGCAATTTTCACCCATTTAACTTCAGCTTGGCGATCAATTTTTTTATTGACCTTATCCAGTTCCTTGGTACGCAGCAAAGCAAACGATTGATTGATCTTTTTGCGATTTGAAGATAGCGCGCCACCAGTAAACGTGTTCGTTTTAATCGCTTTGATCTTTATCCTCACGGTATTTTGGACAGATGGAAGAAGTATCGTATCACGGCTGATTCTTTTTAGCGCCTCGTACTTTACTTGATGCAATGATCCTTGCAGACTTCCAGTAAGAACAGCGACAATCAGTGCAACACCGACAATACTACCTAAGGTGCGTGCCATATTCCCAATGCCGGAAGCCATGCCAATGCTGCTTCCAGGCACTGCGCTGACAATTAGATTCATAATGACCGGCAGATTGATGCCGAATCCGCAGCCACTCAAAATTAAAACAAAGACAATATCCCGATAAGCCGTTCCTGCGTTGAACTGACTCATAAGCCATGTGGATAGGCCAATCATGCAGCTCGCTGCGGCAAGCAAAATGGCTGGCGGAATTTTCTTTATGAACCGACTGCAAATCAGCGACATCAGCATTGATCCAATCGAAAATGCACCTAGCACATAGCCAGCATGCAGTACGGACAACCCGCGAAGCCGTGTCAGATAAAGCGAACAGAGGAACATAATCGCATTAATCAAAATACCAATCAACAGAATAACATAGCTGCTGGATTGAAAAATCCGATTTCTGAATAGATAAATCGGCAGCATTGGTGTCTGCGTTTTCCATTCAACACCAAGAAAGATCAGCAGCGCAAGCGCAAAGGCCAAGAGTAAAATCAGCATCCCCGGATTGGTCCATCCATAATCATTGCCTTTAATCAGATAAAAAGTAAGTGAAGCGACTGCTCCCGAAAGAAAGAGCATGCCTGTCCAGTCAATTCGCCGGCTTGCTGATGAATCAAAGGATTCCGGAACAAACCAAGCCGTCAGTACAAAGGCCAGAGCACCGAGCGGAATGTTCACAAAGAAAACATCATGCCATGATCCATAATTGGTGAGCAGGCCGCCAAGGACGGGGCCGCATGCTGAAGCCAGTGCCGAACAGGCGCCCCAGACCGCGATCACAATGGGTTGCCGAGCTTTATCGAATAGGGACAAAAGTATTGGAATGGAGACGGGAACCAGTATCGCCGCTCCCATTCCCTGAACAATCCGGAAACTGATCAGCCAATGAATATTGGATGCAATGCCGCACAGCAGCGAAGAAACGGTAAAAACCATGATGCCAAGCAAAAACACACGCCTTCTTCCAAACTGATCGGCAAATCGGGCGGCACTGAGCAACAGAACGGCAAAAGCCATATTATAGGCATTAAGAATCCATGAACTATTGGAAACCGACGTATTTAAGTCCTTCATCATATCCGGCAAAACAATATTAACAATTGTTGTATCCAGTATTGCCATGACAAATGCAAGCGTTGCCGCGATAAATCCTAAACTCTTTCTCATTGTATCGTTCATAACGAATCCTCCCCGTCAATTTCTCAGGTAGATAATCAACAACACGGTGTTGATTATCTAAGCACAACTTAAGTATACTGAGGAAGAAAAGATTTTCTATCCGCAATTTCAGGCAGTCTGTCGCTTATGCAACAGATATGGGAAATGTGCCAATAAATGGAGGAATGATCCGTGAAAAAAGATCGTCGATATCTGAAAACAGAGAAACAGATTATTGACGTTTTTATTCAATTGCTGAATGAGAAGGGATTTAATCGGCTGACGGTCAGGGACATTGCCGATCGTGCCGATATCAACAGGGCTACCTTTTACCAGCACTATGTTGATAAATACACGTTACTGAAGCATTGTGAGGATCACTGGCTGCATAAAGCGGAATCCATGATGCAAACAATCATAAACGTCGATATGCTCACATTATACGATCATGGCACAGCCTTGCCTGGACTGGAGGAGGTTTTGGTCCACTATAAAGAGCATCGGATGCTGATCCTTGGTCTATTGGAAATTGGCGGTACCCCTTCATTTCGTGATCGGTTAACAGAAGCAGCACAGACTCATCTTAATACCATACTGAAAAGTCAGTTTAACGGAAAGGTGGCCTATCCAATGCCCTATATATCCGCATACCTGATCTCAGCCCATTTCGGGATCGTTCTCGAGTGGCTGAAGCGCGGAGCAAATGAACCAACAGAGGAAATTGCCACATTGATTACCCGGCTGACCCTTCACGGAGCATTACATGGATTGAATTTAGTTTAGTGAACAAGGAACGTTTTATCCCTTTGGTGTGAAAGTTCGGACATTAAGCGCGAATCGAGTGCCGGATCGATTTTAACTTTTATCGTTTTATCGAACAGCGCCGCCTCCGAATCTGCACTGAGCTCAGCACAATTGCTCGTTCAAAATGATTTTTCTTCTATATTATATTGAATTCATTGAGGGTGCATCCGATAAACATGACCTATTTCTCAAAATTTCCATGCGCTCAGCTCCGTTCACAGGATGGAAGAACTGTCTTAAGCATTTGTTCCTACGGTTATGCCTACCCGAATGCCAACGACCCCTATGATCGGGATTGGCACAAAAATTATTTATTACTGATGCTCCCGGGCTTCAAGGCCGAAATTGATGAAATCATTTTGGAAGGACATTCACTTAGGAACTGGATCAATGAACTGCGAGCGTTCTCTGCGCTGAAAACAGAGAAGATTTTTTTTGAGCCGACTGATCCGTATTTTTCACTCACCTTTCGTTTCTTGTCGCGTCGAAAAAATGTTTGCGCCGAAGGTTACGTACAGTACCCGATTGCAGATGGTGCTGTTCTGCGCTTTGAGCTGGAAACAGATTTAACCTTTATCGATTCATTCATCGCAGGATTGGAGACTATTCTGCATGTATTTCCCGAGCAGTCATAACCTATTATTCCAAGATACACCTGAAACGGTTGTATTGATTCTCTCGATCTTTTAATCTATAGTTAAAATAAGTAAGGCTTTGATGATTTACTGCTTTCATCAAGCCGTTTTTTTCGCATAGATTCTGTATGGAGGTATCCCTGCCTAAGAAAAGTGAGATGAACAGTGTGCGGTTACTTAATAGTTTATTTACTTTCATTATCATCTCGGTCGTTAATACGCTGATTTCGATCAAGCTTCCGAACTCCATATTCCATCTTGACAGTTGGTTGTTCAGAACAAGAGGATGGGAAAGAGAAGGCTATTTCTATCAGTATTGGTTCGGTGTGAAAAAATGGAAGAGCCTTCTGCCCGAACTCAGCGACTTCTTCTCCTTCCTTTTTTCCAAAAAACAAATGGGGCAGCCCAGTGCGGATTATCTCTACCGCTTTGCGCTGGAGACCTGCCGTGCCGAACTTGTTCACTGGTGCATTATTGTCAGCTCGATTCTTTTTATGCAATGGAATCATACAGGTGTCTCATTACTTACGGTTGTCATTGCTGTTGCGTGTAATCTTCCCTACATCATGATCCAGCGCTACAACCGTCCCAGAATTTTAAACATTTTAGCTAATAAGCGGGCGAACATCAGAGAAAATCGGATTAAAGATTTGGAAGTAGTCCATAAAGACGTATAAAGGAGAATTTTTTCTGTGACGAGAATCCTGTTCATTTCTTCGGAGCATACAGGCTGCGGACATAGAAGTATTACCGAGGCTTTAAGCGAGCAGCTGACGCTTCTTGCGCCGGATATTCAGTTCATGGTTATTGACGGATTTGCACTTGGCAACGGATTGCTTCGTTTCTCAAGCCGCGGCTACGATTCGTTCGCGGTTAAATTTCCATTCCTGTGGGGGCTCGTCTATCAATTGAGCAATCCGTTTAAAGGACTGGTCAACGCATTCATTGCGCGAAGTATTCGCAAATCGCTCTTAACAAAAATTCGTGCGTTTCAGCCCGACCTGGTCGTATCGGTGCATAATCTTTTTGTCGGTTCGGTCATTCGTGTCTTAAATCGGTCACATCAGGATATTCCGGTTGTCTCATTGGTCGCCGATTTAGACAATATCACCGGCCTTTGGGCAGATAAGCGGGCGGCCTGTGTAGTCTGTCCTTCTGAGGAAGCGCGGATGCGGATGCTAAAATCAGGGATGGCAGCCGAGCAATTGGCAATGACCGGCTTTCCGGTACGCGATGCATTCTGCACGGTGCATTTCCCCGAACCGCACCGTCTTGCAAACAGGGAGCCGATTTCGATTCTGCTGATGAGCGGAAGTCAGGGATCGGCTCAAGTATTGAAAATTGCACAAACTTTGCTTCACGATCAGCGCGTCCATCTGACTCTTATTGCCGGCCGTAACGCGGATTTGAAGAAAAAGATGGAGACTGCTCTGTCCGCCTATATTGGGAATCGAGCAGTCATCTATGGATTCACATCGGAAGTCAAGAAACTGATGATGGAAGCGGACCTGCTGATCATGCGTGCAAGTCCGAATGTATTAATGGAGGCCGTGAACCTTTGCAAACCGGTCATCGTGACCGGCGCGTTGCGCGGACAGGAGGCAAAGAATCCTCAGTTCGTCGTTCGCCACAAATTAGGGCTCTATTGCAGGAGCTTGAAGGATCTGCCGAAGATGGTCGCTGAACTCGTTGCAAACGACGGCGAAAGGCTGAAGGAAATTGCCCAAAATCAGTATCGCTTCAGAACGCCCGATTCGGCGCGTGTGATCGCTGAGCTGCTTATCCGGACAGCTAAAGAAGCCAACACGACTGAAGATCGTCCGATTGCCTGATCATTACTTGAACCGTCCAAATACTTTTCCAGGGTGTATGGTATGTCCAACAAAACAAAACTCAAACTGATATTCGGGATCATCATCACCATTCTTGTCCTCTATTATTCGTTCAAAACACTCGGCAGTCTTGACCTGAGCCCTCTAATCCATGCGAACATCAATGGATGGCTCGTTTTTATCTCCATTGCAGTCACCATCTATTCGAATTATATTCGCGGGCTCGGATATACGCTGGGCATTGATCCAAAAATTAACCGTCTGACCGCACTGCAAATCGTCGGGATCGGGCATGCGGCGAACATGATTCTACCGCTTCATATCGGGGACGGATTACGCTTCGCATTTTTCCCGGGCGACTATAGTCCGATGCGGCGAGCGAAACTGGTGATGATTCCGGCGATTGCCGATTCGATTGCGATTATTCTGGTTTCGCTGCTCGCCGTCCCTTTTTCCGGATTTAAAGATCCGACGATTGTTCGAATTCTTTGGATTCTTTTCTTTGCCTGCATTGTCCTGAGCATTGTTTTTCTCGTTGCAAGCTGCTGCGTGCCGCGGCTGCGCAGCTATATGCGGCAATACTTGACCATCAGCATGCTGAATATGGTGCTTTGGGTGTTGCTCTCCTATGTTCTGCTATTTCTGGCCACTTGGGCAGGACTGGCCGCATTCGGCTTCGGCTGGGGCCACTCCCTTCGTCTGTCGCTCGCTGTGTTCGCCACAACGAACTTGATTGGTTTTATTCCTGCTTCGCCCGGTGCCGTCGGCCTTTTTGAATACGGCGTAATCATCGGTCTCGCCGGACTGGGCATTCGGCAAAGCGATGCACTGTCAGCAGGGCTTCTGCTTCATGTCATTCAGTATGCGGCACTCCTGCCGCTTGGCATCGTTCTTTTTGTGCTCGCACTGCGCGGAAAATACGGAGAAACTGTAAAAAAAATACTGCATCAAAAAATGTAAAAGATCACATGGGATATGCGGCAGTTATCAATCTTAAATAAAATGCATCGCAGAACCGTTTGTCCTCGAATCGTGGAAATCACGTTCGTTTGCATCTATGGCGGGATGAAAAACGTGTTTGTACTTTCTTATACTCATATTCCAGTTCGGACAGCGATCATTCGAATAGATGCTTTCCGTCTTTTTTGCAAGATAAGAAAGTATAGCATTATGCCGTGACGGCCCTACAATTAGCGGCATTTCAACACTAAGTTCATTCCAGACGCGTAAGCGCGAGACGCCTGCGGGATCAGCGAAACAGGGAGAATCCTCAGGCACTGGTCTGCTCGAGGAAGCTTCCGGATCACCCGCGGCAAGTAGGCAGCTTCAGTGTCTCACAAGAACAAGGTCGATGATTAAAAACCGCATTTAGAGTAAAGGGGCTTTAGCGTTTTGCCTTGCTAGTGCGACGATCAACATAAGATTCAGTTGGGCGGATCAGGTAAGCGCTCAATCTGAGAAATAAACGGAAAAATTCCGTTTAATTAGAAAAGGAACGAAAAAATCGCTTAAATAGACGGAGAAATTCCACTTATCGAACCAAAAAATGTAAAAATGGAGGGATTTTCTTTGCATAAGCGGAAAAATTACCCTTATTTATCCGCGAAACAAGTGCCATGACTCATATAGGCGGAAAATCTCCGCTTATTTTGTTCGCTATTTAATGAAGAACCAAAATAATTTATGAAATAGAAATGTCTGTTTAAGACAAGGTTGATGATTCAAAGCCGCATTTGGAGTAAAGGAGCTTTCGCATAGAAAGGAATTTTTGCTAAAAACGCATACGTCCTGTACGCAATGCGAAAACCACCGCATCCTGCGGAAGTAAGGACCGGGTGCTTTTTGCCCTGTTTTGCTTATATACTCGGGTGCGCGATCAGTTGTTCAATTAATTGTTCACATCTGGTTTCCACTTCTCAGTGCACCGTCATAATGGCACATCTCCTTATAAAGAATAAAAAAGCCCGATCTCTCTTCACCTCGATAAGAAGAGAAATCAAGCTTTTCTTTATGCTGCCTTTAACGTACCACATCGGCTGATTGCTGAGGCTTCGCGGGACCGGCCCCTCCGCCTCTCCGGATAAGCATGATTCAATAGACGCGAACACTGTATGGTCAATTGTTCATTCCTGTACTCACTATTTGTTTCTACTCTTTAATGCCTTCAAAACGGCAACTGCGGATCGATAATAGAATTCCGCAGCGATGCGAATTCCTTTAGGATCTACTTGGAATGCGGGATGATGCCAATCCTCCGGCCCGTTCGATCCTACGAACGCGAACACTCCCGGTACTTCGCGTTGGAAGCAGGAAAAATCATCTCCGGCTACCGATACTTCCGGTGTCACTACCTGCGCTTCGTTTTCATTTGCTTCGCGAACAATCTGCGCTATTTTCTCATCATTAAACACGGATGGTGTTCCTTGGCCCCACTCCACAGCAATCTGTACGTTGTGAGCTCTCTGAAGCCCCTCGGCGATTGCGGTAAAGCGATCAATGATCAAATCCCGATCCTGATCATAAAAAGTGCGTACTGTGCCGAGCAATTCGACTTCCCCGGGCAGCACATTCCATACATCACCGCCATGAATACTGGTAATGCTTATAACCGCTTCATGCTTCGGCGAAACATTACGGCTGACGATCGTTTGCGCTGTTTGAACGAATGATGAGGCGGCAATAATGGGATCACGAGTCCGTTCGGGAATCGCCGCGTGTCCGCCGATTCCCTGAAATGTGATCTTGAATTTATCGCAAGCCGCCATTAAAGGTCCGGCTTTAATACCAATCGTCCCTACCGGCAAATCCGGTTTGTTGTGGATGCCAATGACCGCGTCCAGTCCTTTGAGTTGACCGTCTTTAATCACCTTCAGCCCCCCATGACCGGCTTCTTCAGCGGGCTGAAAAATTAACCGAACGCTGCCTGAGAGTTTCGCCTGATCTTTTTTCAACAATTCAGCAGTCCAAAGGAGTGCGGTCGTATGAAAGTCATGACCGCAGGCATGCATGACGCCTTCATTTTGCGATTTATAGGGCAAATCGGTTTGTTCATGAATCGGTAATGCGTCAATATCCGCGCGAAGTCCGACTACTGGTCCTTCCGGATCACCTGAAATCTCAGCGAAAACGCCGGTTGGCAGGCCGGTCTCCCGCAACGTAATGGATTGCTCCTGCAGCCAGTTTCTGATTTTTGTCGTTGTCTCATATTCATGCAGCGACAGTTCCGGGTGCTGGTGCAGCACTTTGAAAATGGATTGAAAAGCTGTTTCGTCATTGTCACGTGTGCTCATACTTGCTGTTCATCTGCCTTGCCATCAAATTTTTCGGCTGCTGCTCTTCACGGTCACTTTCATTTGCCAATGTTTCCACCCGATTTAAAGCATTCAAAATAAACGCCTCATCAAAGGTTTTAAAGACAAAGCGAAAGCCGAGCTCCGTTTGACACTCTCTAGCCAAAATTTCTTTAGCCTGAACCGAATCCTGAAGTCTGAATTGACTCAGCGAGTAACTTAGCCCGACTCGTTTGTAAAAAGGAAGCAGCTTTCGCACTTCAGCATCCTGACCCAGCGTGACGAGCAGCACGAGTATACCATACGCGACCTTTATTCCATGTTGATAACAGCCCGTCTCCGGAATCTTGCTCATTGCATTATGCACGGCGTGAGCTCCGGAAGCGCGCCCATAATCGCGGGCAAAACTGCCGACTGTTCCGGAAAGACCGACAATCACATCAGAGACAATACGAAAGGCGGGAGTGATCCGATGATGCTCCAGACTGGCCACTGCATCCTCTGAATACTGAAGAAGCAATTTTTTCGTTTGCAGTGCCGCATGGAGTCCGAGTGTTACAAATGGATCGATCTGCTGATTCGCATCTTTTGGTATCGCTTCCGCCTCATACCATTTTGCTAACGTATCCCCGATACCGGCAATGTAGTAATCTTTCGGTGAGTCAATCAGTAGAGACAAATCGACCAGCACCGCATAAGCGGATTCTTGAAAATGATCGCGGCCGATATGCTCGTGTTGCTGATTATAGATGATGGCGAGCGGCGTATACGCAGAACAGGTGCCCAGAACCGTTGGAATGCAGATATACTGTGCGCGCAGCCGGTGATTGACACCTTTGGCGGTATCTAATACACGTCCGCCTCCGATCCCGATAATTAAATCTGCCTGGTCAATTTCGCGCGTCAGTCGATCCATATCCTCATGACTTGATGTTCCATCATAACGATGAACCGGCCACTTAACTTCTTTTTTATATATTTTTTGAAAGGCCGCAAAAGATTTTTCACCTGTAACAATATGAACAGACGAGAAAGATGAAGCCAGTTCATCGAGTCGGCTGATCGCATCCTCAGTACACAAATATTGACTCGGGCCGCCTCTGACGATTTTTCCTAAATCCATTTTCTCACCTCATTTTTATTCAAATGCTTTGTCGATCGCCTGATCCAGATCACCGATCAAGTCATCCGTATCCTCTAATCCAATCGAAAGGCGAATCAGTGTATTGCTCAGTCCGGTTTTTTCACGGTTTAATGAAGGAATCTCGCGATGCGTGGTTCGGCTTGGGTTTACGATCAACGAACGCGCATCACCCACATTCGGCAAATAGCTGAAAATTTTTACAGAGCTCAGAATTTTCTTTGCCCGTACTTCAGTTCCTTCAATTTCAAATGCAAAGATTGCGCCAACTCCATGAGGAAAGTATCGGCTGACTAATTCATGCTGCGGATGCTCTTCCAATCCAGAATAGTGTACCGCTTTTACATGAGGATTGTCTGCCAAATATCGGGCAATTTTCTTTGCACTGCTCACCTGCTTTTCTAAGCGTTCGGACAAGGTTTCAATACCTAAGAGAACTAAATAAGCTTCAAACGGACTCAGTACGGCACCAAGCAAGCGAAGGTACTTAACTCTGACCCGTGCTGCAAATGCGTTCGAACCAAAAGTCTCAATAAAACTCCGCTTCTCACGCGCCTCTTCATTTTCCAAGACGAGCTCTTTTTCCTCAAACTGCTTAAACTTGCCATTTCCATAATCAAATTTTCCCGCGTCAACAATTAATCCTGAAACGGCTTCCCCATGTCCGCTGATTCCTTTTGTCGATGAATAGACGACAATGTCCGCACCATGGCGGATCGGGTTAAATAGATACGGTGTCGGAAACGTATTGTCAATAACCAGTGGAACACCATGTTGATGGGCCAATTCTGCCAGTGCCTCTACGTCCGTCACCGTTGTATCCGGATTCGTGACGCTTTCCGCAAAAATTGCTTTCGTATCCTCTTTGATCACGGCTGCAACACGCTCAAGGTCATTAATATCATCGATGAAATCAAAAACAATCCCAAATTTAGGAAACAGCGTTCGAAATTCATCAAAGCTGGAGCCATATATATTAGAAGCGGAAATGATTCTGCCGCCGCCCTCAGCCAAATTAAGTAATGTATAGGAAACAGCAGCCATGCCGGAGCCGACCGCCACCGCCTCTGAGGCGCCATCCAAATCAGCGATTCTCTGTTCAAGCACGGCAGTCGTCGGATTGCCGACTCTCGTATAGCTGAAGCCTTTTTCTTTAAGGTTGACCAGCCGTTCTGCACGCTCCGGGTCACCAAAACCAAAAGCAACCGTCTGATAGATCGGTACTTGCGATGCGTAGTTATGTTGTTCCGGATCATACCCTGCATGTATTTTCAGCGTATCAAATCGTTTCCCCGATTCCTTCGTCATCCCAAATCCCCATTTCTCATTCAAAATTTCACGTGCGCAAATTAAATTAAAGATACATCTGATAGGGTATATGCAATTGTTCTGAGATTTCTGCCATTTCTTTCACTGTTTCAGAATCGATTAGAATCCCGTTTTTCAAGCGATCTTCAAACGCGGCGGCTTCTTTGTCGCCATGTATGTAAATCTTTTCACCAGTTTCGGCTGGAAGGTTGCGAATTCGTTCAAGCATCACAGATAATGATTCTGAAATTTCGCCGGGATCACCAAACAAGTGCAGATCAATTGCAGTAAAAAAGTGACTGATTCCCTTGACTGTGCCGCTGCCAAGATCGGCAGAAAGATGACCTTGAGACAGGATTGACGTTAAGATCTCTACAATTAAAGCGTTACCGAAACCTTTATATCCGCCATTTTTTTCTCCCTTTCCTCCTACAGGAAGCATCCCTCCTATTTTAGGGGCAGCTGACAAATTCTTGCGTAATTTTTTTGCATCTTTGCTGATCTCATTGCTTTCATCAACTGCCCACGCTCCGGGAACCGTCTTTCCCCGTTTGGCATACACCTCAATTTTCCCGAGCGATACGACTGTTGTTGCCGCATCAAAAAGAAAACTGTGCGGCTGTGCCGGCATTGAAAAAGCAAGTGGATTACTGCCGAGAAACGGCTGCGTCGCATAAGTCGGAATCAAAAAAGGATTGGAATTGGTTGCGGAAATTCCCACCATTCCTTTGTCGCTCGCCATTTTGGCATAATAACCGGCCATTCCGTAATGATTCGAATGGCGAACTGAGACAATACCGACGCCGCTCTGTTCCGCTTTTTCAATCGCAAGCCGCATCGCTTTTCCCGCTACGAGCTGCCCCATTCCCTTATGTCCGTCAAGTACCGCGCTTACCGGCGTTTCACAAATAACCTCCGGAACCGCATCGACCTTGATGTCACCGGCATTAATTTTCCGATCATACATGGCGAGTCGCTGCACACCATGCGATTCAATGCCATAAAGATCGGTCGCCGTGATCGACCGCGCAATAATCGCACTGTCATTTTCCGAAAAACCGTATGCATCGTAAATCCTTTTCACCCATTGTTTTATCGCTTGATAGTCATACCGTTTCCCCATGTTCGCCTCCCTCACAAATCACGATCGAGATACACAATGTCGGGTCTGAAATTCCAGCCCTTTTTTCTCCAGAATTGTTTTCCTTCCTCATTATCAAGCACGACGTGCAAACCGATCTTCGTGATCTTTTCTCTTTTAAAAATGGAACAAACACGATCAATTAACTGGGTGCCGATTCCTTTTCCCTGATGCACAGGATCAACTGCCGTATGGTAAAGAAAACCTTTGCGTCCATCGGTTCCTCCGAGTATTGTTCCGATGATCCTCTCGTTAGTGACGGCGACCAAACAGGTCTCCGGATTCTTGCGAATAATACGATCAATTCCCTCATAACTATTGTCTAAGGAATTCAGATTCATTCCCGGCACTCGTGTCCATAGATCATAAGCGCCCTCGTAATCTTCAGAAACCATCCTGCGAATCTCCATGCTGCTTTCCACTCCAAACTATCTTTTCGCTTTTTCCAGTGCGCGCGCCAAATCTTCCAGCAGATCATCGGCATTCTCAATACCAATCGCCAAACGAAGCAATCCTTTTGTGATACCGATTTTTTCCTGAAGCTTTTCATCAAACGATTCATGCGTCATCGTTGCCGGCTGGCAAATCAGGCTTTCAACCCCGCCAAGACTGACGGCCAGATCAAACAACGAAAGTGCCGCTACAAACCGATCCTGATCATAATCTGATGCGAGACGAACGGAGATGACCGAGCCATGTCCCGATGCCTGACGCCGCTGAATTTCCTTTTCCTCCTGCGAGTACGATCCGGGATAATACAGTTGATCAATGCCGGGATGACTGCTAAAAAATTCAATGATCTTATTTGTATTCTCTTCTTGACGATCTAGGCGAACACTCAATGTCTTGATTCCTCGAATCAATGCATAGGAATCAGTCGGACTCAAGATTCCTCCAAGCGTATTCTGCAGAAATTTAAGTTTTTGTGCGATCTTATCTTGATTCGTTGCCACGAGACCGGCAATGACATCCGCGTGCCCACTCAGATATTTTGTTGCGGAATAAAGAACAAGATCGGCGCCTAACGCAAGTGGATTTTGATAATAGGCAGTTAAAAATGTATTATCAACGATCAGCAGTTTGCCCTTCTCGCGCGCGATCGCTGCAAGCCGCTGAATATCAGCAACGCGCAGCAGCGGATTTGACGGTGTCTCAATATAAAGTGCCGCCACATCATCATCCAGATCGTCCGCCTTCAGTTCATTAAAATCGTGCACCAATTCATAAGCGATGCCTCTCTCCGCAAAAAGGTTGCTGGCATAACGATAGGTTCCGCCGTACACGTTGTTGTTCAGCAGAATTTTATCACCGGACTTAAATAAACTGAAAACAGCGGAAACGGCCGCCATTCCCGAAGCAAACGCATAGGAATAGTCCGCCTGTTCAATTTTGGAAAACAAGGTTTCGAGATTATTCCGTGTCGGATTCCCGCCTCGCGCATACGCAAAGGACTGAAAACCATGCAGATTATCCTGAACATAGGTTGTTGCCAAGAAAATGGGCGGAACCACTGCGTGATTGGGATTATCTTTCGCATCAATTCCTTTCACAATCAATGAATCTAGTTTCACAATGCTTATCCTCCTCAAAATTCCTATGCTTGATTGTTGATAACCGGCTGCATTTAAATGCATGCCTGGCGGACGTCACGGATACGGTCACGTCACTGAACGTTTCACATGCCCAAGGCAGATCAATTGGCTCCCACATAAATGATTGGATGAATTGAAAATAATTGACATTTACTCTGCTCATTAATGATCACCCTCCCGCAAGCTATACTCTGAGTCTTCAGGTTCCATCCGGCCTGTCATTCACGCACCGCTAATCAAAAAAAGGCAATAAAAAAATGCTTTCTTATTTGAGAATAGATAAGAAAACATGGTGCACCGGTTCTCTTATCTCTCAGTCTAAACTGCTGGAATTAACACCATACACTGCGTGCTGGTTGTCGGGTTTCATTGGGCCAGTCCCTCCGCCACTCTTGATAAGAAGTTTACTATTTAATTTAAACGGAACATTTAGGTGACCATTAGGTTGCATGCGTCACCGTTAAAATATTCGTATGTGTTTACTAGGTAATATAATGTATTTAATAAATTATGTCAATGCTTATGCAAGAACTTAAACTTCGTCACTTAAACTTAAAATTGCTACTCATCCGCAAGGTTTGTTACATCAATGATTGCACGACATTTTCCCGATGTGGGCATGCATGCCCTTATGATCATTTCTCTGAATCGGAAGTGCATTTATCCGACCATTCACAAAGCAGTCCTTACTTTTGTTTGACGCACTTAAGCTTAATATTATAAAAATATAGTTATTGCCTTTTGCTAAGTTGATTTTTTCTGCGATGATGTTTCCATTCCATTTTATTTTTTTCGAGGGGTTGACAAGGATAATCGAATGGTTTAAATTTACCATCAACAAAGTAACCTGTTCATCCGCTGCTAATCATTAAGACGTTAATGGGCGGCAATGAACTCGTTTGTGATCAGTCGGGTACAGGTTTCACGCGACGTATCGCTGAAATCTTCCGCGCTTTGCCGATATCTTCTTAGACGCGATTTATTGCGGCCGCAATATTGCGTACCCGGTTTCATTCATTAGTCAAGAAAAGAGGTTTTGCACAAGCGCATATTAATATTGTTAATCATGACATTACTTTGGATGATGTATACGATCTATTGATCAAATAAATTTATTTGAAAAGTCTCAGCAGTTTATTGATCATCTATTTTTTTTGTACCAAATACCAAGTAATTTGAGATGTTTAGTTATTTTAACGAAAGCTTAGAACACTGCTGCAACGTATTCACAGATCAGCAACGGTTTCAGGTCTGATCATGGAATTATTTTGTATTTTATAATCAGAGGGGAGCAAGAAACATGGCGGAAAAAAGAAAAGTAAGCCGCTATGAATTATCCGGCGGCATGCAGCAACGCGTGGCACTGGCACGGGCATTGATCAATTACCCGAAGGTGCTGCTGTTTGACGAGCCTTTCGGAGCGCTTGATGCCTTTACACGGATGAAAATGCATGATGAACTTCTCAAAATTAAAGAAAGCACGAACATTACGATGGTCATGGTCACACATGATGTGGAAGAAGCGGTTTACTTAGCGGATCGCGTTTTTACAATGACTCCGCGACCGGCGATTCTGAAAAAGATCGTTGCGGTTGATTTGCCGCGTCCACGGAATCGGGATAGTAAAGAATTTATTGAAATAAAGGAAGAAATTCTCGATATCCTTAATTTTACGGCCTGACAAAATGATGTCCATAAATCGAATCATGATTCTGAGCGATCAATCCTCTCTGAAAAGAGGCATTGATCGCTTTTTTACAGATAAAAGGAAGAGATTATCGTTTTGCCTTGCTGATACGGCGATCAACCCAATCCGCACTGATCAACATATCAGGTTGGGTGAGCAAGTTAAACGCCCAATCTGAGAAATAAACGGAAAAATTTCGCTTAATTAGAAAATGAATGAAAAAATTACTTAAATAGACGGAGAAATTCCGCTTATCAAATTTAAAAACGTGAAAATGGAGGTTTTTGCTTTGCATAAGCGGAAAAATTACCCTTATGTACCCGCAAAACAAACACCATGATGCAAATAACCGGAAAATTTCCGCTTATTTTATACAGGGCAACGCGAAAACCACCGCATCCTGCGGAAGTAAGGACCGGGCGCTTTTTGCCCGGTTTTTCTACACGGATCCAATAAAGAACCTGTACCAATGCTGCTTGGCGCAGGCAGACATCGATGCATTTGATTTACCAAACCTCCCACCTTTTTTTAAATACCGTCCTTTTAATCACATTCGAGAAAAAAACGCGAATTTCTTAAAAAAATTCAACAACCGAGTTTAGAAAATCTGACGAATATAGATCTAAATACAAACAAACCATGGTCTGACCTTGGATAGATACCTCTGTCAGACCATAGCTTTTATTTCTGATTTTAAATGGGGTTACTTGTGATCAGGTGTCTCTCTATTCTCTCTCTTTCTATTCAGAGCAACGATTAGTGCTAGCACGGAGAAAACGAGTGCAGCCAGTGAAGATACGAGTGTAATAACCGAAAGTGTCTGATTGGCATTGGGCTTGGATTTCTTCGTATCTGTCTCCGCCGTACTCTTGACGACCTTTGTGATTGCATGAGGGGTTTCAGCATCTTCTTTGCCCGTCCATTCTACGATACTGCCGTCCTTGTACGTCTGATAAGCATTCCACGTGATACTGCCAGTTTTTTCAGGATTGAGCGCTCGGAATTCAAACTGTTGAAAAGCACCGGGGGCAATACCTGCGCCGGTCGCTGTCCATGTCACCGTCTGTACACGTTCCTTCGAATTTTTGACTGCTTTTGCTGTCCAGCCGGGTACCGGTTGGTAGCTGTAAAACGTGACATGAGTTGGAATCTGCAAAACGATTTTTGTTGTCGGAATCTCTTTTTCAGTAGGTACAGTGACTGTATAAGTCTCACTGGTGCCGGCGACAGCCTGCAACGGCTTAACGGTTACATGTGCCGACGCATTGAGTTGAAGGGCAAATAGAAGAAACACTGCGATCAGTGCAGCGAAACCTGCCTTACTGAACATCTTCATGATAAAACTCCTTATTCTGCAGAATTATTTGATGCTGACAAGAAAATCTTTATCAATTGACTGATAATTCTTGTCCAGCGCATGAACTTTGATCAGATAGCGATGGTTCATATCGAACGCATCTTTAATAACAAAACCCTTACCCAGTTTATCAACGGGAAATTGTATTTTCGACTCACCCATATCCATATCGATACAGCGAATGTTTAACACAACTTGCTGCAAATCACGCGCACGTTTTCTCTGTTTATTAAGGATATCCAGATACAACGTATTGGGTCCGCGCTTCAGTGGATCGAGGCGCAGAGAAAATGTATACCCGCTCGCTGTCGCATGTAATGTTTTTTTCGGATCTTCCAGCACGGCAGGACCTTTTTCGTTCTTTGTCGGTTTTCCATGATTAAATTTGGGGCTGAATCCCTCAAATGTGCTGTCCTGCTTCGCTGCCTTGGGCGCGGCAGCTTCAGGAACAGGCGGGGACACATTAGTTAAAACTGCCGCTGCCAGTAAAACCACAATACCGAGGATGAGTTCTCCGATGACACTTTTCTTCAGGAATTCACCTTGTCGTTTCGTGTGCAGATTGGAGAACAGGGCAAACAGCAGCATCGCCGCAAACAGAACTGCTTTAAGGATAATGATCTGTCCGTATGTCGATGTAAAAAGTGCGCGAAACGTCGACAGATGGATCATGCTGCTGAGCAATCCCGTTAAAAGAATCAGTCCTACAAGAATGAATGCAACCACTGAAAAACGGCGAATGGTCTGCCAGTAAATCGCCTTCTGCCGTTCCTGAGACTCATTCGCAGCTTTAACTGCTCCCGGGAGGAAAACCAAAATGCTAAATAATGAACCAAGCCAGATTGCAGCAGTAGCCAAATGCAGAAAATCCGCAATAACAGCCATGATGCGGATTCCTTGATCCTGAACCGCAGCTGTATGTCCGAGAAATGCCTTAACTAAAGAAAAGAACAACAGCAGAAAAAGCTGCACCAGGACAAGCCGGGTTGCTGTCTTCTCAGCGCGCGTGCGCATCAGCCAATAGAGCGCTGCAATACTCGCAAGCAATGCGGCAACCGCGAAAAACCAGAGCACGCCAAATGAGGTTGTAAACAGCGTCCCATACAGGCTGTCTCCGTTAAATGCATGCAGCCAATTAACGCCGGCGTTAATCGTTACCTGAAGCGGCAGCGAAAGCAGAGCACCGAGAAGCAGAATCCCTGCTGAAATCCATAACACTGCTTTGACGGATTTTCGTTTATAAAGAAGCGGACGATAAACAGGATAAAGAAATCGCACAAAGACAAGCGGTCCGAAGTAAACCGACAAACCGACATAAAGCAACCATCGAATTATCAGTTGATCCACACCCGGAGCAGTGCTGCCGTTTTTATCATTCTGAGCATCAGCCCGATCATTTACCGGCTGTCCGACCTTAAAAGCGATCGTCCCGTGAACGGCATGACCGTCAGCAGAAATTGCCTTCCACTTGATTCGATAATAGCCGGTGGAAAGCTTCCCCTTCACATTATTTTCAAGCACAGCAGGATTCTTTTTATCAATACGTGCCTGATTCGTGTCAATACGGGAGCCGGTTTCATCAACAAGCTGCAAAGAGAAAAAATTGGGCTGGATGCCTTCACTGAATTGAATGGATACGGTTTTGAGATCAGCGCTCGCCTGCTGGTTCTGAGCGGGATCCGACTTAATCACATAAGCATGTGCCGACGTAAATTTTGCAAAAAGCAGTGAAAAAAGAATAATGGCTGTAAAAATACCTATTTTTTGCTTCATAGTGCTACCATCCGTTCGCTAAAAATCATGACTGTCTTTCCATTTCTATCCTGCTTGTTCCTTTGGAGAACAGACCTGAGATCATTTTTTTCACCATAAAATGCTGATGAATGACTCCATTAACCAATTTAAACTACTGAACCACCTCCCTTTTTTCACAATAGAAAAAACAGCGATGCATGAGTGATGAATATCACAGAAATAATTTTAAGTAATCATAGCATCTTACTAGGCATTTAGCAACTCACTTATTTCTCCGTAAAACAAACAGCAATGTTTCAAACTACGCCGGACTTTAAGAGAGGTAAACCTGTCGTTCCACGATTCCTTCTCCGCAAACAACAGTTTCTTCCCCTTTTATGACTCATTGAGTTCGCAAATCGTTTACATCTGCAAACTTCGCAAATTCGGAACAACATCCCTTTTACAATTCCAATACACTGAGTGTACCGACTTGGGAGGATGCAATAAAACGCGATCCGTTTCAGGTCTTGTAATGACAAAGGGAGGTCATCTTATGACATTCAGTTTATTCGCTTTTACGTTCACCATTCGGCGCAGAAAACAAAGAACACCTCAGGAACGTTATCAGGATCGAGTTCGCATCGAAAAGCTGCGCAACCAAATGCTGGATCGACGTTTCGAACACGATCTGTGGATTCGATAATTCGTCCATCAAAAAATGATGATATAAATCTTCGCGGAAATCAAAGGTTCAAGTTGCTTTTGCAAATAAAGATCGGTCCACAAGTGATGCACCGAGGAAACGGTGCATAAACAGCAATAAAAGCATTGCTAAAGTTTGGACCGGCTGTCAGGATTCTACTCTGGATGAGACTGTTCCTTCCATTTTTTCCAGTCAGCTAAATCTCTTTTAAATCGTTTAAAACCGGCGGATCTATTCATGAGCATCTCATCTGCGTAGACAGCACTCGCTCATATTCTTGTTCCAGTTCCTCCAAGGTTAGCTGAAACAAATGCTTTCCATTCTTTTTGTAAATACGATGTGAAATGAGCTGATCAATTAATTGTTCGCGATACTCATTCGATTTGCGTTGAATACTATGGGCCATAAAGGGTCATCTCCTAAAAAAAGACTTAATCATCAGCAAGAGGATCGGTCCACTCGCATCGTTGCTGATTCCATTCTGATCGCCCGATACAAAATCAAAATCCCCTGTTTCACTTCGATAAGAAGAGGAAACAAGGGATCCATGATGCATTGACCTCGACTTATCTTCAAGCATTGCTGCTTTTGGAGTTAGCACCGTTCCTGTCGGCCGGTTGCTGAGGTTTCATCGGGCCAATCCCTCCACCTCTCTTGATAAGTACACTATTGAAAGAACTTAATCTTATATTATTACAATTAATCATATATGTAAACTATGAATAATGATTTATTTTTTATTCCTCTTTTTAGAGGATTAATTCACTACACGTTTCTGTTGAGCAACCACTTTTTGATGTGAGGGAAGCAGCAGAGACGCGATCAGCGTGGCAATGCCTATAAAAAAGACACATATAAAGACGAGATGAATGCCATGAGCCAAGTGAACAGCGGTGCTTCCGCCTGACGATATTTTTTCATCTGAAAGCGCGTTGTTAAAGATTGTTCCAAAGACCGCAATGCCGACGGTTTGCCCAACAGACCTCATCAGCATATTTGATGCGGTCGCCGCCCCGCGCATGCTCCATCCGACCGCAGATTGCACAAGTACCGTTGTCGGCGTCATCGCATAGCCCATGCCGAAGCCGATGACAATCATGATCCCGACGAAATACCAGTATGGCGACCCAAGTGACAAGGCCGCGAGCCAAATACCGCCAAGTGTGACGAGAATCGTACCGATCACAGCGGTTCGCTTTGATCCGACCTGATACATATAGCGTCCGGCAAGGGCTGCTCCGAGGGGCCAGGCGAGCGACATTGGCATCAGCGTCAGTCCTGAGCTTGTTGCGCTTTTACCAAGAATTGTCTGAATCCACATCGGCAGATAGACATTGACCGCAATGACGACACTGCTTGCCAACAGAGTCACAAGATTGGAAACAAGAATTACAGGAATTCGAAATAAAGATGGCGGAAGCATCGGCTCGTCCACTTTTGTTTCCAAATAACTAAATAAAGCCATGAAGATGACAAAAGCGGCAAAGAGCGCATATACTGGAGCCGAATTCCACGCAAAGCTTTGCCCCGCGTTAAGCAGCACATACAGAAGCGACGAGAGGCCGAGCGTAAACGCAGCCGCTCCAAAATAATCAATTGAATGGCTTGTATTCTTGTCAAACGATTCGTGAAAGCAAAAAGTAATCAAAAGCAGCGACACGAAGCCAATAGGCAAATTAATGAAAAAAATCCAGCGCCAGCTGATTTGGTCGACAAAAAAACCGCCAACGAGCGGACCAAGCAGACCGGCAATACCCCAGACCGAGCTGAACAGACCCTGCATTTTCGCCCGCTCCTCGCCTGGATAAAGATCACCGATAATTGTGAAAGTGATCGGCATCACCGCTCCCGCACCAATTCCCTGAATCGCACGAAAAATAATTAATTGCATCATCGTTTGCGACAGTCCGGATAAAACAGATCCGCCAATAAACAATATAACACCAATGATGAAGACTTTCTTTCGGCCGAACAGATCGGCAAGCTTGCCATAGATCGGCGTGGTCACCGACGTCGTCAACGTATAGATTGCAAACACCCAGCTGATTAAACTTAACCCATGCAAGTCGCGAACCACTTTCGGCATGGCGGTACTGACAATCGTCACATCAATCGCCACGATAAGAATGGCGACGAGCATGGCAACCGTAACGAGCTTACGGTTTGTTTTTTTATTTGACATGATCTTTGTCCCTCGATTCATGAAACACCGGCGCTCGGCAGAATTTCACTTGTATTGTTCCGCTTTTTTCATTAAGCTAGCATTAATCGGAGAGCACTTCGCTTATAGTAAACGGAGATATCTCCGTTCGTCAAGCACCTGACTTGTTTCTGAAAGGATGAAGTGAACTACATCGGGATTAAAATCCCGAGCTTCGGGAACATTGCAGAATAATATAAAAATGAGCGGCGACTTGCTGTATGGCAAGAATATTGCCCTCAACTGCGACGCCGTACAATCCCTTGGAAAGCTGATAATTGATGCGGAAGCCAAACATATTAACACCTTTTCGGCTTCAACTAATAAAATTTTCGGACCCAAGGGTGTCGACATTTGCTCCGTGAATCCTCATATCGCTCCCCCGCTGCAGCTGTCCGATGTACCGACAAAATACGGCATTTGTCCGGGATTAGTTCATCTCCCAGCTATTGCCGCTTTTGCTATGGCAGCCCAAGGAAGCCGTTCAATGGGCAAAGAAGAGCCTCAGCCATGTATAAGCATACGTGAGCAGTTTATTGCAGGCATTCGAAACAAAGACATTTCGTTCATAATAGAAGGATCCGCTCAGCACCAGCTGCCGCATATTTTCGCTATACGCATTTCCGGGATTGAGGGGCAGCAAATTATGCTTGCCGCCAATCGGCGTGGCTTGATCATTGCCACCGGGAGCGCATGCAGCGCGCCGGCCTTCGGACTTCTGCTGTCCTTGGCCGGTCAGCGAAGAAGCACGGCACTCGTCAGGCTGTCTTTCGGAGAAACAACTACTGAGGAATAATTGAGTCAGACCATTCAATTATTTCTCTGAAGCCGTCTCGGAGATGCACTCAGCCATGCAGGCGTAAACGCTCAGTTACACATTGTATTCATGCCCAATCAAATAACTAAAAAACCCTTTAAAAAGAATGACAAAAGATTTAACTTATTCATTATTTCATTAGCCAATCGATGAATTAAGCTATAATCGTTGCCATTGATGCCAAGAGTGATTGTGCTGACATGGATGCCTCGTGGTACTTCCGACGATGATATAGTTTTTTATTGTTTTCTGTCTGGTCTATCCCAAAAGTCGCACGCACCTTCCGTTACGGTTATCCGTAACCAGTGTACGCGCGGTTTCATTTGTTAACAGCTTAGCATTATTTTAAGGATAAAAGCCTAAAGCGTCACAACAAGTGGTGAAAATCCTTCGGTTGAGAATTTTATGGTGCCATTCTTCCCCGTATCCGTAATTGATTATATCATCGACATTCCCATTTTCAAACCTGAGAAATGCTGCATCCTCCAACGAAAAGGTCACGATCTTTTCGCCACTTGTCGCACGTCCTTTGTTATCAATAAACGAACCGCCGTATTCATTTGAAATATGCCACAAACCACTTCATCCAGATGGCCGTAACGTTCGGCAAGCCTGCCCGCTAAACGCGCACTGTATTTCTGAATGTCGGTGAATTCGGGCATGCATTATGACGCTCACCGAAACGGTGATGCCTACCGTAAAAATCGGTTCGCTCAACATCCCGGTATTTCTTCGCCATCCATGCTGCTGTCTTAACACACGAATGATCTCATCCAGTGCTGAAAAGTCATATTCATTCTCGCTCGGCTGCAGTTGTGCCCACGAAAAAACATTAACCGTCGCTTTATTCATAATCTGTGATAAGTTTCATGGAAAGGCGAATGAAATATCACCGGAGTTGGGGCGATGAAGGCTATGATCACCTGCAGCAGCTACTCAGCGCATGAAAGAATGGCTTACCGAACGAACATTGGTGATCTGCCTCGATTCCCCTGACAGGCAGGAGCCTCTGTCTGCTACCCGGATTCTGCCAAAAAAGGCGTGTCAAAAGGCCGCAGCTCAAACTCTGACCGAGGCACCGCCATATCTGAAACGCTCTGCTGGGACGCCGATTTATCAGGCCTTGAAAGACTTAGCTGGCTACTGATTTTTAACGCAAAAAGAAGTAAGGGAAAAGTCTTCCCTCATTGGTAAAAAGAGGGATTTGATCCAAGTCAGAGCCAGAAATCGTACAGATCGCTCAGAGTAATTAACAAAAATCATTTTATACTTAAGTGGGACCCATAATCACTTGACTTACCCATGTGCAATCAGCCAATACACAAATCGTGCAACCTGATGTATGATAGTCTTACTGCTTAAATTGGGGTGTGTGTTTCATGTGGGATTTAACAAAGGGGAGTCCGATTAAAAAAATAATAATGTTCACGATCCCGCTTCTTATCGGAAATCTTTTTCAGCAGCTTTACAACGTTGCCGATACAATCATCGTGGGCCGCACCATCAGTATTCGTGCTTTAGCCGCCGTCGGTGCGACAGATAGTTTATTTGCATTAATTATTGGATTCGCACAGGGGATGACAGCTGGACTAACCATTTTAACAGCACGCCGCCACGGTGCCGACGATTATTCTGGTGTTAAGCGTAGTTTTGCGGTCAATATTATCATCAGCACCATCGTTTCCCTGATCCTGACATTGATCGGCGTTCTCTTTGCCCGTCCGATACTCGTGCTGATGCAAACGCCTTACGACATCATTGACGATGCGCAAAAGTTTATCGTTGCCTGCTTCTGGGGGATCAGCGTTACCGTTTTGTACAATCTTTTTAATAACGCCCTGCGCTCTCTGGGCAACAGCCGGGCACCGCTTATTTTTCTGGCACTTGCCTGTGTTGTCAACATTGTTTTTGACTTTATTTTCATTCTGTTCTTTCATATGGGCGTCGCCGGTGCCGGCTATGCGTCGGTTGCGGCGCAGGGACTGTCCGCCCTCTGGTGTCTGCACTTCATCAAAAGGTTCGTTCCAGAACTTACGTTGTCGCGCAGCGATTTTGCGCATCTTTTTCGGGAAGTCAAGCCACATCTCCAGCTTGGTTTGCCGATGGGATTCCAGACATCGATCATTTCAATCGGAGCGATTATTGTTCAAGTCATGTTAAACACATTGGGATCAAATGCGGTTGCCGCTTATACAACAGCAGGACGTATCGATTTCTTAGCCACGCAGATCTCGTTGTCCTTCGGAATCACGATGGCCACCTATGCCGCACAGAATTTAGGTGCCCGCCAGTATGCGCGCATCCGCAAAGGCGTTCATCAGGCGATGGCGCTTTCTTGTGTACTGAGTGTTGTCATCGGTGTATTGATCATTACCTTCGCGATTCCTCTGTGCTATTTATTTGTCGGAGGCGAGCAGCCTGGTATCGTCCATTTGGCGCAAATTTATTTTCTGTGTAACAGCACGATGTACGCGCTGCTTTCTCTACTGCTGATTATACGTTACACGCTGCAGGGGCTCGGTCACAGCTTTTTACCTACGCTTTCCGGACTGATCGAACTGTTCATGCGTTCATTCGCAGTTACTTTTCTGATAAAGTTCTGGGGATTTGCCGGCGCCAGTCTCGCCAATCCGCTGGCATGGTGCGGTGGCTTGCTTATACTCATCGGCTCATACATCTCGGTCAGCCGTAAACTCAAAGCACGGGAAGCCAGCCAGCCAGCTTATAAAACACATCAGCCGCAGCCTGAGGCATACTGAGCATAAAACTTATTTTTCTACTTGGTTTGCAGAAGAACTTTCGCATTGTTGTACAGGCAGACGGTGTCCAGCAACGCGCTGACCGTGCAGAATGAATACATGAGACGGCGATCCGCCAAGGCTAAACGACCCCCAGCTAAAGCAGGTGAGTTCAGACATAAATGTCTGCGACTTAAAAGTCGCCACTCAAGACTGAAATCTTCTGAAAGGTTTTGTGCTCATGCACACTGAATTTTGACTGAACTCAGTCATTAATCTTAAAAATGTTGTCCTTGATTTTATTTGATTGGTTGGCAAAATAAGTACGGATGATTTCATCGGTCACGGTGCCGACCGTTGCATAAAAATAATCTCTGGACCATAAGTGCTGTCCCAAGCACCGTTTTTTCAGTTCTGGAAATTTATCTTGTAATAACCTAGATGAATGAACGTCCGTCCTTTTTAGGTACTGCATGACTTTACTCGAATCCAGACTGGGCGGACAGGAGATCAGCAAGTGAATATGCTCTTTACCTGCACTCCCACAAAATTGTGATCCCTCTAGCCTCACAGCCCTGCCAGATAAGTTCTCGTAACTGAACAGCAATCTGACCCCGCAATACTTTATATCGATATTTTGTCACCCAGATCACATGATACTTAATATCCATAGATCGCATGACCACTTTTTTGATAACCGTCCATACTTTTCACCTCTGTAAAAAGTATGGGCACGAAAAGCTAAGGCTAAAAGCAGATACCGTCTAAAGAAAGTAACGATGAGTATGCATGACGAAAAATAGACAATATGAAGAGAACGCTCTTTGCTTTACCTTAAAACAATCGTATCGATCTTTTCTAATTCCTCCATCGTAAAAGGCGAACTGTCTATCACTTTTTTAGATTATTCAGTATCTGCTACTTCTTTGACGCCCCAATGAGAACGCTGGTCACCGCTCCGTCGTAATTAGAAAGCCTGGCATACAAAGCCTTTCCGCTCTTTATCGCCTGATCAAGTGCACCCATCGTCTCTTCCAGCGTTTTTCCGGGTCCATCCGATGATGGTAAAAGACGTAAACATAATCAAGCTCCAGCCGTTTCAGATTTTGATCCACGCTGGACAGAAGATATTTTTACTTCCCCAGTTTCCTATAAGGACCGTCCCACATCTCATAGCCCGCTTTCGTGCTCATGATCAGCTCATCTCGATAGGGTTTAAAATTTTCCTTCAAGATTCTTCCCAAATTTTTTTCTGCGCTTCCCGCTTTCAGTCCATAATTATTGGTCAAATCAAAATGCATGATTCCATGATCAAAAGCCGTAAAACATAGCGTTTCCATTCGTCCGTATTCCGCCGTATCACCGAAACTATGCCAGAAGCCCAGTGACACAACCGGCAGTTTCAGTCCGCTGTTGCCGCAATAAGCGTAGGTCATTCAATCATATCGATTATCGGGTGCCATGATACATCGTCATCATCTCTCTTTCTTTATAACAGAAGATATCACTTCAAGTATACTTGAAGTCAACAGGTTATCTTATTTTACGAGAGCGCATGCAATAAATGTTTACACAATCAAGAATGTCTCAGAGATGTTCCATCTACCCGCATCGACACTGCATTACTACGAGGACATGAATATTTTGACCAACATCCGTCGAGCTGTCGTCGGTCAGCGCGTTTATGAAGAGAAACAAATTCATCGTTTCAGAACCATTTGCTGTCTTAAAAAGAACCGACTTATCGATTTTTAAACTGCAGACGTTCTTTACCTATGAAGAACATGAGCCGGGAACATATCGATGACATACTTAGTCTATTGAACGAGCAACAGCGGCAAATTACAAAACAGCTCACGCAGCTTCAAACAGATTTAGTACATGTAAAAAAAAAACTTCATTAACTACGACGATATCAAAATCGCCCTCATTGCATGGAGAGCGCTCCCCACTGGACGACTACAGAAAAAAGTTTTTTTGAGCATTGTAGATGGATGTCTTCATGAATCTGTTGAGATTTTTTCGTTCCATGTAATATATTTTTAACCGTTCATCTGATTTCGCCTAGTCCCCGCTGTTTTCCACTCAGAAATCGGTCCTTGAATGGGGATCTATGCAACATGCTCACCATATAAAAAGAGAATATCGCCTCTGGTTACTTCTAATTTACCTTGCATCGATAAACTGTCCTTACTGATCTTCAGGATCATGCTCATTCAATTCTTGTAAGAATCATTCTGGGAGTTTTTAAAAGACGGGCAAGGGGCTTTATCAACTAGGGATGTGGATCGTTGATTACCGAAAAAGAGTCATTGCGTGCGTATTTGTCGTTCTGATTCTTTTTGCAGCGATTGGTATCCAGTAAGGCGAAAGTTCAATGACAATAGGTCGCTTTCCGGTAGGGAATCTGTAAAGGCAAACAAGCTGTTAGAGAAAGAATTCCTGGCAGCAAATCCGATGGCGATCAGAGTCACCAAAAAAGCAGGTATTCAGACAGAGTTTACCGACACGGTAACCATCACCAAAATCGATACTGCCGAAATCTCTGAAGTATACGGCATTATTGCATTGTTTATTCTGGTGTGACCTTTGCCAGTTTTGTTGTAGCCGGTCTTCCGGTTATTTCGACAATTATCGGTCTACTCGTCGGCTTAATGGGTGTGTTTCTCTTAGTGCACTATTTCTCAGCAGTATCGGGTATGATAATTTTTTCTTTGATGGATTGCAAGAATAAATGAGTCGCCTGGATTCTTTCAGCAGCTACCTGCCTTCGTTTTATCCGTCATATCGGCCGACCCTGATCCCAGACACACAGCGTTCGTATGTACATCCGGAATTAATAAATTAATTCAATTTGATTTTCTCGCGTGAAAATAAGCCATTTATCACTAGGTTTTCGATCCGTAACAAGATAATCGATTTTTTCCAGCGGAAGTAGATTCATCAGCGCAATCTGTTCAAACTTGTCATGATCGGCAACAACAATTAGTTTACTCGCCTGCCTGATCATTAATCGTTTCACCTCCGCGTCAAAATTGTTCGATTCCGTAATTCCCCGTTCCATAGTGACTCCCTTACAACCAAGAATCGCCGTATCGACATTATATTTTTTCACCGTGTCAATCGCTTCAGGACCAACCAGTGAAAATGAAAAGGGTCTGAGAATCCCGCCCGTCGAAATCATTTTCTGATCATTCGTCGAACCAAGACGCAGCGCTTCAATTGAGTTTGTCAGTATGGTCAAATTCTTCTTCTGTTTATACAATTCATGAACGACAGCAAGTCCTGTCGAGGATGAATCAACAACTAAAGAATCGCCGTCTTTAATAAGATGGGAAACTCTGCGAGCTATATAGTGCTTTTCTTTCTGGTTCAATGTATTCCGTTCTTTATAGGAAACCTCTTCATTCGTATGCGTGTTTAAAAAAGCACCGCCGTAAATTCGTGTACAAAACCCTTCTTTCTCCATTTTTTCCAAATCACGACGAATGGTCTCTTCTGTCACATCAAACAAGACTGCCAGCTCTGAGACAAACACTTTCTTGTTTTTTGTAAGTTCACTTTTGATTCCGGCATAACGTTCAAAAGCAAGCATATGATACCCCCTGTCTGCTTAAATGAATTTGCTTGTTGACCTGCTCATTTTATAATGAACCTAGGAAACAAGCAACAATACAGAATAAAATGAGAAAAAAAGTAACCCCATCCCTTTCAGAACGAGGTTACCTTTGGTTCAAATCATGAACTGTAATTACTTTAAACGTCCAAATATCCTTCTCGAGGCGTTACATGAAAGGCCTTAGCCAAATCACTCAAATCCTTATCTGTGATTGTCTGTTCGATCTTCCCGCCCTGCTGCTGGATGATCGACCAAATCTGTGCCGCCTTTTCAATCGTTTCAATTAAACCGAAGGCCTCGTCAATCGAGCTTCCGGAAGCGAACAAACCATGCTGCGGCCAGATTACCGAACCGAAGTGTTCCAGTTTCGCGGCAGTCGCTTCGCCAATCGTCGTCGTTCCAGGAACCATCCACGGAAGAATACCCACTCCTTCAGGAAAGACAACGAGGGATTCGGTCTGCATCTTCCACAGAATTCGTGTGATTTCCCTTTCATCAAGCTTCTGAGTAAACGTCATCGCAATCAGATTCGTCGGATGGCAGTGCATAATCACACGCTGATCTGGGTTCATTTTTAACCGTGTTTTATGGCCCATCAAATGTGTTGGAAATTCACTCGTCGGCCGTCCGCCGTCATTGAAACCCCAAAGGAGATCCACACTTTTTCCATCATCGGCAATGCGTACCAAACCTGCATCACGTTCTGGAAAGTCAATCACGTTTTTAAAGTAGCGGCCCGTTCCTGTGACTAAAAAGTACATACCGGCCAGATCTTTACCGTCAAAATCAATTGGAATTGTCTTCAAAACCTTTTTCGTGTCTTCATAAGGTGTAACTTCCTCCTCTGTCAGTCGATAACTGACATTGCCACCATTACGTTCATCCCATCCATGATCGTATAACCGAAAAGTAATTTTTGACAGTTCCTGAACAAATGGTGAATTGATAAATTTACTCATAATCTTTGCCCCTCCTGATATGATTATCTTTTTAGTAGAACGTCTTTTTCATAAGCGACAATTTCCTTGAGCCATTCCGTTCCTACCGGTACACCGCTTTCCTGGCAGTAGTAATCCCAAACTGCGCCGAATGGATAGGATTTCAATTCTTCGGTGACAGCCAAACGCATTGTATAATTGCCTTCAAGCTCCGCTTTTTTCAAATCGTTAATCGGTGCCAAGAATGCTTGCAGTAATGCTTTTAAGGTAGAGCGTGAACCAACAACCCATGCGGCCAAACGATTAATCGTCGCGTCGAAGAAGTCAAGTCCGATGTTCGTTTTATCCAGAAGGTCATCACGAACGAGCGCGCGTGCAATGCGGGTCAGCGCATCATCAAAGATAACCACATGGTCACTGTCCCAGCGAACCGGACGGGAAACATGCAGCATCAGGCCCTTTCCGAATGGCAGGAATGCCGAAAATTTATCCGATACATCTTCGGTTGGGTGAAAGTGCCCGGCGTCAATCGTCCATAGCTTGCCACGGGTCAGCGCATAGGCTTCATAGAACTCATGTGAACCAACCGTATAGGATTCAACACCAGTTCCAAACAGTTTTCCTTCAACTGCTTCAATTGTGTATGCTTCGTCGATCTTTTCTTTCAAAATTTCATCGAGCGATTCAACCAAACGTAGACGCGGCGACAACTTGTCAATCGGATTATCTTTATAGCCATCAGGGATCCAGAAGTTGTTCACTGATTGCTGGCCGAGTTCTTTACCGAAATATTCGGCAATTTTGCGGCTGCCCTTGCCGACCTCAATCCAAAAATCGCGAATTTCTTTATCAGCACTGGCCAAGGTAAATCCGCTCGCCGACTTCGGATGTGAGAAAAAAGTGCCGTTCATGTCAAGCCCAACACCTTCTTGTTTTGCCCAGTCAACCCATGATTGGAAATGCTTCGGTTCCAGTTCGTTCAAATCTACCTTTTCATCTGTATCAGCATAAATGCTGTGCAGCTGAACTTTGTGCTTGCCCGGGATCACTGACAGTGCTTCACTCAAATCCTTTCTTAACTGATCTGCGGTTTTCGCACGACCCGGATAATTGCCGCTGACGGAAATGCCTCCGGTCAGATCCTGATTCGGAAACAGAAAACCCAGGACATCATCTCCTTGCCAGCAATGAATTGATAATTTTACGTTCTTTAATGCATTGATCGCTTTATCTGTGTCCACACCAATTTCCGCATAACGCTCTTTAGCAAGTTCGTAGCTTTTTGTAATCGTTTCGCTCATTAAAAAAACTTCCCTTCGTGTTTTAGTGGTCTAATTAATCGAGATGGAATACCTCATGCAAGTCCAACGCTACCGGACTGTTGTCCAGATTGGTTTTCATTAATGGTTTCATGTATGCCCACCATTTCTTGCAGATGTCGGTGTTTGCGATTTCGTTATAGCTCGCAACATCGGGTACTTCAAGATAGGCAAACAGTTCTCCGTTTTCCTTGTTGAGGAAAATGGAATAATTGGTCGCGCCATGGTCTTTCAATTCTTTCTTCATTTCCGGCCACAAATTGGCATGGCGTTTTTGATACTCGTCATAGACGTCTTTGTTTAGGTACATGATTTGTCCAATTCTAGGCATGCGGTTCACCTCCCTTGAATAAATGCTTGATATTTGGCCAATACGTCAGGATATTGATTATCCTGCGGTGTATAGGCCTTTATCTCAAATGACTGGTTGATCAGCTTTCGTGCTTCGACAAGATCAGAGAGATCTCCTGAGCTGATCATTTGCACAGCCAAATTACCCACGGCAGTCGCTTCGGATGGGCCGGCTTTAACTGTAATTCCTGAAAGCGTGCTTGTCAGCTGGTTCAGGAAATCAACATTACTTCCGCCACCAACAATGTGAAGCACCTTAATTGGTTGCCCGACAATTTTCCCCAGCTTCTCCAATTCGTTGGCGTAAAACAATGCGAGATTGCAGTAAGCAGCAGCCACTAACTCACCGGTCGTTTGAGGAACCGTTTGATGTGTTTCCTCACAATAAGCCTGAATTTCGTCAATCATACTTTTCGGATTGCTGAACCGATCATCATTGATGTTGATAAACTGTTGAAACGGTTCAACTTGTTCGGCCTGCGCGGCCATCTCCGCAAATGAGTACTTGTTATCTTGTTCACGGCGAATGCTCTGAACAATCCACAACCCCATTATGTTTTTCAGAAAACGATACGTTCCGTACGCGCCCCATTCATTTGTATAATTCTCTTTAAATGCTTCCGCACCGTTTTCCGGAACATTCAGTTCCTTGCCAAGAAGCGACCATGTACCTGAACTGAGAAAGGCCCAGTCGTCTCCTTCACCCGGTGTTCCCACAACCGCCGACGCCGTATCATGTGTCGCAACCGTAATCACTTCGCAATCGGGAAGATCATACTCCAGACGCCATTTATGCCGGATGGCGCCAAGAACACTACCCGATTCGGCCAACCGCGGGAACTGTTCCGGATAAACATTCACTTTTGCCAGCAAATCCTTATCAAACAGTCCCTCCCGCAAATTGAGCATCTGAGTCGTTGACGCGTTTGTCACTTCTGCGACGGCGTTTCCGGTGAGCACATACCCGATATAGTCGGGAATCATCATAATTCGATCTGTTTTTTTCAAGTCTTCTTTATTTTCTTTGTACAATTGATACAGCGTATTAAGTTCAAGAAATTGAATACCGGTCTTTTTGTAGATGTATTCCTTTGAAAGATCGCCTGTAAGCTCCTCAATCGCATGTCGTGTTCGTTGATCGCGATAACTAATTGGGTTTTGAAGCTTGCGCCCGTCCATCCCAACCAGCACATAATCTACCGCCCACGTATCAATTCCTACCTTCGCCTTGTTGACACCCATTCTTTTTGCCTTCTCAAGTCCGATAAAAATCTCGTGAATTAGCTGATCAATCGCCCAGCGATCATGTCCGTTTTCCTTCGTAAACCCGTTGATGAAACGATGAATCTCTTCCAGCACCAATTTCTTCTGATTATTTATTCGTCCCAGTATTAACCGACCGCTGGAAGCTCCTATGTCAACTGCAATATAATCATTCATGTAACACTCACCTCTCAACAAAATCCAAAACTCAGATTATCCTAATCAATTTATGCTTTAACTTTTTTACCATAGCGTTCTTCAACAATTTGCTGCAATGTTTTTCCTCTTGTTTGCGGTGTCCAAATCACGCCGATCAAGAGAGAAATCAAAAGTAAAACAATCATAAATGTTCCGGCAACCGTAAAACCAAGTGTTGTCAAAATGGTCGGAAAGATCATCGACCAAACACCCGCACTGCCGCGAACCGCAAAGAACATGACACCTTGAGAAGCCCCACGCACATTTGTCGGGAAAAGTTCTGTTGCCCACAATGCGTAAAATGCCTGAGCACTGATGCCTGCCGATACGCCCCAAGCAATAACGAATACCCAAAGCGCTGGCCAGCTCATATCAAAGAAGGTCAGAATCATCCACGAAATCACCGCCAAAGCCGCACCGACAAAGAACAGGCCACGTTGGCTTACTTTATCACCAAGCGGTACAAACAATGCGTAGGTTGCAACTGCTGTAATGACCCAAAGCACAGCCTGCAGCATGTTTGCTTGAAGGTTTGTCAAGCCACCAACTGTCGAATAAACATAAGGCATGAAGAAACCCATCGCTCCGGCAACCAGATTCCAGAACATATAGACACCGACTAAGAAAAGCAATGATTTGAAACTGATAACATTTGTAAAAAGCTGTTTGTACGGATGAACCTGTTTAACCGTTGCCTCAGCCTGCTTTTTCTTATCCTCAATCCAAATCTTCGACTCATTAAGCTGACGCTGCAATAGCCAAGCGATGAGTGCGACGATAAACAGTGAACCGAAAATGATTCGATTACCCAAAAGACCCAGTGGCGAGAAAATAATGCCCAGTGTGAAAATAATCGCCGGACCGCACGACCATGCGAATTGCGAAATACCGATATGTTTTGCCCGGTTGGACTCGTCCGATATCTCAGAGATATAGGTCCAAGAGGCCGGAACGCCGACACCGACTGCTATACCTGTAACGAAAAATCCGGCAAGCAGCATTGGAAAATTAAAAGAAAACATGATGGTGGCGATACCCAGCATATAAACCAGCATGTTGTACGTATAAATGAACTTGCGTCCATATTTATCCGCCAGACGCCCACCAATCAACGCGCCAACCGCGGAACCAAACGCATTAGCACTGATCGCGCCAAGAAGACCTACTTGCAAGCTGTTCAAATTCAATTCATTCGCCCACAATGTCAGCCCACTGGCACCTGCAACGATACATCCCGAATCTAGATAATTGGTCAGCGACACCGACGCAGTCGCTTTCCAGCTTTTCTTTTCTGTTGTAACAGCGGAACCACTCATAATATTCTCCTCCTAAGCTAATTTTTCACTGAAACCATCTAAACTATTTTGTTTCAAATTTCTTACATTTAGTCTTATGAACAAACGTTTTTGGCAAGCGCTTACATTTATTATTAAACAATGCTTTCACTTATGATACAATGACAATATCAAAGAATATAAGTATCAAATAAACATAATCGGGTGCAAACAAATATGAACAAAAGCAATTCAGAAATTATCAGGCAGAAATTATCAGACTTAACCCTTATCGAAAAAGAGCAAAAAGAAAACGGCATTCATATTCCGGATATTCCTTTCTCCTCCACTCGAATCAGCAATGACCGACTTGAGTTTCTCAATAACTTTTTCTTCAAGAAACAGGATCTATACATTAGTAAACACAATCGCTTTGCCGCTTATCCTCTGCACTCCCATCAATTCACCGAATTAAACTATATGCTGTCCGGTTCATGTCAACAGGTTATTGATGGAAAGCCGATAACGCTCAAACAGGGGCAATTACTGCTTATCGGAGTCGGAACAAGCCATGAGATCAAACCATTAGGCGAAAACGATCTTTTAATCAATATTCTTTTTAACAGGCGTGTGGTCACCGTTGAATGGTTAAATCAGATGAAAAATAGTCACAGCCCACTCATTCAATATCTTTTCGATTTGGCATTGAACAGAGGAAATACAGCGGTACACTTTTTATTTGATGCCGGCGAGTCCAAGAAAATTCAGTCCATCATAAAGAATATAATTAACGAGTACTACGCTGCGGAAGTTTATTCCAGCACTATTTCCAGTTTATATTTGCCAATTTTGTTTACAACACTTGCTCGTGAAATCGATCAAACACAAAAAAGCAATGCCAAAACGCCTGAAAAAATGGTCCCCGTACTTCGACTAATTGAAGATAACTATAAGGATCTCAATCTAACTAGGGCAGCAGCACAGCTTGGTTATAATAAAACTTATCTTGGTAATTTAATAAAAAAAACAATGGGCATTACGTTCACTCAGCTCATTATCAAACGACGGCTTTACCAGGCGCGATTGCTTCTTAATACGACCGACCTGCCAATCAGTGACATTGCTCAAGAATCCGGTTTTTCTAATAAAACCTATTTCTACAAAGTATTCAAAGATCGATTTGGCTATTTACCCGGCGAAGAAAAAAGAAGGCAGCGTTCATTCAAATAAATCCCAGAATGTGGATCACAATTTGAAACAAATGGGTTTCGGTAATGAACCCATTTGTTTCATTCATGGACTTCAGTCCGTTGAGCACGCGCAGCGCGCGAAACATCCCCCCTGCATAGCAGGAGGGAGCAACAGGTTATTATTATACAAAGAAGCGCTTCTTTTCGTAGAATATAGTGCTCAGGCAAGATTGCTACACGAAAGAAAGCGCTAGAATGGCTAATAAAGCAAACAGTTCAGCCCACACCAAATGGTTGTGTAAATATTATTTCGTATTTTCACCAAAGTACAGACGAAAAATTATCTACAATCAATATCGGAAAAGTTTGCAAGAAATCATGAAACAGCTCTGTCGGTATAAAGGGGGGGAATTTTAGAAGAGCATACGATACTTGATTCATGTACACCTTCTGTTCAGTATACCGCCTAAGATAAGCGTAGCGAGTTTTATGGGTATTTGTTAAAAGACAAAAGTGCGTTGATGATGTTTGATAAACATGCAAACTTAAAGTACAAATTTGGCAATCGTCATTTTTGAGGAGAGGGTTATTATGTGAGTACGGTAGGAATAAATGAAGCAACCATCAAGAAATATCAAGATTAAGAAAAACACGATGTTGCACTGGATAAATTAAGTGTACGCGAATATGAGACCCCTTTAGAAATCGCTGAATAGTACAAACACCCATTTATGGGTAAGCGCAATAAGCCTGAACAAAGTGAAGGCCAGCGCCTTAAGACGCTGGCCGGTACTCCAAGGTTTATTGCCTTAGTCCCCCCTTTTTGAAAGGTGGTTTTGATTGCATTCAATTCCGGTTACCATTAATGATCAGAAATCAGCGAGCGATACAGTTCAACGATATCACCAACGGTTGCTGTTCTCGGATTTCCTGCCGTGCAGACATCCGCTAACGCATCTTTGGCAATTGAAAGAATATCTTCCTCTTTCACGCCAAGTTCCGATATATTCTGGGGGATACCGACATCCTTTCCAAGCTGCCGAACAGCCGCAACAGCCGCATTGCGTACATCCTCAAGTGGCAATTCACGCGCGTTCGCTGCCCCCATCGCAATGGCAATCGACCGATACTTTTCACCTGAATAATCCTTGTTGTATTCCATAATTGTCGGAAGCAGTGATGCGCAAGCGACACCGTGCGGAATATTGTACCACGCGCTGAGCGGATGAGCCATACCATGAACAAGTCCAAGTCCAACATTTGAAAAACCCATACCGGCAATATACTGGCCCAAAGCCATGGATTCTCTTGCCTCTTGTTTCCCTGCAACAGAATCTCTTAACGAATGCCCGACAATTTCAATCGCTTTTAGATGCATCATGTCCGTCAGTTCCCAAGCGCCTTTTGTAATGTAGCCTTCAATAGCATGTGTCAACGCATCCATTCCTGTGGCTGCGCAAAGTGATTTCGGCATCCCCATCATCAAGTCACTGTCAACAAAAGCCACCACCGGAATGTCATGAGGGTCCACGCAGACGAATTTACGATTATTGGCTTTATCCGTGATAACATAGTTAATGGTTACTTCTGCCGCCGTGCCTGAGGTCGTTGGAACGGCAAAAATCGGTATACTTGGATTCCGTGTGCCCGGCTCACCCTCCAGACTGGTAATATCCTCATGCTCAGGATTCGCAGCAATAATTCCAACCGCTTTGGCGGTATCGATGGATGATCCTCCACCAATGGCTAGAATATAGTCTGCTCCTGACTCTTTAAATGCAGCTAATCCGCCACGGACCACTTCTATCGTTGGATTCGCCACAATTTGATCGAATATGGTATACGAAAATCCTTTTTCACCAAGTAAATCAATCACCTTGGTCGCTACTTGAAATTTAATTAAATCCTTGTCCGTAACAACAAGTGCCTTTTTGAACTGACGCTTTCTAATCTCATCAGCAATTTTCAATATGGCACCGTTTCCAAAATAAGATGTTTCATTCAGAATCATTCTACTGACAACCATGCCGATCCCCTCCTAATGTGATTGAATTCACAATATTAATTGTAAAGGACAATTAATGATCACACCGATTATTGTTAAATCGCAGATTATCAAACAAAAAATCACGCAATCAATCATTATCCAACATTCTTATTGTGGACGATTCCAAATAAAAAATCAAATTTTTTTAATCATACAACCAACATAATATTTTTGAATACGCTTGCTTAAGAAAAGCTAGGTATACCAAGCACTCTACAATCTTAATCAAGGTCTTTAAGAATGACTGGGATTGAAGTGATGATCAAAGTCACCAAGACTAAACCTGCCAAATTAAAAAAATATGAACAGAACCATTAAAAAAGTATCATTGAACGGTTTATTATGCCGTCGTTCACGAGATTGAATCTCTTGAAAGACAAAATAAAAAGCTTGCTGATTAAAAGCCCAAGAAGCTGACCCCCGCCATCGAGATCGCAGTGGTGGCACTCTCGCTTTATCCTGCACCTTCACGCTAGGCAAGCATGTAAGCCCGTTACCCACGCATTTTTGATGATCATGTTGATCAGTTCTATTTAAGCAATATAAATACCATTTTTCAGAATTAATAAACCGGTATTCATTTGGTACAATCCCCTAAACTGAGCTCATGCTGGTCAGTTTCATTGGTAGTACTGATTAAGAGCAAGCTGATTTTTCTTTCTAATTACGAAATAGATAGACGGCTCAAACAGATACGGCTTACTGTCTATTTTGCAATCTCTATCAAGAAAGGGTTTGCAAAACGTTATTATGTTTACTAAAATAATAGTTAACTGTTTACGAGCAAATCACGTACTATCTGAGTTGTCAAAATGTGAAATTCATTATTAATCTTGGCAAAATCATTTCATTTTTTGTCATCAACAAAATGATGTTGTTATGATCGTCTTTTAATGAGACAAGTATGTCGCGGAAGGGTGTCAAACTCTATGTTATTATTGCTTAGTACGCTGGTCACTACCATTACCCAGACTATTCTCTTATTTTTATTTGTCATCTTAGTTTGGATATTCACCGGCCGAAAACAAGGAGCAGAATTACCTGATTGGCTTGGCCTAAAGAAATTTCACTGGTCTAAAAAAATCGGCAATTTTTTCATTATCCTCCTCATTCTATACACGATGTTGAAATCATTTAGTCAGGTACTCATTCCGGATCACGCAGAAACAAGGCTTTTATTTTACCATGCTGGCGCAATTGCACTTATTCCTGCATGCATAGCTGCCTTTTTTCAGTCCGCATTACTCGAGGAAGTTGCTTTCCGAAGTATCATTACCAAAATTTTCAGTCGTCGTTATGGCTTCAGATCCGGTAACTTGATTCAAGCAATTTTGTTTGGTGTTTACTATTTTATCTTTATGATCGGAACGCTTGGCATTGGTTTGGCGTTATTCATTGCCATCATTGCCGCCTATTTCGGATATGCTTTCGGTAATATTAATGAAAAGAAAGCTGATGGATCAGTTTTTCCGAGCTGGCTACTAAATGGTACAGCATCTTTTGTTTCATACTTATTGATCATGTTTTAAGAGGAAGAATTGAGCCGGGCCATTCAATTATTCTCTGAGCCGTCTCGGAGGTGCACTCAGCCATGTAGGCGTAAACGCTCAGCGTTCATGTCCAATTAAATACCTAAAAAACAATTTAAAAGGATGGACAAAAAACCTTGACTTATTTATTATTCCATTGGTCAATCGATGAATTAAAATATATTTGTTACCACCGCTTGATGCCGGGAGCGATCATGTTGACATGGATGCCTCGTGGCAGATAAAGAACTGATACAAACAACCTGCTTAACCCGAGATAACCGTGTTATTAAAATCACCTCAGCCACACTTTGTTTCGAGGCACCTTTTCTCAGACAACTTGCAAGATCGACAAGACAAGGAAAAGATGTTTCGAAAATCCGGACAATCGGATAAAATCATTCAGAAAGTGCTTTGTCGCAACATATCAGGCTTATTGCTAAGTGACGGAAATGCCTCATTATTCATAAAATAACAAAGTGCATACCAACGATTTAGAAAAAAATGATCATGTTACGGCTTGCATTTCCATTGGTCAATCTGCTCGGGGAGACCATTGATGATCGAGAATCAACTGTTGAACCCGGTCATGAAGGGCCGGGTTGGTGAGCAGGGGCTGGCGGTAACCTTTTTTTCGTCGGGTATGGTATCTGGCTTCGGCATGAACCGCCGAGTACGTGCCATTACATGCTGATTACGTTTCAACTCACGGCTGACTATCGCAGCTGGGGATTGGCTCAGCAAGGCTCCCTTTTATTTTCTAAGTATTGCACTTAAAGTGTAAATTCAAGCTAAAAAAACGCAGAACCAATAATCAGTTCTGCGGTCCATACACAATTTTTTCAGATGCTTTCGGCATATGTCAAAACATAGTGTTCTGCGGCTTTTGACCACAGACCATTATTTTGAACAAGTAGCTCTTTTAACCCAGCATAGAACGAATCTGAATGATCTGTCGTGACAATCTCCTCCAACGATTTGCGAGGCATATTCTTGTGCGTATAGATCAGTTTTTTACCTCCTGGAATCGACGGCAGGGTCAGAGTCGTATCAGCAACCGCGTTTAATCCGAGCAGATGCGAAACCACTTTTTCGACCTTAACCTTCCGTTCTTCGACAAGTCTGATTGCAGCACGCATATCGTCGGTATTACCGCCTGAAGTCCCTACATAATGCGTAAAATTATAATGTACATCATATAGGTTAATTTCAGCAGAGAAGTTCTTATCTCTAGGTCCGGCAAAAAAATTCAGGCAGCCATCTTTAGCCAGCAGATGCGATGCTTGTGTCATCACCGGCTTTACCGGAACAAGCACGAAAATGTCGTCATAAGATTCATTATTTACCAGTGATTGAAGATAGGTTTCCTGATCTTCATACTTGCTGATATTTACATAATGAAGATTAATTCCGTCTTTTTTAGCATCTTCAGGTGCGTACAGTTTGGCAGCCGCTTCGATTTTTTCATCTGAAAGATCCGTAACGACAAGATTTTTAGGATTAACTGGTCCATGCAATGCATAATCAATTTGCAGAAGTCCCATTGGCCCCGTTCCACCCATAATGAGGAGATTTCCACCTTCCCTAATGCCCATTTTATGATCATAAGTTCCTTCAATGAGATGATAATTGGCGTTAAATCCGCCGATGACACAGGATAACGGTTCCAATAATGAGCCTTCAAAATATGTGTCCCCGTTATACTCCAAGAGGCAATCCTGCTCCATTACTTCATTTGGAATCACCACATAAGTCGCATCTCCGCCTATATATGGAAACGAATAGCCCGGACAATCCGGTCGATCCGGCAACTGTAGATTCGGCTGAATCGCAAACTTGCTTCCTTCATCGAACTTATCCTTCCATTTATCCCCTACCTTAACAATTTTTCCGCAAAATTCGTGTCCGACAATGATTGGATTTTCGGCAATGTCATTGGGTACTTTTTTGTGATCCTCTGCAATTTTTGCTTCTTTCCATGAGGACATGCAGATACTGTCCGTCACAACTTCAGCAAGAATTTCATTACACTTAATTTCCGGAAGCTCAAATTTTTCCAGTCGCAAATCTTCTTTTCCATATAATCTGAGTGCTGTTGTTTCCATCTTTTCATTCTCCCTCTCATTTTTCAATTTTTTGTCTCTTCTTTTATTTAAGAATACCTAACCAGTAACCAAGAATACCTACACCAAACAATGCGAAGATGAGTAAGATCGGACTTGCTTTCTTTTTCAATAGATACATCATCAGCAACGTCAGGCCAAGGGCAAGCAGGCCTGGACACAGTTGATCAAGAATTCCTTGCACAGTCATCGTTGACTTAACGCCTGCCTGATTGGTTGTTTGTGAAATGACAACAGGAACATTGATCTTAGTCCACTTGGTGACCAGCACACCCATGACAAAGAGTCCGAGAATACCTGCGCCTTCTGTAAGCTTCGTCAAAGTGTTCGAGGCCATATCCTTCACAATTCCCATGCCTGCACGATAGCCATAAGTAAGTCCATACCATTTCAATGCAAGACGAACCAGATTAAAACTGACGAAGAACAATAATGGTCCGAAGATACTGCCGTTAAGAGCGAAGGATGCACCCAGTGCGGCAGTAATCGGTCGCAATGTCCCCCAGATAAGCGGGTCGCCGACACCGGCAAGCGGTCCCATAAGACCGACCTTTAAACTGTTTATTGATCCATCATTAATCGCTTCACCGTCAGAGCGCGCTTCTTCCATTGCCGCAGTCACACCAACAACAGGACCGCAGACTGCCGGAGTCGTATTAAAGAATGCTAAATGACGTTTTAACGCAAGCCTGCGTTCCTCATCGGTTTTATAAAACTTTTTAATCGCCGGAATCATGTCAAAACAGAAGCCTAATGCATGAATTCGCTCATAATTAAAGGATGCTTGCTGAAAATTAGATCGAACGAACATATTGAACAGTTCTTTTTTATTTAACTTTTTGATTGTTTCACTCATCGTCATCTCCTCCTAATCCTCAAGCATGTCATCAGCAAGCGGCGCTGATGATCCTGCTGTGGTCGTTGTTTGCGGTCGTTCCTGATATTTTGGATTGAGCTGCGTATAGATAAAGGCGACAATCAAGCCAATTGCCCCAAAGCTGAGCAAGCTGAAGTTCAAGTACGATGCCAAAATGAATCCAAGAAAGAAGAATGGCATGAGGTATTTGGCACCCATCATATTGAGTACCATCGCATAGCCGACTGCGACGATAAATCCCCCTGCAACATTCAGGCCTCCGGTTACGACTTCAGGAATTGAGTTGAGAAGATGCTGAACACTCCCTGCGTTCATAAATACGGTAACCAGCAACGCCGGAATGGCGACGCGCAGTGCTTGAACAACGAGTGCGGACAGATGCAGGAAATCGAGAAGCTTGAAATTCACCCTTTCCGCAGCTCGGTCAGCCGCATGTTGGAAAAACACGGTAATCGTACGCGCGAATACGGTGAGTACTTGCCCCGCAGCAGCTACCGGTAATGCAATTGCAATACCTGCTTGAATGTTTTGATGGCCGACAATAACGAGAATCGCCGAAATGATACTGGCAAGCGCTGAGTCCGGTGATTGTGCCGCCCCAATATTCATCCAGCCAAGAGCAATGAGTTCCAATGTTCCTCCCAAAATTATGCCCGTTTGAATATCGCCGAGAATCAAACCGATAATTGTACAGGCAATCAATGGACGGTGCGTTTGAAACTCGTCAAGAACACTGCCCATACCGGCGATACAGGAGAAAATAAAGATGAGTATGATTTGGTATAATTGAATTTCCATAATTTTCGCCCCCTTCTATTTAGCCGAAGACAATCCTTCGATTTTTTTCATCAAATTGATCGGCGTATCACTGTCCACGACACGCAGTTCCAGTTTGACACCATGTTCATTTAATTTTTTGAATGCTTCAACGTCTTCAGTCCCCAGTGAAACGGCCTTTGTTATTTGTGTTTTTCCCTCACGATAAGCCATGCCACCGATATTAACGGATGTGATCGGTACATTCTGTTTGATCATTCGCAGTACATCTGTTGGATTAGTAAACAAATAGAAAACGGTTTCATTTTGGTATACAGGATTAAAATAAACCTTAACTGCCTTATCCACTTCGCACACATTCACTTTGGTTCCCGGCGGTGCCGCTTGTTTTAACAATGTTTTGCGAATCTCATCATGCGCAACTTCATCGCTGGCAATGATAATTCTTTTTGCATTCGCTTTTTTTACCCAAACCGTGGTTACTTGCCCATGGATTAAACGATCGTCTATTCGAGCAAAATGAATAATCATTAGAAGTCCTCCTCTTCCTGTTCTTTTAAAACATCCTTCAATACTTTAAATGTGTCCGGAACGACCTGCTTCAGCCATTCGACGATTTCTTCAAGTGATTTTATACTCTGATTTGAAACGGCCTCAAGACAGAGCGGAAGGCTGACACCACTGATCAGTTCAACATTATTGTGAGTCATTGCATAAGCAGCGGCAGCATTGTAAGGGCTTCCGCAAAAGATGTCGGTGAAAATTAACACATCTTTTAAATGATTGGCATCAACTGTTTCTGTCAGTTTCTTTTTTATATCTTCTAAGTTCTCACCCGGTACAAAACGAATTGGGTAAAAATTATTCGCTTCTCCGAAAATCATTTCAACGGATCTTTTCAGTGATTCAGCAAGATCGCCATGAGCGCATACAACAATTGAGTACATATGATTCACCTCCCCACACTTCGTTTTCACAGGAGGCTTTATCCTCTTGTTTTTCCACCCGCAATAGTATAAGTCGTACCGGTGATATAGCTTGCTCGATCCGAGCTCAAGAATGCGACAAGATCAGCGACTTCTTTCAGTTTTCCATCGCGTCTGAGTGGAATCGATTTATTCGTATATCCTTGACGGAGCTGCTCAACAGTAATGCCACGGGTATAAGCCAGTGCTTCTTCATAGGCCGGAGTGCGAAGTCCTGTTTTTTCGAGAATACCCGGTGCGAGACCAACAACTCGGACATTGTATTTGCCGAGTTCCTTTGCCCAGGAACGGGTGAAGCTGTAAATCGCTGCCTTGGTAGCCGCATAGGCACTTTGTCCTTCCGATCCTTCTAAACCGCTTTCAGAAACCATGTTAACAATGACCCCTTTTCCTGCCCTGACCATTTCCCCACCCGCGATTTGTGAGCAAAGAAAAACACCTTTTTGATTAATGCTGACAATCTTGTCAAAAATATCATCGCTCAACTCGTACTTACTGTTTTCTGCATTCGGATCGATTAAAAGTCTTGGAATATTAATTCCTGCATTGTTGACAATGACATCAACAGATCCAAACTGTTCTTTGGCTTTAGCAACCAGATTGACAACGCTCGCTCGATCAGTAACATCAGTTAGCACAAATAGAAGTTGGCTATCTTCTGCCTTGTCATAGAGCCCCTGATCCGGTTCGTGCAAGTCCGCAAGTACGACGTTGGCGTCATTTTCTAAAAGGGTTTCCACAACTGCTTTGCCAATTCCAGATGAACCTCCTGTTACGATCACTGTCTTGCCTTCAAGTCCAAGCCATTCACTCATGATAAAACCTCCAGATTCATTTTTATTCATAATCATATGCACAATTGTGATTAAAATGATCATTTGTGATTACATTCTTAGTATAAATTAAGTTACTGCGTTGTCAATTGTTCATATGTTGCAAAATTGTTAACTTTTAAAGCGTTTTCATATCTAGTTTTACAAATTTATTATTTTGGAATATAATATACGAATAGTTGTTTGCACATTTTCAATTACGTTGACCATTTGTGCGATATGGGGTGATGAAATGGATAACGTGGAAACGAAAAAAAAATATATTCAAATTGCTCAGCTGTATTATGAGCAGAATCTGACACAGAATGAAATCGCTCAAAAAACCGGTATCAACCGCACGTCAATCAGCCGTATTCTCAAGAAGATCCGAGAAGAAGGAATCGTCAAGATAACGATTAACTACGATCTCAATGACTTGTCATTAGCGGAAAAATTAGAGAAGACCTTTCATTTAAAAAAAGCGGTCGTGATTCCTGTCGACCGCCAGCAGCCCACGACTGTCAGACTTACGGCAATCGGCCAGGCCGCCGCACGTTTTCTTGATTCGATTCTGGAGGATAATGATGTCATCGGTTTTTCTTGGGGAAGCAGCCTCGCCGCCACGGTAGAAGCACTTGATCCGACCCAGGAACATAAAAATATTTTCTGCGTCCCTATGGTAGGGGGCCCTGCAGGAAAACTCGAAAGTCGCTTTCATGTCAATACGATTTGCTATCAGGCGGCAGAGAAGCTTAAAGGACGCTCATTAATGATTGATGTTCCCGCGATTGTTGAAAAACCGTCAATGAAAAACGACTGGATGCAGACCAAATACTACAAAGAAATCGCGGCGATGTGGAACAACATCAGCATTGCGTTGGTTGGCATAGGATCAATCAACAGTACCGGTCATTCGACATGGCACGCGTTCTACAGTGACAGTTCCGTCGAAAAATTTAAAGCAGCACACGTGATCGGCGATCTATGCTCCCGGTTCTATAATCAGAACGGCATTGAACTTCAAACGCATCTCTCAGATCGAACACTTTCAATCCCGCTGGATATTCTGCATAAAACACGTTATACAATCGGTGTGGCAGAATCCGAAGAAAAAATTCCCGGAATCCTTGGCGCATTAAATGGCGGCCATATCAATGTATTGATTACAACAGAAGAGACTGCTGCCGGTTTACTGAAGCTGAAGCAAGCAGAGCAAAATCAGACGAATTAACGCAAAGAGCCAAAGATCATATTTTCAGGATCTTTGGCTCTTTTAAAAGAATCAGATTGGCAATTGAAAAGCAGCCTTGATTTTATTGGGACTGCGCATCCAATTATTTCTTGTTAATCACAAATTGTGCAGCGATCTGTCTCAGCTCATCAGCGAGCGATGACAGGCTGGTCGCATTGTTTGCAACTTCTTCCATGGAAGCGGATTGTTGCTCTGCTGCTGCAGAAACATTTTCTGTCAGCCCACTTGCAGTCTCCGACAAATGAGCAATATCATCGATGCGTTCGACGATTTCGCCAGTAGCTCCTGAGATCATTTGTACAGAACGGTTGACCTCCTTTGTCGCTTCTGAAACAGATGTTACAGTCTCCTCAATGGTTGTAAACGTTTGGGTCGCTTCATCGGCAACAATAATTCCCTGGTCCACTTGCTCCGTACCGGTTTTCATGGATTGTGCCAGTTCGCGAACCTTTTGCAGAATAGATTCCTCAATTTCAGCAATCTTCTTCGAGGAATCTGAAGATTGATTCGCCAGTTTCTGAATTTCTGCCGCAACAACACTAAAGCCTTTGCCATGTTCACCGGCACGCGCTGCTTCAATCGCAGCATTTAGCGACAGAAGATGCGTCTGAGCGGCAATATCGTTAATCAAACTGTTTGTATAACTGATTAACTCCATCTTTTCCACCAAATCATTAAGCTCACCGGTGACCAATTTATTTGTTGATCGGATGTTTTTAATCTGTCCGGTTACTTGGTTCAACGAAATTTTACCGCTGTTTACGGTATCCATCGCCGCATCAGATTTGTCACGCAGTGTCCCCGCCTTCGTTGAAATATTTTCGATTTCTTTATAAATAGCCGTAACATTTTGTTTCGAAGCTTCCACTTTTTTATTTTGGTCTTGAGCACCGGCCGCGATTTCTTGAATTGAGTGGGCAACTTCATCAGATGTCGCTTTATTTTCTTCTGTTGAAGCAGTTAACTCTTCGGATGAAGACGCGAGTGCGGCCGCTTTTTCATCCACATGGGACAACACATCACTCAATGAATCAATCATTTGGTTGAACCCGATGCCTAAATGCTTGAATTCCTCAAAACCATCCGTATTTGCATAATCAGTAAGGTCCTTATCTGCAACCTTCTTCGCAACACCAATCAAATTTTTAATTGGACGAATGATCCACATAACAGCTGCTAATGCAATCAATGCCGCAATAACTGCTGTTATGCCCCCGACAATAATGGAGTTCCACAAAATACCGTTTGTATTTGCTTCAACTTCGCTCTGAAGCAGTGATCCGACAAGGATCCATCCTGTATTTTCATTCGTGACGTAGACATCTTGTTTGCGCACCCCTTTATAAACTGAATGAAACGCGCCGTGACTTGATTGTTTTACATGTTTCAGTAATTGTTCATCAGGGACTTTAACACCAGGTTTGAGATTCGGATGGGCAACAATTTTTCCGTCCCGGCTTATAATAAATGCATAGCCTTTTTGACCGATGTTTACTTTATTAGCTATTTTTTGAACATCATCCAGCTTTAAATCTAATCCGACCACGCCTTTTCCATCTGTTGTCGTTTCCGACAGGGACACGACATAGTCCTTCACCAATTCCGATTGATACGGTTCGTTAACAACAATATGGTGCGGATTCGCCATCGCACTTTTAAACCATGGCCGTAATGCAGGATTGTAATTATTCGGTTTGATCAGCGACTGCGGCGTATACACATAATGCCCCTTTTTATCGCCGACATAGGCTTGAGCAAGCCCGCTGTCCGATTGCTGCTGAGACAACAGTGTATTCAGGATTTCGCGATTTTCGCCGTTTGTCATCCTTGCAGTTGACACGTGGCTGGCTAAATAATCCAATCTTATTTTCTCTTTGTCAACCATCTGAGTAATGTTTTGATTGAGCAGTGTTACGCTATTTTCCGCACTGTCTTCCATTTGTGCCGTAACGGCATTCTTGGCATTAATAAAAGAGAATGTACCTACAATAGTTGCCGGAATGATGGTAAAACAGACGGCCGCAGTAATTAATACGCGCCGCAAATTCATTTTAACAAAGTGAAACTGAAATCGCTTTTTCTTTTTCGACATAGTTCAATAAAAACCCCTTCCTTTCGCTCTTAATAATATATCGGAAACAGAAGGAGCTTTTGTAATAAAAAATTCATATTACTATAACGATAATTTGATCAACTGTGATTTTTTTAACATTTTTATTTAATCTGTTTATTTAATTGAATAAAAGTTTTGCCGATTTAACAACTCGGGGAGCAATTCTTGCTTTCACCCTGACGTTCATCAAATTGGCGGCAAATGATCCAATAAACGGCTCTCAATCAAAAATAATTGATTCATTAATTTTAATGCGCGGATGAAGGGATTGAATGACCGGACAATTTTCTGCAATTTGATAAAATACATGTTCAATTTCGTTACGCACGCGTGCATTTGCTTTGATAAAAAATTGAACGTCGACTCTCGTGACCGGATTCGGATAATACACCCCGAGTTGATAATCAAATAAGACTTTTTTCAGTTCATAAGGAATACCACGTTCATCAAGTAGCTTTTCAAACACATACGTGCTGCAAGCTGCTGCCGATGCTGCTATGAGCTGCACCGGTGAAAAGCCGGAATCCTGGCTGATTGACCAATTTCCATGTGCATGGACAAGCTCAAGGGTCTCAGAAGGTTGAATCAGTTCCATATCTGCCGCCTCCGAAAAATCGTTCTTTAATTGCGTTTATTCAATTGTATGGCCGGAATCATATCGATATGAGCAGACATTGGAACGCAACGTATTAAAAAAACAACTTATTTTCAACATACTTTGAAAAAAAAGTCGAAATTTTGCTATACTATTGGAATGGCATGAAGTTCGTTAAACGGTTGGGTCAGTACGGTTGCTTGCCGTTGCTTCCTCGTGCACTACTCATTTCCGAACGATTTCGACAGTTAAAAGGAGAAAACCATGGTTAGAAAAAATGAATCGGGTAACTCGAGAAGTACACTTAGAAAATCAAAAAAGCGTCACCGCGTTCTTCGTGTTGTTTTGCTAAGTCTCGCACTTCTGCTGATCGCAGGAACCGCTTATGGATTCTTTGAGTATCATCATCTCAAACCAAAAAACCATTTTAAAAATCTTACAGTTGTCGGCGGCTCCTCAAAAAAAACAGGCAACTACAAAGAAAAAGCCGGCACATTCAATGTTCTGCTGATTGGATCTGACGCTCGGAAAGGAGATGCAGCGAGCCATACGGATTCCATGGTCCTGATCCATGCTGATTTGAACAATCACACCTATAACATGCTGAGCATTCCTCGTGACACGCGTGTATATATGCAGGGCTATGGCTATACGAAGCTGACCAGTGTTCAATATATTTCACAAGTGAAGCAAGGCGAGAAAAAAGGAATTATTTCAGCCGTACAAGCTGTTTCTAATCTCACCGGTGTGCCGATTCACTATTATGCCGAAACCAACTATTGGGGACTCCAATATATGGTCGATGCACTCGGTGGTATTGAAATGAACGTGCCGTTTAAGGTAACACTGACGCATCCCTGGTATAAGAGAAACTCGGGTAAAACATTTGCGGCCGGTGTTCACAAGTTGAATGGCGAAATGGTCGCCGAGCTTACCCATGAACGGTATTCACTGCCCGGCACCGACTATGGGCGCCAGCAGCTGCAGCAAGCAGCGCTGATCGGCATCGCCAAAAAAATTATGCAGCCGTCAAACGTCACACGGCTGCCGGCCCTTTCCCGCTCACTGTCCAAATTTCTGATTGCAACCAATATGTCCACAGAAGATATGGTCAGTGTCGGTCTCGGCGTCAAAGGCAACTTTCATCCGGAAAAACAGATCAAGTACCGCCAAGTTAAAGGCCAGAGCGCAAAGATGTATGATGATCTGCTCAAGGCCAACAACAGTCAAATCATCCTAAACAAGAACGAGCTTCAAACAACGATTAAAAAATACTTCTCCAACTGATGAGTATCGTCAAAAAAGCCGAACCGCGAAAAAACGCGGTCCGGCTTTTTAATCGAGCAGTGAGTGCAGCATGTTCTCGGATTTTAGAATTCGGACAGATTTTGGTAGAGCGTTTTCAAACGCTCCTTTGTTATCTCAACAGGATTATTGTTCATGTTCGGCGCAAAGCTTTTACCCACCAAATCATCAAGATCCGTGGAAGTGACGCCCGCTTCTTCCAACGTAGTATGAAGCTGCATTTCCTTTTTCATCGCATCCATCCGGTCAGCAAGCGCCGCACTGTCCTTGAATCCCAGCCGTTTGCTGAATGCCTGAAGCCGTTCAACCTCCGTACCTTCGCTGCTGTTCAGCCGCCAAAAAGAAGGTAAAGTGAAGGCGCATGCATCACCATGGGGTATTCGGTAATCCTGGGTCAACGGATAGGAACAGGCATGAGCTGCTGCTGTTTGAGTAATACCGAATGCAAGTCCTGCCGTAACCGACGCCTCGCTCATTTTTGCCCGTGCTTCCTTATTGCCCGGTTCATGATAAGCAGTGAGCAGATAATCAAAAACGAGTCTTGCCGCACGTTCCGCTGCAAGATCCGTCAGTGGCTGATGTTTTTTGCCGTAATAAGCTTCCAGCGAATGGGCAAGCACATCAAACCCGCTTGCAGCCGTTACCTGCGGTGGGCAGGTCGTCGTTAAATCCGGATCAACAAGCGCATAGACCGGATAAAGATAATCACTCGCCAGCAATGCTTTGACTCCACGTTCCGTATCCGTTAAAACCGAAGCCGTCGTCACTTCACTGGCCGTTCCGGATGTTGTCGGGACTGCGATCAACGGAATACCTGCATGATCGATCTTCCGCTCACCGGAAAGAAAATCCGCAGCACTGTATGGAGTGTCGGCGACAAAACATGCTGCCTTCGCGCAATCCATGACGCTTCCACCGCCGAGCGCAATCGCAAAGGTACACTGATATTCGCGGAGCATCGCCGCACAGGTGTCCGTATTCAGGACCGTCGGATTCGGTTGGATTGCTGAGAAAATGCCGACAATCCTTCCGTTCGACTGCTCCACCACACGTGATGCAATCCCGGACCGCATCATTGACGGTGCGCTGATTAACAAGCCCCGATCCACATTCATCTGATCCAGAATATCCGGCAATCTACTGAGTTTTCCGAAGCCGAAATCGATCGGCACCGGTTGTTTATAGTAAAAGCTTTCCATGAGCGTTCACCCTCTTTTCATTTCGATCCAACGGATTAGTCTGCAAAGTATCCATTTTTCCCAAATAGGCCTTCCCCAGTGATCCATCCTTTAAATCTCACTATAAAGCACAGGAAGCGGAAAACAAGCAACAGGAAAACGAAAAAAACTGTGCAACTGCACAATTCACTGCTGAAATGAGTCCCGCTCATCGCCCTTTTCTCCAACGCAAGATAATTCCGCTTCATTTTAGGCATTAAAAACAGCTTATTTAAGGAACTACAATTATTTCGCTTGATTCAGTCAGAGTGTCACGAAAGTTCACGGACAATGCGCAGCAGATCAGCCGGGCAATCAGCAATAAAATTCGGTCCCGCTTTTCGAATATTTTCGATTCCGTCGAAGCCCCAAGCTGCCCATATGACACGAATACCACACTTTCGGCTTGCCAAAATATCCCGCTCTTCATCACCAATATAAACGACCTGATCAGCTGTTAGCTGGTTGCGCTTCAAATAACGATGCATCAGCCGATCCTTCGCAAACAGCTTCTTCGAGCACATGACTGTCGAAAAATAATTCAATCCATGCATCTCCAGTAATGAGTGAATGTTTTTTTCTTCATTGGATGACAAAATTGCTAACGTATAGCCGGAGCCGCTTAATTCCTGCAGCATCTCCCCCACACCATCCATAAGGGGAATGCGCTGAAGCGACTTTTGATACAGTTTAGAAAGTTCACCGACAAGAAAAGGAATTCTATAAAAAGAAATGCCGAGTGCCGCGCAGCGTTCTTTCATTGAAAGCGACTTTAGTGAATCGAAACGCGCCAACGTCATTTTTTGGAAATGGTGCCGATCAGCCAATTCGTTGTATGCTGAAAGAAATGCTTCTTTTGAATCTGCCAATGTTCCGTCAAAATCAAAAAGAATTGCTCTAAGCATGATAAAGACCTCTATCTATGGATTTTCATACCAACATCTATTATGGGTTCGATCCGCAGTTTTTCAATTCAAAGTCCCATAGGTTTTGAAAATTAAGCTTAAGGACCCATGACCATCATTCTGATTTCACAGAAAAGCAACACAAAAGCGACTTATACCATGACTTTTTCATCACGATTTTTTTACTCTTTTTATGAATACTAGATAATAGAGATTAATATATTGCCAAGGAGTTGATTTTGATGCGCCAATTACAACCGTCAAACGAACTAGTATCAGATATCATTACTTTACTCAAACAGGAACAAAGACCACTGTATTCCGGTGAGATCGCCCGCAAACTGAACAAGAATGTTCGAGATGTTCTTTCTATTCTTTTCAATACAGCTTACCAGAAAATCATTCAAGTTGTCATAAATAAAGACGAAACCAACAAAATTTGTCAGCCTTCTTATAAAATAAGACCGGAAAATTCTAATTTAGATTGATAAAGAAAGATCACGCAGTTATTAAATCCAACACAGCAGCAGGTCTAGTGACAAAGCACTGATCACTGTTGTAATCAGAGTGCAACTAGAGACAAATTGCGGCTGGGCGTTGAATTGAATCGCATATAAGGTTGTGTTTGCTGCGCTCGGCATCGCTGCCATGACGATGATCACGTTCCGCAGCAGAGGATCAATCGGAAACAGCAGGCAGACGAGGAACGCGATCGCCGGAGATATAATGAGTCGAATAAAGGTGGCAAGACCAATCCGACCCCAATTCATATGGTTCACCGACACATTGGCCAACTGCATACCAAGAATAATCATAATAATTGGGATCGAGGTGTTGCTCACGAGTTCGATGCTTTGCATAAAATTAGCGGGAATGTGAATGTGAAACATTTGCAGGAGCAGAGCCGGAAGAATAACGTAATTCATCGGCTGCTTGAGAACAGTTCGGAGCGCCATTTTTGCGCTGCCTTTCCCATTTGCCGCAATATAGATACCGACAAAGCCCATCAGAATCGCGTGAAAGACCATGAGCGGCATTGCGTAGGCCACGCCCTGCTTCCCAAAAGCGAATAAAATGATCGGAACCCCGTAATTGCCGCTGTTCGCAAAAATGGTGGAGAGCAAAAACGCATTTGTTTCACTCTTGCTGTAGTGAAGGAGGCGGCATGCAATGATACCGACAGCAATTAACAGCAGCATAATAATCAGAGACGTTGCCGCAATATAAAAGAAACTAAGATTCATTGGTGTTGTATAAAAGATCGTAAAGACAAGAAACGGAAGCAGCAGATAGACGGCGAGCGTCGAGATCGGCTTGATATCTAATTTAAAGATTTTCTGTAGAATAAACCCGCTGAGAAAAATTAAAAATACCGGAAAAATCACATCGACAAAAATAAGCACAATCCGCTCCCTCTCTCTGCTTATCCATGGTTTTAATGAGTTACTCATTCATTTTACTTGGTTACCGTATGAAAGATCAAGACAAAAATGACTAAATATATACGCAAAAAAGCAGTTTCCATCGATCAAACGGAAACCGCCTTTTTGTTAATGAGATCTTCTTCAAGAATTTGTTTTCAATTGTTTTGCGCTTTCCGCCAAATGGAGCAGGTCTACGAGCATTTCATGACTTTTCGCTTGCAAGCCATGCTTCTTTGCAGTCTTCACAATGTATCCGTTTATATAATCAACTTCAGTCGGACGGTTATTAACCATATCCTGATACATCGACGGATGATGGAGCGGATTGACCTGCGTGCTTTCATGATCGATAATCTGCAGCATCTCTTCGCGACTTTGCATAAATCTGACACCATCCGCAACCCCCGCAGCATAGCCTTCATCAATTAATCGTCGCGACAGCTCATCCGCCCCAGAATAAGCCACATACTCGCCCATTGTGATATTCATCAACGTGCATAGTGTGTTGATGACCGAATTCATCAACAGCTTGGACCACAGGGTTCCCATGTAATTGGTTTGAAGTGTCGGATTCATGCCCGCTTTTTCAAATTCCCGAACCACCTCATGCGTGAACGCATCCGGCTTCTCGGTAACATTTACCAACTGTGTATGTGCCGCGCCTTTAACACCCATGAAATCCACTTCGCCCGGTGCATTAAGAACCGTCGCAATAAGTGCAATACCTGCGATAATACGCTGATCAGGAACATACTTGCGAATCTCGTCCACCGAACCGATGCCGTTTTGATTCGTCAGCACGTAGGTGTGTTCACCAATAAAATGCCGACACGCCTCCATTGCTTCCTCCGATTGCATCTGCTTGGTAAACAAAATGATAAGATCAGGTGTTTGCGTGTACTCTGTCGGCAAAAAAACGTTGACCGCTACTAAATGCCGATTCTGATGATCACGTGATACATAAACTCCGCCTTGTTCACGAATCGCCCGATAGCTGGGTTTCCACGGCTCAACAAAATCAACATCATTTCCTGCCTCTTGCAAGAGCACCCCATATCTGAACCCCATTGCTCCTGCACCAATCACTGTAATCTTCATTTCAATTCCTCCACTCATCTGTATCTCAGCTTGTCTGTAACTTTTTTCTATATACCCATCATACGCTAAATTGAGTGACGTAAAAAGAGTGGCTATTGAGTCAAGAAAAATAGGTAAGATTCAGGAAAAATCATGCATGGCACTCTATTTTTACGTCTCCTGTATTAAGATCAGCATCGATCATTCGTACCCCTGTTGGGTTTGCGTAAAAATCGTTCCATCTCTCTTTCATATTTTCGCGATCCTCCATTGTACCAAAGGATTACGAACGTAGCAGCACCGATTGTTTCTCCAGTCGGCCTGTCTTCTGTTAAAAGGGAGCGAGCGCCATTCGACTGCGCGACAGTCAAAATTTGTGTGTCTCAATAGCGCATTTGATAATGATCTGCTGCCTGCATTGCCACAAGTATATCCTCATGTCTCAGTATAAGTAGGCTCATCAGGTGTGTATCATTCGAACCATTTGCTGAACCCATTCAGGATCACAGCCATGTCTTAACATGATTACCGTAAACTCAGACAAATTTTGTACAGAAAGACATAATTGACCTTTAAAACGATCAAGAGCCTTGATTTTCTCTGTTTGTCATGATTTGATCGATCCCATGCATAGACAACTATATTGGTGTCCACTAAAATTTGTTCATTGAAAATCCCCCGGCCACGTCGTTCATACAGCTTTTCTCTAAATCATGAAACTCGGATTTTTTCATCTACCAAAAAAGCGCTCTAAGGATCAGGTTTAACGATCGCTAAGAAGCACCTTTTCAAACTACATTTAGTTTTTCATAAATTCTTATCCATATTATATGTCAGTTTCGACATGCTCATTGATTGCATGGTCAGGTCTTGTAAGAGATCGCGTGTTTCACTCAGTGCAAGTTCAGCATTTTTGCTGCTGGCCTCGGTCAGAACATCCGCAACCTCGTCAGGAGCCGCATTTTTTGCCGCTTCATCGGTTTCAGCGATCTTCCCAAGAAAATTGCTGTACAGATGTTCTTTGTAATCAAGCACCTGCTTGAGGAATGCGTGGTAATGCGGCTCCACGATGACCGGGATTGTTTTATAGAGCCAGTATGCTGAAGAAAGCGAAAGTTTCATCGGCGTTACTTCATATGATTCAGGAACAGATGTAATGTTTGTATAAAAAGGCACATAGGGACTGAATGTTCCCGCGAGCGACACCCATTGAATACCGGCAACCGCATCCGGCACATCGGGACGGATTTGCAGAATATGCGAATCCTGAGTTCGATTCAATGAGATCGCGCGGAATGCGGTCCGCTCTGCTTCGCTTCCGCTGCCCAGTGGGTCAAAAGGCGTCTCTTGATAATATGAATCGAGAATATACGCGATGTCATCAACAGCTATTTTCCGGCTTGCTTTGCGCAGGAATGGCAGCTCGTTTGACATCGGGTCCTGTTCAATTTCCGGGTTCAAATATTTTTGACCATACCATACGCGCGGTGTATTGTAGTGCCGATCAAAGACATTTTGCCGTCCGAAAATGTTGCGGAAATTGATCGTGTCAAAACCTGTGTTCAAATGATATTTCTCGATAAATTCAATCAGGTGCGTCGCCAGTAAGAAATTGTCCTTATCATAGGGATCAATTTCTTGAATCGCCGTCTGATTGGCGACCACCGCATAAGAATCGTCTGGAATACGCTGAGCAACCCATTGATGACCGGTCGCAATTTCCATATACCAAACCTCTTCCTTATCAGAAAACAAAACACCGTTCGACTCTGCCGCACCGTATTTTTCCACGATCGCTCCAAGTCTCTGCACACCTTCGCGCGCCGAATTTATATAGGGCAGCACGACCGTAACCATGCAATCTTCGGCGATGCCGTTTTCAACAAGCGGATCATAGCCCAACACGCGCGGATTGCCGTAAATGCTTTCTGTCGCGCTCATACCGACGTTTTTTTCATTGATTCCGGCATCTTCAAACGTCACATAACGTTCCTCACGATCCGGAATCGCCGTATAGCGATAGCGCTCCTTTGGCAAAGTGATTGTAAAGCGGTTGCTTGGCGATACATAGGTCTCCTCTTTTTCCAGCACTTGATGCGGATGCACCGTGAACTTTTTCGGGACAAGCACTTCATAGCTGTCCCCATTCCGAGCGATCATCGTTGAACCATCGAGCGTCGCGCCTTTGCCGACCAGTACTGTTGTACACGCCGCGTGTGAATTATTCTCCATTATGCCATCCCTTTATTCGCAAAATTAAGTTGCAAGTCATTCAAGCTTACTCCTATCTTAACTCAAACGTTCCCATGTGAAAATTGCAGAGATCATCAAATCCGCCATTGATTTTACCGAGAGTGAAAAGTTCTGTAGAAAGCATGCCGAATACGCGGCCTGAGTGCGTGACACAAGAGCATGATTCCGGATCGTAAACCAACGACTAATTTACCGAAAAGGTATCTCGTTAGCAGGCCACAAAACCTAAAACTTAACATTCGGCAGCGATGCATGTTTATCGATCCGGCTGCCGCGTTGCCGCGATTAGTCTCTCGCTTTCCTGATACCCTGGCAGGGTGTGCTGAACAATCCGCAGGCAATTTTTATGATCATAGAAGTCGAAGTGATTTTTCTGACTGACTTGATTCTTATAGTAATCCGACAAGCGATCCAATGACAGAATCCGATCCAATTTTTTTGCCACTTCATCCGATAGGAAAACAACATCACCGAACAGTTCCTTGGAAAAATCAAGATAAGCGCCACGTTTCTCCAAATACTCTGCCTGATCAAATTGAAAGAAAAGGACAGGTTTGTTTAGATAATAAAAATCCCACGAGACACTGGAATAATCGGTGATCAGTAAATCACATTCCACGATCAAATCCTGAATACTCTGATCCGGTTGGCAAAAAATGATATCATCTAAATGATTGTTATTTTGTTTAAAAGTCTTAAATACCGAATGCAGAAAAGGATGCAGCATCACCTTCAGTTGATACCGATGCTGCTTAAGTACATCTGCAAGTGCACGGTCATTAAGCAACTGTGTGACCTGTTTATAAAAACAACTTTCGAAAAAGATTTGATCCGCATTCAGCCACTCGCGCCATGTCGGCATGTAAAGAATCGTTCTCGACGGCCCTTGGCTTCTTTTCATATAAAGCGCGTCATAACGCGGCATTCCTGTAACAATCAGTTTTTCCTTGGGAATGCCCCAATCGTTGTTTTTAATCACAGCCTCCTGATGTGATGAACAGATAAAGTAATTGCTGCGCCGCGTATCAAAAATAAAAAGATTTTTCTTCAGGCCGTCAATCCCATGACCGAGATACACTTTGATCAGCTTCCGATTAGAAAAACAGCTGAAATCGATCTCAGGGGCTATGTCAGACTCCAAAGAGTGCGAATAATAACAGACGCTGGCAAATGAATAGAGCAGATAATTCCAGACAGATCCCAACTGATAGACAGGACCGTCAATGCTTGCGCGAATAGCCGCGCGCTTGTTGCTAAGCCCAAAATAAACAGTATAATCCGGAAAATTCGCTCGCAAATAGTGATGCAGTGCAGCAGCATTGTCGGCGTACTTTTCACCGCAATGCCCGCCGATCAGCGCTATTTTCTTCTTTTTCAGTTGAAAATAAAAGAAAGGACTGAGCAGTTTAGCCAGAACGATAGCCGAAAAATAACGGAATATCCCTTTTCTTCTTGAAAGAAATGATCTTTTTGCCAGCATTCTGCACATCGCTCCCTTTCCGCCCTTCGCCAGCCTTCTTTCATAAATACCGTGATCAACGGATTCCTGTCAAATAAATTGCTTACAGCTTTTATTGTTCGCATCTGATACGTGCATCGACTATCAGGTTTTATTCTTTTATGATTCTGTTCTCCGATGCAATCGATGTGATGGCTTTCACTTTGCATACAGGATGTACTTCCGCAGGATGCGGTGACTTTCGCGTTGCATACAGGATGTACTTCCGCAGGATGCGGTGACTTTCGCGTTGCATACAGGATGTACTTCCGCAGGATGCGGTGACTTTCGCGTTGCATACAGGACGTATGCGTATTTAGCGAAAGTTCCTTTACAGTTAGAAAGCTCCTTGCTCCAAATGCGGTTTTGAATCATCAACCTTGGGCTTGAACAGAAAGTATTCCAGTCCGTTATTAAGTAACGAAGTAAAATAAGCGGAGATTTTCCAGTTATATCCATCATGGCACTTGTTTCATGGGTAAATAAATAAGGGTAATTTTTCTGCTTATTCAAAGAAGAATCCTCCATTTTCACGTTTTTCGATTCGATAAGCGGAATTTCTCCGTCTATTCAAGCAGTTTCTCTCATTCATTTTCTATTAAGTGGAATTTTTCCGGTTATTTCTCAGATTGGGCACTTACCTGATCGCCCGACCGAATCTTATGCCGTTGATCGTCGTACCAGCAAGGAAAAACAATAAACTTTATCTGTAAAAAAGAGGCCTACGAAAGAGCAGCCTCTTTTCAAGCTATTTTATTTCCTTCCACGTGATTTCACCACAACGGTCATCTTATGATGTGCCTTGACTCCTGCTGAGTTGGAAACGGAATAGTGCACGTTATGGATACCGGGCTTTTTTGTTTTTATTTTACCGCCTGACACCTCTAACTTACTTGTCAAGTCACCATCTTTCGGGTCAACTGCCGTGATTCCTTCTAGTGGATGAAACGTCGCGCCGTAGTCAGCATATTTTTTATCCGGTCCTGTAATCGTAGGATTGTTTCCCCAAATGCTTTCTAAATGTGAGCCGACAGCTTTTGATACGGCCACCTTCCCGTTATTTACAAAAAAGGACAGTTTGTTTGTATCGCTCGGATGATCCGGATTCGGATAAACCACTTGAGTCAAGGTCTTCTCCCCATCATTGACAAAAGCTTCAATGGATGAGGAGTCCACATACACTGTCAGTTTTATCTTGTTTGGCCTACCATCTAATATTACCTTCGTATTTTGTCTTGTGATCGCTTCCCCATCCTTTGTTCGATCGAGATAGACCGTTCGGCTGCGTGGATGATAACCGACCTCAATATATTTCGATCCGTCTTCCGACGCTCTCACTCTGAATCCGAAACGGTTCGGCGTCTGCTTTTCTTTCCACGAAAAGTCGGCACTTACCCTGTACTGCTTACCCGAAAAGTCGCGAATTGGCAGGATGGTATCCTTTTTGGCATCGGCAGTGATGATTCGGTCACCCAATCGCTCGGTGCTTTGTCCTAAACGCTTCACTTCTCTGACAGGACTTTGATTGATGGTGTACCCATTTCCGCTTCTCTCCAGTGTCAATTCTCTCGGCAACGTCATCTCGCCATGCCATGGTGACGTGTTCTGTTCCCCGACGTAGGACCAGTTCGACATCCACCCCAGCATAATTGTGCGTCCAGGTGTCTCACCAAAAATGATACCGGCATAGAAATCCTCGCCAAAATCCAGCCATTGAGGATTTTTCATCGTTTCACTTGTTTCAGGAATAAATTTCTTCCCATTAAAATTACCGACAAAGTATTGCATACCCGAGCCGCCTGCCGGAGCACCCAGCTGCACACTTAGCGACAACACCCACTTGGTTCGATTGCTTCCTTTGACCTTCATCGGAATCAGCTCTGGACATTCCCACACACCGTTCCCTACGTCGTGCTCACGCTTGATCGCCGATTGATAGGTCCAATCTTTAAGATTCGTTGACGTGAAGAGATCAACTTCCTGCCCCGAGACGAGCGGCATTACCCATTGTTTGTTTTCCGAATCATAGACCACCTTCGGATCACGAAAATTTGCCGCGTCTGCGGTCGGTACTTGAGTAGCCGGGATCACCGGATTCTGATGATTATACTTGGTAAACGTTTTGCCTCCGTCTGTACTGTAGGCCATGTTCTGTTCCTGAACCTCGCGTATGCCCAAATAATTGCCCCAGGAATCTTTACTGTAATCATCATCTCTCACGGCCACCTGATACGTACTGGTATAGTAGGCAATCAATGTATTCTTGCCGAATCCGGCAACATTGTCCTTATCCAGAATCACAGAGCCACTGAATATATGGCGTTTGCCGTTTGGATTACCGGCGTCCCAATTTGTTGTCGGCCGCCCAATGTAATGAACAGGCTTCGCGTCATCCTTCGTTTTCATCCAAAAATCAACCCACGCATTATCATCGCTTTGAGGAATAGCTACCTCCTGCTCCTTCCAATGAATGAGGTCGGTACTTGTCGCATGCCCCCAGGACATATTGCCCCATTCATTGCCGCTCGGATTGTGTTGATAAAACATATGGTAAACTCCGTTATACTTAATCAATCCGTTCGGATCATTTAGCCAATTTTGCTGTGCCGAATAATGATATTGATCTCGGTAAGCCTCTTGATAGAGTGAACCTGCCGCCTGTGCATGCGAAAACGGCGCGGGAAAAGTCATGCCGAGACTTAAAAGAAGTACTGTTCCCGCTTTCATTATTTTTCTTAAATTCAAGCGATCTCCTCCCTTTTAATTAAGCGCTTTCATTTATGTGCTGAGTAAAACCGGCCCATATCGCCCTTATCTCCCTTACATCTGCTTCCCTTTTCTCGAATACCGGCCACCCGCCCATTTTATCCATGCAAGATTCATTCCAATTAGTGTGTTTGATGATGCTTACTGTCAAAAAAGTGCATCAATAAAGGAAAAATCGGCTAAGGTCTGATTCCAGATCAATCACTAACGAATCAATTCAAAACACTGCCTCGAAAAAAAAACACACCAATTATTCAAATAGCAGGCAAATGGTACACTATCCCATACAAAACAAAACAGTAAAAAAAAGAAAAAGCCTTTAAATACACCAGACTCTTTCTTAAACACATCATAGTCAACTCATCGCTGTTTCCACAAAGCTTAAGTTAAAGGAATTCCACGGACAGCCACAGGCGTCGAAAACACAATCTGCGTATTGGTCTTCCCAAAGCGCTGCAGCTCATTAATAAACGAATCAAGCAGTTCCGTACTTTCGAAAATAACTTTGATCAGCATTGCAAATTCACCGGAAACACAGTCACATTCAAGTACATTGGGAATCTTCTCGATATAATTATAGAATGCCTGTTTATCGTTCGGTTCAACCTTCAAATTGATATATGCCTTGATGTGATACCCCATTTTCTTGTAATCAATCAACGCATAGTAATTTTTAATCATTCCTTGTTTCTCCATCTGATGAATACGCGCCGATATGGTCGGCGACGAAATAAAGCACTCATTTGCCAGTGCTTTAATCGATACACGTGCATTTTGTTGCAGTCGATTCAGTATTTTGCGATCAATCGCATCCATTCGAGAAGACTCAACCCCTTCTTATGATCCTTACCCGAATTTATTATATGAGCGAATTAAAAAGAAAGCAAAATTCATAGTCAGATTTTATGACATCAATTCGTTATTTTGTTAATTTATTTGACACTAAATATTATTTCGTTAAATTAATTGTCCATGAATTTTTTTATTCAAGGAGTTCGCGTGCAAGTATAGCAATCTCACTGTTTTTCAACTATTTTAAACATGCAGGATGACATGAATTGGAGGAATGAGTTCGTGAGAATCGAAAAAGATGCGCTTGGTACGAAGCAAGTCCCTGAATTCGCCTATTATGGGATACACTCACTGCGGGCAAGGGAGAATTTTGATGTAACATCGGAAAGACTTGATGTCGAACTGATTAACGGACTGGCGCAGATCAAAAAAGCGGCCGCACTTGTTAATTATGAAGCAGGGAAACTAACCAAGGAAAAGAAAGCCGCGATCACACGTGCTTGCGATGAAATCTTGGATCGGCAATTCGACGCTCATTTTATTGTCCCGCCGATTCAAGGAAGCGCGGGAACGTCCATTAATATGAATGCAAATGAAGTCATCGCTAATCGAGCGATTGAATGGCTGGGCGCACGCAAAGGTGACTACTGCCTCGTCCATCCGAACGATGATGTGAACAAGTGTCAGTCAACAAATGACGTGTTCCCGTCCGCAAGCAAGCTGGCACTTCTGCAGCTGACCCGTCTGCTCTCTTTTGAAATTGAGGATTTACTGAGCAGCCTGCTCCGCAAAGCAGATGCTTTGGAAAATGTTATTAAACTTGGGCGCACGCAATTGCAAGACGCGCTGCCGACAACAGTTGGCAGTACCTTCAAGGCATTTGCCGCAGCACTTGGCCGCCATTTAACGGAATTCACGCGCAGCCGCGAAGCCTTAAAGACGTTGAATCTCGGCGGCACAGCGATCGGCACTTCCGTCAACGCTTCTGCCTATTATGTCGATCATATTGTTCCTAAACTGAGTCAGCTGACAGGCGAAGACTTGTGGCAAGCGGATAATTTGATTGATGCGACGCAAAATGTCGACGCGTTCGTTCGGCTCTCTCACAGCTACAAGCTGCTCTCCATTACTTTGTCAAAAATGGCCAATGACCTGCGGCTGCTCTCAAGCGGTCCCCAGTTCGGATTTAATGAACTGAGTCTGCCGAAAAAGCAAGCCGGGTCATCCATTATGCCTGGAAAAGTGAATCCGGTCATTCCCGAACTCGTCAATCAAGTGGCCTTCCAAGTCATCGGCTACGACACAACCATCACCATGGCGGCTGAAGCCGGTCAGTTGGAGCTGAACGCATTTGAACCGATTATCGTTCGCAATCTCATCGTCTCGACACATTTGCTGCAAAAAACACTGCACACATTCCGAGTCAACTGCATCGACGACATTCAGGCAAACGAAGAAAGATGCCTGAGTCAAGCGGAAAACTGTTCGGTTTTGGCGACTGCTCTCGTTCCTTTTATTGGATACAACAAAACATGTGAACTGGTGAACCACTCCATGCAAACCGGAATACCAATTAAAACGATCGTCAGCGAAATGCCACTTGCCCCGGCAAACGTATTGGAATTGCTAAGCCCTAAAAAGCTTGTTCATTTATACGATCAGCGCACCATGATCAATTAAATGATTATGGCGCGTCACTTTTCTAGAGACACTTCTGTTTTGTTCCTCAAGACAGGAGTGTTTGCTAAGCACCGTTCGTTGCACGATTAGCATTGCGGCTTCCTATTGAGCAACCTTTTTTCAAGCCAAAATGAAAGGGACCTTTAGTCATGTATGATCTTCCAACGAATCATACCTGCCCAAGGTCCTCTTTTTTATCGGCCGCCCGATCTTTAGTTCTGCGTGCTGCGCAGGAGCTCGGTTTCATCCCAACGAATTTCATGGCCTTCAATAACCACCCCGAACTCGGGTTTTGCGCGTTCTGCTTAGATATAATCATCAAGCACATCGGCGAGAATCGCCTTCGGATCCCGTTCGAACGGATCACCGTAACCGCCGCCACATGGACCGACAATCTCTAATGTTTCACCGGGATGTGTTTTCTTGTACGGCACTTTAGATGGAAGCGACAATTCGTCGCCTTTATTATTTTTAAAAATCAGCTTGCTTGGTGTACGTCATGTCCTCCGTTAAAAGCCCAAGGAGCGTATTTTTGCCCTTCACCTTCGACGGAAAATCCGCCTTCATCTGTAAATTCGATATCACGAATTGGACCGACACCGCCGCGAAATTTTCCGGACGCCGCGGCGTCATCAGGAAATTCATAGCGTGTGACACTCAATGGCTGATTCGATTCAAGATCTTCATCAGGATCCGTACTTTTCAGCATCTCCGACTTGTCGAATTTTCCTGATATAATTCTGGAACACATCATAGCCGGATCAAAGCGGGCAACCTCCAACGCCGCAATAACCCCCAGCACACCGTCAAACCGTCCGCCTCTTTTAACAGAATCCAAATGCGAACCCATGACGAACGGCGGCTGATCTTCGCTTTCCCCCATGGTGGCGTAGATATTGGCCACGTCGTCAACTTTGACCGTCATTCCAAGTTCCTCGCAACATGAAATGAGGTAAGTTCGCGCCCTGATATCCTCCTTCGAGAGCGACAAACGCGTCACACCATTATGATCCGTACGGCCAAAATCAGCAAACCGTTCAATCGTCTTCTTCAATCGTTCCGCATTGACAAGTACCTTTTGTTCCTGCATGAACAACCACCTCCCTAGCAATCAGAATCTTCTATGCAGAACACCATGATGAATAAATGACATTTCTCATTAAAAAAAATATCTTTCATTTTGAGAAAACTGCTGTTCTCAATCATGGAGTCATCAGCTTTTGATCTGAAAAAAGATACTCCTTTTCAAACATGGCAAGTGCTGATTCAAACAGATCCATCGCTTCATTAATTTGCTCTGCCGTAATGATCAGTGGCGGCGCAATGATGACACTGGACTCGTGAGAATAAGTATAGAAACCTTGGTTCAGAAGTAGACCAACAAATTTCTTCATCAAGCCGACCGTATCCTTGCCATAATCCATGCCGTAAGCAATGATCGGCTCCTTCGTCTGCTTATCCTTAACAAGCTCAACCGCCGCAAATAAGCCGATATGCCGGACATCACCGACCGAGACAAAGCGCGCCTTGAGCTGCTCCAACCGCTCCGCCAGCACATCCCCCATTTCTGCCGCATGTTCAACCAAGTGCTCGTCCTTATAAATATCCAGTGTCGCGCAGCCAATCTGAGTAGATACGGTGTGTCCACTATAAGTCAATCCGGTCATCAGTACATGACCATCAAAATAATCGGCAATGGCCTGACTAACAATCACACCACCAAGTGGACTGTAGCCGCAAGTGACACCTTTCGCAAATGTCATGATATCCGGTTTGATGTCAAAATGCTCAACCGCAAACATTTTTCCTGTGCGTCCAAAACCCGCCATAACCTCGTCGCAGATCATCAAAATCCCGTATTTAGTGCACAACTCGCGAACGCCTTCCATATAACCTTTGGGCGGAATCAGCACGCCATTGCTTCCCGGAATGGTCTCCATAAAGATCGCAGCAATCGAATCCGGACCTTCATAAAGAATTTGGCTGTTCAGCCGATCCACGTAAAAAGCTGCCGCCGCTTCCTCACTGTCAAAATGTATTGATTCACGATAAAGATAAGGGGTCTCGAATTTGATAAACCCCGGCAATCCCGGCTCAACAGTGAACCTGCGATTCTCACCGGAAAGATTGCCAGCCCCAAAGGTCGCTCCATGGTAGGATCGATAGCGGGAGAATATTTTATATCGCCCGGTGACCATGCGTGCAATTTTCACTGCGTGATCATTTGAATCCGCACCGGCGTTAGCAAAGAAGACTTTCGCCATATTTTTTGGCGCCACCTCAATGATCTTCCGAGCCAGTTCCGCCTTTGAAGCAGTCGCAAATCCCGGCGAGGAAAGTGGAACTTCACCAATGTGCTTGAACTCCTCCATCAGCCTCGGATGATTGTGACCGACATTCAAGTAAACGAGTTGCGAACACATGTCGTAATGCTTCTTGCCCGCATCATCCCAGAAGAAGATACCGCTTGCTTTCTTAATGATCTTAGGATCGACGTCTTTCTGTTTGGACCAGGAATGCAAGACATACAACTGATCGTCCTCTTTGATTTGCCGGTCTTCAATCGGTTTCATAACCCGCCATCTCCAATCATTTTTCTGAATTAATATAATATAATGATATACCTATCTATATCGAATACAATGAACATTCAGCTAAAAAATAATGTGCATCTGCACAAGGCAAATACACATTACTTAATCATATCTTCAATCATAAATGCCAACTGCAAATTAGTTTTCACAAAGGGATGACAAAGATCCGCACCAAGAATCGCCTCGATCTTTTTCACCTTATAGAGAACGGTATTGCGGTGGATAAATTCCTTGCGTGCGATTTGTGACGTTCGCCCGTCCTCCTCAAGAAAGACTCGCAAAAAATGAACGAGATCCGTTTCATGCAGACGATCATAGCGATACAGGGCACCTAAATATTTCTGGCAGAAATCTTCAATCACGCGGTGTTCCTGTACATCCATAATAATGCGATATGCCCCTAATTCATTGTATTCATAGATTTGCAGATTCGGATGACGCTTCGTGAGTCGAAGTACCATCAACGCTTCATGATAACTCTTCATGACTTTTGTTAACGTGTATTCATTTCCCCTGCCAAGAGACAACGGGCTCGTACCAAGTTGTGACGCATATCCATTTCTAATGGTTTGCATGAGGGAAACAAGCGGCAGATCTGATCCACGTATTTGAACAACAAGGAAGATCAGCTGATGGTCATGATGGGTGGATAGGAGCAGTCGATATTTTCGCGAAAGCGTTGTTTCGACAACATAACCGATTGAGGAAGAAGGGGGCTTTTTTGGATCAAAGGAACATACAATAATTGAAAATAATTGGTCGGTTTTGATGCCCAGCTGATCAAGTTCTTTATACACATGGGCATAATCGGGAGTGTCATGAAATAAGAGTTCGTTCAGCGCGTGCTTTGAGCGGGTTTGGTTCTGCTCCGCCGAAGCAAGAAATTGAACCGTGATTTTTACAAAATCCGCGACCCGGTATGCCCACGGCATGTCAAAGATCGGAAATTGATGCGCATTTGCAAATTCCCGCACTTGTTCCGGAATACGGGGAATATAAGGACCGACATTTAGAACCACACCGGATGCCTTATGCTCGTAGACATTGACAACCATCGACATAAGTCTTTGCTCATCTTTTTCCATATTAATGCCCGTCGTCACAAGCAGCTCGCCTTCTTTAAAAAAATCGAAAAGACTGTCACTCTCCATAACGTTCACACCGGAAATCAAACGATTCATCCCCTCTTTACCGGCAACAAGGCGAATCGATTCCAGTTCAGGCAACGCAAATAAATGGTTAAGTGTACTCATCACATAACCTCCTCGTATCCAAAACAATTAGAAAACAAATAATCAAATCATACGATTGCCAAAGATTATTGGAGCTAAGAAGAAAACATTCTCAGAGTTATTTAAAAATTGACACATATTAATAGTATCACTATATAATTAACCCATCACTCTGTCCAATAAGAAACAGAGAACCGTCCCACTCCCCAAATTGGTTGTCATGAAGTAAAAACAGGCGAATCAATTGCGCGCAAAGCCTGTAGAAAGAGCCCTTCCGACAATGTCTCTGCCAAGAGAGCTCTTTTGAATGAGCATAAATGATCCGATCAATATTTCAGTAATTCAAAACGCAGTGTATAGCCGAAAAATTTTCCATAAATAGTTTATGATCCGCGCCTGCTTAACCGCCCAGCCGATATCAGTTGCGTACTGGTGCAATGCCAATTGGGTATTTGCCGGATTCCAGCGCATTTTATACAGTGTATCCTGATGGTAAGCCGCATTGTTGATATAGCTTTGCGCGATAAATTTTGCGCCGCCGAGGATCGCCGCTTCCGGAGTAAACCAACCTTGCTTTGCCGCAAAATCTGCACCCACTTGATTCGGATTGTCATCCGTAGCGCCGATGCCGAACATGTTATAGACTACGTGCTGCTGACCGTCCGTTCCGGCACCCTGCAATTGTCCGGTCGCAAGCGGGGACGCGCCGTTGCCCGTTTCAAGCAGCGCATGCGCGATCAGATGGATTTCATTGATAGGCTGATCGCTTGCCGCCTGAATGAATGTCGCCGCTTTTCCCGCAAGAATACCTTTCCCATTTAATATATTGGTGTTTATCTCATCCGCATTGACACTGGTCGCCGTTGAGAGATTCAGAATTGGTTACAGGCCTGTCTTCACTCCCTCATTACAAAAAAGCAGACCAAAAATCGGCCTGCTTCCTTAATTGAGATTCGCTTAAAAACTTCCGATAACCACTGTATCCAACGATTTCAGAATTTCCACAGTCAAATTCACAGCAGATACAAAATCCTCATAAGCTACATAACAATACGGAGTATGAGCATAACGTACCGGAACACTGATCACAACGGTTGGCGCGCCTTGATATAAATTAATCACTGCGCCATCATTTCCGCCGCCTGTGCGCACGGAACGCTGCGTTCTGATCCCGTTCTCCTTCGCAATATCCAGACAAAACTGTTGAAAGCGCGGATTGACAATGATCGACTTGTCAAAATCACGCAGCATCGGTCCACGTTTCAGTCCGGTCTGGATCATATAATCCGGCATGACGGTATCAGCCGCCGGTGCACCTTCAAAAACAATTGAGACATCAGGACTGATTTTCTTTACAGCAACCTGAGCGCCACGCTCCCCGACTTCCTCCTGAGCAGATAATGACGCCACGACATCCACATTTAGAGCCGTTCCGTCCAGTTCACGGAGCACCTCAGTCATGACTGCCGTCCCAATGCGATTATCAAATGCTTTTCCAAGCATCAAATCCTTATCCTTGAGAAACTCAAAAGTTACATCAGGTACGACAGGCGCACCAACATCAATTTTAAAATCACGCACTGCCTCCTCAGCAGAAGTTGCCCCGACGTCAATCACCATATCGGCGACCTGAGGCAGACGGTTACGCTCTTCAGCGGTCATAAAATGCGGCGGCGTGCTGGCAATAATCGCCGGAATATACACGCCTTCTCGGTTGCGCACTCGCACCTTATGCGCCGGAATATTTGCCCGAACCCAGCCGCCGACCGTCACAAAGCGCAACATTCCGTTCGGTTTGATCGCTTGAATCATAAAACCAACCTCGTCACTGTGCGCGTCTAACTGAACGACCAGACTGTTTCCCGAATTTTCCTTTCGTTTCACATACACATTGCGCATATGATCCGCAACAACTTTGCCGAACGGTCGCACCGCCGCAGAAAATAAACCGGTAACCTCATCTTCAAAACCTGAAACACCATTTGCATTGGATAATTTCTCAATCAATCTCAATGACTGCTCTTTGTCCATAATTTAGCTCCTCACCATAACTTTTGCCCTTTCATTATAGTACATGGCTGACGAGTATATGAGCATGGACTCTCATTCATCACTCACAATGATTCTTACAGCATCTGAACCTTTTGCTTTTAGCAATATATTATCAATTTTTGAAAACTGCCGTTACCTAGACCAAAAGATCACTATAATAGAGCTTATAAAAAGATTCAAGATACAGATCCTGTTCATTGCCGCCTTCCAAACGAATCCGACGCAGAAGCAGTTCTTTAAAAGAACTGCCGCCAAACTGACTGACATGCTGCTCCGCCGATTGGACCTTCAAATCGAATGTTTCACGAATCGTTACCGAATAATTAGGGTCCTCTGCGTTAAACAGATAGGTTTCTTGTGGTTTTGAAGGTTCAATTCCTTCTTCCAGATGCTCGGGGTAGTAGCAGAAACCATCTGCCAAATAACCAGCCTCGGAGGCAACACGGCCAATGGTCATATGATCAGAGTGAACATCATATTTTTTAAAGGGATCAAAAGTAAACAAAAGATCCGGCTGCTCCAATCTAATTTTCCGAAACACCCTCTCTTTGAGTTCTGCTTCTTCAGCAAACAGAGTTCCATCGGAGAAATTCAGCCAGCTGATGTTAACCCCGAGAACATTAGCTGCCCGTCCCATTTCTTTCTGACGGATCGCTGTTACTTGTTCAGGTGTTTGCGTCCGGTCATGTGTTCCTTTATCACCATTTGTAGCAATCACAACCAGAACCTTATTTCCTTCTCGCACCAACTTGGCTAACGTGCCGCTTATAAACGTCTCGTCATCCGGATGCGCGATAAAGACAATCGCTTTTTTTCCCCTGACTCCCATGTTATCCCTTCTCGTATTAAATGAATAAATGCCTGCTGTTACTTAACTATTTATTGACTTGACTGTCAGCTGTATTCTACTGACCGATCAATAGGTCTTTGATCTGATCTTTTTCAAAATTTATCTTCATTCTTGAGAAAAAGAAACAGCATTGAATCTAATGCTGTTTCTTTTATAATAAGGCAGCTCTTTTGAGCATTCATATGTTTTTGCTTTATTAATTAACCGGCGCAGTATACTTCAATTGATCGCCCATGACTTCGTCTTTGAGGAACAAAGCGCATTTTTGTGCGGTTAAGGTGCAATTTACGCCGCAAAGCGGTCCGCAGACAGCATTTTGATTTTGCTGACGATTCTTCTCAATCGCGTAAAGCACTTCATGATAAGGAATCAATGGGTCAATGCCCGACAGTGCCATGTCCGCATACATAGGCGCAGTGACCGCGGCGCGAACCGTCCGGGTGAGGCAGGGAAATTCCAGTCCGCCGGGAATGGGGTCACAGGGAATACCGATGTTCGCCTGCAGGGCCATCGAAGCGGCATGTTGCACTTGTTCGCCTGTTCCTCCGGCCATCCATGTAATCGCGCCGGAAGCCATCGCGCAGCATATACCTGATTCGCCGACACATCCGGACGCACCGGAAGCATGTGCGTGAGTGAAGGCGATCGCACCCAGTCCCGCGGCAACAATCAGCCCCTCAATCAATTTTTCATGTGAAAAACCGCGCGCCTCACGTACCGCTTCAAGCGCGGAATAAAGATAGCCGCCTCCTGTTCCCATCGGTCCCGGAACGATCACGACACCGGGAATTTTCGCATTGGTCGAGTAGGCATAATCCATAATTCGCGATGTCAGTGAATCGACCAGTTGAATTGACTTATGTTTGTAACGATTCCAGTGTTTTCCATAAACCGGAAGCAGCGGTGTATCTGGAACATTCTCATATCCGAGTTCCTCAAGCGCGTGAATTTGATGGTTGAGAATGCCGGAAATTTTCTCAAAGTACGCCACAATCTTTGATTCGCTCCATCCGGAAAAATCTTTTTCATAATCAATCGCCGTCTGAACGAAACTCTGCTGCCGATTATGCGAAAGCTCAATCCATTCGTCAACCGTTCGAAACAGTTGTGGTTTACGTCCCGCTGTGGTGACAACCGGCAAAAGCGCGGGAAGAAAGAGAAAGTCCGCATTTTCAAAGAAATATTCCAGCTCTTTTTCGGGAAGAACGGATGAAAATTCAATAAAATAACCGAATTCATCCTGCTTATTTTTTAGCTGCTTCTGCGCGATGTATTCATTTTCAAAACGGTCAATCAGATCAGTCACTTGATCGGCATATTTGCCTGATGCATCTTGAACAAGCAAGCCAAAGGTATCCGCCTGCCAGTGAATCGGATAGCCATTGACTTCATAAATATTGATCATTCCGCCGCCCACGGACTCACCGATCAATTGTCCTGTCCGGCCGTCTCTGCCGATTAAATCAAACTGCACACTTCCCGGATAACCATTCTCTTCCTCCAAAGCAGTAAATTCATAAGAAATACCTTTTTCTCTGGCAAACGTATGCGCCTCAAAGAGTCGAGCATCGTCGGGAGCAAAGTCCTGCAAACCACCAAGATACCCTCGATCATCCATCATATTTCCTAAATTTCTCAAATGTCGTTTGTCACTGGGATTAAATGAAATTGCCGCACGCAAAAGCGGCGATTTTATTAGATAATGCGCGACGCGGCCAACACGGCTGGTACCGGCAAAGCTGCCGCTCGAACCCGGTTGCATGATCGGACCAAATACATCATTAAAGAAATCAGGATAAAAGAGTTTCGTCATCGTGCCGACCCCCTTCGAAATAGGCCTTGACCAGAGCGATAAACAAAGGAACAGAAGTCTCAAAAGCTTTCGGATCGACTTTGAATTTACTGTTATGAACCGGGTAAGGCGAATTCACCCCGACATTAAAGAAGGTACCCGGAATGATCTGCTGGTAGCTGGAAAAGTCCTCACCACCCATGCTCGGTTCCAAATTCACTACTTCAAAGTGATTTTCCCTTGCAACAGCTTCAACTAATCTCGTTAAGCGACCATCATTGACTACTGCCGGAGCGCCGTCCCCCCATTTAAATTCACCGGAAATTCCATTGGTGGCGGCAATCCCGCGAGTGACTTCCTGCAGCCGGGTTTTAATTTTCTCGCGCACTGCTTTGTCATAAGAGCGCACCGTTCCTTCAAGCAAAGCGCTATTTGGCAGCACGTTCCATGTCTTGCCGGATTCAATATGAGTGATGGAAACAACACTCGGCTCAAACGGACTGACATTTCGGCTGACAATTGTTTGAGCGGAGCCAATGAATTCACCGGTTGCGACAATCACATCATTGGCGCCTTCCGGATGAGCGGCATGCCCGCCTTTCCCATTGAACGTGACAAAAAAACGATCAACCGCCGCATTCAGGTTGCCTTCCTTCACCCCGATGACTCCGGTCGGAAGCTCATCGTTCACATGGAGACCGAAGATGGCTTCCACGCCGTTTAATATTCCGGTCTGTACGACTTTGTCGGCTCCATGATCCACCTCTTCAGCCGGTTGAAATATAAGTAAAACCGTTCCATTTAACTGATCTTCACTTTTCTTCAATTCCAGTGCGGTCGCCAGTAAATTGGTTAAATGAAAATCATGGCCGCAGGCGTGCATCTGATTTGGCTTCTCAGAAGAATAGGTCAAACCGGATTCCTCATGAATCGGCAGCGCGTCAATATCCGCTCGCAATGCGATCAAAGGGCCCGAATTTTTCCCACCAATCTTCGCAAAGACCCCTGTGTCCAATGGATTTGGCAAAATATCGATATCGTGCTCTTGAAGCACCGCCTTAATCTTCCGCGTCGTCTCAAATTCATGAAGCGCGAGCTCTGGATGTCGGTGAAACCAATGAAATAATGATTCCAGCGTCTGAAGCGTTTCCCTTTTTAATTCAGACTGAGTCATGCTATACCTCCTCGTAAGTCAATTTTTGCAGAAAAGCTTGCGTTCGGACGCTTTTACTGTTCTCGAAGAGATCTTTGGGATTAGAGTCTTCAACCAGTTCGCCGTGCTCAAGGAAAATAATCCGGCTTGCGACGCTCCGAACAAAGCGCATCTCATGAGAAACTAGGATCATGGTCATTCCTTGCGCGGCAATTTGCTTAATCAAATGAAGAATCTCGCCGACCCATTCCGGATCAAGCGCGCTCGTCGGCTCGTCGAAAAGCATAACTTTAGGATCAACTGCAAGCGCCCGTGCAATACCCACGCGCTGCTGCTGCCCTCCTGAGAGATTGGCCGGATAATCGTGCAGCTTGTCCCCCATGCCGACCTTTTTCAGCAAGGCTTCAGCCTTCTCCTCCGCCTCTTTTTGCTTTAGTTTTGAGACGATGACAAGGCTCTCTGTAACATTTTCAAGTACCGTCTTATTCTTGAATAGATTGTAATGTTGAAAGACCATTGAACTCTGCCCGCGCAGGCGCCTCACATCGTGTTTGCTGTATTTTGATGCGTCAATGGTGACCTCCCCCACAGTAATTCTTCCTGAATCAGGAACTTCCAGCCAATTTAGCAAGCGCAGGAGTGTCGTCTTCCCCGCGCCGCTTGGGCCAATAAGGGTCACGACCTCGCCCTGGTTGATAGTGAGATTAATATTCTTTAAGACTTGTGTTCCTTCGAAGGATTTACTCACGTTATCTAATTGAATCACTGATCGACTTTCCTTTCATAGCGCTTTGCGTGCACTTCCACTTTGGAAAGCGCAAAGGCAACGACCGCGCAGATCACCCAATAAATAATTGAAACCACGACATAAATTTCAAAGAATCGAAATGAACGCGACCCGACAATTTTTGCCTGTGCCATGAGATCAATAATGGAAATCGTAAAAACCAGCGACGTTGCTTTTATCAGCGAGATTAAGGTATTCGACAATGGTGGAATTGCGATACCGATTGCCTGCGGAATGATGACGCGCCACAGCGCCTGAAGCCGCGTCATATTCACGCTGTAGCATGCCTCAAGCTGCCCGGAATCCACCGCCAAGAGCGAGCTTCGCATCGTTTCCGACATATAAGCTCCGGCATTTATGGCCAGCGCGATGATGGCAAAAGCAATGCTGGGTACTCCGTTTACATCAAACGCAGTCCCAAATTTTTCATTAATCGCCTTTAGAAATAAGGGAATTCCGTAATAAACAAGCATGATTTGAACCAAATCAGGTGTCCCGCGAATAAATGAAATATAAGCCTTTGCTATCGGACTAAGAATTCTTATGTTTGAATACCTGATGAACGAGACAATAAACGCGATCACAAGCCCGATCACCGCAGATACAAAAGCAATGAACAAGGTTATCGGCAATGCCTTCAGAATCTCAGGAAATGATTGAATCATGAATACCGGATCGAAAATTTTTCCCATTTTTTCCTATTCCTTCAAAAGTTAATTACTCTTTTGCTGCTGCTTCCTCAGTTGTATAATCCTTACCAAGATACTTTTCAGACAACTTTTTTAAGGTTCCGTCTTTACGCAGGGATATCAGCGCTTTATCGATTAATTTTTGGTATTTACTGCCACGGTCATTTTTCACATAGAGCAAATGAATCGGACTGATCCCCAGCTCTGGAGCAGTTGTTCCATCAACCTTAATGCCTAATTTTTTCGCGGTTAAGTTCGTTGTGATGATGTTACTGATTGTCGCATCAACACGTTTGGAATCAATTTCCTGCAACGCCTTGTTAATATCTCCATCTGTGTATTTAATCGTGATCTTATTTCCGTGTTTTTTATTATATTCTTCCAACTGAGTGGTCGTAGCGGTACCTACGCCTGCAGCTACATTTTTCCCATTCAGGTCTTTCAGTGATTTAATATCGGTTCTCCCCGCCTTATAGATAATTTGCGAACTGCCATAGAGATAGGGTTCTTCTGAAAAGAGGTACTTCTTTTCACGTTCCGGATTCTTTCCGAGATTACTTGCGATAATGTCAAATTTCCCGGATTCCAAAGCGACGAAGATGCTGTCCCATGCTGTAGGAACATAGTTGAATTTGAGCGACGGAACCTTCTTATCGACCGCTCTCATCACGGCAATATCATAGCCGTCCGCTTTGCCATTCGAATCGACATAGTTGTAAGGAGGGTACGCACCTTCCGTTCCAACATTAACGGTCGTGACTTTCACCGCTTTTTTCTTATCAGATGCCGAGCTGTTCCCGCAAGCCGCTACGGTCAGCAAGAGAATAAATGCCAGCAAGGATGCAACGAATTTCTTTTTCATTATTCTTCCCCCAATTTTTGTCTATTTGCTCATTTAATAATTATTCCTATAAATTTGCTTGTATTATGCCATCGTGCATGTACCGCTCATGGTGTCCCCTCTCTCTCGTATACGTTTGCGGCAGTTCTTTTGATGAAAAATAAAAACGATTACTTTTCCTGGGTGCAAGAAAAATAATCGCCGCTGCCGTCCGGCTTTACTTTTCTTATCTCCCAGAATAATTCTGCCGGAATTAACACCATACACAGTTTCCAATGCTGGTTGTTGGGGTTCATTGGGCCGGTCCCTCCCCCGCTCTTGATAAGAATGATTTAGTTTGTGATTCGATCATACGAAAGTTCCTATGAAGAGTCAATACTTATTCATAGTATTTATATATGATTTATCATATTTTTAAATTAACGTTCATTAATTTGTAGAATAATTTGCAAAGATATTTCATTCATCATTTTGTGTTCTTCCCCCCAGATGCTTCTCATAGAGATTCATAAGTGACTGAAACATAACCTGAATACCAGTCTTGATATCTTCCCATGAGGTATACTCATCCGGATGATGACTGATACCGCCTCGACTCGGTACAAAAATCATGCCCGTATCTGTAAGTGTGCTCATTGCATTTGTATCGTGGTTCGCCCCGCTTACCATATTTATGAATGGGATGCTTAGCGATGCCGTAGCTCTATTAATTTCCAATTTAACCGAATCAGACAACGCTGCAGGATGTTTTTCGACAACTGTCTTGAATTGGTTTTGACCATTCATTAACAGCCATTCTTCAACTCTATTTTTTAAGTTCAGAACCTTCTTCCAGTTCATCCCTCTTACTTCCACAATCAATTGTACTTCTCCTGGGACAACACTGGGAGTGTTTGGAATTACTTGCAGTCTGCCAATGGTTGCTACGACTTGACTGTTTGGCTCTGCTGCCCATTCATTGACACTCTGCACCAAACGAGCCGCGAGAACAAGCGCATCGTCCCGCATCGACATTGGCGTTGTACCGGCATGAGCCGCTTTTCCATAAAGATGCACGTCCAACCGAATCATTCCTGCGATACCTTCAACAATCCCTATTTTCTGATGTGATTGTTCAAGTACCGCACCCTGTTCAATATGCATTTCAAGAAAACTGATGAAGTCGCCCTTCTTCTTACGGACACTCTCCAGATCATCCTTAGAAAAACCGAGTTGTCTGGATTTTTGTTCGAATTCCGTAGTAAACGTAACCAGTCCTGCTATAGCTCGGCTTCCAAATGTCCCACCAAGAATGTTCGCTTCCTCACCTGTAAAGCATATGAGTTCCAATGGTACATCAGGCTGAACATGTTGTTCATACAGCATATAAAGGCATTCCAAACCTGCAATTACGCCCAACGTTCCGTCAAATAGTCCGCCATCAGGAACCGTATCCAAGTGTGAGCCAAATGCAATTGAGGGTCCGGTTGTATCACCCATTCTGCCATAAACATTATGGATTCGATCCTGCTTCACACTACATTGAATTGCTTCTAATTTATGAATAAGCCACTTATGTGCAGCTTCCTCTTTGTCAGAAAATGCGAGTCTTGTATAGCCTGCCTCGACTTCAGTAAGTTCAACAATCTCTTGATACCATGCTTTGACACGGTTCATATTGACCATTAATTTTATCATATTCGTTCTCCTTGCATAAAAGGATCGTGTACTGTCTCAATTATTCTGCTGCAGATCCGGGTACAAACTTGCCATAGTTCATGTCGGCAGTAATTTTCGTTCCATCAAAAACGGTGTTCCCTCTGATGATCGTTTCAATGATCTTCCCACGCAGCTTCTTCTGATTAAATGGTGTTAATTTTGCCTGAGAGTGCAATTTCATCTCATCAATAATTGTTTGTTTTGAAGGATCAATAATCGTGAGATCGGCATCGTAACCGATTGTGATTTTTCCTTTTCCAGGTACTTGATATGCTTCAGCAGGATGCGTGGCGAGTAAATGAGCAAATTGTACAGGTGTCAGTCTTCCCGACATAACGCCGCCGTCAAACATCAATGGTATAAGAAGCTCAACTCCCGGCAGACCTGAAGGTGATTTAAAAATATTATCCTTCCCCTTTATTTTTTGTTCCAAGCTCCAAGGTGCATGATCTGACGTAATCATGTCAATTTGATTGCCTTCTAACTTCTCCCACATCTTTTGTACATCTTCCGGCTCTCGAACAGGCGGATTCATTTTCGCACGCGGGCCCTGTTCTTCTAAGTCATGAACATCTAATAGTAAATAGTGATAGCAAGTTTCACAAGTCACTTGAACTCCTTGTTTTTTAAACAGCTGAATCAGTTCAATTGAACGAGGATGGCTGACATGTACAATATGGAGCTTAGCTCCTGTCCAATAAGCAAATTCAAGCAATTTCAAAATAGCACTCGTTTCGGTCACTGGCGGACGTGTCTCCATATGCGCACGCGGATACACTTTACCTTTTTTTTGGTACTCTTCAATCATTTGATAAATAACTTCGCCATTTTCCGAATGGAATGCGGCCCGTAAATTCACTTCTTTTATTATTTTCATCGCTTTAAGAATTTCAGGGTCAGGGATTCTTGGAAATCGATAGGGATCGGTTTCGAATGTTGAGAGTTTAAACGCTACTGCCCCGGCTTTGGCCATAGGAATAATTTGATCCGTTCCATTTTTCTTCGCAATGGTCCCCCAAAGACAAATGTCGACTACTGTTTTTCCCTCAAGACGCTGAATTTTTTTCTCAAATATCTTTACATTGTTTATCGGATCAGGTCGATCATAGGGCATATCAAAAAAAGTCGTAACGCCGCCAAAAGCAGCAGCTTCACTTGTTGCAGCCACACCTTCATCCGGATTGCTGTAACAATGCACATGAGTATCAATAAATCCTGGAAAAATAAAAGAGCCATTAAAGTCCTTCACATTTTTACTGACAAGTCCATTCTGTTGATCGGTGATATGCGTGATTTTACCCTTTGAAATTCCAATCGCACCATTCATCACTTTATCAGGCAAAACAATATTCCCCTTTACCACTAAATCAAATGGTTCCATATACATCTTCCTTTCCGAATAATTTTATCAATATACGATAAATAATTATTATATTGTATAATATTATACAATATTTATTTTCATTATTAAAGCAATTTTCGATCATTTCGTTTGCTTATGTGAATTAAAAAAAGCCTGAAAGACGCCTGAGCATCTTCCAAACATTGTGTTTTTTCGTCCAAATTTCAAATAGTTTAGACGATCTTTACATTCATAACAAACTCTAATTGTTTCGTAATTTCCTTTGCTGCCTGAACTACTTTTTCGATGAACAGATTATAATTGCTCTCCTTGATTCGATTCCCGGGTCCGGCAATTGTGAGACTCGCAATTACATTGTGCTTATAATCGAAAATCGGTGCTGCAATACCAACAATTCCGGCATCAACTTCACTATTTGTTGTACTATATCCGTTTTCTCTTATTTTCTTCAGTTCATTACTAAGTATTTGCGCTTCCTGCGGATCCAGTGTGTCAAGTATCTGTTTCACGACCCGATCCGTTTCGAATGCGAGAATAGATTTACCCGAGGCACCATTCTGCATTGGAAAGGACTTGCCGTCTTCCGCAACAAAACGGACGAGAAAGGATCCCGGTATGCTTTGTATAGAGATTACGTTAACTCCTGCACGCACGAATAGGACCGCTGTCTCTTTAGTCTCTTGAACCAGTTCTTTCATATATGGTTTAGCAATAGCACTTAATTGCTGCTCTGTTTGGTTGTTTAAGCTTTTTGCCAGATCAAAAATACGGAGACCAAGTCCTATTTGTCCTTGACCTTTTCTTTCAATAATGCCGTTTCGTTCTAATGTCTGCAGTAAACGATAGGCTGAGCTTTCAGGGATCGAAACCTTTTCAGCAATATCCGTTACCGATAACGTTCCACCTGCTTCTCCCAGTACAAACAGTATATCCAACGCTCTTTCCAGTGATTGCGTTCCCTTCACAGGCAAAAATCCTCTCTTCTTCATTTAAGTGATAGCCTATTACCACATTATAATATATCTCTTTTCATGAGAAAACGCTATTCTTAATTAAAAAAAGACTGACCAGATCCGGTCAGCCTTCTATATTGTTAGGCTATATATTCCTGATATTCAGTCAGCATGCACAACTAATGAGCGAGTACGGCAAGCGTTCATTTGACCCAAGCATCCATGGTTTACCATCAACAACGATTGAATCTACTGCTTCGTTATAGAAACTGATGAGGCCTTGGATCTCATGCACTTCCGGCAAGGGCTCAGCGTAGCTCCAGACCGCATCTGTATACTGGTTCCCATTCACATTTACCGTCCAAAAAGAGGCAATCCCTTTATACGGGCATCGAGTGTGCTTTTCTGATTCGGTCAACAGCTCCATCCGGACATCCTCTCTGGGCAGATAGTATCTGGAGGTAAGTCCGGTTTCATACAGAATGACCGGACGGGTACTTTCAGCGACAACTTCACCGCCAACAATTACTTTGACACGACGAGAGCTGGGTATCGCATCAATGCGTGTATAAGGATCTCTCGCATGAACAAAGACCTCTTCCTCCTCAAGCCACGATTCAGCTTTTTCCCAGACAAATGCTACATAACCTTTTAAGAAATTACTTTCTAATTTAGGTGTAGCAAAGCCCCATGCAGCATCTTCAATAATCTGACCGTTTAAGGCTACATGCCAATAGTCTTTAATTCCAACATTCTGATCCTCTTCTTGAAATTTTGATGGTTTCAGGAATTCTGTTCGAACATCTTCCAGTGGAAAATAATAGATGGGAAGTTTCTGGATCTCCATCACAATCAGTGCACGTTTACTACTCGCAACAGTGACACCGGCAAATCGAACCCGAATCCATTTTTGACTGCGTTCAGCCCTTATTTGCCAACCTTCATAATCCTCATCTCTCAACGTCCACTGCGGATCTGCATGTAACATCATATGTCTCATTCCTTTCCTTAAACGATTTAATGCAGCTCGTGTTCATTAAATGTATCAAGTGAGGATAAATACCACGAAGGCTTTTCTTCTAACACATCATTAACAAACACTTGAACTTTCTCATTATAAAAAGAAAGCAGTCCCTTAATTTTCGACATTTCCGCAATGGGTTCTCGGTACCTCCAGACAATATCTTCATAGGTATTACCATCAATAACTGCCGACCAATAGGTAGCAATCCCTTTATATGGGCAACGCGAGCTCGTTTCCGATGGCACAAGATGCTCCATGACAACGTTTTCCTTCGGCAAATAATAGCGAACCGGAACACCAGTCTCAAAAACAATGACTGGCCGACTGCTTTCAGCGAGCGTAATACCGTCCAATACAATTCTTATATGCCGCGAACTATATAAAGCATCAATTCGCTTGTATGGGTCTCTCGGGTGAAGATATATTTCCTCCTCGCCTTCATACCATGCATCAAGCTTGTTCCAGCAAAAAGCATAATAACCTTTTATTTTTTCAATTTTTGATCCCGGATTTTGATAACACCAAACAGCATCTTCTGCCACGCAATCACCGACCTTGATGCTCCAGTAATTTGCTTCACCTCTAAGCGAACATGAATTGCTTGTTTCAGATGGAGTGAATAAATCTGTTCGTACATCATTTTCGGGAAAATAATACACCGGCAATCTTCCACGCTCATGCAGCAGCATAACTTTTTTACTATCTGCGATCGTTACTCCATTAAATGTAGCACGCACCCACCTTGGAGTTGATTCGAATAGCAACGTTTTTTTCTTGGTAGTTACCTTAGTTTTTGTCACATGAATCAAATCGGTATGGATTAAATCGGTCACACGTGTGCCCCCCTGTATATCGATGTCATATTACAGACATTATTTCTCTACCTTTTCTTTAAATGCATAATCGTAGAGCTTAATTCCGAGTGCCTCTTCTACTTCGGGATAAACGGTCGGATCCTTAACGCTCGAACTCAGTGGAATTTGAGATTTATCAATCTTAAAAACAGCAACTTCTGTGCCTGTTTCAATTTCATTCGTGCTCAAAGGCTGGCCGGTTGCTGCTGAGATCATCGCAATGACATCCGGATATGTGGACAGTCGGTTATGCTTTGCGTCTTCAATAGCCATGAATTCATTCATAACATAAAGAATGAGCTGCCCATCCTGCGTGGTAACCTCAATGGTTCCGATATCAAACGCTTCATTTGTATAGTGCATATTTTTCCTCGTTACTTTACCTCTTCCGACAATTTCACCTTTTGTCTGCTTGCAGATCGCATTGATCACGGCCTCAGGTCCATTTGGTTCTGCTTCAATGATTGCATTTCCCAAGTCAATTGCCTTAGACAGGCCACCAATCGCTGCATTTTCTTTAATATATTTGGCTGTTAGCGGATGGCGCGCCGCGGCAATGAACCCTCCTGACAAGTCTGAAGCAATTCTCAGGATTTTGGACGTTTTTGCTGAGGTTCCTGAAACAACAACTTCCATATAATTTCCTTTTTCGGCCTTTCCCCCAGCAACAGCCTGAATTGTTTGGTAATTAAGATTATTTGCAACGCCCATGGCACCCATCTTTCCGGTAGGATGAGCGCGAATATCACCAGTCGCATCGACAACAACAAGACCCAGAGCTGCTGAGGGAAGCCATCCGTTTGTCGAACTGGACTTGCCATTTTGCGGTGTCATCACACCGACAATTTTCCCCTCATATTTTTCCATGACAAGCTGGACTGCTTTAATATAGTCTTTTCCAAGCATTTGCCAATCGGTCGTTCCTGCGGGCGCACCGATTGCCGTACATGTTAAAATGATCGCATCGTCAGGTAATTCATCAACAGAGACAAGTTTAACTCTGTCTAAGGTCAGAGCTGCCTGTCCCATTGCCAGACCATGTTCGTAAAATCCGCCACCGCCGCTGGCAAATATAGATCCTCCCTTACAAGCTGCCTCAACATCTTTTCTTGTTAATTCACGCATTTCTGTTCTCCTCCTTTAATGCTTCTGTATCAATACGACGTATCTTCTTCTTTTCCACTTCATCTAAGGATTCTTCATAGCCGGCATCTGCATACCGCAATATTCCCAAGGTTGTATCGTTGTCCAATGTACACTTCAAACGTGCATCTGCATCCTCAGTGCCATCGGCAACTAAAGTAACGCCAGCACTTTGCATATATCCCGTATAACCTCCGCCGCCGGAGTGAATGGCGACAAGATCTGCCATGGACGAGCAATTCATCATTGCATTCAAGAGCGGCCAATCGGTGATCGCGTCACTGCCGTCTTTCATTTTTTCCGTCATAATATTTGGATGCGTCATAGCACCTGCATCGAGATGATCCCGAGTGAACGCAACCGGACCGGTCAGCTCGCCATTCCGAACCATCTGATTGACGGCTAGAGCAAGCCGTGTCCGTTCTCCATGTCCCAGCCATCCAATACGTGCCGGCAACCCTTGAAATGGAACATATTGATTCGCAAGGTGTATCCAATTCGTTACAATCTGATTATCAGCAAATTCTTTTAAAATGAATCGATCAATTTTCCTGATATTATCCGGATCACCGGATAAAGCGATCCAGCGAAACGGACCAATTGCTCGCGCAAAGAGCGGTCGTAAAAATGCCTCAGTGAAAATATCAATTTGGAACGCATCCTTCACACCATATTTAGATGCTTGGGTACGGATATTATTTCCGTTGTCAAATACAATGGAACCTTTCTCTTTAAAGGCAAGCATTGCCCTTACTTCTTTAGCAATAGATTCGCCTGAGTCTTTTTCCAGCTGCTTCGGATTGTTCGCGCGCGCCTCCGCAACACCAGTCATACTGTAACCAATTGGAACATAACCGTAAACTAAATCATGAGCAGCTGTCTGATCAGAGACAATATCAGGAACAAGCCCGCGATCAAGGATTTCCGGGTAGACTTCCGCGGCGTTGCCAAGCAGTCCTACAGAAACGCTCTTCTCTAGCTCCACAGCTTGACGAATCCATTCCAAAGCCTCATCCAAACAGTTTGTTTTCTTTTGTAGATAGCCGCTTTCAATACGTTTGTCAATATGTGCTTCATTTACATCCACGCATAAAATCGCTGCCCCAGCCATCACACCTGCGAGCGGCTGCGAACCGCCCATCCCGCCTAGCCCGGCTGTTAAAATGAATCTGCCTTTGAGATTAGAGTCGAAATGCATGCGTGCGATCGTCTGAAAAATTTCATAAGTTCCCTGAATAACACCCTGAGAACCGATGTACTGCCAATCTCCAGCTGTCAGACCGCCCCAGCATATTAATTCTTTGCGCTCCAATTCATAGAAATGATCACTGCTTGCCCATTGGCCAACGATATTACCATTTGCCATTAAGACAAGTGGCGCATTGACATGGGTACGAATAACGCCAATCGGTTTGCCGGACTGAACAATCAGTGTCTCATCTTCATTCATTGTTTTCAGTGCTGCAACTATTGAACGATAGGATGGCCAGTTCCTCGCAGATTTTCCTAATGCTCCATACACAATGAGTTCATCCTGATTTTCTGCATTTTCCATAACATTTTCCAATAGGCGAAGCAGCCCCTCTTGACGCCAGCCCTTGCACCTTAATTCCAATCCTCGTTTTGCTGCAATCTTCACCATCTCTGTGCAACTCCTTTTTTAATCTGTGCCTTTTATCTGACTGATTGATGTGCATTAGACTAAATTGCTCCTTTTGCTTTAGCTAATGCTGCGGATTCCAGGACTGAGAGAAAATAATTTACAAATATTGCAAGACTTGCAACTAAAAGAGTTCCCCACAAAATTGCCGGAATGTTGCCATTGTATAACCCTTGAAATAAGATCACACCCAAACCTCCAGCATTAATCCACGAGGCAACCGTTGCAATCCCAATGACTGAAACGGCAGCAATACGCATTCCACCCAAGATCGTCGGAAGAGCAATCACTAATTCAATTTTAGAAAAGAGCTGCCATGAATTAAGCCCCATCCCCTTCCCTGCTTCAATAATTGATGGCTCTACCGAATGGAATCCGGCAACAACATTGCGTACAAGAATTAATTGGCAATACGCAACGAGCGCAATTACTGCCGGAACAAATCCCAGCCCGAAGACAGGAATTAGCAGTGCAAACATCGCCAGACTTGGAATTGTATAAATGACGCTCAAAACAGGCATGATTACAGACGCTATATATTTGTTTTTTGCCAATACAATTCCTGCCGGAAAGGCAATCACAAGTGCAATAAAAAGCGTCATTGCTGTCAGCTCTATATGTTGAAGGAAAAGGGTTGTAACTTCTAAATAATTATTTTGAATATAGTCAATCAATAGATCACGCTCCCGATTTCTCTTTTACCAGCGGATTATACCTGCCGAATCTCATGAAGCGTTACTTGTCCGACAAGTTCATTCTTTTCGTTAGTAATCTTTACATAGTCAAAGGAGCTCTCAAGTAGTTTCAATAAAACTTCTTTGATACTTGCCAGTTCATTTATCGACACTGCATCTGCATTCACCGGAATGGAATCCACATTATGATTCATAACATCGCGTGCCTTCACAAAAATCATTCTCTGCAAAAGATCATCGGCATGAACAAGATTTCGAACAAAGTCATTCGCCGGTTTCTTCAAGATGTTCAGTGGTGTATCAAATTGCTGAATTTCACCGGCATTCATAATAATCACTTTATCGCCCAATTTAAGTGCTTCGATAATATCATGAGTAACAAACAGTATCGTTTTATGAAGTTTCTTTTGTATTCGCAGGAATTCATCTTGGAGCTCATTGCGATTAATCGCGTCAATCGCACCAAAAGGCTCGTCCATGAGCATAATTGACGGATCTGCAGCCATGGCCCGTGCGATACCCACCCTCTGCTGCTGACCACCGGATAGCTGTCTCGGATAACGCTTTCTATAGTCTGTCGGTGAAAGTCCGACCAGACGAAGCAGAGCATCAATTCTTTCATCAATTTTCTTTTTTTCCCAGCCAAGAATCTTCGGTACGGTCGCTACATTTTGTTCAATGGTCATATGTTGAAATAAACCGGTTTGCTGAATTACATAACCTATTTTTCTTCTCAGCGCTGTTGGAGAAATCGTTGTTACATCCTCGCCATTAATATAAATTTTCCCCGTTGATGGCTCATAAAGACGGTTAACCATTTTCAACAAAGTCGTTTTACCGCAGCCCGATGCACCTAAAATTGTCACAAAACTGCCGCTCTCTATTTTTAGATTTGTTTTTTTAACAGACGGCTGGTTAGCCGTACCAAATGATTTGCTTATCCCCTCAAGCTTGATCGCATCGTTGTTCGACTTCACTCTGTCACCTCCGATCATGATTCATCCATTATTGAGCGATTATTTTTTAATGAGATCATTATCAATAAGAAATTGCTTCGCCACATCCTGATATTTTTGCTTTTGCAGATCGACTTGAGCATTCATTTCCTGCATATTCTTTTCAGTCAGTTTGGCCGATACGGCGTTTATCACCTTTTGAACATTTGGATCTTTTTTTATTACATTGGCGCGTATAACCGGGCATACAAAGTACGGCGGATAGAAATGCTTATTATCTTCCAGAAGGACTACATTTTTGTTTGTCAGCTGTCCATCTGTAGTAAAGGCTACAATAGCATCTGCTTTGCCATTTTCTAAAAGCTGATATCTTAATCCGTAATCATAGATTTTGCTGCTCTTAAAATTAAAACCGCCATAAGTTGCCTTTAATCCTTTCAATCCATCGGCACGTTCGTCAAATTCCGGTGTCGATGCGAAGTTAATCTTTTTCGATTCACGTGCAAAATCAGAGAATGTATGAATGTTATACTTGTCGGAAATTTTTTTGCTGACTGCAAGTCCATTTGAATCATTAGCTTTCGACGGATTCAGCCAAATCAAGTTCCATTTGTCTTTGTACTGTTTCGCAACTTCTTTATAAACCGCATCAGCATCCGTCAGTTTATTTTCTTTCAAAATATCGAGGAGGCCGGTTCCTGTATATTCCGGATACATATCAATGTCACCTTTTTTCAAAGCTTCATGGGCAACAAGAGTTCCGCCAAGATTTAGCTTTCGATTCACTTTATATCCTGCATTTTCTAACGCATCTGCGTACATTTCTCCAAGAATGATGCTCTCAGTAAAATTCTTAGAACCAATTGTGATGGTCTGTTTGGGCGCACCATTACCGGACCCTTTCGATGCATTATTCTGAACAGTCACGAGTGCAATCAACCCAATAATGATAACGATAATAAAAATAGATAGACCAATGATGGTTTTACGTGATTTTGCCAAAGCGTTCATCTCCCTTTAACTAAGCTCTTTTATATTTTGTAAATACTCTTTCTATTGATCCGAATAATAATTCTGAAAGTATAGCAAGTAACGCAACCGGGAGAGCACCAACGAGAAGCATTGAAAAGTTGTACATACTCAATCCGCTGATAATAAATGTGCCTAATCCGCCACCGCCAATGAATGCAGCAAGTGTGGCACTGGAAATAATTTCAACGGAGGCCGTTCGAATACCTGATAAAATTAATGGGAGAGCAATTGGAATTTCAATTTTCATCAAAATTTGCCTTGCACTCATACCCATGCCTCTTGCTGATTCAAGAATCTCTTGATCCACACTCTTTATCCCTATAAATGTATTAATCAGGATAGGCGGACAAGCCAGAACAATTAGTGCAATTAATGCAGGAGCAAATCCTGTGCCCAGCAACGGCATAACAATGATCAAAATCGCCAGACTAGGTATAACCCTGAATGTATTTACCAAGCTCATGATAAGATTCGAAAGTTTAGCATGTCGCGCACAAAGAATAGCAAACGGAATACCGATCATTAATCCTAGCAAAAGTGATAAACCACTCAATTCAAGATGAGTCCATACAGCATCGCCAAATTCATTCTGGTGGCTGTGCAAATAAATTAAAGCCCCTGCTATTAAATCCATTAAATCCTCCTCCCAAATAAATGACACGATATCGTTCTTCAATAATCACATAATGATAATTAATTATTATATTTTGATATTATTAAAAACTTTTGCTATTGTCAACCTTAAAAATATACATTGTTAGAACTCATCACATTGTCTTTTAAAAGCTTATAGGCTTTCTCAATATCAATGGATAGATTTCGATCCTGGTCTAAGAAAGCAATGCGGCACCTCATTGATTGATAGAGCTGCTTGGTTCCTTTTCCAAGAAGTATGTTTCCGCGCAAATCAATAGCCTGAGCTGCATGCATGGTTTCAATGCCAAAAATATAGTACAAATTATCCATGATTTTCTCAGATTTCTGTACAGCATAAACTGAATTTGTTGCATGATCCTCAATGTCTCCTGCAAGAGGAAAAAAATTGGTGGAAACCGGACGACACAAATCCTGAATTTCGGCCTCAAGAGCTGCAATTGTTTTTTGGATGGTTGCGAATCCAAGTACGGACTTATCCTTTGGTGCTAGAAAACGCGGCAGCCCTGTAAATTCCGGATTTCCCAGCTTAATGATACGAAAGCATGCAATTCTCGCCATATGGCAAAGTGCTAGATTGATCATTTCAATGCCAAGGACAAGAGTGGTTATTTCATAGTTTGCGCACGAAATGATTTCCTTTTCGTTCACCAGCACTGCCGGATTGTCCTCGGAAGCATTCAAATAAATAGACACTTGATTCTTAAGATAATCCAGAGAATCTCTCACCGATCCATGAACGCTAAACGCCCCTCTAAAGCTGAGCGGATCTTGCAGATTTTTTCTCTTATGTCCGTCCCAAAGATAGCTGCTCTCTAAATACTTTCGCACTGCCGCGGCAGTCTTTTTCTGACCCTCAGCCTTCTTCGCATCGACGACAGAACGATTAAGCGGCGTCACATTGCCGTCAAATCCTTCAAGTGACATTGCGTAAATTAAATTCGCCAAGTTTAGAAACACTTCTACTTGTTGGATGAAAAGCACAGTTTTCGCAATAAATAATGCGTTAGAACTGACAATCGCCAGTCCATCTTTAGGTCCGAGTCTTATTTTTTTCAACCCACATTTTTCTAGTGCTTCTGCTGCAGCCATTCGTACGCCTTTATAGCGAACCTCTCCCTCCCCAATCAACGCCAGTCCGATTGAAGCCAGACATCCGATATCGGCAGCTCCAACAGATCCGCGTTCATATACAATAGGAGAGATCTCTGCGTTCAGAAATGCCTGATACATGCGTACGATTTCCGGTTGTACCCCAGTATAGCCTAACAGAAGTGTGTTGAGGCGAATGAGTATAGCCGCTCGGACGGTTTCCTCCGAGGCTTCTGGTCCAACTGAAATGCAATGAGACAAAAGAAGACTGTGATTATAGCGTTCATACTGCTCAGGTGATACGTGTTGATCTTTGTTTTGACCTACGCCGCGATTCAATCCATAAACCGGGATTTCCGAATAGACTTGCTGTTCAATAAATTGACGTCCTGCGACTACTTTATCCATGGCATGATCAGCAATAATAATCTTATCTTTTTTCCGCGCAACACGAATGATATCTTTAATCGTTAAACGTTGTCCATCCAATACAATCTCATGAGTCTTCACTTATTCCCTTTCTCCCCGCTCTGAAAAAATTTTAAAATGCATGCGATTTAATGACCGTGAATGTTTTTCGATAATGCGGCATAAAGAGAATTGCGATGAATGAAACGGCAGCACAGATCATCACATACCAAGCCGGGGCAAACGTATTATGAAAAACCTCAGTAAATAAAGTTAAAATGGCAGGTGCAAAACCGCCTAATAAAGCATTCGGAAGATTATAAGTTAGCGAGATTCCCGTAGCACGCACTTCTGTAGGAAAAATTTCCGATAATGCAGAAGGGGCTACACCAACAAAGAGAGAAACCAAAAGACAAAATACAGTTTGCGTGATCACCAATACGAAGAAAGAATGAACACTCTGAACGAAAAGCAGCATTGGATAGACACCAACAAACAGAAGCCCCGTAGAAAAGAGCAGCATCTTCTGTCTGCCAATTTTATCTGAATAAAGTCCTGACAACAGACAGCCAATAAACATGCACACATTGGCTACCAATGACGCAGTAAAGGATTCAGAACTGCTAAAATGCAGTGTCTTTTGTTCATAGGTCGGCATAAAGATAATCAGCGTATAGACACTAACAACCCACAGCACTGAAAAACTGATGCCAAGAATTAATTCTTTCGGGTACTTGCTAAGTGCCTTCAGCAAGGGTATCGTTTCACGTGTTAAATCATCCTTTTCTTTCTTCCGCTCTGCAATAAATTGAGGGGTTTCATCTAACTTATTGCGCAAGTAGAGGCCAACCGGAGCAATCAAGACCCCAAGCAAAAAAGGAATGCGCCATCCCCAGGAGGCAACCTGTTGCTGCGTAAATGAAAGGGTCACGATCGTCGCAACGAGTGCTCCCAGTATATTGGAAACAGCCATACTTGCCTGCAACCAGGCAGCATATTTTCCTTTGTTCTCTTCATCTGCATATTCGACCAAGAAAGCAGAGGCCCCGCCCATCTCACCACCTGCCGAGAAACCTTGCAGTACTCTTCCTACTAAAATAAGAATTGGAGCGCCAAATCCGATTGCGTAATAAGATGGCGCAAGCCCAATGACAAGTACTCCTGCCGCCATCATGATAATTGTCAACGTGAGCAATGCTTTTCGTCCGTTTCGATCTCCATAGTTACCCAATATAATGGCGCCTAACGGCCGAATGATAAAGCCCACCCCAAAGATAAGGAATGCACTAATCAATTGAACAGAACTGTTTCCTTCGGGAAAAAAGTTCTGAGAAATATAAATTGCAAAAAAAGCGTACACAGAAAAATCATACCATTCCAACGCATTACCAACGGATGCAGCAGCAACTGCTTTAACCACCTTTTTCTTAGAAACAGAAACGACTGTCGTCATCATCATTCACGCCCCATTCGATTGATTAAAAGTTCAAGCGACTATTGTACGGTTTTCTTAATTCTAACTTCCATCCCCTCAAAATATATCATATAGTGATAATATAATTTTATATATTGATATAATTATAATATTCTTATTTTAATTTTTCAATATTCATTTTTATTTATTTAATACAGAAAGTTAAATCCATTAAATATAATAATTATTACGTATTTACTATGTATTATTTTAAAAAATAATCCCCATCCTAAATGGATGAGGATTTGATTCTTTGACTTACCTTATTTCTCAGGCAGCTCCTGTTGAATTCAGCATCTATGCTAAAAAAAGTAGTTGCCGGGCTTCATTGGGCCAATTTCCTCTATTATTATTGATAATCATTTATTAAATTATAATAATAATAGTATATATAGATTTACATATCAAGGATTAAAGCAATTATTTTCAATTAATTTCTGAGATCATTGATCTGTTACTTCTTGTATTGATCGCTGAACTCTAATTTGCTCCATCACTCCACTTCAAAATCATCTCCAAAGATGCCTTTCAGGTGATCTTCAAAGTGTTCGTGGACGGTCTTGAATTTCTCATCAAATTCTTCTCGTGTAATGATCCCTTTTTCCATCAACAGGTAGAAAAGGGCTGTGTTTCGTTCATAATTCAACACAGCTTCTGATCCGAGTTCGGTTATCAGTTCATCGTTGGTCATCAAAATATCTCCTCACTATCGTCATGTCGGCAGCAGTGACGCTCCTAAGAGCAGGATAAACAAAATAGCTTTTCGTCATACGTGAAGAGATTCTCTAAACCAAATGATCAAACGGAAAACGCGATGGTCGGTTCATGAATCACCGTTAACTCCGTTCAATAGGATCATCTGTTTGAACAAAACGATAAAGCATGTATCCCAAAACAGCACCCGTTGTATTGAGAATCACATCATCAATATCAGTCATACGATTAGGCATAAAAAGCTGAATCCATTCAATGGTCGCTGAAAAAAGAGCGCCTATAAATAGGGTGTGTGCCCAATGAAAGTGCGGATACTTCATCGTCAAGAAAAAACCAAAGGGCAGAAACAGCATCATATTCCCCAGATCATCAACAATAAAATAGAACAAAGAATCTGATTGAAAATTTTTGAAAATCATAAGTGGATTCAAATTAATCGTAAAATGGCGAGCAGGCGGCTCTGCAACATTTCCGGTATGGATGACATCATGCGGAATCAACGTCAGATACAATACAAACAAAATGGAGAAGGTTAGAAATATGTTAACGAAAGCGGTTTTTAGTTGTTTCATCAAGTCTCTTCCCGCTATATTTTTCGAAAAATCATCGCTTACCTGTCTGTATTGTTCGTTATCTCAAGATGATCTGTCGACCACGTAGGATGTTGTTTTCGAATAAACTCCGATAAGTTAAAGCAAAACTGAATATCAAGGTTGCCTATATTCGCTCAACCATCCTTTTTTTTGCATAAAAATGGTACGTAAAAAACAATCCAAATTCATATCAATGATGAACTCAGATTGTTTCGCTTTTTGAAAAGAATCATATTGCCTGTGATCAACAGATAAATTAAATGGACTCTTTAACCACTTTGCGCTCAAATGGATCTGAGCTAATCCCCTCTTCAAGAATTTTCTTCGCCCATTCCTTTGCTGAGAAGAGTGAATGATCACGGTAATTGCCGCAGCTTTCAATAGTCGTCCCCTGAACGTCATCCCAAGTGGCTTCGTTTGCGATAAATTCAAGAGAACCTTTCAGCGCTTTAGCAACATCAATTTGATCATGTTCCCCCCAAAGAATCAAGTGAAAACCAGTGCGGCAGCCGAATGGCGAGCAGTCAATCACACCATCCAGCCGATCACGCAGCAGACTGGCCAGCATGTGTTCAATCGTATGCAGTCCTGCTGTCGGAATCGCATTCTCATTCGGCTGTACAAAACGCAAATCATAATTTTGGATGACATCGCCCTTAGGCCCTTTCTCTTTTCCAATCAATCGGACGTATGGGGCCTTGACTTTCGTATGATCAAGTGTAAAGCTTTCAACCTTTGCCATAATCACAATCGCCTCGTTTTTTGTATTTTCATGATGACTCCTTACCATTTTATCAGCACCGCACCTATATTGCATGATATTAGAAGGTAATGTTTCTTTTAATACTTAAACGCCGGAACATAGACTCCGTTGTAAAGCTTCTTAATCTTATTTGCGACCGAAGCCGTGTGATAAGCATCGACTACTTTCTTATATGTTTTATTATTCTTGTCGGCTGTACGTGCAACAATGACATTAATCCACGGTTTGTTATTCGGATCATCAAGATCAGGTTTAATTCGATAAATCGAGTCGGTGACCGGATTCATTTTATTATCAATAATAAAGTTACTATTTGTAATGCCCGCTGCAAAATCCGGAAGCAGACTAGGAATTTTGGCCGGATCTACTTCAACAATCTTCACATTCTTTTTATTTTCTGTAATATCCTTCACAGCAGGTGAGTACCCTTTACTTGGATCAAGCTTGATCAGTCCTGCACTCTCCAGAACCTTAAGGGCGCGGCCGGCATTAGTAACATTGTTCGGAATTGCAATTTTATCTCCGCTTTTAATTTGTTTCAGATTTTTAATTTTTTTTGAATAGACATTTAAGGGCACAATATAGGACTGAGCGATAACAGTAAACTTATAGCCCTTTTGTTTTTTCTCCTGGTTCAGAAAAGCATAGTGCTGGAAGGCTGTCAGATCAAGCTCTTTATTATCCTGAGATTGATTGGCAATGATACCGTCAGTAAACTTAACCAGCTTAACCTGAATGTTTTCCTTCTTCAAATTCTTATTGACCTGTTCCCAGATCGGATCGTCACTGTTACCGACAACCCCCACCTTCACTTCTTTGATTTTTGAATCGGTGCCAGACGATGCACTGCAAGCCGTAAGAGCCAGAACAAAACTGAGAATGAGGATAAAAGTGCTGAATTTAATCATCTTCTTCATGAGAAACGCCTCCTAATGTGTGGTTCTTTTTGAAATAAATGTACCCAGTATTTGAACAATGCTGACAAAAATGAGTAAAACAATAATGGACACATACGTTGCATCCAGCTGATTTTGCTGATAGCCGTAACGAATCGCGAAATCACCAATTCCGCCGCCACCGACAACGCCGACAATAGCAGTTAATCCAATCAAACTGATTACCGTAATCGTCGTCACCCGCACGATAGACGAAATGCCTTCTTTTAAATAGACAGAAAGAATAATTTGAAAAGGTGACAAGCCCATTGCAATCCCTGATTCGATCAATCCGTCATCCACCTCACTCAAAGCAGATTCAATCTGTCTTGAGAAAAAAGGAGTAATTCCGACAATGAGCGGAAACAGAGTGCCCTGTACACCGACGGCCGTTCCGGAAATCAAGCGAGTAATTGGAATTAGAGCGGCAATGAGAATAATGAATGGAATCGAGCGGAACAGATTGATTAATTTATCAAACACGTTGAAGACAAAGGAATTTGCTAGAATATCGCCCTTTCTCGTAGAAACGAGTAAAATGCCAATGACCAGACTGAGTATAAAAGAAATCAGGCCTGATACGAAGACCATTTGCAGCGTTTGAATGATTGAAAGATAAAATTCATCCATGACCTGAGAAACATTCGGAAGCAGAAGCTGCAACACGTTATCCATGATTCAACACCTCGACAGCGACATATCTTTGCTTCACGTATTCAAGTGCGCGATCAATAGCCGACTCCTGACCACTCAAAATAACAACGAGTCCGCCGAGCGGATTGCCGCTCAAAATTTGAATATCGCCAAACACGATATTGGCGTCAACATGAAACGTTCTCGAAATATAGGAGATGAGCGGCTCCGAGACGCTGCTTGTCGTATAGCTTATTTTAAGCAGCAGCTGTCCCGGCTGCAGCTGCACAACAGGAGATTGCGTTTCAATCAATGTTTTCACACTGCCTAGCGCAGATGTTGTTTCAATGAATGACTGTGTCAACTCTTGTTGTGGATTGGAGAAGACAGAATAAACATCGCCGCGCTCAATGATCTTCCCTTTATCAAGGACTGAGACTTTCTGGCATATTTCCTTGACCACCGACATTTCGTGCGTTATCACTACGATTGTTAAACCTAATTCCTTATTCAATTTCTTCAAGAGATGGAGAATCGACTTCGTTGTTTTCGGATCCAACGCGCTTGTCGCTTCATCGCACAAAAGAATTTTCGGTTGGTTAACTAGAGCCCGTGCAATAGCTACCCGCTGTTTCTGCCCGCCGGACAGTTGCGAGGGATAAGCATTTCGTTTGTCCGGTAAATCAACAAGTTCCAGTAATTCGGTTATTCGTTTATCGATCTGCTGCTTTGACAGTCCACTATGTTTTAGAGGAAGCGCTATATTGCCAAAAACAGTTCGAGACGGCATGAGATTGAATTGCTGAAAAATCATACCGATTTTCCTACGGATCGCTCTTAGTTCGTATGATTTTAAACCGACAATATTTTGTCCTTCAAAGAAGATATCGCCTTCAGTTGGCTTCTCGATTCCGTTAAAGCAACGGACGAGCGTTGATTTTCCAGCACCACTGTAGCCGATGATGCCAAAAATCTCGCCCTTTTCTATGGAGAGGCTGACATCTTTTAGTACCGGTTGTACTTTTTTATCAACGATAAAGGTTTTAACCACATGTTCGGTACGTATAATTTCCGAGGCTGACACCGATTTGCGCCTCCTTTCATGTATTTTCTAGTAGGATTACTTGGTTTTAAGACCTAGTTATTCCTTTCTGCAGAGTCAGCCGTATACTTATCAAGCTGTCTAATGGATTCAAGAACAGAATCCTCCGTCACTTTAAAAGGGAGCAAATGAATGGTTTTATCCAGACCGACCGAATAAGCAGCTAACTGGCGTATCTCTTCTTCGGAGCGTGTATTAAGATGCAAATCCTGTAAACCTGCCGGCAGATTCAGACGACGGTAAAACGGCAGCAGGCGACGGATTTCATCCCACTTTTTTTCAAGCGCCAACTGGACCATAATGCCATAGGCCACTTTTACTCCATGCAGCAGATGCACCGTTTCTGGAAAATAAGTGAGCGCATCATGTATGGAATGCGCCGCAGTCGCGCGCCCATAGGCATCTCCAAAACCGCCGACCAAACCACCCGCGATAATGTTCGTTTCCATGACAAGCTGCCAGGCGTCCGATAAAACGCCCTGCTTCATATCCTCGACCGCCTGCGCGCCGTGATTCAAAGGAATATCTCGGCAGATTTTGGCAGACTCGCGTGCATACATGAGCGAGAGGTGATTGGTACCGACACGCGTCAGCAAGCTGTCGGACTCATACCATTTCGCCAATGTATCGGCAATTCCGGCGATAAAATAATCCAAAGGAGAATCCAAAATCACTCTCGGCTCGATAAGAACAAGGCTGGACTGTCTCGGATAGAGTTCATGCCCAATCGAAATTCCGTCATCCTTATAAAGAACGCTGAGTGCCGACCATGCGGCACAGTTGCTTGCCATCGTCGGCAGGATCACAAGTTGAATTCCGCCCGATTTCACCGCTGCCGCTTTCGCCGTGTCGATGACCTTTCCCCCGCCGATTCCAATGACCAGATCAATCCTCAATCTGTGAATCTCTTCAATGACTCGATCAATCTCTTTGTGCGAACATTCACTGCCAAACCTCATGTCGAACACATCAAAGCCTGCCTGAGTTAGATCTGGGAAATACGGTGCCGCCTTTTGCCAGGATTTTACGCCATGAAGAATAAGAATCCGCGTGGCAGACAATACTTTGAGAAATTCCGGCAGATAATCATAGGCGCCTACTTCAGAAATATACTGCTGAGGTCCGACTCTGGAAACCACGTGAAAAGACATTGCATTGAACTCCTTTAAAAACAAAATGGTGAAGACAGCCTTTAATTCATGGTCATTCCGCCCGTCACATTGATTGCCTGACCAGTCATATAGGCAGAAAGCGGGCTAGCCAAAAACAGAGCAACATTGGCTACATCAGATGGAAGCGCCGTTCTTCCCAGCGGTACTTGCGAACAATCTTCCTGATAGATCTGTTCCGGAGTCATATTTCTGAGCTTAGCGCCGTCAATCCGCTCCCGATGCTTCATGCTCGTTTCGACAATGCCCGGACAGATGGCATTGACCAGAATTTGTTGATGAGCCAGTTCAACGGCCATGACCTTCGTGAATCCGAGTACCGCATGCTTGGATGAACAATAATTTCCCATGCAGCGGTAACCATTTTTCCCGGCCTGTGACGCAATATTAATGATCCGCCCTTCGATTCCATGTTCATTCATCTGACGAGCAACCGCTTGTGATACAAGAAAAGTTCCTTTGGCATTGACATCCATGACTCGGTCCCAGTCTTCTTCCTTGATGTCCATAGCATAATCCATCGTTGAAATTCCCGCACTGTTCACGACAATAGTTATAGGTCCCCCAAAAAGATCGGCAGCCGTCTTCACCACATGATTGACATCTTCCTTATTCGTCACATCCAGTTTGAGATGTATCAAACGATCAGATTTCCGTTCTGTCTTTTGTTCGAAAGTGACATCGGCAATAGCCACCGCGGCACCGGCTTCGAGAAAGAGGTCGGCAATCCCCTTGCCGATCCCAGAACCACCTCCGGTAATGAATACATTTTGACCTGTTAAATCTATCTTTATCATCTTACGCCTTAATCTCCCAACCTATTAAAATAAGTGCAACGCGTCAATTCGTCTGACCGCCTCCGCCAACACGTCTTCACTGTGCACGAGACTGATTCTTATAAAGTCGTTACCTTTTTCCCCGAAACCAATTCCCGGAGCCGTCACAATATGTGCTTCACGAAACAACAAATCCGTGAAAGACTGACTGTCATATCCAGCCGGAACCTTAAGCCAGGCAAAAAATGTGCCCGGTGGAGAGTCAGCCTTCCAGCCTATTCGTCTTAAGCCACTGATGAGCACATCACGCCTCTGTTGATAGATGTGAACCAGTCTCGTTACACACTCCTGCGATGATTGCAGTGCACATGCCGCGGCATCTTGAACTGCACCGAACACCGTGCTGCAGGCATGCATTTGAAAGTGATTCAATGCCCTTATAATAGAAGCATTTCCCACAGCAAAACCGAATCGCCAGCCTGCCATATTATATGTTTTCGATAGCGTATACACTTCAACTGCAACGCTCTTTGCTTGTTCAATTTGGAGCAGGCTCAACGGCTTACTATGATCAAATCCAAGTGAAGCATAGGCAAAGTCATTAACAACCGGAATGTGGTGTGTTTGGGCAAAATCAATCGTTTTTTGAAAGAAATCTTTCGTTGCCAGTGCACCGGTCGGATTGTTCGGATAGTTGAGCATAAGGAGCCGTGCGTTTGGCAGAACATCGTCCGGAATGCTTCGATAATCAGGAAGAAAGCGATTCGACTCCTCAAGCGGCATGGCGTAGGTTCTTGCCTGCGCCAATGTAGCCGAGGAGTAATAAATAGGATAGCAAGGATCTGTAATCAGCATATAATCGCCGGGATTAAGCAGGACTTGCGGGATTCCAGTAATACCGATATGAGAGCCGTGGAAAACAGCGATTTCATTAGTCGGATCCAATGTCACTCCATATTCTTTTTTATAAAAATCAGTAATGGCCAATCGTACCTTTTCTTTTCCGATAAACGGGGGATAGGCATGATTTTCCGGCTGATCCGCTCCTGCTTTTAAAGAAGCCACAATGTGTTCAGGTGTCGGAAGGTCGGGATTCCCCTTGGATAAGTTAATGTACGGTACCCCTGTCTTTTCTACTGCAGCCAATTTATGATCCAATTGACCAAAAAAGTTAACAGGCAGTTTTCGAACACGCTCTGAAGGCTCAAAATAAACCAAAGCTGCATCTCCTTCGAATATCCATGACTAGTACCTATCCTCTTTCTTAATGCCAAAAACCAATGGTGCCAACTGTTCCAGATACCTGGCATCTACAGCATCAAAATGATTAACTAAAGGGCTGTCTAAATCCAGAACGCCAAAGAATCGATTACTGCCCGGTTCAAGAACAGGAACGACAATCTCTGACTTGGAACGCTGATCACACGCAATATGACCGGGAAATTGATGAACATCCGGGACAATTTCTGTTTTTCTTGTAAAAGCTACCTTGCCACACACGCCCTTCTGAAGCGGGATATGCATACAAGCAACTCTGCCCTGAAACGGTCCAAGAATTAATTCATTGTTCTTCCATCGATAAAAGGTCGTTCCGTTTAGCCCGGGAACCTTTTCAAAAATAAGAGAGACCATATTGCTCATGTTTGCAACCAGATCAAATTCCTGTTCAAGCAGGGCGCATAGCTGTTTGAACAAATCAACATATACTTTTTCTTTGCTCATATGACGTCCACCTGTTCACTATCCATAATAATGAAGAAACAAAACTAACCCACCTGATGGATTAACGCTATTTTATATGCATAATTCATATGTGTCAACTAAGATTTAAACGCTACTAATCTTTTCTCTCTCTTTGAAGTATGTGTGGTCTTTACCGTCAATTTATGAATGACGGAATAAATAATAATTGAATGATAGAAAAGCCGGGTAAAAAACGCCCGGTTCTTACTTCCGCAGGATGCGCTGACTTTCGCGTTGCCCCGTATAAAAATAAGCGGAGATTTTCCGGTTATATGCATCATAGCGCTTCTTTCACGGGTAAATAAAGGTAATTTTTCTGCTTATTCAAAAAAATCCCTCCTTTTTCATATTTTTCGATTCGATAAGCTGAATTTTTCCGTTTATTTCTCAGATTGGGCGCTTAACCTGCCTGCCCGATCGAATCTTATGACGTTGATCGTCGTACTAGCAAGGCAAAACGATCAATGTTCTTTACCTGTAAAAAAACGCCGTTTGCATGATCAGCAAACGACGATTTCTCTTTAAAGCAAGATTTTCATTTACCTACGCATACCCATGAATCACACAGATAGATCTTTTATTTATAGAGATCCGGATGCATTTCCTTGGCCAGCTTTTCGAGTCCATCAATCGTATCGTAATTGTAGCCAAACAGGTAATTGTAGTCCATCGTATAAAGTTTCTTGTCCTTAATCGCCCTCATGCTGGCAAGCTTCGGATTAGCGTACAGTGCTTTTTTCATTTTAGCACCATCGTTTTCCCAATCAAGCACAATCAGCACATCTGGATTCTTTTTGACCAGTGTTTCGACGCTGACATTGCCGGTTTCATTTATAAATACATTGTCCAGCTTGACCATCTTAAAAGCGTTGTTGAAGAACGTTTCTTTGCCTGCCGGATAGATCGAAACGACCTTTGGATCGGACATAAACATTAAAGCAAAGGTCTGTGTTTTCTTGATCTTCGATAATTTGGAGGTAATCCTTTTCTGTTTTTTCTTTAATTGGTCGGCGAACGCCTTAGCTTTGTCTTGAACATTGAAGATCTTGCCGAGGTGATCAATGTCTTTGTAAATCGAATCATACGAGCCTCCGGGAATGGAGGATTCGAGAACATAGGTACCAACCCCCATACTGTTCAACGAATCAACAGTACCGACGCCCCAGTCCGCATTGTCAAACAGATCGCCGCGGCTGACAATGATATCTGGATTTGTTCCAATTGCCGCCTCTTTTCCGACATAGTCACTGCTGAGCTTCTTCAACGAAGCATATTGTTTCGCAACAGTTGGATCTGCAATACCGAAATTGCCACCAACGCCGACAATCTTGTCCTTCAATCCGAGATGAAGAAGCAGTTCAGCCACTGTTTTGGTTGTTGCCATCACCCGCTTCGGTTCTTTCTTGTAAACTTCATTTTTTTTCTTCCAGGCCTTACCTCCTTCTGTCTTTGTATAATTATGAATGGTCAGCGGATAATGCGATTTACTGCTCTTTACCGCTTTCTCTGTTCCGCCTGCTGCATTGCTTCCACAACCAGCAAGCAGCAGCAGCGCTGCCAGACAGCCGGCAATTAAACTTTTCTTTTTCATTTTTGTATGTCTCCTCCTCAAATTCCGTAGGCAAAGCCTAAACGATGTGTCACCGGATTGATGTAAGTCCGGCATTTTATTTGATACAAAGCCTCGACGGTTTCCGGTGTCAAAACTTCTTCCGGTTTCCCGTGCGCAAAGATTTCTCCATCTTTAACGGCATAAATATAATCACAGTACATGACCGCCAGTTCCAAGTCGTGGAGCGCTGCCAATACGCTGATTCCGAGCTGCTTCACACATGAGAGGATCTCGAACTGATAACGGATATCAAGATGATTGGTCGGCTCATCGAGAATCATCAGCTCCGGCTGCTGGGCAATTGTGCGTGCAAGAATAACACGCTGCTTCTCCCCCCCGGACAGCGACAGATAGCTGCGTGTCCGATAATGAGTCAGGCGTGTCCGGCGCAGTGCTTCCTCAACAATCTGGTAATCATCGGACTGGTCCGGTTCCAATAATTTCTTGTGCGGCGTCCGGCCAAGCAGCACCATCTGTTCGACGGTTAAATCGAAACTCATTTCATTGAACTGCCCAACAACACCCAAATGCTGCGATACTTTTTTCTCGGTGCTCTTCAAGACATCCAGATCGTTCAGAAACACGGTTCCCCCATGAGGCGTCAGACTTTTATAAATGCTTTTCAGCAGCGTCGATTTGCCGCAACCGTTTGGACCGATCAGACCGACAAACTGCCTGTTCCTCACAAATACAGAAGCATTTTTAATAATTTCCTTTTTTCCTCGACGTACCTGCAGGTTTTTTGCCGTCAGTTCCATTGCTCACCCTCCGAATTTATAGCCTTTTTTCACAATCATATAGATAAACAGCGGTGAACCGATTACGGATGTGATAATACCGATCGGCAGATCTACATTGTGAATCAGGATTCGTGACAGAATATCCGCCCAGATCATGAAAAGACTGCCGATAAGCAGTGTTGCCGGAATCAGACGCTTGTGGTCTGCGCCAAACAGTCCGCGACAAATGTGCGGCACAATCAATCCGACAAAGCCGATCGTACCGGCATAAGCCACCATCGTTCCTGTGATCAGCGCAGCAAGTACCATATAAATTTTGCGAAAGATGCTTAAATTAATGCCCAGTGTCACTGCGGATTCATCGCCGAGCAGCATTGTATTAAGCACGCGATGCTGGAAAAGAAAAAAAACGCATCCGAGCAGGACAACTGCAGCCAAAATCGGGATTTTTTCCCAGCTTGACGGCGCAAGACTCCCCATTGACCAGAAAGCAACCTGCTGCACACCCTCAGCATTATTTGCAAAATAAATGACTAAATCAGAAAAAGAACTGCAGAACGCACCGATCACGACACCGGACAAGATGAGTTTCACTGAGGTTGCCCTGCCACCGATACTTGACAGCAGGAGCACCGCAGCAGAAGTAACCGCAGCCCCTGCAAATGCACCAAATGCAACACCAAAATTGGCGAAGAACGATCCAAATCCAATAAGAATGGCAATCGTTGCACCCAGCGACGCACCTGAAGAAATGCCGATAATATACGGATCTGCCAGCGGATTTTGCACGGTTGCCTGCATCACCGCTCCACACAAAGAAAGGCCCATGCCGATCAGCAAAGCAAAAATCACCCGTGGCATCCGAATCTGAAAAATAATATTGCTATTGGATTCCTGGATCCCATGCAATGAACCCAGCTTGCCGTTCGTCAGTGCATGCAGCAGAATATTCATCGATTGCCCGAACGGAATATGTACTTGTCCGATGGATACCGAATAAACCGCTGAAACAGCGATCAAAAAAAGTAACAGAAGAATAATAGGATAATAGAAGCAGCCCGTTATTCCTCGTGATTCCAGGCGTTGCAAAATGCCACCTCATTTCACTATATAAATGATAATGATTCTCATTATCTTTATCGTTATATATGATAATTCATGTTGTGAAAATTATCAAGGGTGACTTTTATCACACGCGAAAAAATTTAGCACTGCAGAATTTTTAGTAACTGCTTAATCGTACCCGTACGGACTTCCGCTATTCTTAAGAAAAGTTCAGTTATTCTCAGCTAGACAAAAAAATCCCCTCTGAACTACAGATACCCATAGTTCAGAGGAGATTCAGATGATTCACGATTTTCACTTACAGTCCATTAATCGTGTAATACCAGATATCCTTGTCAACAGCACCGACGATGCCGCTCGATGATCCGCTGCTCGTGTATTGCCAGATATCAACATCGAAGTTCGCGCCGGGTCCTTGCTGAGTTTCTTGTCCGCGATACCGTGCAAGCCAAATTAAAAACTTCGGCTGAGAAGGCTGCGCCGCAACAACATTTGGTAAATCAATTTTATTGTTATAGAACGAAAGATTCGAATAGATTCCCAATTGATTGAATCCGTTCTTTCTCATTTGATCAATAAATGCCTTCACATTGTTCGTTAAGGTCTGCTTGTCCACACCGTTTGTTGTTTCAACGTCAATAAAGAGATAGTGGAGAGAAACACCTTGCGCGTTAGCCGTACGAATCTGTTTTGAGAAAACATTGGCTTCATTTCTGGAACCTGCTTCATCCGATCCACGGAAGAAGTGGTACGCATTGACCGTTAAACCTGCATTTTTGGCCCCAACCGCATTGCTGACAAACGTACTGTCCGTATTACCGCCTTCAGAAGCCTTTGCAATGATAAATCTGTTGCCGTCCTGCTTGATCGCATTAAAGTCAATAGTTCCATTTCCTGCATCATTTTGATAATGCGAAATATCAAGCCCGAACTGAGATCCGCTGGTTACCGGCGGATCGGTCGGCTGATTACTCGAGGCCGCGGGCTGCGTCGTCGTTAGATACTTCGCCTGAACATAGCCTGAGACATTACCAAATTTAACTTGAGCATATTTTTTGCCCTTCCCAGTAATCGTCACCCGGTTGTTGACCGCCAGAATCAGTCGCGTTGTGTAATGCACACTTGGGTTATTACGAATCTTCAGTGTGTTGGACGTAACATAGGCATTATATGCGCGAAATGGCTGTGAATTAAGGTGAATATTCTGTACATAACCGGTTTTACCGCCATAGTTGACAAGCGCATATTTTTTGCCCTTGCCAAGTACCGTAACCTTATTACCCATTGTTAACGTATGCCGAACCGAATAATGAACACTCGCATTGTTGCGAATCTTCAAAGTATAGGAAGTCACATAAGCGCTTAACGATTTGAACTTACTTTTATTCAAATGAATATTCTGTACATAACCGGTTGTGCCCCCATAGCTGACAAGCGCGTATTTTTTGCCCTTGCCGAGTACTGTAACTTTGTTCGCCATATTTAGTGTACGTTTAGTTGAATAATGAACACTCGCGTTACTACGCATTTTCAGCGTGTATGAAGTTACATAAGCACTGTAAGATTTAAATTTGCTGCGGCTTAAGTGCTGCGTTTGAACGTAACCAGTTGTATTCCCGTATTTAATTCGGGAATACTTTCCTGATCGGCTCGTCACCGTGACTTTATTCCCCATGCTCAATGTGCGTAATGTTCGATAATGAGTACTTGCCTTACTGCGGACTTTCAATGTGTAAGAAGTGACGTAGGAACTGTACGAAGAACTTGCCTGCGCGGTACCACCTGTAAAACTCAGTGACAGTGCAACCAAAGCCATGGCCAGAAGTCCTGAAATCAAATATCTTGCTCGATGCTTCACTTTTCACTCTCCCTTTTTATATCGTTGGAACCTCCCATGGTTCAACATATTGTTACAAAGCTGGAAAACTATGTACTCTATAAAAATAGCATTTTTCTAGTAGCGTGTACATAGAGCAATACACCTATATGGAAATTCACTGAAGTGTCAGAGATTACAGCACATAAACCTTTTTCTTGTCACTCCGCCAAAAACAGCAGCTGAATTTCATCATTCTGTCAATAGGCACTATTTTCCGAATTTTATATACTTAATCTACCAACTATTATAAGGAGGATTCGCATGGCTTCCATCGTGCTGAACCATATTAAGAAGCGCTATGACAACAGTGACGCGCTCGCGGTAAAAGATTTTCATCTAACCATTAAAGATCAGGAATTTATTGTACTTGTCGGTCCCTCCGGTTGCGGTAAATCGACAACCCTGCGAATGATTGCCGGACTCGAACAGATTTCCGAAGGCGAACTCTTTATTAGTGAATCACACGCGATTCTTTGTATTGACCCGCCAAACATTCCAGCACCTCTGCTGTGCCGTCTATACTGCCGTCATTTACGGCAATAATTTCTTTTTTCGGATAAGGCATTTCCGACAAATACCGGATCGTTTCAATAATTGTGGACTCCTCATTATAACAAGGCACAACGAAATTCACCATTGGCCAATCAATCGATTCAAAGTCAACCGATTCATGGCGTTCACGATATAGATAAAACAAAAGCGCTCCCGTCATCCAAACCAAAGACATAATGAATGGATAGAAAAAAACAAACCGCGGGAACATCTCAACGATAAAATGTATGAATTCCATTTCCATCTCTCGTTTCACAAGAATGGTCCAATGCCAAACACATCCAATGTTGCCTGTTTACCTTTCGCAAAGCACCTTGAATTTTTAGTTGACATCATTTGCGCCGTGATTACTAATGACCACAGCAACCCGACCACAGCAGTCTTTTGCACGTCGCTATTTTCCATAAATTGTCTGACCCGATCTGAGCACATATCCAATCATAAATGTGAAAAAGGACCTCAAATGCACAGAAGAACAAACCTTTCTATCTGCTCATTAAAAGGCCATTATGTTTTAAAAGGATATCGTGCGACAAAGTGCCTTTTATTTTCCCGATTTATTCCAGTCACTTATCGATTTATCGAGTCTTCCTTGATTTCCCGGTCTTCTTTTAGTTTTGAAAGAATCCTTATGCAGCTGCTTCTGCGTCCGATCGATTTGATAATGGTAATCGCGCGGATCATTTCCGAAGCACTGATTTTATCCCAGTACTCACCCCGTCGGGTTCTGAAGAGATTTTCAGTCTAAAACCAATCGGGGTGGCTTTTGACTTTGCGGTTACATCACGCCCTGATTCACCAGATTTGATGGTTTTTGATCTTTACTTAATCGCTGCACAAGCTGTTTCAACGTTGTTTTCCGCGCATCATAAAAGGAATCTTCAGAGATAAATGCTGAATGTGGGGTGATAATCGTATTTTCTATATTAAATAGAGGACTGCTTTCCGTTTCCTCATCTTCAATGACATCAACAGCAGCAGCTCTGATTTCACCATCCGTTAGGGCTTTAGCAAGTGCCGTCTCATCAACAACCTTGCCGCGTGCAGTGTTAATCAAAAAAGCATCCCTTTTCATCAGCTTCAATTCACGCCAAGAAATGAGATGTGTGGTCGAATCCATGAGCGGACAATGCAGCGACAGAATATCCGACTGCATGAGCAGCTCCTCAAATGTCTCCGCTTTTTTCGCACCATATTCTTCCAAGAAAGCTTTTGTTTTTGTTGGCGCAAAAACAAGTACTTTGACGCTGAGTGCACGAAGCATGGGCATCATTGTTTTAGGTATACTGCCGAAAAAATAGAGCCCGACGGTTTTTCCTGTCAATCGATGGGTTTTGTATCCATACAATGGGTCCCACTTTCCGCCACGCACCGTCCGATCAAGCAATGTAATTTTCCGAGTCAGATCAATGATTAATCCAACAGTATGCAATGCTACTTCCTCTGAACAAAAACCCGGACAATTCGTTACACACACGCCATGATCAGTCGCTGATTCGACATCCACATTATCGACACCAATCGATTGAAGGGCGATGATTTTCAAATTCGGCAATTCCTCCATAATTTCCCGGGAAATTTGCTGATATTCGACAACAACACCATCCGCCTCTTTCGCATGATTAATAAATGGTTGCACCCCATTATAATCCTTAACTTCAATGAGTTCCAAATTATCAATACCCCACGTGTTCAGCAAATCGTGTTCATAATCCAGATTATCGTCAATGTTATAGTAAAAGACTTTCTTTTTTTCCATGACCTCAGTCCTTTCTTATTGAACGCAAAGTCGATTCATCACTGAATCGATTATTGTGATTCCTTGATCAATCTCATCCCGAGTCACATTCAGCGGCGTGGCAAAACGCATGCCGTTATGATGGACGCCGCAGGATAGCGTCAGCAATTTATTTTTCAGGCAGCCGGTCCTGACTGCTTCCAATAGATCTCCGGCAGGGCTGCCATCCGGATGAGAAAATTCAATCGCCAGCATTAGCCCCAGTCCCCGAACATCGGAAATACAGTTGTATTTCTTTTGCAGTCCCACTAATTGACTCTTCAAGTATGTGCCAGCCTCGTTCACATGCTTAAGCAGAGCCGATTGTTTGAATTCATCCAGAACAGCCAAAGCGGACGCCGCACAAATTGGATTTCCGCCAAAAGTGGTACCATGCATTCCCGGATGCCATTCCTTCATAATTGCCGCTGTCGAAATCACCGCGCTCATTGGCAAACCGCCGGCAATTGCCTTGCCTATTGTCATAATATCGGGTACCACATCAAAGTAACTGCTCGCAAACATTTTCCCTGTCCGTCCGTAACCCGATTGAATTTCATCTAGAATCAGCAAAATGCCATATCGATCACAGCGCTCACGAATTTCCTGTACAAACGCCCTCGAAGGAACAACATAACCGCCCTCGCCTTGAACGGGTTCCATAATAATCGCCGCTACCTGATCAGGTGCCACAAGATTTTCAAAAAGTCGATCCAGTTCACTCAGACAAAACTTCGTTCTTTGCTCTTCATTGAATCCCTTAGGACATAAATCCTTTGACGGATACGCCGTAAAATAAACTGAACCCACCAATGGTTCATAATACTTGCGATAGTTGGCATTCGAGCCCGTCACGGATAAAGCCCCGAATGACCGTCCATGAAAAGAGCCTTGAAACGCGATGATCGCCGGTCTCCGTGTGTAAACCTTAGCCAGCTTCAGCGCACCGTCCACTGCTTCTGCTCCCCCATTGGAGAAGAATACGGAATCCAACTCACCCGGCGTCACTCCGGCCAGCCGCCTCGCAAGCTCAAGCGTTGCCGGGTAATTGACAACATTGAACGAGGCTGTAATCAGTTTCTCCGCCTGCGCTTTAATCGCTTCAACAATCTTCGGATGGCAATGTCCCAGCGCATTGACCGCGATTCCCTGAACGAAATCCAGATACCGATCCCCTTTACTATCGGTCAAATAACAACCCTTGCCACTTACAGCAATCAGGTCCGTTGCCTTTGCAAGTGCCGGACTCAAATAAGGCTGATAGTCCTCGAAATTCATCTTCATCCCCCCATCGTAGGATTAAGTCATTGGCTCATTGCTGGAAAGTTTCATTTTATATAGGTATTTGGGGTTTGGGGGAATATGCTTCACTCATGTTCTTTTGCAATCTTTGCATAGCAATTAACTATTACATTTTTATAAACGGCCGCTCTACAAAGCATCCAGGTCTACATTATTTTGTCTATTTGCGTTAAATGTTGCCGCGCGCAAAAAAGTGGTGCTGTCAAAAAAACTCACAATAATCATGCGGATAATGTTTGCATTTATCAGCAGCAAAGCAGCAACAACAAAGGATAGATTAATTATTCCTGCAAACGGAAAACTGCACTTCATCGATCAGGGAATTCCATAATTGTACCCAACAATAGCTCAATTTCTTTTTATCTAAATTGATCTCAGTTGGAGAGAATGGGAGTCGCTCTAGAAATTCAGATCCGTCCCATCGACGCCTGAAACAGTCTCATCTATATGTAACAATACATGTAACTTTTTTGTAATCGTTTTTTGGTAGTATTTTCTTGAGTGAATGACTTCTCAAATTGATTCAGGAGGATCTATCAATGCTTCGAGATATGTACATTGTTCAATTCATTGATCATTATTATTCTTCATGGTATTTAAGTAAAACGATGCTCATTAACACCGATAAAACAAAATACACCAAAGGTGATATTATCGTGTTTGAGGACAATAAATACTTAGTGCTTGAAGATTATGCGTATTTAAGAGTTGCTAAATATAATTGCAAAATTAATCCGTTAGTCTCCTTAATTGAGCAGATTCCTAATGTTTAAAATTTTCCCTGATCGGTAATAACTATTATAGAAACAACCTTTCCCCGGCCCCATTGCATAATGGGGTCTTTTTTTGTAGAAAACTAATGTTTTTCGGGTTAATCATTTTACAGAATCGTAAAGCACTTTGGAAATATGGGTCTTTATACCCAAAACTTTATATTTGTTTCTAATTTGTGAACAGTTGGATAATTATTTTTTTATAATTGCAAATAAATATTTCCATTAATTTAAATATTTAGTATGATTTAACCAAGGAGGTGAGCACAGCAATAATTTATTAAAGGAACCCCCGACACATCAATTCATTGATGTGCAAAAGCCTACGTAATTAAACGCTTGTCCCCGCATTCCAGCAAGTCATCGCAACAAAAGGTCAGCCACTCTCAGTTGCTGATTTCCTATCCCCACCCCCAAGTCGCCACATGCGCACCTTGCCAAACCAAGGGGAATGATTTAGGTTCGGAACCCACAACTTCCACGTCAGTCATAAATACTCTTATTTGCTGTGCAACCTCCCCATTTTCTTATTTCCACTATACAAACTAGATTTTCGTGAACATCTCTTGATTAGATGGTTCAAAAACAAATATTTATGAAGCAGCCATCTCTTGAAGAGATGACTGCTTATTTTTACTCGCTCAAACGATCTCTTTGTAAAAAGATTTGCATGATGAATTAAACCGATTCTCTCAATACAATATTTATCGGAATTATCTGGCATCTTTCATTGGATGTCAGTACCTCTAAATGAATTAATTTCAGTAAAAGATCACAGGCTTTCTTTGCCAATTGGTCACTATCCTGTTTCACGGATGACAGTGACGGAGAACTGTAGGTACATAAAAGATCATCATCAAAACCAATAATTTTGACATTCTCAGGTACTTTTAGGCCAAATTCGCGACAGGCCTTCATCGCTCCGAACGCCAAACGGTCATTGATCGCAAAAACACCGTCAAACAAATCACCCTGCCGCAGACTTTTTAAGATTTGAAGCCTTGCTGCTTCAGGCTTTGTTTCCTTATCTTCAACCCTGATGACTTTGTTGACACTGTAAGGCAATCCATATGTTTCAAGTGCGTCCTTAAACCCTCGGAGCCGCTCTCTTGATGAATAAAGATTTTCATGACTGATAATAATACCTAATTTTTCACATCCCTTTTTAATCAATACCTCCGTTGCTAATAAGCCACCGCGATAATGATCAGAACTGATGAAAACAACATTGTCGGCATTCTTGGGCTTGCGGTCAATGCATACAGTAAGCGTTTGTGCTTGAACGACCGATGGATCAAATTCCTGATCACCAGAGATAACTAATAATCCATCGACCATTTTTCCTTCCAGCGTTCGCAAATAGGCCAGTTCCTTCTGCTCATCTCGGTCAGTATTGCATATAATCACTGAATAACCCTTAGAGTACAGATATTTTTCCATTCTCAATACAATAGACGAAAAAAAGGCATTGCTGATATCGGGTACGAGTACGCCAATTGTAAATGATTTTTTCATTCTAAGACTTTTAGCAATATAGTTCATACCATAATTATTTTCTTTAATTACTTTCATGACATGATGCCGTGTCTTTTCAGAAAATCTGCCATTATTATTAATGACTCGTGAAACGGTTGCAGGAGAAACTCCGCTAAGCTTGGCAATCTGTTTAATCGAAATTTTATTTTCATCATTATTATTCATGCTGTTAACACAAACTTTCTCATCATTTATTTTACCTTACAATTACAACCACAGTGAACGGTCACCGCTTTATTTATTTTCTTTGTTCCTCCTCAATAGCTGAGAGCATGTTCACCCGACGTCCATGTCTGCCGCCAAGAAACGCTGCATCAAGCTATTCTTTGACGATCATCTTGGCTAGTTCCTCGCAATAGCCCATGATCCAAAAGCCAGTATGTTGGTATTATTGTGTTCACGTGAAAGTTTCGCACTATAAGGTTCGCTGCATACAACCGCCCGAATATCCTTGACTTTATTTGCTGCAAGCGAAATGCCCACACCCGTTCCGCAAATGATCATTCCAAGATCCGTTTCGCCTGAAGCAACCATTTGCCCTACCTTTTCACCATAGATTGGATAATCCGTTTGTTCACTCGAATCCGTTCCTACGTTTACCGTTTCATGCCCCAATTCATGTAAACAGTCAACAATTGCCGGTTTTAAAATAAGTCCGACATGATCATCACCAATAGCAATTTTCACCGTTTAAGCCTCCTGTTGTTCTTTCAATGAACGAATAATTTGATTATAGCTTTTTCCCTTTCCAAAAAGGGCTGAAGTTCCGAGAACAAAACCGGTCACACCTAAGGGATTGAGCTCATTGATCTTCTCAGGAGAGATTGCTCCGTCGACAACGATTTCAAAGTGATAATCCCTGCGAATCCGACTCAGCTGTTTAATTTTCCCGGTTACAAATTCCAGATACTCCTGCCCTGCAAAACCGGGATTGACCGTCATAACTAAGACTTGATCAACAAGCGGCAATAACTCACTAATTGAAGCAATAGACGTTCCCGGATTGATGGCAATTCCGGCTTCTGCACCAATCTGTTTAATTTGACTAATAATCCGCGCAGAATGCGGAGTTGCTTCAGGATGAAAATAAACACGCTTCGCACCTAATGTCACAAACATCGCCACATATCTTTCCGGATGATCAATCATTAAATGGACATCAAGCATCTTATCCGCGTGATCTGCAACGGTTTTAAAATCCTCCGGACTCATACCAAAATTCGGAACAAACGAGCCATCCATAATATCCATGTGAAACCCATCAATAGCAGCAGCTGAAAGCTGTTCTACCTCATCTGACAAATGATTAAAACCGGCACACATCATTGATGGATACAATTTTCTTTGCATCGCGCAGTCCCTCACTCTCAATTTTGGGTAATCGTTTTCTCAAACATGAAAAATAAAAATTGAATTTAAACATATTTGACCAAAGGGGGGATTGAGTAATCGTTTTCTCATCTTACCATTTAATCATAACAAAATAGAATTATTTTGTAAAGGCTTTCACAATTAAACCATTTTAAATGATAAAACCCTAATCGAAAAGCTTTTTGCGAAAAACAAGTAGATAAACCGCTTCTTTCTTAGTAAAAATATTTCTCGTTTATAACTCCTAACTCGTAGCATCCCTGTCCTTTGTAAAAAAGGGAGGTACACACCTGTATTTCCATGTGTAATTAAAAGAGTCTTTTTCACCTATTATTTTCAGCGTCTTCTCAAACACGTTCATTTTCATAATCACTATCAATAATGCTCTATAGAAAAAGGAATGAATGCATACTGCCATTCATTCCTTTACAAATCCCCAACCTAAGGACCACAACATAATCCGTGAGCGTCTGTTTAAATTGTTCACGATTCACTCAGAAAGGTTTGTTTTGTTTCATTAATTGCCGGGATCAGTGTTAACATTAGGATACAGACAACTGCTTTAATTTTTGATTAAAGAACTCAGTGCTGTAGAGAAACACTTATTATGCATCATCTGGTTTTTGTTCCGGTACCCGATTTTCGGTTTGGAGGTACCAGTTTCTTCCCTTTAGAATCAATGACATCTCGGTACCAATAAAAGCTTTTCTTCTTTTTGCGCTGAAGAGTTCCTTCTCCATTGTCATTCATGTCAACATAGATGAACCCATATCTTTTTTTCATTTCACCTGTACCGGCACTGACTAGGTCAATGGGACCCCAGGTGGTGTAGCCGATTACATCAACACCATCTTTAATAGCTTCACCAATCTGAAACAAATGATCATTGAAATAGTTAATTCTATAATCATCATTGATTGATCCATCTGCTTCTATGTTATCCGTCGCACCGAGCCCGTTTTCAACGATAAAGAGCGGCTTTTGGTAACGATCATATAAACCATTTAATGAATAGCGAAGCCCCACTGGATCTATTGGCCAATGCCAATCTGAAACCTCAAGATATGGATTGGCAACCGATTGATACGTATTAGGTAATTCTTCATCGCCGTTGGGAAAAATACGTGTCCAGTTAATTGAAAGTCGTAATGAAGAAAAATGCATTTCGGCTAATAGTTTAATGTCCTCCTGAAAATGTCCGTAAAAATCAATTGCCCTATATGAAGAGTAATAATATTTATCCTTAATTTCCAGGAACTCCTTTGGATGTGCAAGCATTTCTTCGCGATTCGGCCATGAAGGTTCCACATCAACAATGGATAATCCCTTTCCAAATTTCGATAAACAAAGCAAGGACTTAGTTGCTCTTATGCTCGGCCGAATTTTAAACTTCCTTATAGTATAAAAAATAATATATACGGCTCCCGTGTTTCCGTATATAATTAGATATAGTGATTGAAATACAAATCGATTAAAAGAGAGGTGAACGGAATGAACGAAGAACTTAAGTTAATTCTCACAGAAATGCGACAAGGATTTAAAGAAGTCAACCAAAAATTTGAAACCATTGACCGAAAATTCGAGGGCATTGATCGAAGATTTGATGCTGTCGATCAACGGTTTAATGCTATTGACCAACGGTTTGATGCTGTTGATCAACGACTTGATGCTGTCGATCAGCGACTTGATGCTGTTGATCAACGACTTGATGCTGTTGATCAGCGACTTGATGCTGTTGATCAGCGACTTGATGCTGTTGATCGGCGACTTGATGCTGTTGATCAGCGACTTGATGGAATGAACGATCGCTTAAATCAAATTGAGAGAAAAGTAGATGGCATTCAAAAACAAGTCGCTGAAAATTCAGAATCCATCACCGCTCTAAATGTGAAAGCTGACGAACAAGCAAAAATTTTAACTACCCTTTCCGTACGGTCGATTGTCCAAGAAGGTGAAATTAGAAACTTAAAACAGGCTCGATAATAGAGACGAGCTCCTCCTTAGTTGCTCCTATACGTTTGACTGCTTAATGTGTAGCCCTTTTTGATTCCGAAATCAAGAACCTATTTGCGGATCAAGCTCACTACGCAATACTATAACCAACCTTACAAATAAAATCTTTCGTTTAATAACGGGACAGATAGACAATACGCAGTTTAGCTTAAAAAGACTCAACATGCTCCGACAAGCGGATCAATCGTTCCTATTTTCTCGATTTTTTGCGTCATCAAATTCGATAATCTCTCCCTGAACGGCTCTCATTCGATCATGTTCTTCCGCATAATCCGCAATAGGTCTACTTCTAGATTTAAATTATAAATTCTCTATTCCAGATACTCCGAACTGCTTCTTATATTAACCTACCAGTAAACGTGACGTGTGCAGGTATAGTGAAGAGCCCCAAAAATTTATCGCTATTTGGGACTCTTCTTCTTTATTCTATTGTCGTCTGCTCTGATTCCGATTAACTAGCAATCAACGAATCAGCAAAATCATTCAATAATTTTAAGATCTTTGGATACCGCATTCAGTACCTCACAGCCATCCTCTGTCACAAGCACAAGATCCTCAATACGTACGCCTGTTTCACCAGGGATATAGATGCCCGGTTCTACTGAGAAAATCATTCCAGGCTGTGTGAGCATATGATTTGAACTGCTGTTATCAGGGATTTCATGGCATTCTAATCCACAGCCGTGACCGAGTCGATGGGTAAAGTATTTTCCATAGCCGGCATGTTCAATAATTCTTCGTGCGGTAAGGTCAATAGCACTCATCGGAATACCCGGACGGATCATAGCCTCAGCGGCAAGATTGGCTTCTTTAACTGTTTCATACACTTTTCTCTGCTCATCACTAGTCTTACGGAAGAAAACAGTTCGTGTCATATCGCACCAATATTTTTTTATTGGATTAAAGATATCGAAAACAATCCCATCTCCCTCCTTAAGGATGGAATCTGCAGACCAGTGGTGAGGGTCTGCTGCGTTGGCACCAAATGAAACAATCTGTCCTTCAGGAGAATGATCGCCTCCGTTTGCCGCATACAGTTTCTCAATGTACATAGAAATTTCGTTTTCACGAATACCTGGTTGCAATTTTGCCATTGCTTTTTCCATGATCATGTCATTGATTTGGGATGCATGGCGCATTTGTGCAATTTCTTCTTCATCCTTTAACATGCGCGCATGATCAACTGGACCAGATCCTGGAACGGGTACAACATCCTGGCGAAGCTTCATCATATTGATGAGAAAGGATGAGGGCCAGAATTTATCAATCCCAATCTCTCCCGGTTTAATCACCTTGGTTAGATCAGCAACAGGATTATCCGAATCACTGTGAAGGACTAATTCAATTCCTTCCCGAGGAACTAGGTCAAACAATTCATTTCCAAACAGGATGGCTTTACCGTTATCTTGAATGTACAATGCAAGCAGCCGCTCAATGGGTTCAACCCAATAGCCAGTCAAATAATACACAGAAGCAGTTGAAGTGACAAGTATCTGCTTAAGATGTTCCTCTTCCATATTTTTCAATACTCGATTAAGCCTTTGCCGATTCACTAGGATTACTTCCTTTCAAATTTTCACCGTAACGTATAAATGTTGAAAATTAAAATAAATTTTCAGGATTCAGTGGTTTCAGATCATCAACCACAAAAAGCCCGTCTTTTCGAATCAATTCACCGTCAAAATACATGTTGCCTCCACCATATTCCGGTCTTTGAATACTAATCAGATCCCAGTGCACAGCAGAATGATTCCCATTACTACTGTCATCATAACAGTTGCCCGGTGTGAAATGAAAACTTCCTGCAATCTTCTCATCAAAAAGGATATCTTCCATAGGTGTCATAATCACCGGATTAACGCCGATCGCAAATTCACCAATGTAACGGGCACCCTCATCTGTATCAAGTATTTTATTTAATAGCTCCGTATTATTTGAGGTTGCGCGAATAATCTTTCCCTCTTTAAATTCAAAGGTGACATCTTTGAATAGAAAACTATTATACGGAGACGGGACATTGTACGTGATCACGCCGTTAACAGAATCCCGTACAGGAGCAGTATAAATCTCTCCATCCGGAATATTTTTGTTGCCATGCATGCCATGTGACGGGATATCACGGATAGAAAAGCGAATATCCGTGCCTGCGCCGGTAATATGCACTTCATCCACACTGTCCATTCTCTTCTCAATGTTTTTCATCGCTTCACCCATTTTTTTATAATCAAGCAAGCAGGCTTTAAAGTAGAAATCCTCATACTCCTCTGTGGCCATGCCTGCAAGCTGAGCCATCGCATCATTGGGATAGCGCAGCACCGTCCATTTGGTATGGTTACAACGCTGACGTAAATGAAGAGGACCCCAATAATTTTTATTATACACGGCTTGTTGAGAATCCGAGATATTATTCCATGCATGAATATTATCTGTAGCACGGACATCAATGTACGCGTCCATGTTTTTCATGCGTGTTAATTCATAACTGGTTACGTTTTCCATATGTGCATCATCAGCTCCGGCAACAAGCGCACCTTCAATAGAATAATCAAAAACGTGAATAAAAGGTTGTCCGCCCGCATGATAAGCTTCTTCTACTAAAGCTTTTGCCAATGTATAGGCATGTCCGTGAAGTTCAATTAAAATCTTTTCGCCCTTTTTCAGATCAACTGCTTCATTAATCAAAAATTGAGCATACTTCCGAATTCTCGTGTCTTCCATTGCTAAAAATCTCCTTTTCAATACAATCTTTTAAATCAGGTGATTGATGACTACCGCCAACTGCATAGATATCAGCATTCAACTGTACAGGTGACAGATTGTTTTATGCTTTTCAGAAAGATTTACTTGTCGAGGCGCTGCCTTGGAACAGATATCCATTGCGTTTGGACAACGTTCATGAAACGGACATCCTGAGGGGGGATAAACCGGGCTCGGCACTTCACCATTTAGAACGATCCGATCTGTATGCTCGTCCGGATTACGAATCGGAATCGCAGACAGCAGTGCGCGTGTATAAGGATGTTTCGGATCTCTAAAGAGTTCTTCAGTAGGTGCGGCTTCGACCATTTTCCCAAGATACATCACGATGATTCTGTCTGTAATATGCCGAACCACATTCAAGTCATGAGAAATGAACAAGTAAGTCAGCTGAAACTCATGCTGTAAATGCATTAAAAGATTGATTACTTGCGCCTGCACAGACACATCTAATGCGGACACGGGTTCATCAGCCACAATAAGCAACGGATGGAGAATAACAGCCCGCGCAATGGCGATACGTTGCCTCTGCCCTCCCGACAGCTCATTCGGATATCGTGTAAGATAAGTATCAGTCAATCCAATCGTTTTCAGCATTTTTCTTACCTTTTCAATTCGTTTCTTTTTATCATATAAATGGTGCACATGCAATGGTTCAGTTAGAATCTGTTGAATCGTTTTATGCGGGTCTAGCGACGCATAAGGGTCCTGAAAAATCATCTGTATCCTTCTTCGTATTTGTCGAAGCTCTTGTCCTTTGAGCTTACTAATGTCTGTACCCTCAAAGATAATTTTTCCAGACGTTGGCTGGCTCAACTGCAATACGGTTCGTCCGGTTGTTGATTTACCACAACCACTTTCACCAACTAAACCAACCGTTTCGCCCTTATAAATGGAAAAACTAACATCATCAACCGCCTTAACCCGTTGACCACTACTGAACCATCCATCATTCACCGTGTAATATTTTTTTAGATTCACAACCTGCAAGACTCTATCATTCTCCATGCTGCTCACCCACCTTCTGCTCAGCATAGAGCCAGCATCTGCAGATTTGACCGTCAACTTTTACAACCGGTGGACTCATTTTGCAGCGATCAAATGCCATGGGGCAACGATTTGAGAACGAGCATCCTAAAGGCAGTTCGTTCAATCCGGGAACATTCCCTTTTATCGCATACAGCTTTTGTTTTCTTTCATCTTCCTTCGGCATTGAGGCAAGCAGGCCTTTTGAATACGGATGCTTTGGACTATTGAAGAAAGTTCTCACATCTGCTTCCTCAACAATCTGACCGGTATACATCACAATGACGCGATCACATAGCTCCGCAACAACACCTAGATCGTGCGTGATAAAAATAATCGACATGTTATTTTTTTGCTTAATCTTCTTTAGAAGATCAAGGATCTGTGCCTGAATGGTTACATCCAGAGCTGTCGTCGGTTCGTCTGCAATAAGAAGTTGCGGTTCACAAATAATTGCCAGACAAATCATCACGCGTTGCCTCATCCCTCCGGATAACTGATGAGGGTATTGATGGATGATTTCTTCCGTTCTGGAAATACCGACCAATTTCAGCATGTCAATGATTCGTTTCTTCATCTCTTTTTTCCCAAGCTTTGTATGCTTGCGCAAAGGCTGGCTCAATTGATCGCCAATTGTAAAAACAGGATTTAAAGAAGTCATTGGCTCCTGGAAGATCATCGACATTTTGCTGCCTCTTAATTTTCTCCGCTCATGCTCTTTCAAATGGGTAATTTCCTGATCTTCAAAAAGCACTTTCCCTTTACTGATCTCCGCCATGTCATTTGGAAGCAACCCCATAACCGAAAGCAATGTGACACTCTTTCCGCATCCGGATTCTCCGACAATGCCCAACGTTTCACCTTCATGGACTCGGAAGCTTACTCCTCTAAGCGGCTGCACGCCTCCACGTCGTGTTTGAAACTTTACCTCTAAATTAGAAACATCAAGAATATTCTTCATGATTCAAAATCGCCCCCCGTCGCGCTTTTATAAGTCATGATCCAGCTCATCTCTCAACCAGTCACCGAACAAATTGATCCCAAGTGCTGTGATGACGATAGCGAGTCCGGGAAAAGTAATCATCCACCAAGCATTAAATATATAGTCTTTTCCTTCATTCAACATATTTCCCCAGGCAGGCTGCGGGGGCTGGACACCAAAGCCAAGAAAACTGACAGAGGCTTCAGCAATAATAAAATTAGCGACCTGCAACGAAGCTAAAACAATGATCGGGGTAAACAGATTAGGCAGAATATGCTTGACCATAATCTCCCATCCTGACACACCTGTTGCCACGCAAGCAATAATAAATTCCTTCTCGCGAATTGCGAGAACCTCACTGCGAACCACGCGAGCAAATACAACCCAACCAGCAATAATCAGAGATATAATAATATTTTTCAGCCCGCTTCCCAGTACTGCGTTGACAACGAGAACAAGAAGAATGAACGGAAAACTGAGTTGGACATCTACAATGCGCATCAGAACCATATCGAGCCAGCCACGGAAAAAACCCGCAAGAACGCCGATTACCGTTCCGATAACGCCTGCGAGAACCACCGTAACAATACCAATAGTCAGCGATACTCTCGTACCAAGAATGACTCTGGAGAAAACATCCCTGCCCAGCTGATCCGTTCCCATCAAATGTCCCTCAGTATGGGGAGGAAGTAATTTCTGTGCTGTCTCTGTATCCATTGGATTAAATGGAACAATTAAAAAACCTATAATCCCGATCACGAACAAAAGACATATGATAAAGAAACCGGCGAGTCCTGTTTTACTACGGATAAGATCCGAGAAGAAGGAAACGAAATGACTTTTTCTTCGCAAAACAGGCATTGATTTCTCTTCAGTATCTGTTTTTCGTACCACGTTTGTCATTGTTACCTTCCCTTCATTTCAATCGAATTTGTGGATCCACAACCGAATAAAGCAAGTCCGCTGCGAAATTGATAACTGAATAAATTAATGAGATGACAAAGATGCCCGCCATGACAACTGGAAAATCTCTGGACATCAATGCATTCATCACCTGCATGCCGATTCCCGGCCAAGAAAAGACAATCTCTGTAATCACAGCGCCCTCCAACAAGGCCCCCAGGTCTAATGCGATAAGCGTTATAATTGGGAGCAATGCATTTTTGAGCGCATACTTGGTCAAAATCTCTAATGTAGACACACCGACTGCTTTCATCGTTCGAATATAGTCTTTTTTTAAGACATCCAGCATTTTGGATCTTGTGAAACGTACAAGTCTAGCCAGACTATATATCGCCAATGTTGCTGTTGGAAGAATCATTGAGAGCGATGCAGATCTTCCACCGGTTGGAAACCAATGCAGTTTAACAGCGAAAAAATAGATGAAAAGCAGACCCAGCCAAAAGCTTGGAATCGCCTGCCCCAGAACAGTCAAACCAACACCGAACTTATCAAACCAAGTGTTCCTTTTATAGGCAGACAGCACACCAATCGGTATTGCTATAACGAGTGATACAACGAATGCGGACAAAGCCAGCTGCAGGGTTGCCGGAAAACTGGATAGAATCCTGCCAAGTGCACTTTCTTTTGTAACTAATGAATCTCCAAAATCTCCCTGTACGACATGTATGATATAATCAGCATATTGAACATACAGAGGACGATCAAAGCCGAGGGTATGACGGTATTCTGCAATCTGATCCTTTGGAGCATCCGGCGGCAGAAATAGAATAGTAGGATCGCCTGATAACCGTACCAAAAAAAACACGCCGGTTAAAGCAAGAAATACAACGATTAATGTTTGAAGAACACGTTTTATAATAAATTCGGGCACATTGTTCCTCCTTTCTTAACAACCGATATGACGTACTACGTTCCTTGCTTTTTTATTTCCAGCTCATATCGAAAATTTGTAATGTTTCATCGGTTCGCGGTGTGAAGTTCAGACTGTTGTTGACCGCATAAATGTTTTCTTGTTGCCACAGCGGAACCCATGCTGCCTTATCAACCAGCATTTGCTCAACCTTGCCAAAGGCCTTTTTTCTTTCTGACTCTTTAAATAATGGAATGGCCTTATTGATTGCTGATTCAACCTTTGGATCATAGAATCCACTATACGGGGCGTTTTTGGTAAATAGGTTTTGAATGGTCGTCTGCCCTTCATATGAGGGACCCCAGCCTAAAAAGAACATATCGCCCGCACGGTGCTGCGTTATTTTCGCCAAATGAGCCCCCCACTCATTAACATGAACATTCACTTTAATTCCTATTTTCCCCAACTGGGCAGCGATTGCCTGAGAAACTTGCTTATCCATCGGATATCTTCCGGTCGGCGTATCAAGAGTCAGAGTCATTTTTTGGGGATCATATCCGGCCTCCTTCAATAAACTAATCGCTTTCTTAGAATCATAAGTATATCCTTTGGTTGCTACATAATCCTGATTGTTTTTCGCGAGCGATCCCGTGATCTGAACCCCGTATCCATTTAATTGAGTTCTTAAGAGACTAGGCACATCCACCGCATAATTAATGGCTTGCCTTACTTTCTGATTCTTCATCGGTCCGTTGCTGAATGTATTTAAAGCCAAGTAATCCACACGTGCTGATTTAACCTGTTCTATTTTCCCTGTTGATGACTCTTTAACCTGTTTAACAGAATCAACGGGAACATTATCAAACAAGTCAATTTCACCGTTCAAAAAGCTTGCCATACGGCTGCTGAACTCAGGGATATAGCGGAACTCAACTTTTTTGACTTTAGGTTTTCCTGCCCAATACTGATTATTTGCTGTCAAATTCAGATATTGATTTCTTTTCCATTCTTTCAGCTTATAAGGTCCCGTACCGATCGGAGCAACTGCTGCTTTCTTCAAACCGACTTTTTTTAAATAATCAGGCTCCATAACGAGAAGGTCATCAGCGATACGATGCAGAAAAGTAGGGTATGGGGTTGAGGTGATAATTTGCACGGTGTAATCATTTACGACTTTAACTTCTTTAATTGCAGCCCATCTTGATAAATAAGCGGATTTATTGGCTTTATCAAGAATGTAGTCAACGCTTCCCTTTACAGCTTCTGCATTAAATGGCTGTCCGTTCTGAAACTTAACCCCTTTTCTTAACGAGAACTCCCATGTATTTGGATTGACACTTTTCCATTTTGTCGCCAGCCATGGTTTGAATTCACCTGTTTTTGCATCTCTCTTGATTAGTGGATCATAGATATTACGGATCTGAACATCGGTAGCTGAGTTTACATCCGTATTAGCCAATAATGTAGTTGCATCAGATTGAAGAGCAATAGATAATTGCTTGTTTTTTAAAGAAATTCCTGATTTTGGATTTGATGAGCATGCTGAAGTAAGCACCATTAGCATGGCGACAATGATTAACAACAGCGACGAGCCTTTTTTCTTTTTGCGCATAGCCATTTTTTGATTATCCTCCCAAGTATCATTTTTAATTTAGAATAGTCAGACTTCAGAACATATTTGAATCGCTATCAACAATTTATCATCTCCTGACTTTTATCTGTATTTTGTTAAAAAGGTCGAATCAATTTATGTAAGTTTTGCTTACAAAAATTATTATATACAACATTATGTTGTGTGTAAATGTTTTTCCAGACTTTTTATTGTATTTTTATTATTTCACAAGTTCTTATTGTATAATTTCCGCATTAATAAGGGGTGTTGCCTGTTGGCTACTTTTTCTGATCGATTAAAAAAATTAAGAGAAGAAGCGAATCTGAAGCAGGAAGATGTGGCAAAGAAGCTTCGCATAAGCACAAGTGCTTATGGTTACTACGAGCAGGGAAGAAACGAACCTTCACTGGAAACATTGCTGACCTTATCTGTATTGTTTGATGCCAGTGCGGACTATTTAATGGGGCAAACTAATGTCAGAAAGCATTCAAGTTCTTATAAAATCAATAACTTAGATCTGTCAGCAGATGATATAAAACTATTGACAGAGTTAAAGAAATACCCTAATCTTATTGATCAATTGATTACAGATCCTGAGAAAAACCTTGCTGCATTAAATCGATACTGGACGTTTTTTCAGGATGAGCTTAAAACATTTCACAAATAAGTAAGCGGCCCCCTGTGTCGTAATAATGCATACCTTTTGCGAAGGGATTAAAATTGTTATCGAGCAATCGATAATGTATAACCTTTTTGGTGAACCATAGGGACTGATTCACTGATATGCCAGCAATTTCATGGCACAATTTAAATTCCCACATCCAACATTGTCGTAATGAACAAATTGGATCGCGTCATCTTCACTTTGCAGATCAGGCAAGAAAAATAATAATGACCAAAGCATTAGTAACCCCTTATTTTTCAAGCACTCGAATAAAAATCCGCTAAACTTCGGACCTCCGCCTAGACTAAACGAAGTGAATCTATCACATGACCGATAGTCACTTCTGTCTGCAATGTTGGTCTTGATACAATTAGATAAAAAGAAGAATCCGTCTATAATTGTGGAAGCAGGACGGTTTTTTTATGATTTCAGTTATGCCCCTTGATCATGCAGACCTGATCAAGCATACGTTCTCTACCAGGCCATTTTAAATGTGTATCAAACTTCTGCCTTTTCCCCTAAAAATGGGAACATACAGATGGTAACCAATTCAATTAATCTAGCATTTGAAAGAAATCTAGGGGAAGATCGTGAAGTGTTTGCCTTCCCTTGTCCTCCAATTGTAAAGCACAAGGTTCCCCATTCATTGTAATTGATTGTTTATACAGCAATCCTAAATTTAACCGCCAACTTAAATAATTTACATACATTTATTAATCAATCAAAAAATGACTGGTCATTAGCTCATTTGTTGTTTCACTAACGACCGGCCACCTTTTGGTTGATTCAAATGAATGAACACAAGATTCGAGCACGAATGACCGCCTTCAGTGAAATTCCGTTGAAAAGCGGCTAAGAAAATTTTTTGTACGCTGATGCTGAGGGTAGTTAAAAATTTGTTCCGGCGGTCCTTGTTCGATAATCTGACCGTCTGCCATGAAGACCACACGATCAGCGATATCTCGTGCGAATGCCATTTCATGGGTAATCAGCAGCATTGCCATTTCATCCTCTTCAGCAATTTCACGAATTACCTCCAGTACTTCACCTACAAGTTCAGGGTCAAGGGCGGAAGTCACTTCATCAAACAACATTATTTTTGGTTTCATCACAACGGCACGCGCCATTGCCACCCGTTGCTGCTGTCCTCCGGATAATTGTGCCGGATAGGCATCACATTTATGCTCAAGCCCCACTTTCTTTAGAATTTTACGTGCCCGATCTTCCGCTTCTTTTTTTGTCAATCCCAGTACATGAACCTGGGCTTCCATCACATTTCGGAGTATGGTCATATGTGGGAACAAGTTATACTGCTGAAAAACCATGCCGATCTGGCCACGAACCTGGCGTAAATGTTTAAGATTGGCGTCAACAAGCTTGCCATTCGCGCGACGATGCCATAAAAGTTTCCCCCCAATTTCAATGGTTCCCTCTGTCGGCTTTTCAAGGGTCATCAGCATCCGTGCCAATGTTGTCTTTCCCGAACCACTGGGACCGATCATGGCAACTTTTTCACCAGATAATATATCAAAATTGATCCCTTTCATGACTTCTGTGTCACCAAATTTCATACCAATGTTTCGATACTTCACATAGGGTTCTTGATTTAATAGACTTGCGTCACTTGTTCGTGGCATAGTGATCCTCCTCAATTTTAGATGCTTTCACTGAGAGATCAAATCGATGCTGAATCCGTCTCTCCGTATATTGAAACAGCAGCGAGGCAGGATAGCTGAGCAGTAGGAAAATCACACCTACATCAGTAAATGCCTCCACATATCGGAATGAATTGGAACCAATGATTTGGGCAGCTTGAACCATTTCCACAATGGATATCGCCGAAAGCAGCGGCGTTTCTTTAAACATGACGATAAAATAGTTCCCGAGCATTGGAATGATCGGAGGAATTGCCTGTGGCATAATCACATGTGTCCATACTTTTATCTTTGACAAATTGAGTGCGGTCGACGCTTCCCACTGACCTTTCGGAATTGAATCAATTCCTGTACGAAACACCTCGGTCAAATAGGTACTGTAATGGAGACCGAGTCCCAGTACACCTGCTGAAAAAGGCGACAAAGTGATACCAAACGTCGGAAAGACAAAAAAGATAAAATACAACTGTACAAGCAGCGGCGTGCTTCGAACAAATTCAACAATCGCAACAACCGCGAATTTTAGTGGTTTTATTGAAGAACGACGACAGATTGTCCAGAATAACCCCAGTACAGTGGCAACGATAAAACCGACAATTGTTGCTTCAATCGTGACAACCATTGCTTGAAGAAGTTGCGGCAAGATAGAAATCGCAAAATCCCAGCTCCACATCGCTTAACCCCTCCCCACTGATTGTTTTTTTTCAAGCCAACGAAAGCCCAGTGTAATCGGATAGGCAATGATAAAATAAATGATCAACAAATAAATAAAAATTTGTGTTGTTTCCATTGTTGCTGATCGAAGAGCTAACGCTTGAAACGTTAAATCTGCCAATGTGACTAACGATATGAGTGACGTGCCTTTCAGCAACTCAATAGTCAGGTTACTAAATGTCGGCAGCATGATCAAAAAGGCCTGCGGTAAAATAACTGATCGCATACGTCTATAAGGTGACATATTTAAGGCTATGGAGGCTTCAGTCTGCCCTTTAGGAACTGCTCTAATTGATGTTCGGACAACTACAGCCCCGTACGCCCCATAGTTCAGACCAAGCCCAAGAACACCCACAAGCATCGCCGGAAGCCTGATTCCAAGAATAGGAAGACTGAAATACAGCCAGAAAAGCTGCACGAGTAAAGAGGTTCCTCGAAATACTTCGATAAAAAGAGTTGCGCTCCATCGAGGAATCCTCCATTTGCTCAGGCTCATGAAACCAATAATAAAAGATAAAACCAGCGCTAAAAGGACGGAGTAAATCAAGACTTGCAAGGTGACACCTAATCCTTTTAACAACCCGTTAAAAATCGCCATGTTTGCATCCATTTTGTTCACTCCTTACCTTTTTTAGTTGAAAAAACGTTTTTGTCTGGTTCCAAATGGCGGGCAGTTCGTCTCAGAAAATAGAAAGAAAGAGAGAATTTCTCTCTCCAAAACGATCTGAATGTCTGTTCTGTTTCTCAATCGATGAGCAACCATTATTTTATGAGTTCTTCTACGGTTGCATCTCCGGGCAGTTCATCTTCGGTAAAACCATATTTCTTTAAGATTTCAAGCAGCTCGCCATTCTTTTTCATCTTTTCCAGTTCTTCATTAAAAGCCTTGCGGAAATCATCATCCGACTTTCTGAATACCGTCGCACCATAGCTTCGAATGCTTTTGCCGTCGATGGTCGGCTGTACAAAATCTTCAACCTTTTCCACATTTTTTGCTTTAGAAGTGTCGAGCACCGATTTCAAAGAAGGACCTGTCATCGTAATGACATCGACACGTCCGGCTTGAAGCGCGGAGAGTGCACTTGGATTATCCGAATAGACCTTGATCTGTTTTTTACTTACACCGGATTCTTCAAGATATTTGCTTTCTGCCGCACCGCCCATGACACCAATCGTCACATTCTTGTTCTTTTTAATGTCATCGTAGCTTTTGATATTTTTAGGATTACCTTTCTTAACCGCGATTGCTTCGCCAATGCTGTAATCCGGATTCGCAAAATCTACTTCTTTCGCACGTTCCGGTGTAATGTACATTCCTGCGGTAATCATGTCAAAACGATTGGCTTTCAAGCCTGGAATCAAGGAACCGAATTGTGTGAGCACGCCATCCATTTCTTTGATGCCTAATCTTTTCAAAATCACTCGTGCCACTTCCACTGCTTCTCCTTCCAGTTTCCCGTCTGTAGTCGCGTAAGCGTAAGGTTTTTCATTGGCAAATCCGACTGTGATATGACCGGATTTCTTCGCTTTTTCAAAAGTTGTCATCTTTGAACCGGAATTTGATGATTCGCTTCCCGAATTTCCGCACCCGACAAGACCAAATACCAACAGAGCAATCATTACTGTCATTACCCACTTTTTCATTCAATTCACTCCTACTTTAGTGTAATAATATATTTAAAATTCAATATATTCTAGTTATAAAAAGAGCAGTTTCCCGCCGCCTCCTATTATTCTCTTGGATCTTAAGAGAAGATCTTTATCATTATTCTTTCTTATTCATTGTTCTTGTTTACTTGGAATCCGTTCAGGATGACTGCATAGATTCAGCAGTGCCCCCGTCAGCACCGTGACACCGGTCAATAGACTGCGCTCATCGAGATCAAAGATTGGCGCATGCAGATCCCTCTTGATGCCGTCATCCTTCGCGCAGCCGAGGAAAAACATTGCTGACGGAACCTTTTTCGCCATATGGGCAAAGTCTTCACCGCCAAGCCCGAATGTGTCTGATAAAATTCGCAGATCTGATCGCTGGTTCTCAATGACCGATCGAAGTACATCTGCGAGCTGCGGATGATTGTAGACAGATGGTTCGCCATGATTGACTTGCAATGAATAGGTACCCCCGAGCGGCTTAACGATTGACAAAACATTCTCGAACTGCTGAACAAGACGCTGACGAACATCAGGTGAATAGCTTCTGAAGGTGCCTCCAAGTGTCACTTCAGAAGGAATCACATTATTCGTTTGCACCTCACCTGCATGCACATGGCAAACACTGACAACAGCCGGTTCGAGTGGAGATATTTCTCTGGCAACAATCCCCTGCATTGTCTGTAACACGGATCCCAGCATCCAGATTGGATCTTTTCCAAGATGCGGATAGGCTCCATGCCCGCCCGCTCCCTGAATTTTCACTGTGAATTCATCAACATTTGCCGTACAATATCCGTCTGGTACCAATACATCCCCTAACGGGTACTGAGGCATCATATGCAAAGCAAACAGAGCATCAAGATCATCAAGTACTCCGGTCTCTATGAGGTATTGCGCGCCTGTTTTTCCCGTTTCATCGGTCGTTTCCTCGGCAGGTTGGAAGAGAAAACGAACCGTTCCCTTTAAATTTCCAAGTTTCCAAGCCTCGCCAATCAGGTGAGCAACGCTCAGAGCAATCGACATATGCGCATCATGACCGCACGCATGCATGACGCCAACATTCTGTGAACGATAGGTACAATCATTTTGTTCATGAATCGGCAGGGCGTCGATATCCGAGCGTATGCCGACAACGGGTCCTTTTCCACCGCTAATCGTTCCAATCACCGCGTTCTTCAGTCCAATTCCTTTTTGAACATCCATGCCTTCAATTTTTGACAGCTCATCTGCAACAAAATCAGCTGTTGCGTCTTCATGAAAACTCAGTTCGGGATACTCATGCAATGTTCGCCGGTAGTAAACTGTTTTTGGAAATAATACCTGTGCCCGATTATATACCCAGGAATCTATCACGCCGTTCACTCCTGTAAGGTTAATAATTGCGATTGATTAAGCTTCTCAAAAGCTTGTTCCAAGTCAGCGACCAGATCTTCCGTATCCTCAATACCCACAGAAATACGAATCAGCCCGTCGGGAATACCCATCGCTTTTCGTTCCTTGGCAGTACACTCAACATGGCTGGTTGTACGCGCGGGGCCGTAAGTGGTTTCAACCGCGCCAAGGTTTGCTGCGCGATTGGCATACTTCAATGCAGGAAGCAGAATTTTTACCGAATCCATGCCCCCCTTGAGTGAAAAACTGAGCATCGCTCCAAAGCCGTCCATCTGTTTTTCAGCAATATCATAATTCGTGTGAGATTCAAGGCCCGGATAAAAGACATCATCAACCCACTCCTGCTTTTGCAAAAGTTTGGCAATAGCCATTGCACTCTTCGCTTGCTGCAGCACGCGAAGCTTTAAGGTTTTCATCCCGCGCAAGAGTAGATAAGCAGCCCAAGGATCAAGCGATGCACCGTTAATTTCCCGGTAATGATAGATCTGTTCTACAAGCTCACGCGATCCGCAAACGACACCGCCTAATGCGTCGGCATGTCCGCCGAGAAACTTGGTCGCACTATGAAGAACAAGGTCGGCCCCTAACGAGAGCGGATGCTGATTAATCGGTGTCGCAAATGTATTATCCACAACAACCAACGCGCCGGCCGCATGTCCGGCTTTTGCCATCCGTTCAATATCGGTGATTTTAACTGTCGGATTTGTCGGAGTCTCCAGATATAAAATCTTGCATCCTTTAGCGACCTCTTCCTCAATCGCTTCGTGATCACCTGTTGTGCACAGAGCAACTTCCACGCCTATTTTCGGAAGAAATTCCGTAAAAAGTTTATTGGTTCCGCCGTAAGTATCTTTAATCGAAACAATACGATCTCCGGGGGTCAAGAAGGTGTACAGCGTATTGCTGATTGCCGCCATTCCGGTAGAAAAACTCGTTGCGTCATCTGCACCTTCAAGTGTCTTGACTTTATCTTCAAACGCTTGAACAGTAGGATTGGTATTACGTCCATAAATATGACCTGGCTTCTTGCCGATAGCGACGTCATACCACTCGTCCATGTCGTCGTAGTTATAAGCCACACTGACAATGACGGGAACTTGTGTTGCATGATGTACGAGCACTTCTTTTTCACCGGACCAAACGGCTTGAGTACCTGCTTTTGGTTTTTGACTCACAAAGAATCTCTCCTTCTCTTAGTTGGTTTGATTACCTTTTGATTCTGCCTTTAATTGCTGCAGGGCGTAGCGAGCAATCGCTGTATCCTGCACGCCCGTGCCTGTTAAATCGCAGAGCGTGATTTGATCGTCATTTTCTCTTCCAGGGACGTTACCTGACGTCAAAGCGCCGAGTTCAATGATTCGCGAATCCTCCAGGCTCAGAACCCCGTGCTCCAATGCATGATGCAGTTCACCGCATTGTTTGCATTGCTTGATGACGTCACAGACAATCAAATCGGCATGGTGAAAAATTTTCTCATCAATCTCTTGCTTGGTCCCTGTATCCGCACCCATTGCGGTGATGTGCAGTCCCTTATGCAACCATTCAGTTTTAATAATCGGTGCTTTTGCCGGTGTCGTTGTGACAACAATTTCAGACTGCTTCACAAGTTGTTCCGGCGTCGGGACGCTCTCCACCGCAACGCCTAAATTCGCGCTCATTTCCGCAATATACGTGTCTACGGCTTCCTTTCTGCGACCATAAACGAGTAGCTTTTTGTACGGTCGAACCAGATACAAAGCCTCCATCTGCAGACGTGCCTGCAAGCCTGTGCCGATCACACCAGCGGTATCAATATGCGGCTTTGCTAAATAGTCGGCCGCAATCGCGCCGGCCGCGGCGGTCCGGACATCGGTAAGGTATCCATTGTCCATCAGTATCGCTTCCGGCAATCCGGTCACGGAGCTCATCAAGAGCATCATCCCGCTTAAGCTCGGCAGACCAAGCGCTTTATTATTAAAGAATCCGGATGATATTTTAATCGCAAATGTATCTAATCCTTTAATGTAGGCCGACTTGATATCGACCTCTCCACTGTTCTCAGGAATATCGATACTCATGATCGGAGGCATGGCCGCATTTCCTTGATCCAGTTGCGTAAATCCATCCTCCACCTTCTGAATCACGGTTCGGTTGAGGGCAACGCAGCTTCGAATAGCTTCTTCATGATAGAGGTGCACAACAGACCTCCTCCTTTTTACTTCAGAAATAGTTTGCGAGGAAAATCAGCAAGCGGTTCGCAACCATCTTCCGTAATACGAATGGCTTCGGTACATTCAAAGCCGATATCATCCATCCAAATTCCCGGCATCAAATGGAACGTCATATTGGGTTTAAGCACCGTTTGATCACCCGGTCTGAAGCTTGCGGTATGTTCGCCCCAATCCGGCGGATAGTTCACGCCGATCGAGTAACCGGCACGTGATTCCTTCTCAAATCCGTATTTATGAATCACTTTCCGCCAAACCTGTTCTACCGCTTCGCCGGTCATACCCGGTTTTATTGCCTCAATCGTCGTATTGATTCCCTCAATACAGGCTTTAGACAGATCGTTCATTTTCTGATCCGGCTCGCCAATATAAACAGTACGCGCCAGCGGCGAATGATAGTGTTTATAGGCACCGGCAATTTCAATCATTACAGGAATGTTGTTTGTGTACCTTTCATCCGACCAATTCAAGTGAGAAGTGGATGTGTGCTCACCGGCAGGAAGGATTGGCGCGATCGCAGTATAATCGCCCCCGAATTCCTCTGTTCCGGCAATTTGCTGATGAACAATCGCTGCAGCAACATCACATTCGCGCACGCCTTCCTGGATATGATCAATCGCTTGCTGCATTGATCTTTCAACAATTCTCGCTGCTCGCCGCATGTAAGCAATCTCTTGATCCGACTTAATGATCCGAACGAAGTTTACAAGTGTTGTTGCGTCCTTAAAGGTCGCTTCCGGCAATCCTTCATTTAATTTCACGTAACAGGCAGCGGTAAAATAATAAGCATCCATTTCAAGTCCGATCGTTCGTTTCGTCTGCCCGATTTCCGCTAATATATTACAAACAAAATCCATTGGATGTTTTTCAGCAGACTGAATATGATCTTCCGGATATGGAATGATATGATTGTCATCAAGCCAAGTGGTGAAACGTGCTCCATTCCCATCCTGCATACGGCCGATCCAAAAAGGCTGTTCCTCATCAATAACAACAATAATCATTTGGTGAACGTAGAACGACCAGCCGTCATAACCGGATAAATAGTTCATATTGGCGGGATTGGTCACCAAAAGAACCTCAATACCTTTTTCCTGCATGCTGGCTTTTGTCTTCTTAAGACGCTCTTTGTATTCTGCTAATTCGAACGATAACATTATTCTTCTTCCTTTCGGCGTTATATTTAATGACATATCGTGTTCTGATTAATGACTTAATTTTATCGAAAACAACGATTGACAGCTATCGTCAAAATTGTAAGAACATTTCGATATAGGTTTTGTCACTTTACATAATGGATTCAGCGCCCAACTCCTTATAAAATGTAAAGGTTAATTGGTCGATCCGCAAAAAATAAGCCACACATGTTAGAAAAAATCACACAAACATTTCCAATTGGTTTAAATTTATTGATTCTATTTACTTGCTTCATGTACATTAAGAATAGAGGGGAATAAAAATGAAAGCAGAAATGCAAGATTCCGCAAATACAAAAATCACAGTGCAGGATGTATGGAAAGCGAGAAAAGCTATAGCGCCGATTGTTCAAAAAACACCTTTACTCTATTCACCGTCTCTCTCCTCAGCCACGCAGGCAAATATCTATTTAAAATGCGAGCACCTCCACGTGAGCGGTGCCTTTAAATTACGTGGTGCGGTCAATGCCCTCGCGCATCTGTCATCGGGGCAGAAAGCGCATGGGGTCACCACCTTTTCAACAGGAAATCATGGAATTGCCGTAGCGACAGCCGCAAAAAAAATGGGGATACAGGCAACCATCTGTGTATCGAAGCATGTACCGGAAGCTAAGTCGCAATTGATTCAATCTTTAGGTGCCGAATTGAAAATTGCTGGTGAATCGCAGGACGATGCGGAGGCCTACTGCTATAAATTGGAACGTGAACAGGGTCTGGCGGTCATTCCCCCTTTTGACCATCCGGATATTATTGCCGGGCAGGGAACCATGGCACTTGAAATTCTGGAGGAGCTTCCGGATGTTGATTGTGTACTAGCTGGATTGTCAGGAGGAGGATTGCTCTCCGGTATCAGCCTCGTGATGAAACAGACGAATCCGCACATACGTGCCATCGGCCTGTCCATGGAAAAAGGTGCTGCAATGTACCAAAGTCTCTGTGCAGGTAAACCGGTCATCACCGAAGAATACCCCACACTGGCTGACAGTCTTCTTGGCGGGATCGGAAATAATAATCAGATGACCTTCCCTCTGATCCAAAAATATCTCGATGATGCCTTGCTTATTCCAGAGGTGACGATCGCCAAAGGAATGGCTCATCTCTATGCCCATCATCATATGGTGGTCGAGGGTGCTGGCGCGATTTCAACCGGAGCGCTTTTAGATCATCAGGTTTCCGTTACCCCTTCATCCAATATTGTACTGGTCATCAGCGGATGCAATGTTGATTTGCAAGAACATGCCTCAGCCGTTCGGCCCTATCTTAACGAGAAATAAACTGTGCTTCGCTCTGAACAAATGACAGGAGGTACTCGATCTTGTTTTACTCTGTACATCAAATTCTCGCTAACCCAATCATGCAAAAAGCAGAGATCCTTTCCGGCAAGGATCTGACTGCACGTCCCATCGAATCGGTATCGGTCATTGAACTGCCCGTCGAGAAATTTGTTCGTAAAAATGAATTTGTACTGACGACGGGTATCGGTTTTGGTGACGATCCGAAAATCTTCGACGCATTTGTTCAAGAAATTTACGCATCACAAGCCTCTGCTCTTGCAATCGCGACCGGACGCCATGTCAAGACCATTCCGAAACGGATCGTTGCTTTCGCTAAGGAAAATAATTTTCCTCTTATTCATATGCCCTGGGAGATTCGCTTTTCCGATGTCATCAAAACGGTTATCAGCGGGATTCACCATCAGGAAGATGTACTGTTAGAAGAATATAAGCAGCTTCAACGAACGATCATTGCTTTATATTTAGATGGCAAATCACTGAATGACGCACTTGCATTAATGGAAAAGCATTCAAAATCTCACATTTACATCCTACAAAGAAAGAGCGAGGACATTCTTTCATCGAATCCGAATGCTCACTCGCAGCATCTTCATTTAAATCAACTAATCACGGATAAACCCTCTGTGATAACGACCCAGTGGGGTACACGCGCGCAAGTATATCCGTTTCATATTCTCAATCAGAAGCAAGCTGCACTGGTGATTGATTCCAATCCTTCGCTTGCACAGACCATTCCTCGGTCTGCGCTGGAACAAGTAACCATTGTTTTACAGTTGTGGTTTAAGAAAAATCAACTGCTTGTTGAAGAAAGAAACAGAGAAAAAACAGAACTGATTCACGCAATCATTCATCAAGACTGGAATAGCTGGGATCATTTACTTGCGCGAACCCGGGTTCAAGATCTGAATGTTTCAGGAAACTATCAATGTATTGTCGGACTCCCGGAACAGTGGACCAGCAAGAAAAACAGTACCGATGAGAAGAACGACCTTTTACAATTGGCCACCAGATGCGCCAGGCAAATCGAACCATCCAATCTATGCGCCTTTTACTCAAACTATCTCGTCATTTTCATTCAAGTTACGGATGAACACCTTGACATCTATCACACACTCATTGACCTGATCGAAGAAAAATTAAACGCATATTATTTTCCTGCTTTTTCATGGGGCATCAGTGATCGACCGTCAGAGATCAGATCGCTTTCTAAAAGCTACAAAAACGCTCGTATTGCTCTTGAAACGGGTAGAAGTCAGAACGGTTCCGGAAGTCGCAGCACCTTTGCTGATACTTCCGAGTTTCGTATGCTTTCCCAGCTTTCCAAGGATGAAGTCACGAGAGAAGCCGTACGAAAGATCATTGGACCGCTGGTCAGCTACAACAAAGAGCGCGGGTTGGATCTTTTCCTGACGTTGACCGCTTATATGAAGCACAACGGAAACGTCAGTCAGACTGCGCGCGCCTTATCACTGCAGCGCCAATCGTTAATCTATCGCCTTCAAAAGATTGAAACATTGACGGGAAAGTCGCTTTCCAAATCAGATGATCTCTTTCTTCTTCAACTCTGCATCAAGCTGTGGGCCATTAATGCCCAATAATTACATCCACAGTTAAAAAAGAATCGGCGAGGAAGGCCGCAGCTTCCCTCGTCGATTCTTTTTAATGATTATCTTCATCGATCAATCAGTTACTTACTTCATCTTTACTGCGCTCATGGACTTTGCTCAGTGCCTGATCCAGATCATGAATTAAATCATCTGCATCTTCAATACCGACCGACAAGCGCACCTGACCGTCAAAAATGCTGACACGATGACGTTCTTCCTGCGTCATGTCAAAATGGCTCATTGATGGCGAATGCTGAATCAGTGAATCAACATTTCCGAGACTGGTTGCCAGGCTGAATACTCGAGTCGCATTCATAACTTTTCGCACAGCTGCAATACCACCTTTAATGTCGACACTCATCATGCCACCGTAACCTCTCATTTGTTTCTTTGCCGTTTCGTGGCTCGGGTGAGAAGGGAGCCCAGGATAGTAGACATGGTCGACCATTGGATGGTTTTCCAGAAATAATGCCACCTTCATCGCATTTTCGCAATGCCGTTCCATACGTATTCCCAACGTCTTCATTCCTTGCATAATTTGCCATGCCGCAAACGGATCAAGTACTGCGCCAAAGCATTGCAAATAAGGCATTCTCGCCTTATCGATCAACTTTTTGCTGCCTGCAATCACGCCCGCGGTAACCGTCCCATGCCCACAAAGGTATTTGGTTGCACTATGAACGACCAAATCGGCCCCAAGATCAAGAGGATTCTGAAGGTACGGGGAGGCAAACGTACTGTCCACAATCAACTTCACACCTTCCTGCCGATGGGCAACTTCAGCAATCGCTTCAATATCACTGATCTTCAGCGTAGGATTTGCCGGAGTTTCAACATAGATCAACGACGTATTCGGCTTCATGGCTGCCTTTACTGCCGCAGGATCTGGGGTATCCACAATCGAATACGTGACATGAAATTCCGGAAGAACTTTCGTAAACAGCGCAAAGGTGCAGCCATAGATGACATCACCGAAGATGATATGTTCTCCGCCCTTGATCACAGACATCACCGCCGTAGAAATAGCCCCAAGGCCCGATGCCAAACCAAGTGCTGCCTCCGCGTGCTCCAAATAAGCAATCTTCCGCTCCAGTTCATTGACCGTCGGATTACCAAATCGGCTGTAGACAAATCCTTGATCAATATTCTGATTTAACCGGACCGCCTCATCAAAATTTGGAAGGACAAACGTCGACGTCTGGTATAAAGGACTAACATGCGATCCGTATACAGGATCTCGCTCTTGTTCTGCATGAAGAACATCGGTATTGATTTTCAAATGAATACACCCCTTATCCTAGTAAAAGCTTCTTTCACTTTGTTATTTCATCCATATCAAGTCAGCGTTTATTGATTACACTCATCGTATACGATTTATCTTTTCATTTTCACCTACAATATGTATGAAAATTAAAAAAATCATGCTAACAATTTGTATGGTAGGACAAAAGTGGATCAGATATTGAAACTTCAAACTACGGGTTACTGATGCTGAGCTCATTAATGATTATTTAGAGTGCGTCCTATTCCCAACCAATTAAGAGATTGTATCAATGGAATTCTTGAGATAACGTTTTCGCATCAGCCAGCATCACATGGCAACAAGCTCAGTTACAGGCATGTGAATCTGAACAGATAGTCTCCATATACTGGAATCATAACATGTAGACAGGTTCGGAAGGGATCAAATGTTCAGCAGATATGCACGAATCTGTTCATACGAAGCAGAAAAAGGTCTTCCTTCTTCATAGTGGCAGGTCATGAACGAACGGTCGATCATGAATAGCCTCCTCGTGTATCCTGAAGCCCCACAATGACGTTCTCCCTGTAGGCTCTACGCCACCTTTTAGCTGATGACTTCACACGATGCATTTCCAAAACATTAGGATCAAAGCCATGTTCTTTAAAAATCTGTCTCGGGAATTTTCCTTTCTCATTTTCAGCTATAAAAATACGTTTAAATTCATCAAGTGTAGGTAATTTCTTTAGCGCTAATCGCTTTAAACGTAGGAATTCCGAAAGAAACGTTTTATTTCTTTGTCTGTAAGTGCTTATGGATCATCGAATCCTCATCATCCCGTATTTCTTAATATAAAAGCGTCTACTCTATAGGGTGCAGTTAGAATAATTTAAGTTTTATTATTTTCCAACTCGATGTCTGTGGAGGTTCTCCAATGCCCAGCTACCAGCAGAGATGCTTCTTAGAGTTTCGCCTCTTTGCATTTAATTCACAGCGTTTTCCTTTGCTGTAAATAAATAACCATCCCATAAGTGCGCGGGATGGTTTGGTTTATCAATAAGAGCATTTATTTTTCTGTTTGAAACGTTTGGACGATCTGGTTCAGTTCATCGGCAATGCTGCTGAGTTCTGTTGCGCTTCTAGCCATTTCGCCAACAGACGCGGATTGTTCTTCGGTCGCTGCCGATACCCCTTGTGTCTGCTCAGAAGCCTGCTCAGCAAAAACTTCAATGGGGCGATATGCGGCCGTCGCTTCTTCCGTTGATTCAGCAATTTGACGGATAATCTTTGATATCTTCTCAATTTCGACGATCGAATTGCTCACGAATGTCTCTATGTTGTCAAAAGATTGATCACTTTCTTTGACCGCATGAATGCCCTTATCAACTTCTTTAATTCCCGTATTCATGGATTGGACAACCTTTTCCGTATCTTCCTGAATCGTTGCGATGATGGAACTGATGCGATCGGCATTTTCAGAGGATTGGACGGATAGTTTTTGAATTTCAGTGGCGACAACAGCAAACCCTTTTCCATATTCACCGGCACGAGCGGCTTCAATGGAAGCATTGAGGGACAATAACTGAGTCTGCGACGCAACATCATTGATCACATGGATGATTGCATTAATCTCTTGCGACTGTTTGCTTAAGTTGCTAACCATTTCAGCCAAATGAGTAACTGTTTGTTTAATCTTAGCCATTTGATTATTCGTTACATCAACGGTTTCCTGACCGTTATCGATAAATTTTCGCGAATCTTCGTACCGCCTCGCGAGTTGACTCATCTGCTCGGTCACTGAAGCAATCGATTGATTAATTGACTGAGCATTTGTTGTCAGTCTCTTAATTCCACTTGCCTGCTGATTGGCCGCACCTGCAATCTGCTCGATCGAGTGAGCAATTTCATCTGTTGTCGCCTTACTTTCTTCAGTAGAAGCGGTCAATTCTTCAGAGGAAGCAGTCAGCAATTCAGACTTGCTGCTCAGCGTATGGACGATTCCTTTTAGCGAATCAATCATTTTGTTGGTGCTCCACCCTAGCTGCGCAAGCTCCTCACTTGTTTTCATTGACGTCGTATCCAGTTCCTCAGTCAGGTCATTATTGCTTACTTTTTCAAATACCGTGACCATTTTCTTCAACGGTTTGGTCACATAGTTACGAACCAGCCACACCGTAAGCAGAATAACAATAATTAAGTTAACAAGAACACTTAAAATAATGGTGAACGTGAGCGGATTCACGAGCCCATTAATATCTTTAACATTCACATTGCCGGTAATTCGCCAACCTGTAAGACTATTGATTGCACTGTAAACCTTCTGATCATGATACACAAAAGGCTTGGACTTATTGCTTGCCAATTGCTTCACAAACAAATCATCAGCTTTTGTTCCGATTTTACCTTTTTTATTAACAACCCATTTATTTTCTCGATCAAGCAAAGAGACATAGCCCGTTGCACCGACTTTTGCTTGATTGACTAATTTTTTAATTTTATTCAGTTTTAGATCCATACCAATGACGCCCTTACTATCTTTGGTTGTTTGCGCAATCGTAACCGTCATGACGTTAGATCCATCCGAAGAACGGTAGGGGGAAGTGATGATTAGCTGTCCCGGATGCTCCATTGCCTGTTTATACCATGGTCGCGTACGAGGATCAAGACTTTTGGGAATTTTAACCGATGAAGGAAAAAAGGCAAGCTCACCTTTCCTATTGGCAAGATACAATGCCGCCTGATCCTGATCAGCTCTCTGAATATTGCCAAGAGCTGCTTGGAGTTTAACGCTGTCAATGTCGCTCGTTAACTGGCCACTCAATTTCGTAACCATATAAATCTTGCCATCAATGAATTGGTTTAAATTTTTATTCAATAGTTTAATGTTGTTCGTCGTATGATCGTCCAGCTGCACTTGGCTCGATTTTTTGACCTGCTGAACGATAATCATCCCAAAGAAGAAATTGGGTATGACGATAACAACTATGAGAAAAATCATCATAAACCCAGTAAAACTTAAATGCCTTCTCTCTCTTTTCTCTTCCGTCACCTTCACTGCCTCCTTAGAAACTGATGAAACTCAAACGTATTATCGACAAATGATGTACTTTGTTTAAACGGCAACACCGGTCGCTCGCAAAAAAAGCCTCCCTCAAAAATCAAATGAAAGGACAAACCTGTTCACTCAAAAATAAAGCAAATCTCCGCATTTTTTCATCTCAAAATTCATTATACTATGCTATGTACCCGATATCTTGTTCCAATCAGAGCATTCGCTCCAATAAAAAAACACCCTTCATTTTCGAAAGGCAGTTCATCTTTGCCGAATACTTATTTTCTTAAAAACACATTATCCGTCTCAGATCTTTTACATTTGATCATCAGTCAACTGTTTCGATAACAAACAGCTTTGAAACGAGCTCCAAGAATCAGTAAGTGGTTTATTGAGCTCTAAACCTGATTAACAAAATAGCCTGCATTCATAAGTTCATCTCCGTCAAGAGCTTCATTGCCGCCGTTCACCTTATACACCTTGTCAGGATTTATCCCTTTCATGTAGAAACGCAGATAGGATGAGTTAGGTCTGCTCAATAGTTGCATTCTTCTCTTTACTTGAAAAATTAAGTTTTTATCGTGTATTTAGAGCCTTTTAATATCCACTCTTTATTTCGCATTTTCCTCTCCGGTGTTGCCATCTATCAGATACGACACTCAGCCACTCCGAACAGGCATGTGAATCTCAGCAAGATAGTCTCCATATACTGAGATCATAGCATGATAGACAGGTTCGGAAAGAATCAGTTGATGTTCGGCAGGTATGCACAAATCTGTTCATACGAAGCGGAAAAGGCTTTCCTTCTTCATAGTGGCGATCATGAGTGAGTGGTCGATCATAAGCGACGCTTCAAAGCGGCAGTGATCCTGTGTCCTGCATTCATAAGTTCCGTTCAGTAGCAAATAAAACGTGAAACGAACCTTGCGATCATCTTCTTGAAGGGATTCAATTGTCATGACCAGCGATCTCATTGGATAGAGGCCGCTTTTCATAGCCTTCAACTTCAGTTGTTCCGATTTCTCGAGCCATAAATCCTTTTCAATCGTTTGCTCACAGATGAGTACGTTAAATAAAATTAATGAAGATTCCTGAACTTCCGGATCACCCGCATTCATTATTGAACCCCCACTTTCCGTTCGATATATTGAAAATCACGGTTCCCCTTAAAAAATTGAAAAAGGAGAAGTGAGCGTTAAATCATTATCCTCAATAATTGGTAAATTTTATTGTCGATGATCGAGAAAACAATAAAATCGAGAAAATAAAACATCGTTCAACAGAAAAAGGGGACCGACTGGATCCCCTCGATATTTAAAATGGTTTTTCAAACATACCCGATAGGCACGGAAAAATATCCCCCTTTTTCACATAAGTCCGTCACTTCTCTAATTCTTTGAATGCCAACGCAAAGTTTCCCAGTGTTGCTGATCCGTTATCTTTCACTCTTGGCATTCTTATATACGTGTTTAGATCCGGAACTTTGATGTACTTGTTATTGAGTTCCGTAAAGTTGCGTCTCACTTTCTCCAGAAACGCCTCACTGACGACACCGCCGCCAAACACGATGTTATCCGGCCTCAGGATCATCGTTTGCTGAATCGCGGCTTGGGCGACATAGTACGACAGAATATCCCAGACCGGATGGTTCAATGGAACATCTTTTCCTTTAATGCCGAGCCTGGCGTCAAAGGTTGGTCCCGAAGCCAGACCCTCCAGACAATCTTGATGAAATGGACATATCCCTTCGAATGTTAGATCATCCGGATGCCGTTTCACCCTTACATGCCCCATTTCAGTATGGCCTTGCGATCCGACGATCTTTCCGTCGATGACCGCACCACCGCCAACACCGGTTCCAATCGTCAGATAGACTAAGGATCGGATCTTTTCATTAAATAATTGTGCGAGCACATATTCCCCATATGCCGATCCATTCACATCCGTTGTAAAGAAAACAGGTATGTTCAGTGCTTCTTTAATTGGTCCTACAAAATTAGTTTGGCTCCACCCTTTTTTAGGAGTTTCGGTAATATATCCGTACAATGCGTTGTTTTTCTGGATTTCGATCGGACCGAAAGAGGCGATAGATAACGCAACCAAATCCTCAAATTGTTTGAAAAAGTTGATTACCTTAGTGAACGTGGTCCTTGGATCTGTCGTGGGGATTGATACCTTTTCGATAACTCGATAGTCCTCATTTCCTACTGCACACACAAACTTCGTCCCGCCTGCTTCGATACTGCCTAATAACATAGCCTCTATCTCCCATTTCATTTATATATAATCATTCAGCCAAAATCATTCATTACTTCCTAATTTATAGACATTCAGATCGCACCAAGTGCTTTGCTGCGCCCTTAACTGAAAATGAAGAGCCCCCTGTGAATAAAAACGTTCTGAAAATGTGGCTTCTCCATTGTTGATAAAAAGTTCAAATGATGACGTATCTATATATGCCCTAATCATTATCTTTGACAACCGCACTGCCGGAAAAGCAGCCGTCTTTGTCTTCATCATCGCCGGGAGTCAACGCAACCGGACATTCCTCCCAATGAATCAGATCCATACTGCGAACGTGGCCCCAGTGCATCGGTCCCCATTCTGAACTGTAGGGATGATATTGAAAAAAAGCATGGTAGTACCCCTTAAAGAAGCATAATCCGTTGGGATCATTCATCCAGCCCTTTGGCGGCATGATATGATAGCTTTGTCTGTATCGGTCATTCATTCTCTGATTCATTCAAAAGGAACTCCTTTCAATCCTTACTAGATTAATAAATCGCACGAGTGAAGCTTCTTAAATAATTGTTAAATCAGAAGTTCGCTTATCGATTTCCTAATAATCGGCGGACATTTAACACGCGTAATCGAAACAGCTTTATTCGCATTTTTCTCATGACAGATTCTCAGTAATTTTCGAATGCCTAGGACACCTAGATCATAGTGAGGCAGTCCGACTGTTGTCAATGCGGGATGCAGATGAGCAGAGATGACCATCTGGTCGTCGAAACCAACGACAGACATATCCCCGGGAATGGACAGTCCCCTCTGTCTAAGCCCATCATAAATCCCCATCGCAACACGATCATTATGACAAAACACCGCGGTTGCCCCGCTATCAATGAGCAAACCTGTTACTTCAAATCCTCCTTCTTGATTCGGTTTCACATACGTAATCAACGAGGAATCAAAAGGAATTTCCGCCTCCTCAAGCACCTGTTTGTACCCTTCCAGCCGCCCCGTTTGTGCAGGCGAGGGAGACGTTGTGTTAACGAAAGCGATGTGTCGATGACCGGCCTTTATAAGAAGTTCAGTTGCTGCTCGACCGCCTTGAACTTCATCGGGAACAATGGCAGGATAAAGCCCCTGCTTATCAAAACAGTTGACGAGTAACGCAGGTTTTTCCGATTGAAACTTCGGCGTCTCCACCGGGCGGTGATACCAGGTTGAGTAGATAACGCCCTGCACCTGCTGTTCAGCCATCATGGCAAGTGCTTTGTCTTCAACAGATTCCTTGCCTCCAGTATCAATAATGAGTAGAAGTTTCCCGCTTCGCCAAGCTTCGTCCCGAGCTCCTTTAATGATCTGCCCCGCAAAAGGCATGGTTGCAACATCATCTGTCACGAAACCAATAAGATCCGATGTGCCATTCACGAGGCCTTTTCCTAAAGCGTGGGGTTGATAGCCAAGTGAATGGGCTATTTTTCGGACTCGATTGCGTGTACTTGCCGGAATCCGATGTTTTTCATTATCATTGATTGACCATGAAGCCGTTGCAACGGAGACTCCGGCTGCTTTAGCAACATCGTGCAATGTAATTTTTCTCAACTACCTTACCCCCTCTATTCCCCAGACCGACAAAGCAGCGATTGCCGTGATCACGATCGCAACAGGAAAGACCGGTATATAGGAGCCCGCAAGTGTAACTAACGTCGATGTAATGACTGCACCAATTGCCTAGCCGGCACAACTGGCCATGTTAAGAAATCTCAGGTCTTTGCCAGCACTCTCCTTGCTCGGCAGAACATCAAAACACTTTGTTATTCATAAATAATTACCCCTTTCATTTTAAGATTACTAGTATTTAAATTGCTTAAACGTTTAAGCGGTTAAGCATCTAACAGCATTGAAAGCGCTATCCGATTTTGTCAACAATAATTTCGAAACCCCCTTCATTAATCTCTTTTAAATTAATCTACCATTTCTTTCTACTCAATTACCATGATACAAAACTTAGGGAAGTACTTCCTTTTTTACGTTTTGAAACCCTTGAGGCACAAGGGCTAATGATTATGAAATTGATTCGGGTAACTAAAAATAAATAAAAAGCCAATTAATCTAAAAAAGCAACCTCAGTTTTAGATCATGGCTTTGTCAAAAGATGTTATTTGTATGATACAAGATAGCTTGGATTTTACTTTTTTTACTCTGTGAAATGCATTTTATTTCAAGGTAAACTTTCATTACGCAGTAAATCATCCCCTAAAATAAATCGGGTTTGAAATAAGTTCAAGTTTTTTCTCCAACCCTTTAATATAATTTCCGTAAATTTCAATACGAAAAAATTTACTGTTTTTGCAAACTTGACTATACTCAGCATCTGAACATTTTTTGGGGATAGTTTTTATTTCTCTGCCATTGTCTGTAATGAAATGAATCTCCTCTCCACCCTTAAGTTGACTTACAGATACAGTGATTTCACTATGACGATCTACTGTGTCACCGAATGAACATGCTTTGCTCCAGAGATCCAGTGTCGGGGCATTGATCGTATAGGTGATATAGCCGCTCCCATGACGTATTGCAGAAAGAATATCCTCAGGATCTTTTGACAGCGCATAGACACAATAAGTTGGTACTCCCAAACTATTTAACAGACCCGGTCGATGAAAGTCACTCCCGCCAGTTATTGGAATCTTTTTTCCCAGACACAATTGTTCATGCCACCAATTAATTGCTTTCATATTCCGTTCGGCTATGACACCATTCCAAATTTCAATTGCGTCAAAAGGAACATCAAAACCCCATTTCCACGGACAATCCGGACAAAATGGATGATTCAACACGATCAAGGCGCCATTATTCTGTGCCTCTGACATTTTAGAGCGAGTGTCGTCAATTGATTGAGACACAAAATTTCCAGCAAAAGGTTTGACGGTACCAAGAAATCCTGCGTGACCGTTATATTGTGTCCATTCCATCCCAGGAATCACTGTTAATGTTCCTGAATTAAAATAATTCGTATTTACAGCAAAGTTATTATGATCCGTAATAAAAAGATAATCTAGATTCAATTCTTTAGCTTGACGGACAATCGTCTCAATTGACAGTGCGCCATCAGAACCGTTCGTGTGAACGTGGGTGTCACCTTTAAACAATCGTCGTTTCTTTGGTGTGAAAAGAATTGTATAAGTAACTTCAATGCCTTCTTCCGGGATTTTATAGGCGCCTACTGTGACTGTCCACTTGCCCGGTTTAATGGGATCGTTTAGAAATCCGACAGAACTTTCTGTACTTGAAAAAAACAAATGAGATCGGTTTGAGCCTGACGATCCAAGATAGTGTCGATCCGAAGAAGTTATCGAAAAGTCAATCGTCGCATGATCTTCAGTAAGAGTGACACCTTGCTGTTTCATCTGCTTCACTTTTTCATAGCTGTATTCAATATCAATTCGTTCAATCCCTTCACCCACATTAAATTCAAATGGAAGATAGAGACCTTCATCGGCTTTCGTTAAATTCTTTTTAATCACAATTTGATTAGCTGACATTCTATCAATCCCTCTTTTATGTTGAGTAAATGACGAATCATCGATTTTGTTCTTTATGCCCCTCGCTGATAAGGAAGGTCATAACTAAACTAACGATAATCGCGGCTAATGGAAAAAATACAAACAGAAATTTTGATGCCTGATCCGGAACCGTACCTGGTGATGAACCACTCGAAAAATGGTAGAGATTCTCAACAAGAAAAAAAGCAAAGCCAATAAATATTCCATTCACTCGATACATTAAATTAAAGAAACTGCTATACACACCCTCCAATCTTTTTCCATGATTTTCATAACCGCGGTCAATCAAATTCGCACCGACAATATCAGAAGAAGCCATAACACCGGATATTCCAAATCCTATCAAGCAGCTAAAAAGTGCAAGGGAACTTAGGCTGCTCGAAAAGGCCATTAATAGAAAACCAATGAAAATGATAATGGTAGCCGTTCGCAAAACATTCAAAGCAGAAATAGCACTAGAAACACGTCCCCAAAATAACATTCCAATAACGGTTACCGTAAGAACTCCGAAGAATATTAGTGAAGTTGCGGATGGTCCGAGATGAAGTGCATATTTAATAAAAAAAGGCATGCTTTGCATGAACATCGAGAAAGAAATGCTATAGAAGGCCGTCGAGACACCATAGAACCAAAGGTTTTTTTCCTTAACAATAGTTAAAAAACTATTTATCAGACCAAAATCCGGGTCTTTTTGACGTTCAGGATTTTCATAACAACCAAATGTGCAAAACCAGATAATAACCCATGCAAGAATCCCGTAGATAACGGCAACGCTGAAATAGCCCAGATGCTCGGTAAGAATTGGTGTCAGAGCGATACTGATTGCCATAGCAGCAATTTGAAAGGCTTGTCTTAAAACGTTCGTTTTTATTCTCATCTGATTCTCTGGGAAAAGTTCTGGGAAAAGCGAGCCATAATTCAAATTGATAATTAAATCTAACGAAGTTGTCAGCACGTAAAATCCGCCTAGATAACACATGAGCAATAGCTTATTCTCAAATGCATCACCGCTAAAAAAACAAATTAACGAAACAACAAGTAGTGGTGTTGATATGATTAACCAAGGCTTTCTCCGTCCCCAACGCGTCCGCGTACGGTCAGACAAAAAACCAAACCAGAATATATTCAATACATCAACAATTGTATAAATAAATAGGATCATTGAAAATTGTGTTGACGTGATCCCAATCTGATCAATACAATAGATCGCTGCATAGGTTCGAAGCAAATTAATTGGAATTGATGTACCGAGCATACCCACTGCATATCGAAACGGACTTGTTCTTTTGTTTGAACTTATGTAGGATCCATCCTTACTAAGCGTTTCCAACATGAGCGTCACCCTTTAATCGAACCTAGATTCATTCCACTCACCAAGAACCTTTGAGCAATGATATATGCAATAATTAGTGGAAGCACAGAGATAACAATACCTGCCATGATCGCATTCGGTGCAATAAATGTCGTTCCAGAATTTGCCGTACTGTTAAAGATCAAAGAACGAAGAACAACTGGCAATGTAAATTTGTTCTGATCAGTAATAATGGTCACAGGGATCAGCAGACTGTTCCATTTCGATACAAAAGACACGAAGCCCACGGTGACTAACCCCGGTATAGACATCGGGAGATAGATTTTAAAGAAAATTTTAAATTCACTTGCATAATCAATTTGCGCCGCTTCAAATAATGATTGTGGAATGGCTTCGAAATAGTTTTTCATAAGAATAATGCCGAACCCTGACATTAATCCATTGACAATAAGCCCTGAGTAAGTATTCAGCAGACCCAGATCTCGGTTCAAACTATAAATAGAAACAAGCGTCAATTCACTAGGAATCATCATAGTAATTAGGACAAAGCTCAGAATTAGATTACGGAACGGTAAATCCTTTTTTGTTAAAATATAGCCAACTAGTGCTGACAGTAATACTTGAAAAAAAGTGCCGACTGTTGTTACGAACAACGAATTTAAAAACGGAAGCCACAAGTTTTGTGTTTTCCAAATAAGTACAAATCCTTCAACAGAAAATTCTTTTGGAAACAGAGTAATTCCTGGTACCATAGAATTTTTACTCGTTGAGAACGCAATCGCAAGGACATTCATAAACGGGATAATCATGGAGATAAAAAGGATTATCAACATGAATCGATTTAGTAACCGAGCTGGACGAGATAATTGATTTTTATTTTTTCTTAGGTACACATGGTTCACTTCCATTCTTTTTTGAAGATTAAATGATGAAAAACAAGAGTAATTAAAAAAGTCACTAGAAGAAGAACCACTGATGCTGAAGTAGCCACACCAATATCAAATCGAACAATCCCCTTCTCGAAAATATAGAGCAAAGGCGTTCTCACCGAGTCAATAATAGCTGGATTTCCCATTACATACACTTGATCGAAATTGGTGAATAATCCAATGATCCCAAGTAAACATATTGTTTTCATTGTTGGTACGAGTTCAGGAAGAATAATCTTTGACATTTGTTTTCCTCGTGAAGCAGAGTCGATTTGGGCAGCTTCAAAAAGATTTGAATTAATAACAACAATACTCGCAAAGAAAAGCACTGCCGTGTAGCCAATATCTTTCCATGCTCCTGTAAGAACCATTATGAGTTTCGCATAGTGAGGTTCTGTGAGAAATTGCATCGGCTTTACAGATAATGCAGATAGAAAACCATTAGCCAAACCGTGGGAACTTAAAAGATACACCCAAATTCCACCAACAATCGTCCAAGAGAACAGGTATGGTAAATAAGTCGTGGTTTGAACTAATGATCTCAAATGCTTATTTCTGATCTCATTAAGAAGCAGTGCTAGAATCAGCCCACCTATAAAGGTTAGAAGAAAAGTTCCTAAACCAATGACAAATCCATTTCCAAGAGAGGCCATAAACTCTTTATCTGCGAACAACTCGCGATAATTTTCAAGTCCGCTCCATTCTGCAACACCCAATAATTTGCTTTTCTGGAAGCTTTGAATGAGCCCCATAAAAAGTGGGATATAAGAAAATATGCAAAAATACAAAAGTAGCGGAATAAGCATGATATAAACGAAACGGTATTTTTTCATCTTCCGTAAAGTAGCTGATTTTGACTTTGATGAACATTTCATATAAATTAAACCTCCTTTGACATGCCAAAAGATCATTGAATATAAGAAAGGTGTATTTTCATGAATCCACACAAGGATCATAAAAATCACCTCTCTCCTCTCGTTTCTATTAGCTGAACCTAGATCCATTCATTTCATTGACAGTTTAATGCTCGATTAATCAATAACCTTCTTCGCCTTAAGATTTTCTCGCATTTCTTTCAACCCGTCTTCAACCGATACTTCACCCTTAACCATTCTGATCGCCTCTTTAGATACAATGGTCGTATAATCAGCGGTTTCCGGCAGATAACTTTCGGTAGAAGCATATTTTAAGAAACCTAACGCATCTTCAACACCTGGATTGTATGGAAGCGGCGACTTATACTTTTCTGAGATTGGGAATGGGGCGCCGTGATCCATGCCTGCTTCCTTCCCCTTTTCCGTTAATTCTACTTTTCCGTTATCATCCGTGTAGTCGTAACCTTTCGCCCCGACTGATAAAAGATCTCCACCTTTTTGAGTAGCTAATGTTTCTAGGACTTTCATGGCTTCCTTAGCATTTTTGCTCGTCGATGGAATACCCCACAATGAAGCAGCACCACGTGTTAACATGTATGCTCCATCTTTGTTCTTTGTCCCGCCATGAGCAACAGCCTTGAATTCATTTGGATAACTGCCTGCCGCATTAACATTATAGAGGCCTGTCCAAGCAGCCCAGTCCGTGACAACCCCCGTTTGAGAGGATTGGAATTTATTCCTCAATTCTTTTGTTGTATCTGTAAGTGCATCCGGATCCATAAGTCCTTCTTTATATAATTTTCTCAGCCAGCTCCATACAGGAGCAGCGGCGTCTGTACTCCACGGAACGGTTTTCTTTCCATTTTCATCAACAACGATTCCGCCTTTTAATCCTTCACTTGCAAACCATGGTTGGAGGTCAAAAAGTAAGCTTAATGAAACATTAAATGGATAGAATCCTTGGGTCTTATCCTTATCCTTCAATTGTTTAAACAATTGATAATAACCATCCAATGTGTCTGCATCCTTAAAATCAATACCATATTTATTTATTAGCCCTTCGTTTACATTAACTACTCGTTCAATTTCCTTTTTATTAAAACTTGCATATATTTTGCCGTCTATTTCAATGTTTTTCCATTCTTTTTCTGGTATAATTGATGTGTCTGAAAGTATATTAGAATCTTCAACGGCACTGGTAATGTCTTGAAGAGCTCCTTGCTTCACTAAATCGGGTAACTGACTTTGATCAAAATAAACAAGATCGAGATTTTCTCCCCCTGCCTTTAATTTTTGCATGAGTACCGTATTGTAATCATCGGCAGGCTTGATCATGTTAATTTTGTATCCGGTTAGTTGCCCCAATTCTTTTTCAAAGGCTTTCATTCCTTCTTCATCCTTACCACCTGTCACGGCTGTAAGAATATTGATTGTTGGTTTGCTGGTTTTATCGTCTGTTTTGTTTGAGTTCCCGCAACCTGCCAGTACACCGACAAGTAAAGCAACACATAGTAAAATACCTGTTAGTTTATTCATGTTCAGTTAGAGCTCCTTCTTTTTAAGTGTTCACCTGATATCGGATCGAAGAAGTGCATGTTTTCCCTCTTGATTTTTAGACCGTAGTTCGTGCTTGGCGACATTTTGGACGAGAGATTTTTTTTAACGATTAGTTCTCCTTCCTCTAACATAAAATAAATAAGATTTTCCGAACCAAGAAATTCGATAAGATTTGGCTTTATTCCTGATTCTCCAGTGGTTAGCTCACTGAGTTGAATGTATTCCGGCCTGATTCCAAGAATCACCTCCTTTCCTACATAAGGTTGAAGCAATACTTGGTAATCATCTGGGACTTGAACGTTGAACTCGCTAAGCTTAAATGATTGGCTATTTTTAATTTTTACACGTAATAAATTCATGGGCGGTGAACCAATAAAACCCGCAACAAATAGATTGCTCGGATACAGATAGATACGTTCCGGCGTGTCAATCTGCTGAATGATTCCTTTATTCATGACCACAATCTTGTCGGCCAACGTCATTGCTTCCGTTTGATCATGGGTAACATAGATCATCGTAGCTTTAAGCCGATTATGTAAGTCAGCAATCATTTTTCTCGTTTGTACGCGAAGCTTCGCATCCAGATTCGACAATGGCTCATCAAGAAGAAACACCTTAGGCTCCTTTACAATCGCTCGTCCTAATGCGACACGCTGACGCTGACCACCTGACAATTGTTTCGGCATACGTTTTCTAAAATCAGAAAGATCCAATAGAGAACAAGCCATGTCAACTTTCTGCATAATTGTTTGTTTTGGTTTGCGCTGATTCTTGAGTCCAAAAGACAAATTCTCTTCTACAGACATATGCGGGTAGAGTGCATAGTCCTGAAAGACCATGGCTATGTCTCTCATTTTCACATCTACGTCATTTAACGACTGTTCTTCAAGAATAATTTCTCCTGATGTAATCTCTTCCAGACCGGCAAGCATTCTCAGAAATGTTGATTTTCCGCAGCCTGAAGGGCCAACAAAAACAACCAATTCACCTTTATTAATTGAAAAATTCGCGTTGCGAACAGCATATCCTTGATTGTTTTTCCCGTCCACATATTGCTTGGATACATGTTTGAAAGTTAAAAAACTCATTTGCTTACTCCTAACTCGTTTGAATAATCTTTGTTGATCCCATTATTTTTAAAACTGAATCAATACGTTTATTGTGCAGGCGCTTTGAGTCTACATTTTCGATAAGGTCAATTAGAAGCTGCGCAGCCTCATGTCCTAAACGCAGTTCATTTAATTCCACTACGGTTAGAGGGGGCTGAAACACCTCACTTGAATTAAGTCCGGAACAAATGGCAATCACAGATAAATCATCAGGTATCGATTTGCCACGCTCATAGGCAGCATGGTAAACACCTTTAGCCATAATATCAGAATCAGTAATGAATGCCTGAACGTCTAAACAGTCCAACTCTTTTTTCGCAATCTCATAAGCAAAAGTCTGTGGGTCAGCTTTTTCCTCCAAAAAATAATGCCGATACTGCGTGTCCAAATAATGATGTTTATGAATCGCACGTTCAAAGCCTCTTTTTCTTTCTAAAGAGTAGGTTCGGGATGCCTGTGAGTTTAAGAAACAAAGATTTGCAGCACCATTTTCGATTAGAAAATCCGTGACAATATACCCAATATGAACATTATCATTGTCAACATGATAAACATTTTTTATTTCCGTATCCGGTGGCGTTCCTACCCATACTCGTTTTATTTGTTCATCCATCCGTCTATCGGAAACTGCTTCATGGGACTCTGGATTCAAAATAATTTCCCCATCAATCGGAAAGAAGTGCTTTTTTTGTTTTCCCGATGGATTGATAAGCAAATAGTAATTTCGCTCATCGCAGACAGACAGAATCCCTCTAATAATATTTTGATGAAAATCCGTTGATGATTTTGTATCTGTATTAAAAGAAACACCGATAACTTGCGATTTTTTCGTCGCCAAAGTTGACGCAAAATAATTAGGTCTGTAGTTCAGTTCTTCAGCCGCTTGCAAAATTTTTTCTTTTAATTCCTTGCTGATTTCCTTTTTTTTGCTAAAGAAATTAGACACCGTACTTTTTGCGACATTTGCTTTTTTTGCAACGTCATTAATTGTGACCAAAAGGATCCCTCCACCAAGAAAACCGGTTCGCTGATAGGCTATAAAAATCTCTCAAACAATTTATATATTAATCGTTAACCGTTAACCCCTTGTTGGAGTAAAGTAAAGTTTAAGTTAATTCAGCTGAGCCAACTGACAAGAAGACCAAAGGCAACATGATGCTTTAAGATCCGTACGTCTTCATTTCCCCTGCAATGATCTTCATCACTAAAATTGTTTAGTTTTTGTCTATCTATATAACGTACCATAAAAAAATAAAAGGTATGAGCAGAGCGAAGAGCATTGTTAACCCATCTGATCGGATCAAGGCAGAAAATGCTAACCGAATTATAAGCTGAAACCGAACAACTTAGTCTCCGAACTCGCGCAATAAAATTGGACAATAGGCGTCCAAGTATTACTGATTATGCCATATTTTATACATTGCATGCCGCCATAAATAAATGTCGCGGGTGCTAATAAAATAATAATTAAAAGACGTCCAATAGAAACAGGGTTAGTTGATATTTTATAATTTATTAGACAACGAAAAGGCGAATTGATTTGCAGTGAACGATTGGCATGCTGTTTCGCGCCTACGCACTCAATGAATTAAAAATCCATAATTAAAAACGCCCCTCAAATCAGCAGATACTATCACGCATCTGCTTTTTCTGAGAGGCAAAAATATAAGCAAGCATGAATCATTCCCCGTGACAGGATATTAATCAGTTTTCTTTTTTCTCATCACAATACCTACTGCTATAAGAATTAGAATGACGCCGAGTGAAACGGTCCAGACGTTGAATACATCACCAGTTTTAGGCAGGGAGGACGATGCCCCAGCATCTTTATCCTGTTTCTGGCTAGTATTCTCGGCTGCGGAAGAATCATCCGTAGATCCATTTGAATGTTCCACGTTTCCAGCACTCGAACCTGAATCATTTGATTCATTCTCGTTTTTGGTGTCCTGACCGTTATTTGAATTAACACGAATGGCCTGAAGTCGTTTTGTCAAAGCTGTCTTATCTGCACCTTCAGTAAGAGCGTTGACTAACTTTTTCGCGGCTTCAATAGTTTTCTGATCTCGACTCTGTTCCGCATTCCGGACTGCTGCCTCGGCATCAGCAATGGTATCCTTACTGGAAGGATCTGTAGTTTCATCGTTTTTAAAACCATCAACAAGCTGTAGATCAGCCATCGCCTGATTCAATTCATCAATTGCTATGTTAACTTGTTTCTGATCATCAACACTTAATGCATTATTGTCATACGTCGCAATGGCCTCTTGTAACTTGGTTTTGAACACATCCTGACTAACCTCTTTATATTGAGACAAATCGAATTTATTTGCCTTTGCAATTGCGGTTTCAAGAGCTGTCTTATCTGCCGACTTCTTCAAAGCAGCCTGAGCCCTTGATAAGTTATCCAGGACTGACGCGACATCCTTAGGGACGGCATCTGCATTATCCAACACTTTTTGCGCGTTGTTCAGTGCAGAGGTAAAATCACTCTGACCGGTAATCGAATAATCGTTCAGGTTCAGTGCTTTTGCTGATTTTACTGCTGCTTCAAGTTGCGTCTTATCAGCAGGATGTGCGGTCAGTGTGACATCATCCACAGCACTGCCATCCGGATGAGCGGCAATTAAATTCATTTTATTGCCATTCACTTGAGCGGTGAGATAAACGACTTCATTCTTATCTTTTTGAACGACTTCGAATACAGAAGGGTCATTCGGCTGGATATCGTACGTTTTGTTCCCTGTATGTCCGGCCGCAATATAGACTGTCCCCGCACTTGCCCTTTTGTTAGCCACGAGTGGATAGGTACGTCCATATGAGTGATCATGGCCATTGAACACAAGATCAATACCGAGCTCGTCACATACCGGGGCAAGCATATTATGGAACATTGTCGATTGGGCATCAGCAGGATTTTTGTTATACGCCGGCTGATGGGTGGCAATGATCTTCCAAGTCTGATGCGTTGCCTTCATGTCTTTGCGCAGCCAGTCCATTTCCTTCTTCATCATATCTGCATTATCCGTCCAGCCAATCACCGCAATGTGCATATTTCCATAATCAACCGAATAAGTACCTGTTTTGTTAATCTCTGGTCCATTCGTGTTTGGCATCGCCAGCATTGAAGCAGACTTGATTCCGTTATCTCCTTGGTATTCATGGTTGCCTAATACGTGGATCATATCCAATGAGTCAAATACAGGATGCTTGTTAAACATCTCTGCAGTCATGTCGGCCTCATCAAAGAATGTCTGGTCATCAGTAAAGTCTCCAACATGAATAGCGAAGTCCGATTTAACAGATGCATTCTCAATCCGTGTGAGAATCTTATCAAAGTCCTCTAATCCGCTTGATTCAGTTACTTGAGTATCGCCAAATACATTGAATGTCATCTGATTGCTATCGGTTAACGTTTTAAATCCTCGAATATCCGACCAGTTTTTTCCGTCGCCAACTCTAAATACGTAAAGTGTCCCCGGTTTTAATCCAATTGCCTTCGCGCTGTTAAGTTTGACGGCACTGCTATCACTGGAGTAGGTGAGTAATTGTCTCTTTCCGACAAAATTCTGGAAAGCTTGATTACCTTTAGCGTCATATTCTGACTTTGCGGCCACTTGCATAATTGCCTGCTCTTCACTTTGAAGCGGATTGGTCATCCAGGTCACTGACTTTTCTGTTTTCGGATTCTGAGTAGCGCCGACAAGAATATTGGACGGCATTTCCGTCTTCTGTGCATTGTACGACTGACCGGATGCAGCAAAACTATAATTTTCTCCTTTCTGTGCGGTTAACTTAAATTTCTGCGCACTCCTCGTCGGCAGAGAACTGGTTAGTTTCCCTTGAGTATCGGTCGTGCCCAGCGACTGAGTCTTACCATCTGCCGAGGTCATGCTGACCTCTACCCCGGAAACCGGCTGACCATCCTGGGTTTGTACCTGCACGATGCCGTCTGAGCCGACAACCATAGGCTCTATCTGTATTTGATAAGCAGCAACAACCGGCACTTCACCTGGGTTGCTTGAGAAAGATGCATTAAAAGAGTTTCCCTGTGCATTCACAAACGTTGCGTTACCCTCGGTTATGCTGTAAGAAATCTTTGCACCCTCCACGGTGCTCGAAGGCACAGAAACCATAATTGTTGCCAGATCTCCGGCTTGTTTCGGTGCCCCATCATTTTGAATCGTCAGCTTCAGATCACCGGTTGCCTGATCGTACATATAGGTGCTTCCGGCAGCACTTTTGGCAAAAGTAACATCTTTAACCGGAAAACCCTTGCCAAAATTAATTGTAGCGGTTGCACCCTTCACATTGGAAAGGTCATCTGCCGACAGTTTCAGCGAATAGATACCTCCAAGTGAGGCATTTCTTTCTTTTGGACTGAGGCTTATTTTCGTCCCGTTTCCGGTATTCACTGTGAAGTAAGCATCCTTACCAGTCTCGTTGCCGAAGTTATCCTGAATGGAGATATGAACATGATGCACGCCATCAGCCCACTGATAACCGGAGAGTGTAAATGTTCCATCCTTGTCGTAGGAATAGTGATCCTTTGCACCAGTATATTCGGTTCCATCTACCCAAATCCGGTTACGATCCCAATTGATGCCGGTCGCATGAGCATCACTCATATCATCGTGAATCGCTGTCGTCAGGTTCACCTGAGCATTCGTGTATGATTTTCCATCCACATTGATTGAATCGATGATCGGCGACTTGAGGTCGTCAACATTTGCCCCATATACAGCTCTGACGTTATCCACATAAACGCTACCTTTAGTCATCGGTCCTCCTCCTGGCTGTCCCGATTTCAGTGACATCATCCGAATCATCTGCTTCGGGAAGGTTTTGAATGGCCCCTCATAGTTAGCGGGTATTGGTGCCTCAACATATTTCCAGCCTGTCCAGTTGATTCCCTCAGTCTGCGTCGTCAGGTTAATTGGTTTATTTGTACCTGCTTTATCATAGACATACATTCTCAGCCAGTATCCTTGAGCTTCCGATGTCGCATGCACCCACATGCCAATACCGGTCGGCATCCCAGGAATATCTTTGCTTTTTGCCGGACCGGCGTAGGCACCAAGCGTTGCGTTTTTGGTCGCATTGGTGAAGTCATAATCCATCCTGAGTGAATGATCGCCGAATCGAATAATTCCATCTGGATAATCCGAAAGCGAGAGGACGGAAACTTCACCACGTCCTGCTGTTGAAGGTGACCAGTCACCTAATCCAGCTTCAAAATCATACAGAATAGTCGGCAACTGCCCCACAGTTACACTAAGCGTTGCGGATAAGTTCGCCCCCGTAAGTGTCGCTATTAGATCACCCGAGGCACTTTTACTTCCAGTATGAAGTATATCCGTGTTGTCAATAGTTCCCATATTCGGATCAAAACTCCACTTAATATCGCCATCATGTAAAATAACCTCACGCCCCTCGTAGCGAGCAACCAATCCTAAATCATTTGATGTATTGAACTTCAGACTCAATGCTTTTTGAGTAAAAAGAAGTTCATCTGGTACCGCAATTTCAACATCGGTACTACCAATAATTTTTCCGTTATACGAAAGGGTGACAGTTACTTTACCTTCCTTTCCATTCGATTGGAATACACCCTTGGTCGTTTCGATGCTGCCGAAAGTGGGGTCAGACAGGCCCCAGCTGAGTCCATCTGCGGGTAATGGCGCTGAATAGCCGGCTGCATCTTTACCCTTTGCTGTGAACGTGATCGTTGAATTTGGTGAATAGGTTTTATCAGCCGGGGAAATGACTGCTGATGCAAACACATGATCTGCAGAAGCATTTGATATGATGAGCCAGGAGTTGGCTACCGTGCGCTCAGTTCCATCAGACGGACGGTTTTTTAAACTGAGTTCATCCTCTCCAGGTGTTCTGGAAATATAAGTTGTCGAACCCCCTCCATCAAGGTTTACTGCCTGAATTGCTCCCATATCAAGCATTAGCTGTGCCAAGTCAGACATCGAAATCCCATTTGAATACGGAGCCTGCCGGCCATCAATAACAACAAAAAAGACTGTATTATCACCCTTGATTCCTACTGCCGTTCTTGGTTCAATATTTGCCCCAATCGGCGATGTATTACCAATTTTTCCATCTTTTACTAAAATGTTTTTTGCACCTAAGGCCTGTTTTAAATTTGCTTTAATTTGGTTGTACTTTGTTTGGTCACCAATAATCGGCGTTCCATCGTTTAAAACACCGAAGAATGTTGCATCGCTTCCGTTCGCTTGATGAATTTCAATACCGTTTTTCACAACATTACCTTGAGGTTCACCTGTCGCCATATTATAAAAGTCTGCATTAACCCCGGTAACAACATTTTTTCCATTCTTAATTGCCGCATTTGCCTCTTCACGAACTGATTGCATACCGTAATCGTGTCCGTCGTCTGGCATCCCGGGGTATAGTGCTGTGTTCTTGTTGCTCAGATCAACATTTACAGTAAAAAGCTCGGTTCTGTCGCCCGCCGCATTTTTATATGTAATATGCTTTTCTTCAATCCCGGAAGCTAATTGCGTGCTGGTTTCATTAATGATCTGTTTCATTACCGAGGATGAAACATTCGTCTGTTCCAATGCGTGTGCAGGAATATTTGAAATGAATTGTGTAAATAAAAAAGTGGCCAATGTCATAGAAACGATCGATTTACTGCACAGTTTCACGTTTTTTTACTTCCTCCCCATAGTTTAGAATCGCTCATTCAGGAAACCCACCTATCTTTTTCTCATGCTTCCATCCAAAGCACAGTTGAATTATATAATTTGGAAATTGATTAGAAATTGATTACACATAATAAAATAGTAATGATACTGTAAAAATGCTTAGTTATACGAAAATGAATTGATCAGTATACTTCAGAAAAGATTGTGCTTCCATGAGCTGCGATCTAACTCTGTTCCACTTTTTCCCATAAAAAAATCTCTTTTACCAACGAATTGTAATCTGTTGAGCCAAAAGGATTATATCTCATGTGAATTTAATGACCTTCCGTGAACCTGTCACTTCTCCAATTCTTTGAATGCCAAAACAAAGTTACCCAAGTGTTGTCGATCTGTTATCTTTAATTTTTGGCATGCTTATGTACGTGATTAGATCCGGAACTTTGATGTACTTGTTATTTATTTCAACAAAGTCGCGATTCACTATTTTGCTAAGCATGTCCCTATTTGGATACAGCACTCTCCAAAATGTTCAGGTTTTGTCTATTTAATCAGAGTAATATAAAACAAGAATTAAAACAGTGAATCGGACATGGCCACAATGACGTGGCACTGAGAGGAGCAAAATGAGTGTTAAGTGATTTATTGATCGGAACAAAACAGGAAATCATTTCAAAGTTACAAAGTGATAACCAACGACTTGATCGCCGGATTCTCGCAATAAAAAATGAATGGACTCGTATGCGCGCACAATATGAAGAAGATATGAAAAAATTGCGGACCATTCGAGAGCATCACGCTCTTATTAAAAATGGTGAAGAAATCCACCGTCTGAATGTCACTATAAAAGAAAAGCAGACAAAAGCATTGATGAATACACAAAAATAAAACAGTCAGGTATCCTTTTAAACTTTGTCTCTTGTCGTTACCACAAACGCAAATTTTTATGCGATACAATCGAGATTATGATTTTCATTTACCTCATTAGGACATACAGACGCCATGTATAAAAAAAAAGCGGCGCGTGCGGCCGCTTTTTTACTTTCCAATTTTTTTGAACAATTCAAGTTACTTGGTTGAAAAGTTTTGATCAATCAGATCGTATTCGTCTTTGGAAAGGTTTACTTTAGCTGATTGCACAATTCCCGGAATTTGACCGGCATTGCGAGCGCCGGGGATCACTGCAGCTAAATTAGGATTAGCTAAATACCATGCCAGTACAATCTGGAGAACATCGACATGATGCTGCCTCGCAATCGGGCGCAGCGTATCAACCGCAGCCATCGTTTTTTGGAACACTTCACCTGTAAATTTCTTATCTTTGCTGCGCGGATCATTTTCAGCAAAGGTTGAATCCTTCGTATATTTGCCGGTAAGTAACCCCGATTCAAGCGGAAAGTAAGGAATAAATGAACTATGTGCGTCATTCAAATACGGGAATAGCGTTTCTTCATCTTCGCGGTGAATTAAGCTGTAATAATTTTCGACGACATCAACATAACCATCCTGGTTCGCTTCCTTCACTTGTTCAGGCGTGAAATTTGAAATGCCAATTGCCCGTAGTTTTCCTGCCTCTCGCAGTTCTTGGAGCGCACCAACAGCTTCGCTTTTCGGTGTTTTTTCATCAGGGAAATGAATATAGAAAATGTCAATATAATCGGTTTTTAGTCGCCGGAGTGCATCATCAACCGACTTTGTCAGGAATTGCGGTTCATTATTCAAAAGCATGCCACCGCTTGAGAAGTCGTGCGCCGCTTTGTCGGCAATGATCACTTGATCTCTCGGGAAATCGGCAATAGCTTCACCAATCAATTCCTCCGAACGTCCTTTACCATAAATAAATGCTGTATCGAGCAGCTCGATTCCCGATTCAAGAGCAGTGCGAATCGTCGCAAGACCGTCTGATTCCGACAGATTTGGAAACAAATTGTGTCCACCGACCTTGTTTGTACCTAGTCCAAGTGGTACTGTTTCAACTTGACTTTTTCCAATTTTAATCTTATCCATCAACTTACCTCCTCAAGATTCTTCATCTTCTTGAATATAGCACAGCAATCGAAAGAAAACCGTTTCCATGCTTGTAGGTTCTATGGATGTAAGTAAATCGTTAGTCACAAAAAATTTAGTCGGTGTAGGGTATAGTGCTCGTGCACCCCTTTCATTAAGCTTCCAGAAGTTTGTTATTAACGAATCTTAGAGAACTGGAATCTTTGCTCTTCTTCAGATAGAATAATTTCAATTTTTTATTTATTATTTATTTTTTTGCCATTTGATAGGAAATAGTTAATCATTAAATAGTCTGATTTTATAGATTATACTGTTTTTGAGGAAGTGATGTGATGATTTCTTTAACTGAGCGGCAAGTGAATATCCTTGGTGAATTGCGAGATACGGATGGGTATGTAACGGTAAAGCGTTTATCGGAGCGATTTCATGTGAGTGAACGGTCCATTCGCTATGATTTGGACTTCATTAAGTGTTTTCTTCATGAACTTGGAGTGACGCTCATTCGCAAGCAAGGTCAGGGAATTATGCTCCAAATGCATCCGAAGCAAGAGTCAGTGATCAGTCAGGTGCTCCAGCAAATGAATCATTTGGTGCTCTCTAGGGAAAATCTCACGTATGCCCTCGCGGTTCAAATTATGATGGACCAAGAGACAACACTTGACCGATTGGGGGAGATCTATGAAACAAGTAAATCGACAATTTTCCATTATCTGTCCTCAGTGGATGACCGGTTAAAAAAGCACGGGGTGACCGTTGAGCGAAAACGCTCGAAGGGGATCTCAATTACAGGTAATGAGATTGATATTCGCTATGCATTTATCTCTTTAATCAATGAAATTACTGAGAAAAGCCACATCACGAAACAAAGCTTTATCAAAATCTTTGCTCAAGAACGTGTGAATAAAGCGAAAGCATTTATTAAGACCTTTGAAGCAAGAACACAGATTCAATTCAGTGACAGCGCGTTAAAAGAGCTTGTGCTCATCATTTGCTATCAAATGAGTCGGATCGCAAAGGATCATTACGTTGCCTATCCGTTCATTGAAGTGAAAAATCATTTGAATTCATTTGCATTTGAATGGGTTAAAGAACAGCTTCAGAGCGACACGACACATTCATTTCCTGATGACGAAGTTGTCTTTACTTTAAAGCAGTTTAAGTTATCCAAAATTACCTCTGCACCGATTGGTGAAGAAAATTTTGTTGTTGATGATGAGACCTATCAGGTCAGTCTCTACTTTGCAAAGGAGGCCAGTAAGGCAATTGGCATTAATTTTACTAAAGATGACGAGTTTATTCATGCTTTAACCTATCATCTGCGCGTCGCTCTGAATCGAATGAAACATCACTTGCCGATAGAAAATGCATTGACCGAGCAAGTCAAATACAAGTTTCGTTTTATCTATGAGATCACGCGTAAAATTGTAATCAAACTGGAGCAGCATTTAGGCATCACTTTTCCGGAAGAAGAAATTGCCTTTATTGCCATGCATCTTGGTGCCAGTTATGAACGCCATTCAGCAACCGGGTATATGCCCACTGCGTTAATTGTATGCGGATCCGGATTAGCAACTTCCTCACTGCTTGCTAGTCGATTAAAAGTAATGATGCCTGAAATCAAATGTGACGGACCGATTAACTTATCGAATCTGCAAACGTTTGATCTTTCAACCATTGATTTCATTATTTCTACGGTACCCATTGACTTTTCAAAGCGAAAAGTAATTGTTGTTAATCCGCTGCTTGAATCAGATGATTTGATTCGCTTACGAAAACTGCTTTTTCGCAAAGTCTATCAAAAGCAAATGAATGATCTTCTTGAAATTAATCAGCCGACCGCAACACTCGAAGCATTGATTCCAAAGAATCATATTCAATTGAACATACAGCCTACCGACTGGCGTACAGCCATCGCTCACGCAAGCAATCCGCTGCTTCGCCATCAGAACATCACCGAAAAATATGTCGATGCCATGATCAAGGCCGTTGAAGAACTTGGACCTTACATGGTCTTTATTCCGAACGTCGCAATAGTTCATGCTTCATATAAAGATGGAGTAAATAAAGATGGAATGAGTCTTTTGACCCTAAAGGAACCAATCATTTTCGGTGATCGAACGGATGTGACAGTGAAGGTGATTATCGTGATGTGTGCCACAAAGGCCGATTCCGATCATTTTATTAAGCTCGTTAAACTATTGGATAACAAAGACAATATGAACACTTTGAAACAAGCAACGCGGATAGACGAACTCTTACTCTTAAACAACCGAAACAGTTAGGTGTGATTTAATGGCTCAATTTATAGAAAAAAGCAATATCATGCTGCAGCAAACGGTGGATAATTGGGAAGATGCAATCCGGCAATCCGGGCTGCTGCTGCTTCAGAATCACAGTATCGATTTCGCGTATATCAACGAGATGGTGAAGGCCGTGAAAACCTTGGGTCCGTACATGGTCATCATCCCACATGTTGCACTCGGTCATGCACGTCCCGGGAAACACGTAAAAAAGAACGACATCAGTTTACTGACACTGAAAAAGCCAATTAACTTTGGCAGCGAACATAACGATCCGGTCAATGTCATCTTTGCTTTCTGCGCCGAGGGAAGCGAAGGACATCTGCAGCTTTTAAAGAAATTAGGCTTGCTGCTTGATGATCCACACATCATGCAAACCATACAAGAAAGCAGCGATCTCAATCAGATTGATCGTTTAATTAACGAGGAGATGGACAAATGAAACGATTGAAAATTTTGACTGTATGCGGATTTGGTGTCGGTTCATCGCTTGTATTAAAAATGAAGCTTGATGAACTCCTAAAAGAAGAAGGCATTGATGCACATGTTGAAACGGCAGATGTCGGTTCAGCATCATCAACACCGTGCGATATTATTTTCACTTCAAAAGAACTGAGTGAAAAATTGATTAGTTCTGTTCAAGTCCCTGTCATCAGGGTCTCTAATTTCATTGATAAAAATGAAATCAAAGAAGCCGGTTTAGAAAAATTACATGAACTAATTAAGGAGTGAACAGTCAATGGTCATCATTGATTTTATTGTCAATCAAATTCTTAGACAGCCTGCATTATTTCTTGGAATTATTGCAGCAGCAGGACTCATCATTCAGCGAAAAAGCTTGTCCGATACGATCAGCGGAACAGCGAAAACAATTATTGGTGTCGTTATCCTGACACAGGGAACGACCATACTCATAAACTCGATTACACCGCTTTCTGGAGCCTTTAATCTGCTCTATAAAATTCCAGATGCTCAAGTTCTGCATCCTATGGGTTCAGACAATCTCATTAAACAGTATGGTTCTCAGATTGGACTGACAATGCTTTTTGCTTTCGCCATAAATCTTATCGTTGCTCGATTCACACCTTTGAAAAACATTTTTCTAACCGGTCACATGCTTTTCTGGTTCCCGTTCATTTTCATTGCCGTATCCATTGAAAGTGGCTTAGAAGGGGCTTTCATTGTCATTTTTGCGACGATATTTACCGCTATTTACATGATTTTTGCGCCTGCTTTAATTAAGCCATTTGTGAAAAAGGTTACCGGATCAGATTCATTCACACTCGGTCATCCAACGATTGGATTATCCCTATTATCCGGCCTTTTAGGAAAGTGGCTGGGTAATAAGAAAAAGTCAACTGAGGATATTAAATTTCCAAAACAGTTGGAATTTCTCAGAGAAATAACGATTACATCTTCCATAGTAATGTTTATTGTGTATATCATCATCGGCCTCATTCTTGGCGTTGACCGATCAAAAACAGTGTTTGATAAAACACAGAGTTTAGTCACCTTTTCGTTGCTGCAAGGGATTACCTTCGGTGCCGGATTAACCATTCTTTTGCTTGGTGTCCGTATGATGCTTGCTGAAATCATTCCCGCATTCAAAGGAATTTCCGACAAAGTCATTCCAAATGCAATACCGGCACTGGACTGCCCAATTATCTTCCCGTTTGCGCCTAATGCCGTATTAATTGGTTTCATTACATCAATGGTTACCTCGTCGATCACGCTCTTCATTATCGGATCTGCCGGACTGTTCCCTTACGCAGTCGTCCCGTTAACCATTACATGCTTCTTTGAAATTGGAACAGCCGCAGTGATTGGCAATGGTACAGGCGGATTAAGAGGCGCTGTAATCGGATCAGGTGTTGCCGGGGTGCTTATGATTCTGCTCGTCGGTTTCTCAATTCCATTCCTGCAGCACACCGTTTCTGACTGGATCATCGTCTTCGGAGGCAATGACTTCTCGTTGTGGTCGATCATCGCCGGAGCAATAGGAAAACTCTTTTAACGGAGGAGCGCAATCATGAACAACATCATGAACACATATTTTGAACATGTAAAACAAATAGCAGAAACAGTTCTGGAAACACAGGAAGAAAACATGCGTGCGGCTGCGAACTTCTTTGCCGAGACAATCAAAAGCGGGCATACGATTTATGCATTCGGTGCGTCACACGCAGGAATTATCACTGAAGAGCTGTTTTATCGTACCGGTGGACTGGCACTCATCAACCCGGTGCTGACTCCTTCCCTGATGCTCAATACAAAACCCGTCACCATGACTTCAAAGATGGAACGCCTTAGCGGATTCGGCAAAATAATTTTTTCAACCCTGCCTGCCTCCGAAGGCGACACGCTTTTGATCCATTCCGTTTCAGGAAGAAATCCGGTATCGATTGAAATGGCCATCGCTGCACAGGAAAAAGGACTGAATACGGTCGCTCTGACAAATCTCACCTATTCGAAACAGGTAACTTCGAGACATTCAAGTGGAAAACGTCTGTTTGAAGTCTGTGATCTCGTTATCGACAACTGCGGGGATTTTGAAGATTCATCGATGCAGCTAGCTGGCTTGGAACAAAAAGTTGCACCAACCTCTACAGCAATTGGTTCACTGATTGCAAATGCGATTGTCTTAAAGACCGCAGAAAAGCTTTTGGATGAGGGCATCACGCCACCGGTTTTTCATAGTTCCAATGTCGACGGCGGCGACGCATTCAATACTAAGATCTTTAAAGCATATACGGAGCAGATTCATTATATGTGAGCGTTTTAGCATAAGCACTCAATTGAGTCCGTCCGGAAAGCTTTAAAACAACGAGTTGGGAGAAAAAATCAATTTTTCTCTCAACTTATCTTTTTTATTGGTGAAAATCACTAATTTTCCCTTTGAGCCAAAGCCAATATAAAAAATTAACAGATCTTTTAAAAAGGAATCTGCCTTTGGCCCACTTCACCCAATTGATTAGTTCTTAATTGCAGCAAGCCATTCATTACAGAATCCATCGTAGGGTTCAATCTTTTTCCCTTGCTTTAATAGCTGAATCATCATTGGAATATTATCATCTTTTTTCAAGCCGATAAGAAGCTGAGTCATGATTTGTGAAAATTTGCTATTTAAATTTTTGCTGATTCTCTGTACCCATTCACCTTTAAAAGAGTTGAATAGTGTTGGTGAATAGTCTTCGAGCATTTGCAGGAAGGTTTCACACTTATCAACGCTGTTTTCCTCCGCCCAAAAAAGATGATCAATTTCCTTCAAATAAGTGCCAATATCACTTTGAATATCAGCATTCAAAGCAATTGAATCACGGCTGATGATCAGCATCTCCTGCAACGATTTATCTGACTGACTCTGAAAAATCTTATTTAAATGATTAAGCTGGACACGCAAATGATTTCGAGCTTTATCTAGTTCCATATCTGGGGTAAAGGCGTCAATAATTGTATCTCTTTTGACTGCACCGCGATTCAATATTAAAAATAAAAGGATTTCTTTCGCACTTCGCTGATTCCAGTTTCCTTTTACCTCCAGACCATTCCAATAAACATGGATTCCTTGTTCCATGATGGACATACGCAGGTACCGCCTCCGGGTCGTTTTCGGGTGGTATGCTCGTTCAATTAAGCGATACATGCTATTGATATGACTTTGATAATCTGTAGAAATCATGACTGAAGATTTGGAGCTCGCAAGAAATTGACACAAAACACTCGCGGCAAAAGCAGGCTGATCAAGTGGTACGAGTCTTGATGAATTAGGAATGAGCATGAAATGGCTATTAAAAACATATTTGCTCAAGATCATCGCCAACTCGGACGGATATACGGGATCATATGCGCCATGCATAAATAAAACAGGCATCTTCAATTTCTTCAACTCTTGAAGTAAATCGAAATCAGTCCATTGAAGAAGTTCCTGGTAGGGGTTCACGATCGTTTCAGTGGATACGCGTCGCAGTGCCCTGGTAATGATTTTTGCCTTATGAAGCGTAATTGGATATATGTTTTCAAGAAGATATTTTTTTTCAAATAAAGATCGATCCAGTTTAAGCAATTGAATCAGTGATTCACATTCAGGCACAAATGTGCTCCTCTGAAAATGGAATGGAAATGAGATAAGTGTCAGCGACTCAACTTTTTCTGGTCTCTTCAATGCGAAATTAAATGCGAGAAAGGAGCTGAATCTGCATCCCACCAAATGAATTTTATTCAAATGTAAATGATCAAGAAGGGCAAGCAAATCGGATGTAAAATGATCAATCGAAAAGGGCAATAAAGATTGTGTCGTTTTTCCATGTGCATAGAGATCAAAAACCAGCAGGTTCATCTGTTGATCCATTTCTCTAATAAGCTCTGACCACATTGTTGCATCAAGGCAAAGGTCATGAACAAATACAAATGTCGGTGCCGACTCCTTTTCCTTCCTGTATTTAAAATGGATTGAATAATTTTGATTGTTTTGAGTAAGCATGAGATTAAACACCTGCTTTCATTCTTGGGCCTATGGAATTTAGACTTGATGTATCTCCTCTTTAATAAAAAAGGTGACTATTATTGAGGCAATGTCTGTAATAATGCAAGTTTCTCATCGCAATAGCCGTCATAAGGTTCGATCACCTTGCCGGCCTCAAGAATTTCACGCATGGGCTGCAGCATTCTCTTCCGCTCAAGCAGAGGCAACAATCGCTCCATTGAGAAAACAAGTTTCTCTTCAATTTGATCGGACAGTGTGAAAATCCAGTCGCAACGGAATGCAGAAAAAGCACCCGGCTCATAATTTTGCAGTAATTTAATAAACTTTTTTGCTTGTTTATTAAGAGAAACCTTATCGTCAAACAAATTGCTGAGTTGTTTCAAGTATGTTCGCACATCACAGACCAGTTCAGCATTTATCATAACGATATCTTCGCCGACAATTAAAATTTCACGAAGGGTCGAATCGGAACTGTTATGAAAAATTTTGTTTAAATGGCTAAGCCAGACACGCAAATTATTTTTTGCCTGCTCCTTAGGAATATCGGACAAAAACGCTTGAATTAAATCCTTTCTTTTAACAATTCCGTTATGTAAAAAGAGGTATAAGAGTATTTCTTTAGCCCGGCGCTGATTCCATTTCCCCTCAATCGGGCAGCCATTCCATAAAATCTCGGTATCATGCATCATGTTCATCGTCAAAACATGGTGCTGTATTTGCTGATCATTAAATATATCCTGAATAACATCGCGAAAATTCGAAATGATTTGCTGATGAACAGGCATAACCGGAACCGGCGTTTTTTGGCTGTTCAAATAGTCTTTCAAATAGTAAGCAACCAGATCCGGACGATCAATGGAAAGGACATGCGACGCATTGGGAATATTGAACCATCGGCAATTCGAGATACAGGCAGAAAAAAGCGCAGTGAATTGAATCGGATAAAGCTGATCCTTATCACCATGTAACAGAAGCGTTGGCACGTTCACACTACTTAGTGCATCAGTAAAATGAAAATGCTTTGTACCATAGGTATCAATCAGCAATTGAAGCGAATTTTGAAATACATCTGAAGACAGCTTTTCAAATGCAGACCGGAATTCTTTTTTCTTTAATGGCGTTTTATTGTGCAGGCACTGCATCATTAATTTCTGCAAGAGCAGATTGCGGTCGATTTCAATCAGTTGTGAATAAAGCGAGAACGTACGCTGGCATTCTGAATTCGGAAGATAAAAATTCACCGACAGCAGTGTAAGTGAACCAACACGCGCACTGCACCTTTGTGCATACTCGTATGCGATAAAGCCACCAAATCCATTTCCCACAAGATGAACGGCGTCAACATGTAAATAATCAATCAAGGCACTAAGCTCTGATTGAAAAAGATCAAACGAAACCGGAACGCCGCAGTCTTTCGTTTCGCCGTGCCCATAGATATCATAAACAATGTAATTAAAATGATGATCAAGTTGTTTGATCAAGAGACGCCATTGAGTGGAATCAAGCAATAAATCATGGATAAATAGAATTGTAGGTGAATGAAAATCATTAATAATATATTCATAATGAAGCCGATAGTTCTTGAGTTCTAGATTTGCCATTCCGCTCATCCTTTTGTAAGCAAGATCGTCAGTAATGCCGTCATTGAGTCGAATAAAATCATTTGGAATTATGTGAAAAAATGCACAAAACAGATACTGTCAACTTCACTAACGGAGTCCTATTGAAATGATGATGTAATGTTTGTTTTGATAGAATACTTTATACCAAGATTGTCCAATGGCACATGGACACCTCTCAGTTTAGCAAAGTGCAGAAACCGGTACAAACGAACGACAAAGAAAAAATCAGACAAAGGAGCCTTTTGGATAAATGAAACGTTATGTTTTTTATCTGCGTCCGAAAAGGCGGAATATGTTTCACCAGTCAAGTATCTATTTCAGCGTCATTATCGCAGCGAACATAAATCAGGCTGTTATCATCTTTTCAGAACGTTATCACCTTATGTTCCATAGCATTATTGCGATGACAAAAGCCAAATTTCAAATTAATTTTAAAGACTGTAAAGGGAATGATGAAACTCTATTGACCTATGTAGTTATTGAAGAGAAAAAAACAATATTTGATAAAAAACGATGAAATTCTTTTAATTTGTTGATTGCGCTACCTCAATCCGTTCCAAATAACGAGCCTTTACTTGTTATTGCCTCTAATGAATAAGTACTCAAGCCTTTTTAAATACAGGTAAAAATACTGAACAATTCTTGGCTTTCTCGTACTCCTTGATCCAATCACTTGATTCATAATGACAGGATCGGGCAAAACCTCGCGTTTCAGAAAAATGATCTTTTGTTTTATATCGTCATAATCCCTTAGTTGCTGTAGCCGTTTTATCAGTGTCGGCAAGGTTTCTTTCGGTCCGATTTTACGCCCCAGTTCATTTGTGGACCACCAAAAGGTTTTTTTTTCATAAAAGGGTAACGGGAGAATCTCGTTAAGGCCAGGAAATTCATGATAAACAATGGTCAGTGTGCGAACAATTCGACGATAGGTTTTCTGTTGTTTTGCAAAGACCAACAGATCCGAATAACTTAATGAATGCTGCAGTGCACAAATCATTTGAGCAATGTCAATAAAATGTTTCCAACCATTCAGTTCATGATTCCAGGCATGAAGACAGATCACATAGAACATATGGAAGTCAGATAATGTATGGATATAACGATAATTCGCCAGGGGAAGTGAAGCATTCCAAATCATACCCATGTGCAAACTCGACGTACCGCTTCTAAGAAAGTGCCAGTGTAATTCAATAATGGATTTTCGATTTGTTTTCAGATCGTGCTTGTAAAAAACCCGATGAAAATGCTCAGGCTCCTCTTGCTGTTCATGAAGATAACCTAACGCCTTAACAATGGATACAGCGGTTTTCATTTGTTCGGGACGGACAAGAATATCAAGATCACGGGAATACCTAGCGGATAGATCACCATAGTATTGTTCTGAAAAAAGAGTCCCTTTAAATGGAATGACACCTATGGATCGTGCTTCGAAACAGTTAAGCAACGCTCGCATATCGGCTTTCAGCAACATATTGCTGTACAATGTTTTGTATGCGGCGTCTGTTACGGCTTGCTGAAAAAAGGATGGGACACGATTGAGCAGTCCCCTCTTCTTCAGAAGTGAGTAGATCTGCGGAGCTACATAATCAAATTGCTTGTCTTCCAAAATTCTCCTGAAAATTTTAATGTCATTCCAGTTAAAATCACGATTATAGAAAAGTGCCTGTAGAAGTTTAAGCATCATCAAACCTCCGTCCATAGGATGAAAGAATCGGTGTGGTGTTCCCCATTTGCTGCAGTCTGCGATAGAGACCGCTCTCCATCATTAAATAATGGTGCGTTCCTTCCTGAACAATTCGTCCTTTTTCCATCACAACAATGTGATCTGCATTCTGTATGGTGGTCAAACGATGAGCAATGACAAGTGTCGTCCGCTTTTCCATGAGACGATCAAGAGATACCTTCACTTGGGCTTCCGTTTTATTGTCTAAAGCGGATGTCGCTTCATCGAGAAGCAAGAGCGGTGCATTTTTTATTAAAGCACGTGCAATGGCTATTCTTTGCTTCTGACCACCTGAAAGACTCATGCCGCGCTCACCGATTACTGTGTCATATCCCTCTGGCAAAGAGCGGATGAACGGATCAATTGTTGCTGCCCGAGCCGCACAAATCATCTCGGATTCAGATGCCCGGCTTCCAAGAAGAAGATTTTCTCGAACAGTTCCATTGAATAAAAAGGTTTCCTGAGGTACGTGGGCAATGAGTGTTCTGAGTTGTTTCAGTGAAAACGATTGAATCGGCAGCCCATTAATCAGTATCATGCCTTCTTGCGGCTCATAAAGGCGAAGCAGCAGAGAAAACAGTGTCGTTTTTCCCGCACCGCTTAAACCGACTATTGCCGTTTTTTTATCTGCCGGCACTTTTAAATTGAAATGCTGCAGAACAGGCTTTCCCGCGTCATAGCCAAAAGTCAGATCTCGGAATTCAAGCGAATAGATCGGCATATGAACAAAAGGCGACTGAACCTGCCAACGCGACTGCTCCCGTTCCAAAGGTTCATCAAGAATCTCCTGAATACGCTCAGCAGAAGCCGCCGCACGTTGAAAATTAACCCAGTTTCCTGCCGCACCGGTCAGCGGATAGACCATGTGACCAATCAGAGTTATAAAGGTTACCAGAGCGCCCACCGACATCGATCCGTTTGAAATAAAGTAGGCTCCTAAGCAAAGCGTGACGAACAAGGTTAAACTTCCGGCAATTTCGCCGCCAACATAGTATAGTCCGGAAAGCTTAGCATTTTTCATTTGCAGATGATAAATTCGATCATTTTGCTTTGTGTTTCGTTGCAGCATTAGATGCTCCATTACAAATGAACGAATGACAAAAAATCCTTGAAGTGTTTCATTAATCAGCTGTGAATTATCTCCAGTCACTTCATTAAGCATTCGGCTGTTGCGGCGAATAAGAAAACCAAATACAGAACTTGCTGTTACTGCAATGGGAGCTACCAGCCAGCTTACTAATGCTAGGGTTATGTTAATGTGCAATAAATAAATGAAAACAGTAATATAGATGAGCGGCATACGGACAAGATCGACCAACCGACTTCCGAGCATGTTTTCGATCTTGTTAATATCATTACTGAACCGAGACAGCAAATCTCCTGATCGCAGTGAAGTCAGACATTGCGCACGCAGGTACAAAATGTGTTGATACAGCATTTTTTTTAAATCACGTTCAATACCGTACACGGCTGCTGACTGAAGACACGAATTACAGTAGTTGGCTGTTATCGACACGAGCAATAACCCGCTCCCCCATGGGATTAATTGAGTGAGTTCAGCTAAACGGCTGTTTACTGCCGCATTCATCACCCTGCCGAAAAAAGCTGCGATTAACAAAGTAAGCATTAAATTAATCAGCATGATGATTGTTAAACCCGAATAGGCCTTCCAATGTTTCTTAATTAAAGGACAAATCAGCACAACCACCTTCCGATTGATTCCTGATTCAAATTTCTTTATAGTCATAGCAATACATTCCTCCAGAGCGTGTCGTCAACTCATCACTAGGCATTGCGCGCAGGTTGACGAAGCAGCAGAGCCGAATTAAAAGATACATATTCAGAAGCCATGAAAGGATCGGCAAATGAAGCATCGTTTGGCTCCAGTACAGATGAAATTTATGTGAGAGACGCTTTGAATGATCAAATGTTTGTACAGATGTGAGAATGCCCACAATTTGTTCAGAATGAACAGGTTTATCTGCTTTGAAATTACTGTCACCTTTAAATAAATAAAGTTCCTTAGCCGAAACACCATCTTCCTTGCCAAGATACCGATGGGCAATTAATTGATCTGAGTCCGTACGATAAAGCGCAATCTGACCAGGCCGCAGCATACTTGAAGGATAAGAACAGAAAAGGCATGAATCACCTTCCTGGATATAAGGGAACATACTTTGTCCCCGGGCGTTCATCAAGATCTCTCCCCGATTTTTCAAAACCTTATGAACCTGAGACAGAGTTTCTGAATTCAGATCAAACTCTGCCGCCGGCTTCTTGCTGCAGTAAAAATCAAATTTTTTTCCCTTAACCGACTGATTTTTGTGGTCATAAACTTGTTTAACCATTTTCGTCGCTAAGCGATTGATGACCTGTTGCTGTTTCAGAGCAAGCACCCACTCATCCGCGTTCAGTTGATTGCGATGGATGATTTTACTGATAAAGTCATTGAAGAATTCATTTTCTGACCCACAAAGACGTGATCTGCTCGGATCGGCGGCAGTCTGAGATTCCGACCGTGGCCGTGTACGCATTTTCTCAGCCTCAAGCAAATACGAATCAGTTTGATTTTTTCTCTTTACGGAATTTATTGGAAGGGGCTGAACCCTTTTTAACGAATCATTTACTGAAAACATATCTCAGTTTCTCCCCACAAACAGTATCGATTGCCTTTTGAATTATTGGCGCAAGGCTGGCGATATTTCTCCATAATCATTCACGAAATCAGTTCCCTGACTGCTTCCTTATTTTGAAAATAGCAATTGAAAATAGAAACCTGATGAATAAGCAGTTTTAGTAAATGGATAACACTTTTCGTTTGTTCTGTGCTGCGCGGCCAGTAGAAAACCAAGTCTAATAAACGCAGGAGACTGTACGTACGCCCTACCGTAATTCTTTTGTTTTCAAAGGATCTCTGTAGAAAGCATAAGCTGGATACCGGGAGTGAATCTGACGCTCTTTCAAGGCCCGCGGAACCGAATGGAAATTCAAGGACGAATGAGTGTTCAGGGAGAATTTTAATTAATACCAAAGGTTTACTGAAAAAATTATGAGCATCCATTGACTGGGCAGAGGGTTCACCATAGTCACCACACAGCATATGAACAGATTGCTGATCAAAGATACAATCCGCTTCCAAAAGCAGCCCCCATTTTTGATGGACAATGAATGAACTATATATAGTGAGAAAGGCCTGCCTGAGCGATGAACTATCAATAATGTATAAATTTGTCGAATTATATTCAGGATTAATGTCGATTATGAAGTTATCTTGTCGAAAATTGTATTTACTCTTTTCGAGATTTATGCTAGAATCACTGTACATAGCAGGAATGACATAGTGCAAATTGACGGTCATGTCTATTGTTTTTTGCTCCGTCTTTTTCACTGTTGAAAAAGTTGAAAGAAAGAGATTGATTAAACTTGCCGACTCTGCCTGAATCTTGAAATAATGTTCGCCCAATTTAAAATTAAATTTATGCATTTTTTGGTATTCTCCCCTTTAGCTTTTCTCTCTATATTAAATGCATGTAAATGATTAAATTTACCGCTTTTAACAGATTGGAGCAATGGAATCGTTCACGACATTTCATAAATTAAGCAATAAAATTCCATCAAGTTTCGATTTCTCCTGCCTTTTTTTTCATTTATCTGATCTTATTTGCTATAAAATAACAGTTTTATAATACCTTTTAAATCATTACACAATCGTTACATTTCTGTTCGGAATTATCACAAAAATAGTTGTCTGTTCACTGTCGAACCTTTCCTATCTTCAATCCGGATACAATGAATAGAACGTCAAGACAAAATTTGTCAAAGCAATGACAGTTTTGGATTTGAGGATCAATGAGCCATTTATTTTCTCCAACGTGAATCATCTAACGTTCATACGGCGTTTCCACATTGAATCAGCTTTGAAAACAATTTGACATAGATTGTATCATTCATAAACAGCCCTGCTGCAAAAAAACAGACTTCAAACGTCTGTTTTTTTTACGTCTGCTGCTCATTGGCTTTTTTTACCCTGAGATTGAAAAGTTTTGTGATCGCTACAGATAATTAGATCTGAAAAATGCAGATTTCTGTCGAACAAACACCTAAAAACCGAAATTATCAAGAAGATGCATCAAAACGCGTTTCTCCGACTTTTTACCTAACTAGTAATAAAATCCTAAAAAATGAAACATTTTGGTTCTTAAATCTACACTTATTACTTTTTACTGGTAAAATAATCATTGGATTATGTTAATAAATGCACCGATTGTTAGGAGAGACATGCATGCTTCGTGACATGCACATTGTTCGCTACATCAAACATTCTCATTCTTGGTATCTGCATGACATTGTTCCTTTGTATACAGAAAAAACATGCTACAGAAAAGGGGATATTATTGAAAATAAACACCACTTGTACATCGTCATTGGGGATCATCCTTATTTAAGAGTCGAACGTTATAATCACAAGGTTATCAGACGAAAGCCACTTAACTTGCTCTTCCCAGAAAAATGAATCGTGCTGATTTAAATAATGATGCAGATAAATGTTGCTTTTTTTAATAGATACAAACCAGATTAAACAGTACCGGTAACTCTGTTGCCCAATTGGCAAGTATCTTAACTATTTAAACTGATTCTATGACGATTTTCTTCTCTATACGTTAACTCATGAATAACCATCTTGTTTATGATACAGGATGGTTTGAATTTCATCAGCAAGATCATTCAGTACGTTCTCTGAATTCATCATTGATCTATTTTTCTGCTTATCTAATTGATGAAGCAGATCATCAGTTATTGTAAACTTGTTCATTTGCTCCCATCTAATTAATTCACACCCACCATGCTTTTGCAGATAGCCAATCGTATGTTCATCCTCCGGCATGTTGTTTCGTTTCACTAGAATCAATGGTTTATGAGCATTCACAGCCTCTGCAACCGTACTCCATCCAGGCTTTGAAATGACAAGATCACTCGCAGCCAGATAATTTTGAGATTCAGCCTCATCACCGGGGATTTTATAAATCGTTTCTCCTTCAATATCTAGATTCTCCGACACGAGGAAGACACAATTTCTGCTGTGCCATAGCTTGTAAGCATTGAGATTTCCTGCATTAATCCTCATGCCCAGTCCAAAAAAGACAACGATTTGATTGCCCTTCGGGTCAACACTTTTTCTAATGTTATGTACGATACCCATTTGCGGAGGCCGTGAGAAAAAAGCCACATTTGTATTCGCTTCCCGACCCCATTGTGGTTCCTTGCTGCCTGCAAGAGCGAAGAAATAATCCATCTCCTTGTAACAGTCAAAAAACGGGCGCAGCACCTCATCAGGCAATAAGCTGTTATACGCAGTAAACCAAGTGAAATTCGACAGCCCGATGGATGGAACAGACACAAGTCGGGCAGCTTTGAAGGGAACCGGAGGAATATCGCCAATGACAAGATCAACATGCTGGTTCCTGAGAAAGCTCACTTCCCGCTTCACAGCTAATGGGAGTTCATGAATAAAACGCGTGCATTTTATGGCTAATTGATGACGATCCGGTTGAAGCGAGTGAGGTTTCAGGACATAACCCATATCATTTTCCAACCGACGCATCCGTACTTTACCTGCCAGAATCAGCTCTGATAGTGCTTGGTTTATAAAGTTGAAGGCAAATGCATGGCAAATAATGATTTGAATCCGCTCATGATCACATAACCTTCTGATGATTGCCAGACTTCTCGTTACATGGCCATATCCGTAATCAGAAATATAGTAAGCAATTGTTTGATAATCATCCATATTTCGCTATGACTCCCATTCGTTACGCCTGTAAATCCCCACTATTATACGTTTTTCCGTACCTTAGCAAATCGGTCCACAATAATGAACCGGCTCATGACCTCAGCGCCGGTTAGATAATAACAACCTGCACGCAGCCAAGCATGAGCAATCATTTTTCCATTGCTGTCCCTGCCTGTGCCAAGATAGATTGTACTCTCAATATTTCTCCGTTCAAGCATTTTCTGGGCAGTAATGGCTTGAACAAGGCACATGCTTTTCCAAGGTGTATGTCGGCTGACCAATTGAACGGCATGGGCAATTTTTTTTAGCAGTGTTTGATTAAGATTCTCATTTGAATACGGCGTCTCCATTTTTTCCACACCGAGATGCTTATTAATCTTTGCAAACGGTCGTAAAATAAGCAGACGTGCCCAACCCAAATAAAAAAAAGCCTCAATGTATAAACCTTTCATTTTCCACGGAGAATTGATAAATTTACGAATCTTTTTTAACATGCGATCACTCCTCAGCCTTACCGAATCGTAATCAGTCCATCACGACTTAAACGCCCAAGAAAAGGAACGATATCTGAAAAGCATTGATCCTGATCAACAGAATATTGCCCGGTTAAAATACGAATCATTTGTTTTACTTTAATCGGTTGGGCCATGAGATCCCAAATGGTTCCTCCGACTTTTCCAATGTTGTAATAATTGCCGGTTGCAATACTCAGCATGACCTTTTCACCGTCCATGTCGCTCGCGATGTTGCCCTGATTTTGACTGACAATACTGTCCATTGTAATCATCGTAATACTCATAATGTTCCCCTCTCCATTTGAATGACCTTTAATCGTTGCAACTGCTCAACTTTTTCTAACACTTGCGAAGCAATAAATGGTGCGGAAAAGTCACCCTGACTCGGCCGTTCGATGCTATAAATAGCCAGCTTTTTCACAATTCGCGAAACCATTTCAAAATGCCATTGATTCAATCCCATATCCGGAATGAAGAAATTACGATAGGTATGCTTAATAATTAATTTAAATTGATCTATTTTACTTGGCTGACTTAATCGGATTGGGCCATGATCTACCTTTGTTAGGGCAAAGATGCCAGCAAGCTCCATTGTATGATTTTCAAAGCAATCTCTGGCGGGTACGGAAAACTTAGTTTGCCGATCAAACAGGGGATTAAATCGGGATGTTTCCTCACCGAATGCCTGCAACGTGTCTTTCCAAAGCTTCTGCTGCGGATATGCGGGCGTAACAACCGGAACTGATTCTTCGGAAAAAGTCAGCGCCGTTACATCATCGCCAAGCATAGAATAGCCTAACTTTATAAATTCAGATGCCAATGTGGATTTGCCTGCTCCGGATTCACCAATAAAAGCATATGCTTTTCCGTTTATTACAACACTGCTTCCATGAAGAGGAAAAATTTTTCGCTGCAATAAAGCAACCCCAAGGCACGATCCAAGCACAAAGAGACGAATTGCACCGTTATCCGCGCCGCTAAAAGGTGATATAATAATTTTTCGTCCGTCTGTAATTTGAAAGATTCCTGTTGATGGTATCTGAAACATTACAGAATGAGAATTTGCTACAAAATGGTAATTTTTAGCTGTTTTTTCATCCCATAATGGCTTTAAATCGTCAAATTCAATGAATAGATCCGCATCCACTGATTTGTGTGCCGGGCACAACTCTGGAAAAACTAGCGAACTGGAAATCGTAAAATCGAAAGCCCTGTACATTCTTTTCATTTCTGAGACACCTCCATTCTAAGTTAAAAAAAGGCCCATATACCTAATGGCAGTATAGGGACCTAATTGATTCAGGATGCTTCAAACCGTATAAACATTTTAAGTATAAATAAAGCTTGTCTACACACATCGCTGAACGTTAAAACAGTGCTGAGAGCAATCAGCTGTAGTGAATAACTTCGTCAACATCCGGCTGAACGGAATCAGGATTTTTCAATCCAGGACCAGCCATAGTCAACTTAACGTCAAGCACTTCAATTTCAGGCTTAACCCATGTTTTCTTCGTCATGGTTGCTCACCTCCTTTCAAGGTTATTTTTCCTAGCATGTAACAGCAGTCTTCGATAAAAAGCGATACAAAATAAACGCCCGCATGAGCACCTTGAAATGCAGATTGAATGCTAAATCCGGCTGAGGTCCCGTCTCCATTGTTTTTATTCCCTGATCGATTGTGTCTTGATTGATCAAATCCGTAATCAGCGAATCGTGCTGCATATGATGCAGTTCATTCAGCCACTCGTTCCAATCCGGAGCCATTCGATGAATCATATCTGCTCCTTGAATTCCCCGTGATCGTTGATTTAATCGAATCGAATCAGGCAATAGATTTTCTGTCGAGCGCCGAATGAGTGCCCGATCGACTCCTTTTCGAACGAGCTGTTCGTTTGGAACCGACAGACAATAACGAATGACACGCAGATCATTCGTCGGATCGCGATCCTTTACACCGTAATGAAGGGATAGCTTGCCGTAGCAAGTACCGGTCGGCGTCCAAGAATAATTCTGCTTGAAATGCTGCTTCCGATAAGTAAATCCGGAAATCAGCGTTTTGCCGGAAAGATCGTAACCAAGATCGGAAATACGCTGATAGACATCTGTTTTCTGTGCAAATGTCTGATTGATCAACGTTGGAATTGATTCGTCATTCAAAGGAAGCAGCCGCCCGACAATCGGAAAGGCTTTTTCACCGACCACAGATAAAATCTTCTTGCGCCCTACGCCAATATTACGGCCGTATTGCTTGATTTCCCTCATAAGACGAAGCCAATGCCCCTTCTTCAGCAATGAGGCATAATAATCTAACGCCGGCCCCCAGGATATGGAAAAATTACCACGTGCACCATTAAGCAGTACGCTTAAACGAGCCTTCTGTGCTTCTTTAAACACACCCCGAATCCAATATGAGTTTTCAAAAAACTTATAAGGTAGTTCCATAATTTCCAGAAGACGATCAATTTCAGTGAATGGACTCTGTCCTTTAAAATCTAAAAAATGTGGCTGTATATTTCCACAGTACGCTGCAATGGTTTCAACATGATTCTTTTCATTCGGCACATAGTAACGCGAAGTCCAGTCAACAAAATCCGATTCAGGTATATAACTGAACGTCTGAAGCTGCTCACCGGCTGGCTGCATGAGACGCGACGCATATGCTGCGACCGAACCCGAATCTAATCCACCACTTAGAAAAGCACCAATCCCGCGCTTCGAGCGCAACCGATCGGAAATTGCTCGCTCAAATACTTCCTTAAATCCTTCTATGTATTCTTCGTCTGATTTAAATTTTAACAGCTGCTGATTCTCAATGGTGCAGTAGCGCCGCATGGATACAGTACCGTTCTTTACCAAAATTGAACAGGCAGGCGGTACTTGATGAATGGATTGATAGACCGTTAGTTCCGTATCCGCACAATCGGTTGTATCAGGTATAACGAGAAATTGTGCAAGCCAGCTATCATTCAATTTATTTGAACAATAAGGCAGTGTAAGCATAGATTCCAACGTACTCGCAAAAGCAAGTTGCTGATTGGCAAAAGTGTAATAAAGCATCCGATTTCCCGAGAAATCTCTCGCACCAAAAACCTGATGCTCCTTGCTATCCCAGATGATAAAGGCGAAATCACCGATCAAATGTTTGGGGACTTCATGTCGCCATTTTTCATAAGCGAGAAGAATAAGAAGAGAATCACCCACCCGGTTTTGATCAGATGAGGGTATATTTAATTCAGAAAACAGTTCTTTCCGATTATCAATAATCGCGTCCGCCGTTATCGCAAGACCGGATCGCTTATCAAAGACCGGAATACGCTCATTAACCGATTCCGGCGTGAACCATTGATTGCGACATCCGAAAAAGGTATAGCGATCCTGCCAGTCACGCACATTGTCTGCAGGATAGTTCTCTACGGCCGCCATCATTTTTGCACCATGCTCGGTAACGATGGGCGATCCTTCAAAATCAACAATACCGGCAATCACGCTCATAATTATTCCTCCGTATTGGACAACAGGTAAACGATCTTATCATTCATTGGAAACACCAAATAATGGATAATCAATCGATGTTGTTATATTATCATCGGCAGCATTACTCTTTCATTACGAAATGGTTTCATTCTTTCAATTGTGAAATTGATTATGAACAGATTTTACTTGAGCATCAATTTTCTTTTTATAGAACACAGAATCGCTCACGACGACTGTACCACCTACCGGACGATCTGTATTATAAATCGCAAGTTTGCTGTAGTCAGGATCAGATTTAAGAAACACAGAATGGGCCACAGTAACCGTTGCCTCCGAGAGCACGGCAATATCCGCATGCGGACTTCCCGCATAACTTGAATGCCCGCTGTTTTTGAAGGTACAGTTAATCACAGCAACCTCCGAATGAGCTTCGGCATGAACTGCCTGTCCATTAATGTTTTCAAAGGTACAGCCTTTTACGACAATGGCCTTCGCTGAAATGGCTGCCCCCACCCCAAAACCGGCATTGCTTGTTTTGCTTTTGATCCCTCTGAATGTACAATTTTCAATGGTCCATCGCTGGCTCGGTGCATTAATCTCAATGGCATCAGCGGTATTATTCACAAAACGGCAGTTCAGAATCTTAACATCATAGCTTGGCTCACTATTGGATAAAATTGCATAGCCTGATCGTTCAAACAGAGAATTAGTTATAATTAAATTTCTAACCGTTACCGAATTTTGAATTCCTTGCACACGGCATGAAAATGCTGCATTATTGATTGTAATGTTATCCCCGGCCGGCAGCACTCCTATTCTTGATTTGAAGCCAACATCCTGAAGCGTTTGCTCACCAGCCAGCGAAAAAACGGCCTCATCCTTATCTGTCATTGATTTGAATGTCGTTTGCCGCATTCCCGCACCAATGATCGACACATTTTTAGGAACAGAGATTGTCTTTGAAATCAAATAAACCCCTTTGCCAAAGTAGACTGTGCCTTTAACCTCAGCAGCAGCACGAAACAGTTTCTCCACAGCTTCTGTATTATCTGTCTTTCCGTCACCCTTTACCTGGAATGCCTTTGCCTGGAGCAGAGCCGGGTTATTCGTCGCTGTTATGCTTTGTTCCTCACTGCTTTTTTTCACAATTGTCGGATCAGGTGCAGTGTTTAGTGAACAACCGCCAAGAACTAACAAAACAACGGCCGCAATCATAAGCTTTGTACTTGTTTTGAACATCCAATGATTCATCCGAATCCCTCCGCTTTTTTCGTGTGAATCTTCTGTCATTCTATGGTTATCGAGAAGGCAGCACTTTTTTGATTAACCGAATGATAACTTTGTTATAAATGGGAATGAGTTCACCTTTGTTGATGACAAGCAGACCAATGAATAAAACTACCTGCCAGAGATACTCGAGCGGTATCTGCCAGTAAAGAATCCCCGTTTGAAGACAAATCATGGCGAAACTGAGCAATAATAAAGGACTATTTATCTTAATTACGACGAATTGTCTCGTCTCCACAATTCTTAACAGCCACATCACCATAAAGCTGAACATTGTTGCCAATGACGCACCATTAACCCCAATCAGCGGAATTAGAATCAGATTGCCGCTAAGGTTGACTACAGCACCGATGATTGATGTTCTGAAAACACCAAATGTTTTTTTTGCCGCAATATAATTAGTACCCAGAAAGCCCGAGAAACTGGAAAAGATGACCCCAAACAGTAAAAAAGGTACATACTTCCACGCAGTATAATACTGTGCTGACACGCAGAATTGGAGAATTGGTTTTAGAAATACGAGAAGTATCGAGGTTACAAGGAGCATTAAAGTAGACAAGAAATTGAAAATATCTGTATAAAATTTGGACTTGTCCGCAGCATCCGCCTCTTCAATGGCAGACATTTGCCATGCCTGAAAAAAAATTGTATTTACCATACTCAATAGATTGGGAATTTTATTTGCGACTGCATACAAGCCATTCGCGCTGATTCCGACAAAATAAGCCACCAGATAACGATCGGACACGCCCATTACCCACCACATCAGTGCATTGGGAATGAGCGGCATACTGTATAAAAGCATTTCCTTCAATCTCGGTCGACTGATCTTTTTATAAGACAGATTTGAAATGATATCACCTGCAAAGAGAACGATCAGGCAGCTAATGAGATCAGCACTGATTAAGGAAAGAAGATATCCTTCTATGCCCAAATGCAGAAACACCATGAAGATGAGATTGCCCAGCAAAACAACGACCGCACTGATCATTCCATTTGCGGCAAACAGCGCGACCTTGCCTGTCGCTCTGACAAATTGAAGGAACGAGCTGTTGATACACTCTGTAAGCAAATACAGATAGAACAGCAGCATATAGTTGCTGAAAGGGAATAAGATTTTAAACAGTGGATAAAAAAGCAATGCGACTAGAAAACCAAGCAAAGTTAATATCAGAGCATTGTTCAAAATAATTGATTTGTCATAGCCACGGTCCATGACAAATCGCAAGACGGCATCATAAATACTTAATGTGAATACGGGCAGAAGCAAACCCAGTGTTGTCGTAATCAAATCAACCGTGCCATATTGTGCTGTTGACAAATAATAGGTATAAAGAGGGATCAGTAAAAGCGAAATGAGTTTGCTGCCTAAGTTGCCAATAGCAAAAATAATCGAGTTTGCCGCAAGCTTCTTGTATTTATTCATCTTATTCAACCTTAGCCTTATTAATAGATTCAATTAACGGAGAAAATTGCTTCGTAAAGTCAGGACAAATTCTTTGTTCTCGATCAAGATGCCGCAAATCATCAATGATTCTTTCGAGATCTTTAATATCCGTAAGTTGATGCACATCGACAAATCGAATAAATGGCACCGTTTCTAACCAGTTTTTATAACTGTACTCAATTTTATGATTTGCATTTTTAAAAACGATACATGGAGTACCTGTAATGGCACAGAAAATCATGCCATGCAGTCTATCTGTTAACACAACTTCAGAAGATCTAAATTGATTCCATATTCGATTTAGTTCAGTTGGCCTCACTTTTGCGGTAACTCTTCGGTTCACTACTGTATCTGTCTTTTTTATCGTTTCACCTTTCGATTGCAGCATTTTCATCAAATTTGCTTTCAGATCTTTTTTTACAAACTGTTCTTCGTCGCTTCTGAAACACAAGAGAATTCCTGCTCTCACGGATTCTTTTCTTTCATTCAGGCTAAGAACAATGTCCGGCGTCAACCGAACTTTCTCAGCACCGAATATTTTTTTCATAGACTCATATGATTTTGTTTCTCTGGCAACAATCAGCAAATGATGATTGTTCTTATAAATGCGGATCGTTTTTTTTAACTCATGTTTTCCGGTATATGTAGCGCTAAAGCTGATTGTCTGCGGAAATGAAATAATTAAGTTATGTTTAAAAGAGCGTATGATATACCGTCTTACCCTTTCCTCCCAATAATACATATCCCCCATGTTCCCGCCGCCAGGAATAAAAATAATATCATCTTTGTTCATATTTTTTTTAATATAGTTCACATTTCTGATAACGTCATCATAGGGTACTTCTATATAAGAATAGTCTCTGAAATTTTCTTGAATGAACTTATTCTGAGCAAAGGCAATAGCCTGATCGCCCAAGTTGCCATGCGTTGGGGTCGCCATGACATAGATTTTTTTTGTATGATTTTGATCAAGCTGAGCGATGTTATGTGAATCAATAAAAAAATGCTTTATTTCCCTGGCTGTGAAGATCAAATTATACTTCAGGTAATTTTTCATGACATTCGCCATATAAATACTCCTCTTGTTCTAGCAATGTAGTCACGATTGACTTTTTTATTTTGTTTAACTATATAAATTGCCCCATAACACCAGCATTACAATGTCTGCAAAAAATTTCATGTTTTCTTGCTGAATGCCGCCCGCAAATTTTTAATAACATAGAAAGACCAATTGGATTGTTTAAGTAACCGTAAATTTCTAATCACTCTTTTTCTTCTTCTCATAAACTCCTCAAAATGATCATTCAGATACGTCCTGCACAGTTTTTTAAATTCAGTGCTATTGTTTATATAACGTCTGCTGTTCAATAATTCTTTTCTGGCCCTACTGGCTATGACTCTATAATTGGCAATCCCCTTCTTCTTATCTAAAAGGTCAAAGAGAAAGACAATGGCCGTCTCATAATATCTAATGCTGGCAAGAGGCAACAATTCCGAATGGTGATCGGCTATATAGTTCATCATTTTTAAATTTGCCTCAAAATGATTTTCGAATTTCTGTAAAGAGAAGGATGAACCCATAATGCTGTCTTTTCTCTGGAAATAGAAGTACATTTCTTGATTTATTTCCACGACTTTATTTACTGAATTGATAATTTTATACGTTACAAAATAATCTTCATAAAATTTTCCTACTGGGAAACGGATGTGATCCCATAATTCTTTTTTGTACAATTTGTTCCAGACATTAATAATTGAGTGGTGATTAAGTAGACAGTTAACAACAGCATTCTTTGTTTCATAAGACGTTACATCATTCGGAGTATTGCTTATTTGATCTGTTAAGGCATTCTGATCGTTGAACACCTCTCTATATCCCACTTCCACAACATCACTTTGATGATGAATACTCGTATCAATCATTATATGAAGCATATCCTTATGTATAAAATCATCACTGTCGATAAAGCTGATATAGCTTCCCGAAGCGGTTGTTAACCCAACATTTCTCGCATCTGATAACCCGCCATTTTTTTTATGAATGACCTTCACCCTATTATCTTGCAACGCGAAATGATCACAAATTTCTCCTGAGTGATCAATTGATCCATCATCAATTAATAAGATTTCAAGATTGGTATACGTCTGGTGAAGAATGCTTTGAACACATCGAGACAAATACTTCTCAACATTGAATACTGGGACAATGACACTTATTAATGGAGTATTCATCCTTACTTCTTCTCCTTTTCAAGCGATTGATTTAGTCGGCATTTACTCTAGAATTTGAAATTTCGAGCAATGTATTTTTTATTTTTTTGGGATATTTCCAAAATAAATTTCCCAATAGGATGAAATGATGCAGGTAGCACGAAATGGATAGCTTAATGAGAAGATTAGTGATAAAATTTCCATCGACAAAGCTGGGGTACTTCCAATTAGGGAAATAGGCGTTCATTGTTGCACTTACTTTCATAATCAACTTCTTTCTTGCCACATGATTCTCAATATAGGGTACCTTAAGTAATAGGGTTGCATAAAAAAGATGTCTGAAAAATAAAACTTCCAAATCCTTATTTTTCACATGAAGTTTATTTTTTTTCATTTCTTCATACACATTCTCTACCATTGAAATAATATCAAACAATTTTTCAGTTGCCAGTAAATTGGTTTGAGATTCTTTGCGCCCTGTTTCATAATAATAAAGAGATTCATCGAGTTTTCCGATTTTTTTCGCTCGTGCAACAACTGCCGGTACGATGCCAAGATCTTCGTACCAGTATCCTTCTGGGAAGCGAAGGTCCTCCCATAATATCTTTTTATAAAACTTGTTCCAGGGTACCGTTCCGGCATCATGCAGACCTGTCCCGTTGTAAATTCTTTTTTTATGACCATTAGCTTTCATTTGGTAGAAGTCAAAAATAATAAGATCGTATTGATTTTGAACCATGGTCATTAAGCATTGATTCACCGTATCCGCATCAATATAATCATCGCTGTCCACCATCAGAAGATATTCTCCATTAGCCAGATCAAGGCCTAGATTGCGAGCGCTGGCCTGTCCTCCATTTGTTTTCTCTATGATTCGAATTCTTTGATCCTTCTTCTGAAATGCATGAAGAATTTGATCCGATCGATCTGTGGACCCGTCATTAATAGCAAGTATTTCAATGTTGGTATAGGTTTGGCGGATAATTGAAATCAGACACCGTTCAAGGTAGGCTTCGACATTATAGATAGGGATGATAATACTTACTAATGGTCTATTCATTTTTCACAGTTCCTTTGGTTATTTGGTTGAACCAGAGAAAATTTTTAAAAAAAACTTTTATATTCTGCATTTTTATACTTAGCGTTTCTAATATTCTTTGTGTAAAAAAGATTCTTGTTAGATTATCATGACCGAAACCAATCAATAATTTTGCAACTCGCCGAATTCTATTTTTTTCACTGTAAATAGTTTTTAATTGGTCATAGAATTGCTTATTTTCTTCCTCACTGAACTTTATTTTTTTGCACCCGTCAAATGGTGTCTTATTCTTTAATTTATTTAATATGTAGGCATTTGTAAGATAGGCATCCAATGCTTTGGAATGTGTCAAGCTCCCTGATCTTCTTCTGTATTTTACAAGTGCAGCATTTAAGTTTCCTATCTTAAAATTTTTCATTGCAGCTCTAATTAAAAAGTCATAATCTTCACTGATTCGAAAGGGAAGGTAGCCATTCAGTTCATCAAAAACACTTTTTTTAACGAGCCACGTTGGATGGATCATCGGATCGAAAAACCTCAGCTCTTTCTTAATCCAATAATCAGATGTAGAGTGTCTTAATATCTTCTTTTCATGATCCATTTCATCGATTACAATGACCTGAGTGCCGCAAATATCCAAATTTTTTTCCTGCATATAGTTCATTTGGCAATCCAGTCTTTCAGGTAAACTTATATCATCCGCATCCATTCGCGCTATGTAATGATACTTGGCCTGCGCAATTCCTTTGTTTAAGCTTTCAGCGAGGCCTAAATTTCTTTGATTCATAATCAGATGTATTCTCTCTTCAGATTGGCTGATCGATGTTAGAAAATTTCTTAACTGACTGTTCTCCGGGCAATCAAGAACGATGATTAATTCTAATTCGTCATAATTCTGAATCAAGATCGAATGAATGCTCATTTCCACCCAGCTTAGTCTCTCGTTATAGCAAGACATAACAACAGATATCCCTTCCATATTGGCACGCCACCTCTTGAATTAGAAATTATCCATGATACACCTGTTCCTTTATCACCTTAATGTAATCTGTATAGTCCGTTCGTTGCTTTGTTTCATTAATAACTTGTTGATTCTGGCTATGTCTTTTTGGCCATTGACTGATAAACTGCTCGATCGCCTGAATCATCGCATCAATAGAAACAGGGTTAAAATAAATGGCACTATTCTTACAAATCTCTCTGGCGTAGGCTCGATCAGCAACTAAAATAGGCAAGTGTATGGATTGTGCCTCAAGCAATGGCAATCCGAGTGTCTCCGTTAAGGACGGAAAAATAAGTGCATTCATTTTTTTATAGAGACTCCCCATTGATTCATACGGGACTTTACCCATATAGACAACAGAAGGGCTGCTTTGGCCTTCAGCTGTTAGGTAAATGGTCACTTTGTGTTGATCGTGTGTGCGATTATATGCCTTGACTGCCTTGACCAGCCGTTCGTTATTTTTGTATTTATCAACATTTGTCGGATAAATAAGCTTAATTCGTTTATTTAAATCAATTGACCGTTCCAGATCGGAAGGAAGCGGCCCGCATAAATCATTAACCGGGCATAGGGAAGGCCGGATTACCTTTATATGCTCATTGGTGCACAGTTTATTGACGGATCGTTTCATCCATTCGGTCTGCGTAAAGATTTGATCCATATGCTTAATCTGATGCTTCAGCATCGTTCGAAGAATGAAATGGTATTTAATATAGCTTTTAATATCTGTATCACGAATGCTTAGATTTTCGAACGGCAATGGGGTGTGAATCAGAACAATCTGTTTATACGGCCCCTTCCTGATCGCCGTGTTCTGCAGTGACAGATACGTGCTGATCTTCTCTTTTTTAATAAACTTAGGCAGATAAATATGCTCAAAATAGTATTTATGAATCAAACTTTTTTTAGGATAATTGTTAAAAAGGATTGAAATGTAGTTGTTTGCATAGCTCTCCAGATTTTGATTCGAAACAAGGACATAAAGAAAGATCTGATTTTGCTTAAGAAAATCCACCTGTTCGTTCATATCCTTTAAAAAACTGTCCGTCAATGCCAGCGCACCTCTGGCATCGTTTGCGGTAGCATTCACTAATAGCTTCATAACAGAACACCTTGAATCCTTTTATTTTTCACTCGGCTCACGTCAGGCAGGTTCAATTCGATGATTTCGAAGAGCCTTAATCTTTCCCTTGACTCTGTTCAGCAGATGATCGGCGTCACCGACATGAAGCTCTGCAATGTAGCGACTTTGAATCATTGCAATCCAGAAGAAGAGCTGCACAAGTGCAAAGGAATCGAATTGCAGCTGAGAATAAACAGTCAGAAACATCATCAATAGAGAAAAATTACGCATTCTCTTGCTGACCATCAGATAGATAACCATAACAATGAGCAAAAAACCGCTTAATCCCATTTCTGATGACAATCGTGCATACATGTTGTAGGTAACAAGATTATAAACAGTTCGTGCGTTTTTCAATTCATCAGCTTTTGCAAGCAGACTGGGATCAACAGAAGTATAGTGACGAACGTAGGCATAGTGAAAGTTGCCTAAACCATAACCGAGTAACGGATGATCATAGAATGAATCAAAGCCGATTGCGGTATATGTTTTTCTGATTTGCGTTGATAGATCACTGTTTGAAGAATCCGGATTTTTAATCATACTTGCCATTCGATAGTAGTGATCCGAACTCATATGAAAAACATTTTGAATGAAGATCAATTGAACGATTGTGACAATAGCAGCAAGCATTACAACAAAAGTAGCGATCCTTTTCACCAATATCTTCGCTGACGCTGTCAGAAACAGATAAGCAATCATAAAAACAATAATGTCAATAAAATAGCGAATCGACATTGAAAATAGAGATAAGGTAATAAATGACAGTACAATCAATTGATGATAGCGTGTGAGCAATCCCTTCTTTTTTAAAATAATTACTGCAGGAAGCAGAAACAGATTCGTGTGCAGACTGATATAGGACGGTTCTGAAAAACTAAAGTGCAATCTTTCTGTTGTCGCAAAGTCAGATCGCGCAACAAACAAATGAATGACATCGCTGACTGCACCGCTCGGTACAACATAGATATAGATAAATTCAAGTAATCCGACGAATACAGCAACAGCGTAACCGCGAATGATCCACAGAAAGAGCTTCGTAATTTGTGCTTCACTCTTTGAATTCTGCTGCACAAACAATTTAAATCCCACATAGCAGACGAATCCGGATACCAGAGACTGAATCGCATCCATTAATCCGTCTAGGCGGTAGCCATTCGTGACACATTGAACAGCGGAGATTAGAATACTTATAACAAAAAAGGATAAAATATAACACTCGGATCTTTTGTATTTCATTCTGAATAATTTAGGAAAATTAACAAGAACATAAATAAGGATGATGAGCACGGCTATCGGCTTATACCCTCCGCCAAACATCAACGGAAAATTATCAAGTGGAAAAAGAAAAGCCGCCAGATACATGAGAAAAATCAATTCCGAACACCTCCTTGCTTGCCTGTCTGCCCACGATAGAGAATTTTTCATCCTGCACATGCATGAATCTCATTCACGAAATAACCTGCGCCTTTGATTTATAAAACTGCTCAATGACGTCTTTCCATTTATAGCAGATGCGGACAAAATCCTGATTGCTGATGCCCCTGCCTGTCTGCACTTCAATAAATTCAACTTGAGTAATCGCACGAATGGCATGCTTCTTTTGAGCAGGAAGATGCACAATATCACCGGCTTTGACACGGGTAATTGCATTCTCCAGTGCGATCTCTCCCTCACCCTTAACAATCGTCCAAACTTCATCGCGAAGATGATGGTAATGATAGGTAGAGTTTTTGCCGGCATCAATGCAGATACGTTTCGTGACCATCTCTTCCCCGTTCGCATACTTTGCATAATCAAGTGTTCTCGACCATCCCCACATGCGTTCTTCATACATCGGCGGCTGATTAAATCCACTGATCAAGTCTTTAATTTGCGGGCTCATTGATTTATCGGATACAAGAATCCCGTCCGGGCTGGCAGCAACAATCAGATTCTTTACACCGTGTACCGTGACTGGAATATCCAATTCATTAATCAAATGAGTATTTTCAGTTGCTTCACTAATGACACCTTTACCAATTTGGGAGGACGCCATCTCTTCCGTTAACGTGTTCCATGTGCCGAGATCCTTCCAATATCCAGAATACGGGAGAACAACGACAGACTTCGCTTTTTCCACCACTTCATAATCAAAACTGATCTTAGGCAGCAGCGAATAGTGTTTTTGCATTTTTTCAAACTCAAGCGGCATTCCCTTCTCAGACATCAGATCGAGCATACGACCAAGTTTAAAAGCAAAAACACCGCAGTTCCATAGCGCATGCTGTTCAATAAGACGAGCAGCCTCGTGTTCTGTCGGTTTCTCTGTAAAATGACTCACATGTTCATAATTAGATTCATCTGAGGAAGGATCTGGAACAATATATCCGTATTTAGATGAAGGATACGTTGGCTGTACACCGATCAAGGCAAGCTCCGCATCCGTTTTTTCAAGTGCCTCTTGCAGATCCTTTACTCGTTCAAAGAAACTGTTAGCTACAAATGGATCAACCGGCAAAACCGCTACCACCTCGTCCGCGGCAACGCGCGCAACAGAATAAAGATAGGAGGCTGCAAGTGTTATAGCCGGAAATGTATCTCTTCGTTCCGGTTCAATAATCAGCGGAACATGGTCATTAAGCTGACTGCGGATCATCTCACTCTGCATATTAGAGGCAGCAATAACCGTGGCCTGTTCCAAGTGGACCGCTTTCAGCTGTTCCCAGACACGCTGAACCATTGACTGTTTCTGCCCAGCTTCTGCCTTGAGTACCTTGAGAAACTGTTTGGAACGGATATCATTAGACAGCGGCCACAGACGTTTACCCGATCCTCCTGATAACAATACTAATTTCATAAAGTTTCCCCCTTGAGCTACAGACTCATTAGCATTTTTTTATATTTTGATATGGAAAGTTCTCGTGTTAAGTGGCCTTCCAGATAAGTTCTGCCTCTCAAACCCATCCTTTTGCGTTCTTCATCGCTCATTAGATAAAACTGTTTTATAAGTTTGGCTACACCCTCATAGTTCTGCGGCTCAACAACCTCTCCACATCCGCTGGCAGATATGAGACGTTCCGCTTCACTCCCCTGTTCAAGCACACCGAGTATTGGTTTGCCTGCTGCCATCACACCGTAAATTTTACTTGGTACCGAAACACCCTTAATTCCTTTTTGATTGACGACAAGATGAACATCCGCCGCATTGAGCGAATATTTAATGAATTCTTTAGGCTGGTAGGGCAGGAAGAATACATTTTCTATTCCTTCATGACGTACATAGTCCTGCATGCCCTGCTTCACTGCGCCATCTCCAATGAAGACGAAAGCCAAATCCGGATAATCGGTGAACTGGTTCGTAACCCTGACCAGGTTCTCTAAATCATAGTAGAGTCCGAGATTGCCTGAATACATAACAATAAATTTTCCTAAGAGATTGTTTTCTTCGAGAAAACGATGAATTGGTTCAACAGCCTTATTCATCGGCACGATCTGATCTTCATCTGTCCAATTATTAATGACTAAATGCGTCGGTACCCTTTTGTTCTGAAAACGTTTTTTCAATGTTTCTGCCATGTCCTGACCAACGAGAACAATTTCATCGGACAATCTACAACTGATTTTATCCACTGCCTCGGCTGTTTTGAAAATCCATTTGCTCTTCGTATAGCTGACTGCTTCAGCCTGTTCCGGATTAAAATCCTGAATATTATAAACATGTTTTGTTCTTTTGATCATCTTTCCGATGGTGCCGATCACGCCGCCAAGCACCGGCGGTGTGGATATTGTATAGATAATATCTACAGAACGCTCTCGAATCATGGCAATCGTCGCGAGGATAAAGTAAGCGGTAATGTATTTGAATCGACTCAGTTTCGATGCTTTGTTCACTTTAGGTACCTTAATGCGCACGATCTTAATCTTTTCGAGCGAACCGATTTCAAATGTTTTATGTGCCTTGCCACTGCCCCCGGAGTATCCGCCCGGCTGAGCAGCGATAACCGTGATCTTAAAGCTGTCCTGCAGAGCGAGACAGAGCTCTGTGAGCAATTGACCGGTCGATGCAGGATCAGGATAAAAATAATTAATGACAAATATGATTTTTTTGCTCATTCGGTATCCCTCGCTCGAATACTGAGATCAGTTCATCTATATAGTGATCCAACGTAAATTTTTTTAAGAAACTTGATCGGCTATGTTCAGATAACCGTTCATACAGCGATCGATTGTCAATCAGCTGCTTAATGGCGCACGCCAAATGCTCAGGATCAACTTGATCAACGACAATACCGCTGCCATCAATCATGTCGGGAATTGCGCCTTGTGCCGTTGAAATGATCGGCAATCCAGCAGCCATTCCCTCAATGATTGAGATGGGCTGACCTTCAATCGGATATTGGGTGGGCAGAACCATAACATGGGCTTCAAGTAGGATCTTTTTTTTTTCAACTCCGGTTGCAATACCTATATAGGTAATTTTTGACTCGAATCCGTATTCAGTTACCTTGCGGAACAACTGATTAAACAAGTGACAATCATAAATTTGCCCGGCGAGTGTCAGTTTAATATCTTCTTTCTTCTTTAATAACTCGATAGCGGTGAGTATGACATCACCAAATCCCTTTGATTGAATTAAATTGCTCAGATAGAGGATATGAAAAGTCTTAGCAGCTCTTCTTTTTATACGGGCATGTTTAATGATCAGAGATGAAAACATATCTTGATCAATCCCATTAGAAACAACATCAATTTTCCTTGGAAGGTTCATAAAATTAGATGAAAGGGCCTGACTTAATACAATACCTGAGTCAATTTTTCTTAAAGCGTTTGAGACAATCTTCGCCATCCAAGGATTAATTGTCATCATGATCATTTTTAAATGATTGCCATGTAAATGAGCAATCACTTTTCCGGCTCTGTTTCTCACTAAACGAATAACCATGACGTCTCTCAAAAGCCCCAATTTTGTCTGTGAAAGCGATAGATAGACGATTGCATCATGGCTTTTCTTGATCTTGTGAGCGATCACAAGGAAATTCCTGATATCCTGACACAGCTTTATGATCGAGAAGCGTCCCCCTCTTATATTCTTGCCTCGTCCGGTATCAATCACCTCCACGTCATATTTTTCTAAAATAGCTTTAGAATGAATTAATTGGCTGATTGCTATACTCTCGCCGTGAATAGGCGGCGGCACCGGACCAACAACAATAAGATGGGCCTTCATACACTCACTTCACATCGCAAATTTTTTCACTTCAACATCCGGCAGTTCCTTCTTCTGAACGGCCAAGTCATGATCAACCATCATGTGGACAAGAGACGGAAAATCAACCTTCTTCTCCCAACCCAATTTCTGTTCTGCTTTTGAACAATCACCAAGCAACAGATCAACCTCCGCAGGCCGCATAAAGCGTTCATCCTGCACCACATACTTTTTCCAGTCCAGGCCGACATAAGAGAACGCGGTCTCAACAAACTCTCGAACAGAATGCGTCTCCCCCGTTGCAATGACGTAGTCTTCAGGCTTTTCTTGCTGAAGCATCAGCCACATCGCTTTAATATAATCTCCGGCAAAGCCCCAGTCTCGTTTTGATTCGAGATTGCCAAGATGAAGATCCTCTTGCAAACCAAGCTTAATTCTTGCCACCGCATTCGTGATTTTACGTGTTACGAATTCAACCCCGCGACGCGGTGATTCGTGATTAAAAAGAATGCCTGAGCAGGCATATAGATCGAAGCTCTCACGATAGTTAATGGTCATCCAGTGCCCGTACAATTTTGCCGCACTGTAGGGACTGCGCGGATAAAAAGGCGTTGTCTCTTTTTGAGGCGTTTCATAAACCTTTCCAAACATCTCACTTGTTGAGGCCTGGTAGAATCGCGCGTCAGGCTTAATTAAACGAATTGCCTCAAGCATATTTGCCACACCGAGTGCAGTCATCTGGCCCGTCGCGAGCGGTTGTTTCCATGACGTTCCGACAAAAGACATCGCGGCAAGATTATAAATTTCATCTGGGTCAGATTCTTGAATCGCTCGAATAATCGATGCCAAATCAGTAAGATCTCCGTCAATCCATTCCAATTGATCCTTGAATTCTTCTACATTTACGTAGATCGGAGAACTGGTTCTTCTTCTGAGTGCATAGACCTTGTATCCTTTTTGCAAGAGAAATTCTGCCAAATAAGAGCCATCCTGACCGGTCACTCCGGTAACCAATGCCCGTTTCATGTTCATTCCCCCAATAATTTGAATTTAGTATTTTGCACCTGCGCCACTAAGGGATGAGTTCAAAAAGTCCTGATAAGTTTTTTCCAGCCCCTCATCAAGGGAGATATGATCAATCCAGCCTAAATTGTGCAGCTTCGTCACGTCAACAATTTTTCTTGGTGTGCCGTCCGGTTTTGATGAATCAAAATGGATGTCGCCCTCATACCCCATTAGCTTTTTAATCTTTTCCGCCAATTCACGAATCGTCAGTTCCTTGCCGACACCGATATTGACAATCTCTTCACCGTTGTAATTATTCATTAAGAAAATGCAGGCGTCGGCCAGATCATCGGAATGAAGAAATTCTCGTTTTGGTGTCCCTGTGCCCCAAACGGTGACATAAGGTTCATGATTGAATTTTGCATCATAAAATTTTCTGATCAATGCAGGCAGCACATGAGAGGTTTGGTAATCGTAGTTATCATTGGGTCCATACAGGTTTGTCGGCATAACGGAAATGTAATTCGTACCGTATTGCTTGTTATACGCTTCGCACATCTTAATTCCCGTGATCTTTGCCATTGCATAGGCCTCATTCGTCGGTTCCAGTTTCCCATTTAACAGTTCCGATTCTTTGATTGGCTGCTCGGCAAACTTAGGATAAATACAGGTACTGCCCAGAAAAAGCAGTTTCTTTACACCGGTTTTGTACGACCAGTCAATGACATTCGTCTCAATCATTAGATTTTCCTGGATGAACTGAGCAGGATAGAGACTGTTCGCCATAATTCCGCCAACCTTTGCAGCAGCAAGGAACACATAATCAATTGAATGTTCTTTAAAAAACTGCCCGACCTTTTGGTTATCTGTCAAATCAAGTTCCGCATGAGTTTTGCAGATGAGATTGTGATAACCTTTAGCCTTGAGATTTCTAACGATAGCGGAACCGACCAACCCGCGATGACCGGCTACATAAATTGTTGCATCTTTTTCCATTGCACCCAGACTCCTTTAAAAAGCGTTTTTCGAACCAAATAATAAGAACACAGTTCTGATAATGAGTTTTAAATCAAGGATCATGTTTCGCTCTTGAATATACTTAAGATCTAGTTCAACCATTTCATGAAAGCCGAGATTACTTCGACCGCTCACTTGCCATAAACCTGTACAGCCCGGACGAACCAACAGCCGCTGCATGTCATGGCTTGTATACTTCTCAACTTCTCTTGGCAAGGGTGGCCGTGGCCCGACAAGGCTCATATCACCTTTGAGTACATTTATCAATTGCGGCAGTTCATCCAGACTGGTCTTCCGCAGGACATGGCCGATACGCGTCACTCTTGGATCATCCTTCATTTTAAACATGGCACCAGTCGTTTCATTTTTATCAATAATTTTGTCAAGAAGCTGCTCAGCATTACTGACCATGGAACGAAATTTATAAATATAAAACGGCTTGCCCCTTTCACCAACTCTTATTTGTTTGAAAAACACCCTGCCATGAGGGTCGTCAAGCTTTATCAGCAAGGAAATTATCAGGAAAACCGGCGTCAGTACAATAAGACCGATCAACGAAGCCGTAAAATCAAATGCTCGCTTCATCCATGAATAGCTTCTTCGCTCGTTGACTATGGCTTGTGTATTTTGTGAAAGCGTTGCTGTTTTCGTTGAATAGACAATGTGAGATTCTACCTCTGTTTTTGATAATGCCATGCCCGTGTCCATCCCCCATCAAATGAAGAGCAGTTTGTTATCATGAAGTATCGTTTCAATACCGGCCAGAACATCTTTTTGCAGCTTTTTATTTTTCAGTGCCATTTCAATATTCGTGAGAACAAATCCCAGTGTCTCACCGACATCATAGCGATGACCTTCAAACTGATAAGCATAGACATGCTGCAGCGCGTTTAACTGCTGAATCGCATCGGTCAACTGAATTTCGCCGCCTGCACCTGCTTCCTGACGATCAAGAAATTGAAAAATCTCGGGAGTCAAAATGTAACGGCCAATGATTGCTTTATCCGACGGCGGATTATCTTTAGGCTTTTCAACAAACTGCCGAACCGAAAACAGGCGACCGTCCTGATCAATCGGATCAATAATTCCGTAGCGTTGGGTTTGTTCCATCGGAACACTCTGAACGCCGATGACCGAACACCCCGTTTGTTCGTATTGCTCAGCAAGCTGCTGAATGCACGGCTTTTCAGCCTGCACAATATCATCACCGAGCAGGACAGCAAACGGTTCGTCTCCAATAAATTTTCGTGCACACCATACGGCATGTCCCAATCCTTTCGGCGACTTTTGCCGAATGTAGTGAATGTCGATCTTTGACGGCTCACGAACCTTCTCAAGCAGTTCATATTTCTCCTTGTGAATCAGATTCTGTTCCAATTCATAGGCATCATCAAAATGATCCTCAATCGCTCTCTTTCCCTTTCCGGTGACGATGATGATTTCTTCCATTCCCGCCTCAATCGCCTCTTCGACAATGTATTGAATAGTCGGCTTATTGACAATTGGCAGCATTTCCTTCGGCAGCGCTTTTGTGGCAGGCAGGAACCGTGTACCAAGCCCTGCTGCCGGAATAACGACTTTTTTCACTTTTTTCATTGAACTTCCCCCTCATTTCAAATTTTTTCTCTATAGATGTATGTCCATAATTGGTCATGTTCTGTTTATGCGGTCATGCGTCAAACAGCGTGAATACTCATCTCAGGCGAGATATTGTTTTAATACCGGATAATCATTCAGGATCAAGCCAAGAATTTTTGCTTGAGCCTGAATGAGTTTTTCCTTCGCCTCATTAATGGCTTTTTTTCTCGTTGCATTTGTCTTAGCAACAATTACTGTACCATCGCACCTATTCGCAAACAGGGGTGTACTTGAATGCATCAGGACAGATGACGCATCGACAATAATTCGGTCAAAATGTGCAGCAGCCTCATTCATTAAATCAGATATCTGCTCTATTCCAATCCACTCCGCTGTCTCAGGATCAATCGATTTACCGGCCAATACGTATAAATTTTTCGCTGCTGTTTCTTGAACCAATGATTCTATGCTTTCTTTCTTTTTGAGAACATCAATCAGACCTTCGTTATTATTCAATGAGAAAAATTGATGAATAACCGGATGCAACGCATCAGCATCAATGATCAATACGCGATTTCCCTGCCTTGCCATAAGGACGGCTAGATTTATTGCAACTGTTGTTTTTCCTTCTTTCTTTCCAGGAGAAGTAATTAAGAGGGACTTAAAGGCATTCCTTTTCTGAAGAATATCCAGATTTGAGCGAATAATGCGATATTGTTCAGCACACAATGATCCGGATCTCATTCTGGAGTTAAAAAACAATTTAGGCCGATCAAAATCATGTCTTTTCTTCATCGTTATCCCCCTTTATTTCGAGACCGATTGAACATTAGAATAGTTTTTTAATCGATTTCTTCCATGCCTTGCACTATAACTGACCACACCGAGAACAGGCAGATCCAATTGTTTAAGTTCATGCACATCTTTAATCGAATCATCCAGGTAATCCAAGAGAAAAGCCAATCCTATTGATATAATGAACCCTGCAATCACTGCAATAAGTACATTTTTTTTCAGTGACGCTGTAATAGGGCTGAGGCCGGAAGTGTATGAGGCCGGTGATAAAATAACAACATTGTCTTCCCCCATAATCTTTTTCACACGTGATTTCAAAGCCTCAGCAACATGATTAACAAGCTGCACGGACAACTCCGGGCTATCCGACTGAATGTTAAGTGTGAGCAATTGATTGTTCTGTGTCGCTTGTACTGTCAACATGCCGCTTAATTGACCGACAGTCATCTTAAAGTTACTCATACGAATCGCTTGTTTCAGCACGATGGGATTGCTCGCCATCCCGCTGTATGTATTGACAAGCTGCGTATTTGTTTGGACGGCATTTGTATTATATAAATATGATTTTTTGACCTTCGCCTGATTGACAAGAACCTGAGTGGTTGCGCTATACATTGGGGAACTAAAAAAATGGGTATATATAAAGCTGGCCATTCCCAATAAAATGGGGATTACTAAAATAATCCATGCTCTTCTTCGAAACGTCAGTAAAATGTCTTTCACGCTTACACTGTTTTCCATACCGATCCCCCACGAGGTAGTGTCACAAACTAAACATGCACCACTGATTAATTGGTATCTTACAAGTTCACGCGTAACAGCTTCATTACAGAGAAAAATTTTGTTTCATAACGACAAAAAAGAGAACAGGTCTCTCAACCCGTTCTCCTTAGTGAACCAACAGCTGCTTACAAATGCTGAAATTATTTACCTTTTACGTCATTTAGTATATTTACTCAGCCAAATTCAGGAATTCATTCGATGGATCAAATAAATCGACAAATCGTACGGACAAACATTGACTGTTCGATTTGCTTTGTGTACGATTAACCGCACAAACAACCGATGCTTTGGCCGATCCGGTGTACCCTAGTTCGGAATCATATTCTAACAATCCAATAAGATCTCCGCGATGAAAGGTACCTTCAACAGTCATTTCATACAGTTCATTGGTCTTCATTTTTCGATATTCATTAGGTGAAATTTTCAAGTTGCGAATATTCATACCTAAGCACCCCCTGTTTTTGTTTGGCCCACCAGTGCTTACCAACCAATACTTTTTGCCCACAAATAGATATACTATTTTATTATAGTATACAGTAAAATGAACTAATATTATAAACATAGCTCCAATTTTTTTCAAATCATATCCGTTAATAATATCTTTGTTATAGTTCTTATTACCCATATATTATACCATGAAAAATTTGATTAAAGAATATCCATTCGTACAAGAACTTAAATTCGGCAAACATACAATATAGTAAATCGTTCATTATTCATGAGGTGAGTATGTATTAAAAAAATATTTGAGAAGTTTAAACACTCAATTGCTGAGGCTGTTACTTATGTAACCGAAAAAGCGGTTTCAAATGGCATTACTCCTTTTATCAGTATTGCTGATTTTGGAGCAGTCGGTGATGCTGTCACAGACGACGCACCTGCCTTTGCCCGATTGAAAGCGGAATACGGCAGCACACCTGTTACAGTCCTGCTCGACAAATCATATAAAATAAAATCAAATATTGATCTTCCCAGTAATTTTCATCTTATTGGTATTCACGGCGCCCGAATTCTACCTGATGCGGCTGTTTTGTTCAATGCTGCAAACTGTGAGCGGATCACAATTGTTACTCCGTTCCATGGATTCTATACTGATGGTGTACAAAATAATATGAAGATCTATGACTCTGAAATAAATGCCGGCAATTACGGAATTTTGTTAAATAATCATACTTCCGGAACCAATCTTGATGTGATTGGCAATGTCATCAAGGCAAACGCGGATCCAATCGAAATTAATACAACAGCGGGTACATTCTATGGTATTAAAATCATCGGCAATCGAATCAACGCACTTGGTGACAGCTCAACGCCAACATCCGGTTTTGCCATTGGTATAGCTCGTGGCAAAGACATTGTTATTGCCAATAATATTATTGAGCATTCTCGAAACGAGGCCGTGCACATTGAAAGTGTACAGGAGCGTATCCTGATTACTGGTAACGTCCTCAAGGACTGCCTCAGAGACGGCATTCGTTTGATTAATGAAAGCGGAGCAAAACCGGTTGTGCTGACCAATAATCAGATCAAACAATATGGAAATGCACACTCCGGCAAGGGCATTTACCTCGTCTATGACCAGAGAGGGACGCTTGACGGAAATGTTTTGAGCGGAAATATAATTGAAGGATTTGCTCAGGGCATTGACTTAGGCGCAAACTCGGTACAGAACATTGAGAGCTGCACAATTATAAATTGCCAAACTGCATTAACATCCGTGAACAGTCGCGCAACCGGAACAATTACTGTCAAAAATTGTCCCATTTTAGCCAGCGGCGGATCAGGAGCAGTTTTTGGGAAAATCATCTCACTGACAGAACCGCAGATCATTCTTCAGTACTCAGGTACCAAAGGCTATCAAGGAACGACCATTGCAGGATTCTCCTTCCAAAGAGCATCGGTCACTACACCAAAGGGAGGCTACACGAATTACTCCCTTTTTAAGCTTCCAACTGCCTTTGACGGCCGTCTGACATTACGCTATGCAAATAACTTTGATCGCATCTTCTGCTCAGCTAATGTGACCTACACAAAAAACATACTAAAAATTAATCATCAGTGGGATTACAGCTTTGGCGTAACTGCCGCTCCGGTTTTAAAGATTATTAATGATCAGCTTGTCCTGAATTTCTACTCAGCAGACAGTAGAAATGTTCGTTTCCGTATTGATTTTGATGGCGTCTTTTACCAGGAATAATTCATATAAAAAATTGCTTTCTGAAGTTTATTTTGAATAGCCTGCTTTAAGTACACGCGTTTATTTCAGGTAATCGTCAACAATTTTTCATTATTCAATAGTTACTTTGTTCTATTCCCGCTGCATAATAAATTCAATAGGTTGAGAACGCATGTAAACAGCCATTTCGGTAAAAAGGACATCTTCGTGTCAATCAGATTGCGCGATTAAGAGATGTCCTTTTTATTTTCCAAAACAACTGCCGTGCGTACTAAGGAAATAAATTTGTCCATTTAGCGGACAGGCTCTACGATCAACTTTTGACGCGAGCTGTCATTGATCTTGCCCTCCCTACATAAAGAATGCCAATATCACATCAACACAAACGAATAATAGTCTCCTGATCCTGCAGCCAATTTTTTTTACTTTTAGCGATTCCACCATAATCTGGAAATCTACTTGTGGTTCTCGTTTCATATATACTTGTTTCATTTTTCTCACCATTTTCCATCCATACTCCCTATTTAAATAACAAAGAGCAAGATTATACACCACAAATTGCTCCACCCCCGTCACCGCCTCTTAATCCACGTACAACACATTCAGCTTCAGCAAATAAACTGAATCCCCGAAAGGAGCTCCATAATTATGCCATTTACCGACTATTTTGCCGCCCCGTTCGAACCTGAGTGCTATGCCTTCGAAAGGCTGATGCAAAAGTATGAGCCGAAGATCCGAAAAACCGTCAAACGCTATAACAACATGTACAAGCAGTATTTATGCTCCGCCGATTATGATGATTTACTACAAACTGCATACACCGCATTCTCAGAAGCTAATGATAAATTCGACATCACAAAGGTCGGCCCAGGCAAAAATCCAGAAAATGTGTTCATCGCCTTCGCTGCTCGAACCATGGAAGGCCGACTCTCCGATTATCTCCGAAAACACTACAAGAACAAAAGCCGTGAATTATATGATCACGACAACTCGGCCTATGACATTCCCGATGAAGCCACCGAGCCTCTGAACATGCAAATGCTGCGCATCCTTAAAGACCATCTCCCTGTCCTCAGCCCACGCGAGGCCCTCTACATCAAACTTTCTGTCTTTTATGATTGGAATACCGGACAAATTGCCGAAGCCGCCCATGTCTCCGAGCACACCGTCCGCTCCTGGAAAAAGAGCCTGCGTAAAAAGTTGGCACCGTTGAGCGATGAATTGAAAAAAGGCAAATAAGCAGCTAAAAAATCGATCAGTTCAGCATTTACATGCAAAGCCGATCGATTTTTTATGGTAACGCCCCTAGTTTCAATGGCAGGGTATTTAATGTCGAATATTGTTGATAAACCACTTGTCTGTAAAATTACATTGACTACGCGTGTTCCGAGGAAATGATGCGCGAGCAGCGGGATGGTATTGCCAAGATTCTCAGCAGTATTTCCGCTCTTGTCCCCATCAATGTGTTTTCTAACCATGACGTCGATCAGGATCTTGATGCCGCAGATAAAAAACGTGCGAAAATGGTACGCGATGCTCAGCAACTCGATCAGAACCTCACCAATGAATATAGGCAAATCACTGAAGATCTACCAAACATCAAGCATTATACGAAGAACTGATTAACGCGACCCGCCAAGGCGCCGATGCTCAACCGATGCATTTCAACGCAACTGCCTATCATGACAGTAAAATTTATCAAGTTCAAGATGAAATGCAGAAGGAAACACAGAAGTATTTGAAGATTAAAAACAGCAGGAACAGGTGCAAAGGATCAGATTAACCGTTAGTTTATGGATTACACAAAGCCTAATTAATGCGAGCAAAGATATAATCTACGGATTTATCGATACGGCCAAGATCCTCAAAGAACAGCACCAAACACAATTACTACGCTATGGAATTGGAAGCAAACTTCGGCACTCATCGCCTAAGCAATCACTGAATCCTACAACAAAGATATGGTACATGAAGACGCACAAGCATCCGCTTGCTCACTAATGGTAAAGTCAGGCGTGGACCAGTCCTCCTTTGCAGTCCCGGGGGAATTATACTCAACGTCACCTTTTTTAATAATCGACACTTTAGACATCGTCGATGGAAGAAGACGGATCTACTCGACATATTGCTTACCAAGATCAAGCTTGGTTCCGTTATTCTCCTTGCTATAACCCGACACACTCAGCGGCGCCCGACCATCCAAAGACAAACCATCGGCAGACGAATCGGCCTGCACATGGACCGGGATAAACAAAATCGACAATAACAGAACCACGCTCATTGTCAGGGGAAGCAGGCTTTTAAATAACTTTTCCCCAAGAATATTGTGACTTCATTCACATATTCAAAATTAAAATGTGCGTACAGATAGCGAATGAATCCCCCATATCACTTATTCTTGAATGTCCAAGGATGATAGTGATAATTGATGAATCTTTATATTTTTTCTTTTGTTTTCCAAAAATTCGCCATGTCTAATGTGCTTAATGAAAAAATAGCTTGCTTATAAATTCTTTTTAAATGAACGCCTTCACTTATTAACACTACTTTAATTATCCCTGTTAATATATAATATTTAAGAAGTGAATAGATTTTGGGCAGTAATGCCAAAACGATTAAAGCATTTGTAAGTTACAGCTTGGATAGTCCGGAGCATCGTGCGTGGGTTATAGATTTTACCAATAAATTAGGAGCCAATGGAATTGACGCGAATGAACCATACCGTCATCTTAAATCAAATGATGATCCAAAACATCCATATCATCATTATGTTATTTTAGTACTCACTGAAAATTACGCAAATCGAGCAAATTCATTTGCTAAAGACGTTGGTTTTGAAACTTTATTGTCAATTCCAGAACTAAGAAGCGGAGAATACCTACCGCTTTTCCTTATCACTTTAATGACCTGTAGATGTCAATAATTCACTTAAAAAGTACAACACACTTTTCTTTAAAATTTTAGTGGAGGCAAAAACGGATGAATCTGCTCATAACCGGAGGTGCCGGCTTCATTGGAAGTAATTTTATTCATTATATGCTTACCGCTCACCCAAATGATCAGATTATTAATTTAGATTTACTGACCTATGCTGGAAATCTCGAAAATCTTTGTAGTGTGAGCGCACATCAAAATTACCATTTTATCCATGGAAATATTTGCAATAAAAGTTTGATCGAGAAGATCATTGATCAATTTCATATTGATTCGATTATTAATTTTGCAGCAGAGTCCCATGTCGATCGCAGTATTGATCAACCTGGCCTGTTTGTGAAGACTAACGTACTAGGAACCCAAATTCTGCTTGACGCAGCAAAAAAACATCAGTTTCGCAAATATATCCAGATTTCAACAGACGAAGTATACGGTTCTTTAGATTCAGACGGCTCTTTTACTGAGAAATCTCCGCTTGCGCCAAACAGTCCCTATGCAGCAAGCAAGGCATCCGCGGACTTGCTCACTCGTGCGTATTTTAAAACGTTCGGATTGAACATCAATATTACGCGCTGCTCCAATAACTACGGTCCTTACCAATTTCCCGAGAAATTGATACCGCTGATCATTACGAATGCCATTGAAGATCAAGTTTTACCAGTCTACGGTGATGGAGCCCATGTGCGCGACTGGATTTATGTCTCCGATCACTGCGTCGCGATTGATCAGGTGCTTCATCATGGAAAACCAGGAGAAATCTATAATATTGGTGCGGATCATGAATTGCACAATATTGATTTGGTTAAACACATTCTCGATCAGCTACACAAACCTTATGACAAAATCAAATACGTTTCCGATCGTCCTGGACATGATCGTCGCTATGCAATTAACACATCAAAGATCCGCAGTGATTTGAACTGGCAACCCCAATACGACTTTGAAAAAGGGATAAATCAGACCATTCAATGGTACCTTAAACACAAAACATGGTGGAAGAAAATAAAAAATGGAGCATTTAAAGACTACTACAATCAGCACTATGGAAAAGCGCCTGAGTAATGGTGCACCTTCTCTAGTACATAACAAACGATCATAAATCTACTATACCTTCTACTTCTCATCAAGGCGGTAATAGAGTATAGCTGTCTGTTATTTTCCCTCAACAGCCGTCTGGTATGCCTCAGAAAAGTCGATCATGTGGGTACTCTATGTAAGCCTTCATTACTAATCAAATAATAACTTTTATCTGCCGCTGAGGCACTCTAAGCAAACGGAAAAATAAGGCCGTTCATTATAAGAATAAAGACAGTACTGATCTGGATCCTTCTCTTTATCATGAGCAATCCAACCCTCTAAATCTATTATTTGATCAGCTTCTATTATCTTATCGAATCTATAGGACAAATACTACTTGTCTCTTCTGGATTCGCGCAAAAAATAAATGCAGCACTGCTTAGTCAGTACCGCACTACAATATCAATTCACTTCTTCTTATAAACTTTTATTTTAATATGCTTTCTCCCCCATTTTAAAGCCTGATGGCGCGTTTTAAAATGAACGTCTATAATCTTACCCTTTATGTATCCTCCAGTGTCTCTGGCAATCGCCGTTCCGTAGCCTGGAATTTTCACTTTGGAACCAAGCGGGATCACACGCGGATCAACGGCAATCACTTTTGCCTTTGGATGTTTTTTCAAGTTATAGCCGGTTGCTGTTCTCCCCATTTCGCAATAAGCCGTCGCAGATACTTTAATTGTTTTTGTCTTTGTTTGGGCCTCAACGGAGTTTGACATACCCGATATGATCAAAATTGCTACAGCCAATGTCATGAGTATTTTTTTCACGTTCGAATACATCTCCCTTTTTGAACACCCTTACTTTACCAGTTGAATATAACAAACAGATGACAGGCTCATAACAGGTGGATATGGATTCGATTACAGAAAAAAGGCTTCAGGAAAATAAATATTTTTTTCTGAAGCCTTTTAGATAATTATGTCGTTTTATGTTCCACTTAATCTAAATAAATGGAACTAAAAGAGAATAAACTATTAGATTTATTAACGGACTTCATTGAACTGTTCATGCTTTAATTGCACATGCCCTTATATATACTTTTTTTTAGTATCTGTTTAACTCTTTTGTCACTGTTTGTATGATTACCGGCTTCTTTTTAGGATCTAACCATTTCAATAGTGAAACCAATTTACCTTTCGATGTTGCCGTGCAACCTAATGTATAGCTGCCATGCGCGATATGAAAAAACACGGCACTCCCTTTTCCCTTGATTATTTTGGTATTGTAATTGATGACAAATCCGTAATCGTACTGAGGTATGTTCATTCGCTCACTATATTGGTGCGTCTTCCGGATCGATTGCAAAGAATTATAGTACTTGGAGTGAACATTATCGACCCATACATCGTCAGCAGTGATTCGGTGGTAGCTCAATTTTGTTCCCGGATTTTTATATCGGCCAAATGCTCTTGTAATGGTATATTTTCCTTCAGGTGAACCTTTGGAGCGCTCGGAGAAGTTATGTGTGAATCCATTTTTGCCAATGATTCCGTGCGTTATTAAAATTCGTGACCATTTGCTATGTTTATTTTTTGAAAAAGCCTGAATCGTCACCGCTCTCTTCCCGTACCCTGAGGCAGTCACCAAGATCATTTGACGATTCTTTTTTATCGATTTCATCTTATTCACGATTTGCTGACTTTTGGCCTTTGAGTAAATCGATTGCTTTGCTGATGAATCCCATGGAAGAAAAATTGAAATAATTAAACAGATCATTACGGAGCATACTAGCGTTCGTTTATTCATTTATATTCCCCTCAGTAGCGATAAAGATCGCTTTGTGGACTTTGGATAATGATCGGCTTCTTCTTTGGATTTAACCATTTTAATAATTTTACCACATTATTTTTAGATACGGCTGTACAGCCCAAAGTGTACTTGCCTCGGGCAATGTGGAAGAACACCACACTCCCCTTCCCCTTGATTCTTTTCGTATTATAGTTGATCACAAAGCCATAATCATATTGTGGTATATTCATTTTTTCACTGTACTGATGCACTTTTTTCATTGATTGCAAGGTATTGTAATAGCGCGAATGTATATTATCTACCCACACATCATATTTTGTGATTTTATGGTACGAAAGTTCGGTTCCCGGATTCTTATATCGTCCGAACGCTTTTGTAATTGTATACTCGCCTGCCGGAGCCTTTTTATCCCCTTCATGTTTGTTGCGCGTGAAGCCATACTTTCCTGTAATTCCATTCATAATCCATATGCGTTTCCATTTTCCATGTTTATCACGGGAAAAAGTTTGAACGATCACTGAACTGCTTCGGGATTTGTTTGTTGTTACTAAAATCAACTGATTATTCTTCTTAATTGATTTCATCTTGTTAACAATCTTTTCACTTCACTTTGAACCTTCGATTTATTATTGACTGCTTTGCAAAATAGGGTATAGCCCTGCTTTATTCCATCATCGGATGCTGAACAGTCAGATAAATCGCACCTGATTCCTTACTCGTTTTGGTTACAGTTAATGTTATTTTCACGTTTACTCCAAAATTGGAGCAAAACTCCTTGAACACGTCTTTTTTTAGAAAATTAAATTATACTAGCCCATTTTGATGTGTCCACTATTAAGACTAACTTAACTATATAGGCCAGTTGTTAATGCTATTAAAACTGTGACCATGCTTACAATTATTGACACAAATACCGTCACAAAAGTTGATATTAACGAGAACAATAGATCGGTAAAAATGATAAGTTTTTTATTGATTGATAATGATTCTTCAAGTCTTGTCTTCATTTAATTTAAATCATAGAGACTATGATCGTTAATCAATAATTTCACAATCTCATTTTCACTTTTGATTGTTGCACCACATATTTTTCTTCTATATCTTTTGTTTAAATAAGTATATGCATCTTTCGTTTTGCTAAACTTCATTCTTCAATCACCTCATGTGATTAATCGTCAATATTTTATTTAAGCCTATGTTCCATTGCCAACACCTATACAAATGGGTAAACTGGTCTTGATGTCTTGTATTGAAAACATTAACAACGTACCAACATTAGAATCATGTTTTACATCAACATCTAACGATATATTGATTGTTTTATATAGCTTTTTATCACTCATTTTAAAATGATGATTTTCCCCCTTAAACACTGTATAATTACTTATGTTTATACATGGGGGATAAAAATGAGAATTGCTTGGATCGATATCGCAAAAGGAATTGGCATTATTTTAGTTGTTGTTGGGCATTCAGGAAATCAATTTGCTTACCATTATTTTTTCTGGTTTCATATGCCTCTATTTTTCATTCTTAGTGGAATGACATTAAAAAAAATAAATACTTTTGGTGAATATTGTGCGTTTGTTTATAAGAAGCTTTATAGGCTTGTCATTCCATACATATCTTTTACCCTTTTAATATTGCTTGTTTCAAACTATTTCGATATTATTAATTACCGTTTTCAGTTATCAAATTTTATAAATTCTTTATCTGATATCTGGTATGGTGGCCAGCGAATGAAAGGATATTATGCTGTTTTTTGGTTTATCACATGCCTTCTTTTTACTGAATTAATCTTTGCCCTAATCCAAATAGTCTTAAAAAAAAGATCATCGCAAATCACTTTAACATTATTTTTATTTTTCATTGCACATATCGAAAAATTCATCATCCATACTGATTTGTTATGGGATATAGATGTAGCATTGTTTGCAATTGCTTATTTTTCATTTGGATTTCATTTTAAAAAATATATAGAATATGTTATCCATAACATTAAATTCATGCTTCCCATTGTGGCAATCTCTTTAACTATGTTTTTAGTCGACCATTACGGAGTTTATAAGTTTACTCTAGATATGAAATATAGAGTTTATTCAAATATTCTTTTGGATTTAATCATACCGATTTCATGTAGCATAGTGATTTTCTATATCAGTTATTTAATTTCAAAAACCCCCCTTTCAGATTTTTTAAAAAAGTTGGGAACAATGAGTATGGTCATCATGTTTTTACATTTTCCAATAAATTTAATTTTCCAAATTTATTATCATTATGGATGGAAAAAATTTAGTCTTATTGGCATTGTCGTGCCTATGTTTTTCTATCTTCTTTTCTCTAAAATTCATGCAAGCTTTTTCTTAGGAACTTTTCTCCCCAAGAAAAAAACAAAATGGATTAGCCGCAATGTAGTTCATTGATACTGATATTCCCGTAATATTGAATATTAATAAACAAATTAATCAAAATCGAAAGTACTTACGTAGTGAATACTTAATAATTATAAAATTGCTTACAGCAAACAACTAAACACATATTTAGTGTATAATAATGCACGAGATAATGCGTTTGAACGCGATTTTTCATGCATTTTTTTATGAATGGGGTGCTTGGGATGATTTATCGGACGAACACGGTTCAACTTTCAATCGAATCATTCGGACAGAGCCTAGGTGTTTCCTTAAGTCCGGACAATCCATGGGTTCAGCTTGCGGAACAGCTGCCATGGATCCGGATGGAGAAGACCTATCGTGAGGTTTTCTCGTCTCCACTTGGCCGAGCAGGCAAACCACCGTTTCGACTCCTCTATGGGGCGCTACTCATTAAGCAAGCCACCGGCCTTTCCGATGCTGATTTGGTCACGGCCATTCCACAAGACACTCCGGCGTATCAGTACTTCATGAGATGTCCCAACTACACGGTCAATCGGCCATTCAACCCATCCGCTCTCTCGCATTTTTTGGAAACGGATCGTGCCCACCAGTTCCCAGTTGCGTGCGATCATCGGCGACTGGGGTAAAACGCTACTTCAAGATAGTCTGGGAGAGAAGCAGGAGACGATGATCCTAGACGCCATGGTCACACCCGTGAATATCCCTTTCCTCAGGACTATTCCTTACTCAATCAGGCGCGCACGATCCTTGAAAAGTTCATTACGGAGCTGGCGCATCAGCTCCATGTCTCCATTCTGCGGACCTACAAACGGGAAGCCCATAAGACTTATGTCACGTTCACCAAGAAGCCTCGTCGTTCAGCCAAGGAAACACGCCAACAGGTCAAAACGCAATTGCAGTACGTGCGGCGTGACTTGCGTTACGTCGACGAGCTGCAGGCACAAGGAGGCCAATTGGCAGAACAGCAACGCAACCGACTGGCCCCATCCAGGAGCTGTTCACGCAACAGGAGGTCATGTATCGGACGAAAACCCACCAAGTGGACCATCGAATTGTCAGTCTGGCTCAGCCGTATGTGCGTCCGATCAAGCGAGGCAAGGCCAAACAAAACACCGAGTTCGATCCCAAAATTAATGGCTCCATTCAAGAGGGAATCCTTGAAATCGAACGTGTCGACTTCAACGCGTTCAATGAAAGTAGTGACTTCCAAAAAGCCGTTGAACGGTATCACGACCAACACGGTTATTACCCCGACGAAGTACTGGCTGATAAGTTGTACCGCAACCGGGAAAACATCGCCTTTGCCAAAGAGCGGGGCACCAAGATACTCGGCCCAAAACTGGGTCGTAAACCCAAGGTCATGGATGAAAAGCAACGACGCGCGGAGAATCGCCGTGGGCAAATTGAACGCAGCTTTGCTTTTATTTAAGCAAAAGTGTAACCTTGCTTAGTGCGCGCCAAAACAGCTGAGACCATTGCCGTTACCATTGATATGGGGATCATCCTAGCAAACATCGATACGGCACTACGTCTTTTTTCTTTGGCCTTTTTACTTGTCGTACAAATCGAGGAGACGCTCTTAACTATTAGCTATAAATCAAGTGAAGACACCGAATTTTTACTTGTCTAATTCAGCATCCACTACGTAAGCGTCAAATAGCCCACATCTTTAACTAGGTGTGGGCTATTTGACGCTTACTTTTAATCGATCAATAACAATACTAAAAACGTAAGATCCCGAAATTTTAATTAATGTGTTTTTGATCATCTTTTTTACTTACATCTTTGAAATAAGACTCCAGCGCAGAACGCCAATCTTTGATATCTTCAAACCCATTTAATCTCAGCGCCATATGCTCAAACTCCGAATTTTTTGGCCGTTTCGCAGGTCTTGGAAATTCTTCCGTCGTACACGGATCGACTTTAATATCAATACCTTTAATATCAAAGATCGCTTTTGCAAACTCGTGCCATGTACAGCTGCCTGAATTTGAAAGGTGATACACTCCATATTTATCGGTTTGAAAGAGCTCAATAATCTTCTCTGCCAAATCCTTTGTGTATGTTGGACAGCCTCGCTGATCATTAACAACTTTTAACTGTTCGTGCGTTTCGGCTAATTTCAACATAGTCTTAACGAAGTTGCCGCCATATTGACCGTAAACCCAAGAGGTACGTGCAATGAAGAATTTTGAATGAAAGTCATGCACAAACTGTTCACCAGCATATTTCGATTGTCCATAAACGCCAAGCGGAGATGGAAAATCAAATTCAGAGTAAGCTCCTTTCTTCTCACCATTGAAGACGTAGTCGGTACTCACATAAACGAGCTTTGCACCGATTTCTTCCGAGGCAATCGCAACATTACGGGTACCGATTGCATTGACAAGAAAAGCTCCATCTCGGTCTGTCTCCGCCTGATCAACTGCAGTATATGCAGCTGTGTGACAGACCACATCTGGTTTAATTTCACCAAAGACTTGATGAACTTGATCAAGGTCAGTAATGTCTAGTTTTTGATGACCAAGGCTGTGGGTCTTGAATCCTTTTTCCTGAAGCACGATGGTTAATTCTGTGCCAAGTTGACCCTGTCCGCCTGTAACCAGTACTTTATTTGACATAACTCTTCGCCCCATATTGCTTCTTGTAGTAATCCATATATTCACCGGACTTGATCTTGCGCCACCATTGTTCATGATCCAGATACCATTGAATCGTTTCCTTAATACCGGAGTCAAAATTATATTGTGGTTTCCAGTCCAGTTCAGTTTCAATCTTCGTCGGATCAATGGCATAACGGCGGTCATGACCGAGGCGATCAGAAACATGCTTAATCAAGTCACGAGACTTACCCAACGTATCAACAATCAGTTCAACGATGTCAATATTGCGTTTTTCATTATGTCCGCCGACGTTGTACACTTCGCCGGGTTTGCCCTGATGAAGCACGAGATCGATCGCAGCACAGTGATCTTCGACGTACAGCCAATCGCGAATGTTCTTACCATCACCATAGACAGGCAGTTCTTTTCCTTCCAAAGCATTCGTTACAACGAGTGGGATCAGTTTTTCCGGGAAATGATACGGGCCATAGTTGTTCGAGCAGCGAGTAATGTTCACATTCAAGCCGAAGGTTTCATAATAAGCGCGAACAATTAAGTCTGCAGACGCCTTGCTGGCAGAGTAGGGACTGTTCGGCGCAAGTGGTGTTGTTTCCGTAAAATAACCGTCAGGGCCAAGTGAACCATACACTTCATCCGTTGAAATCTGCAGGTATTTATAAATATTTTTGTTTTTTGCTACATCAAGCAACGTCTGTGTGCCTAATACATTTGACTTTACAAAAATGTCCGGTTCTGTAATGCTGCGATCGACATGCGATTCTGCGGCAAAGTTAACGATCGTATCAATCTCATACTGATCGACGACATATTCCACAAGTTCACGATTGCAAATGTTGCCGCGCACAAAATGATAATTTGGATAATCTTCAATATCTTTCAGATTCTCCAAGTTGCCTGCATAGGTTAGCAGATCATAATTGACCACCGTATCTTCCGGGCGGTATTTAATCATGTGATGAACAAAATTGCTTCCAATAAAGCCGGCACCACCGGTCACTAAGAGTTTCATTCGTTTTCAGCTCCAAATTCAAAGTTAATTTCCGCATCCTTCAATAGTGGATGCTTCGTATCTTTCTCAGAGAGAATTGGGTCCGTGACCGGCCAATCAATACCGATTGCCGGATCGTTCCAAAGAATGCCGCGATCCTGTTCCGGTGCGTAGAATTCATCGACTTTATAAAAGACATTGACATTGGGTGTTAATGTACAGAACCCATGGGCAAAGCCCTTCGGAATCAGCAACTGACGTTTATTGTATTCACTGAGGATAAAACCACCCCATTTCCCGAAGGTCGGGGAACCTTTGCGAATATCCACAACTACATCAAGGATGGCACCCGTCAGTACACGCAATAATTTTGTTTGACATTTCGGGCTAAGCTGGTAATGCAACCCGCGGACAATGCCTGCTTCACTAGATAGTGACTGGTTATCCTGAATAAATTTTGTATGTATATCATGCTCCGCTAATTTCTCGGCATTATAGCTTTCCATAAAGTATCCGCGATTATCTCCAAAAGCCTTTGGTTCAATAATTTTGACACCTTTTAAGAAGGTATCTGTAACTTTTATCTTTGACACTGTTTCCACCCGCCTAATTATAATTGACCTTTAATTAATCGAAGCAAATACTGGCCGTAACCACTTTTCTTTAGTGGCTGTGCCAATTCATACAGTTTTTCCGCGTCAATATAACCTTTTCGATAAGCGATTTCTTCAAGGCAAGCAACCTTCAGACTCTGCCGCTTTTCAACCGTTTGTATAAACAGGGAAGCATCAAGCAACGATTCGTGAGTTCCCGTATCCAGCCATGCAAAGCCTCTGCCCAGCAACTCGACATTCAGTGTTCCTCGTCTGAGATATTCCTCATTCACTGATGTGATTTCGAGTTCACCGCGGGCTGAAGGTTTTATACTTTTCGCAATATCAACCACTTGATTATCATAGAAATAAAGGCCTGTAACCGCATAGGTTGATTTTGGTACTTTAGGCTTTTCTTCAATCGAGATCACTTTGCCTGACTCATCAAAAGCAACAACACCAAAGCGTTCTGGGTCTTTAACATTATAGCCAAATACGGTTGCCCCCTTTTTTTGTGTAGCAGCTTTTTCAAGAATATTCGTAAATCCATGACCATAAAATATATTATCCCCAAGAATTAACGCAACCTGATCATCACTGATAAAATCTTCACCAATAATGAAGGCCTGAGCTAATCCATCTGGATTAGGCTGTACCTTATATTCTAAATGAATACCCCAGTCTGACCCATTCCCAAGTAATTCCTGAAACCGAGGCGTATCCTTAGGCGTAGAAATAATGAGAATGTCTTTAATACCCGCAAGCATAAGCACAGATAATGGATAGTAGATCATCGGTTTATCATATATTGGAACTAACTGTTTTGATATTGAACGTGTTATTGGATAAAGACGGGTACCGCTACCACCCGCAAGAATAATTCCTTTCAATTTTGTCACTTCTCCTATAACCATTTTAATTTAAAATAAATTGTTGGCTTTCAAATATTAACTACTAAATTTTTGAATTTATCATAGTTTTTAAGTGGATGTTTTACAAAATTTTATCTTTCGAAATATTTTTATTTTTATAGATATATATTATTTTTTTGATCGTTGGCATCTGGAATAATAAAACACAGCATAAAAATCCAATGTTAATTATAGTAACAAATTGATAGTCCTGGGTATTGATTAATGATGCTCCAAATAAAATGGCAGTGATAATGTTATGTATCTTCAACGAGAAACCGGTCCACATCATTTTGGAGAAATAACTTCTGCAATAGTAAAAAACTATATATGACACCCCAGTGGCTACTGCTGCGCCAATTGCACCAAAATGAGGCGTTAGCAAAATATTTATTATGATATTGGGAATCATGGAAATAATGCTGACAAAGATATTAAAGTAGCTTTTTCTTGAAAAAACAATTCCCAGTGTGGTTGTTTCGCTTAAAGTATACATTATTGGAAAAAGACATAAAAGTCCAAAGATATATTTTGCGTCTAGATAATCAGCAGATAAAAGAACAACAATAATATTTTTAAAAATTAGGATCACACAAAATAACATAGACATAAGTAATAAAACAACATCACTTACAAATTTAAAATAGACAATGTTCCTTTTTTCACTATACCATCGATATGCAACTGGGGTCCAAAAAGTACTAAAACTTGTTTGAAGTATTGTAAGCACAGTTGATATTTTTAGTGCAGCAGTAAAAATGCCAATCTCAAAATAATTACTCCAAGTTCTTAAAGCGATTCGATCAAAAGAATGCAACAGATTATTGATTGATGCAGCAAGAATTATAGGAATTCCAAAACTCAATAATCGTTTAATTTGTAGTTTATCTAATTTAAATGTTCTTAAATCAAGATATTTCCGATAACGAATGATTAAGTATAAATCAACAATAATCTGTCCCCATACATTAGAATAGACAACAGCTAAAAAATTTCTTTCTTTAAAAATGCCTAATAATATTAGGGTCAGTAATAATACATTCAACTTCAAAAAGATATTCACAGTAGAATACTCTAGCGCCTTTTCATCCATTCTAATTGAAAGTAATATAAATCTCTCAAAAACTAAAAATATTAACGATATACCAAACAGAACGGTTGCAAAATAATAAATCGGTGAGTCAAATAATAGACTTGATATCCTATGTATATTAAAAATCAATACAATAAGCATCAACAATGACAGCATTAATGGAAAAAGAATTGCATTTTTTAGGAGATTATCCTTATTATCTGTCTCATGATATTCTCTTGTGTATGCTTGATCTAGTCCAAGGTATAAAAATGTACCTATTAATGCTTGAAATAGTGTAAACATACCGGCTTTGCCATAATCCTCAGGAGATATGAAATACGTCGTTACTGGTATAGTAACAAAAGATATCATTGCCCCAATAACTGGTCCAATCGAGAAACCCAAAAATTTTTTTATCAGATTGTTCATTTTGTCCAAGATAAATAATTATCTTTTTCACCTCAACCATATTTATATGGCACACATGAAGGCTTAAATAATAGCTGTACATGCGTTGTAGTAAACTATCCTATTCTACAGAAAACATTAGTCTTACAAAAACTTTGTAAAACTTGTGATTAGATCTTCTTTTTTTAAATCTACATCTTTTTTGTTAACTTTGTAATCATCAATTATGTTATTTATAGACGGATATTTATCATTATTAATATTGTAAGGCTCTACTGAAATATTAAATGCCGAATAATAATCATCATACTTATATCCATCTCCAAGCGGCTTATCAGAATATACAATTCTTTTGTTTGGTATGTTAAAACTATCAGCCACAATTAAGCCATGCAGGCTGCTTGATAGTATATGTTCACATTCTGATATTTTCTTCACCACATCCATTGGATCTTCCGTCAAATCAATTAGTGTAGAATTTTCATATTTCAATTGAAGTTGTTTAAACCTTAATTCATTTCTTTCTCGAAAATGAGGTATTATGCCTATATTGTATTTTTTTTCAATCTTTCCTTCTAATAAACATGAAGCTAAAAGTCCACCATCACCGGTTGGAATTTTTAGATTTTTATTAAGTATTTTTTCTAACCTTTTTTTTGTCAACTCTCCTCGTACTGAAGCAATATTATTTTCTCGTCTCATACAAATGTTGTCTTCTTTTTTTGGATATTTAATAAAACCTGTAGACCAAACTTGCAGTGGGGAATTTAATTTAGCATATGTTCTTTGTAGTAGATTTTTTGGAAAATAAGCCATTTCCGCTTTCTCAGGGAAAAACATATTTAAGCCACTTCCAATACCTGTCGTTTCACATGTATATCTATTCGAACATTTCACTTTATAACCAAATACCTTTTCAATTATTAATTCATTTAACAAATCGCCCATGTTATCTATCTTCGCATAAAATACTTTTAATTCTTTCATATTCTTTCCTCACAATCATCACTAAAATATGTTTTTTTCAATTTCTCATTCCAATTTTCCAAAATTCTTTCCTTTTTGAAATCTTGTACCCTTTCTAGACTCTTCTTTTGATATTCTGTTAGTACATCTGGATTTTTAATCAAATTAATTATTTCTGATATAAATCCATCTATGTTTCCTCTCTCAATTAGAATACCATAATAATTTTCATGTCGTTTAAGTATTTCAAACGGGCCATTATTTTTAAAACTTACTATTGGCAAACCAAATAACATTGCCTCTGTCAAAACCAAACCGAAACCCTCCCAGCGAGAAGTTGAGATAAAAATGGAACCGGACAGATAAAATTTTATTAAATCTTTATTATATAAGTTGCCTTTTAAAATTATTTTATCTTGCAGTTCATTCTCTATAATTAGTTTTTTGAATAGTTTTTTGTCTTTTCCTTCACCAGCAACCAATATTCTCCAACCGTTTGGCAACTTTTTTCCAATTTCAATTAAATAATTTAAACCCTTTTGTTTCATTAGTAACCTGCCAACAAAGATTATATTCTTCTGTTTTAGGTCGGTTGTCTTACCTTCGTTATTTTCAATAGTGATCGGATTGTAAATAAAAATTGAGTTTTCATTTAGTTCTTTGAATTTTTGACAATCTTTTTCTGTAAGGCATACTACAAGATCAGCTTTTTTAATTCCACAGATATAGTTATGTATAAATTTTTTATAATAATACTGAGTATAAATCTCATATTCGTTATGTTGCCAAGCAACAATCTTAATTTTGGGTATTTCATTTTTAATTTTAGGTATAAATGATGTGAGCAATCCCTGACAAACAATGATAATATCAAAGACGTTATTTTCAAGATACCTTAAAAGATCATTAATTTGTTTTTTATAAATCCAATTAATATTTAATGATTTATGATCTAAATAAAATTTTCCGTTTAGAATTTTCCTTATTAATTTTTTCTTGAAGCTCAGTTTAGAAATGGCATGTGGCCTTTTTATCTTTTCATTAACTTCATAGGTGTATACATTTTCGCCAGAGAAGTCAATTAAAGATACCTGATAGCCGTCTGTGTGCAGCATATTTGCTACTTCTGTGGCAACTCTTCCTACCCCTCCTCTTTTATTAAATCGCTCATTTATTATACATATATTCATATTATTCAACCTCTTGTAGAATTCTTATATTGTTCTAAATCATGGGCTAAAGTTTTTTTACTTTCATTCGCATCTCTTTGCTGCAATTTATAATATTCACCAAAGATATAGAAATAATAAAAAATATTGTTAATATAGTAGTACTGATTTGGATTAAAATTTATACAAATAAAATTGCCTATAAATAGTGACAATGAAAAAGCCTTTAGCAATTTAGATTTTTCTTGTCTTAATATATAAACAATTATATAAAAATTACCAAAGACAAAAATAATAAAAATTATACAGCCTTGTTCAGCAAGAACATTCAAATACTGCGAATGGATCACAAGATCATGTATACCTTTATTCGCGTATAGGTAATACTGATATCTTGCTTCTCCAACCCCCAACCAAAAGTTATGACTAACAACATCCCCTAATACTCTTCTGTATTGTATAAATCTAGATGTTAATGTGTCACCCCTAGACTGAAATAAGTAATAATTGATTTTATTCCAAGTTACCAAAAGAGAAACTATTAAGAATAAAGTCAGTCCAATAACTGACCACTTCTTTTTTAAAAACATCTTTATATACTTTATTCGCGTTGTTACAACAATCAGTACTAATTCAACAAATATTGCAACATAACCAATTCTTGTTAAGGTTAAAAAAGAAAATAAAAGCGTAAAAATTAGTGAAAACAAACTAGTCAAATCTTTATTTTTCAAAAGATTATACAAAACAACTGCAAACAGTATCGCTCCGAGATTTCCAGCAGCATTGTTAGTCATTCCGATTCCAACCGCACGTTTTACAGTAGTCAATCCTTCATAATAGAAAATAGACTGATTAAAAGAACCTAAGACCAACATTTTACCCGTTATAAATTGTAATATAGCCAAAATTCCATTTGCAATTGCTAAGTAATTAGTATAGTACAGTAACTTATCAAATTTATATATTTTTATACTTTGATAAATTAAAATAATCATACTAATGCTTAGTAAGAGAATGACCATATAAAAATAATGCGCTTTATCTAAAACTGGAAAAACAACTAATGAATAAATAAAATGTGCTGCAATCAACAATAAAAAAACATATTCATATCGAAAATGAAAAGATTTCCTCTTTACTACGGAGGTAAACAAAGCAACAATGGCTAAAAAAATACTTGGTACGTAAAAAGTATTTTTAACTCCTACTATCGTTTGTGAATAGTGCAATGAAATGTGAAAATTAAAAAAACACATTAACAAAAACACTATGAGATTTTTATATTGATCTTCTTCCTTATAGAAAATTTTTTTGTTCAACGTTAAAAAAATTATCAATTCAATAAATAAACCAATTATTAGTTTAGCCACCGATATTTATTCCTCCAAATAACACTAAAGTAAATTTCCATTTCCCTCATTATGATCATTGAATTCATATTCTTTTATATTTTTTTTGAAAAATAACTCTTCATATCTTGAAACAATGTATCCCCACGAATAATGTTTTTCAATTCGCTTTTTTGCTTCGCTTCCAAATTTTTCTCTTTCTGTAGCCGACATTTGATCAGCTTTATGTATTAATTGTGATAGATTTCCAGATCTTTTTGTAAAATACATAGCTCCATTTGCTCCAACTTCTCTATTGAAAATCACATCAAGCAACAAATTTACTTTTGTCGAAGACAGAGCCTCAAGAAGAGAAGGATTTGTCCCCCCCACTTCATGGCCATGTAGATATCCATATGCTAACTCTCTTATTTTTCTAAGGAGGGGTTGGTCATAAACAGTTCCAACAAATTTAATTCTTGAATCCCTTAAACATTGTGTTGAATTAATTAATTTCTTATAAAAAGTATTTTCACTCACATTTGAAATAATTACTAAACTTTTATCTGTATCAGATTTCATAAATTCTCTAATCATTAATTCATAATTATTTTCTGGTACAAACCGACCGACAATCAAATAATAATTATTTGATTGTAGATAATTTTTGCTCAACCAATTGATAATTTTAGGATCGTCTGATTTTATTAACGATTCATCGACATCCGAACCATAGGCAATAAAAGTTGTTTTTGGCCTATATTTATAATAGTTTTTTTGAATATATTCTTCTATACCTTTAGAATCACAAATTAAAAGATCCGCATTTTTAACCATTAATCGTTCAGAAAGTTTCCAATATACTCTAATGGGCCTACTCCATTTGCTTCTCAACCATTCATGTCCGTCAGGATTGACAAACAGCTTCACTCCTAAGCGATTGAGCATTCTCTTATAGTAACCAATAAAAGGTCCAATACGACAAGCCAAAACATAAACAATGCTATTTTGCAAATGATTTTCTTGTATATACTTTATGCACCTTTTTAAACTTTTTACATCATAAATAATGGCTTTTGCGCTGCCAAGATCAGGCACATTAATATTAAAACATCTTGTGTTGTTATAGGTAAATTCCAAGTTATCACTGGCTAAGCAAGCAACATGATAATGTATATCACTGTTTTTTTTCTGTTTTGTTAATTGATCTACAAAAGTTTCAAATCCACCATATTTCGCTGGAATACCTTTAGAGCCAATAATAAATACATCAACCAACTTTATGCACCTCAACGTTAATATTGTGTGACGCTATCCTCAAATCAATTATTGAATAGGGAATGACTTTTTTCTTCCAAACCACAGAAGCATTTTTTTACTATCCATTAAATTCCGACTCATAATTTGTTTTCTTACCTGCAAAATATACTTAAAGTTCATAATAATAAATTTAAATGCAGGTAATGAAGTTTTTTCTTTTAACAATACTGCTATAAAAATCATTAAATCATAAGTTATAAAAAATATACCATCCCTGAATAAAGCATATCTTGTTTCATTTTGTAGTTCTAAAAGTATCCTATTTTTTACGGAATGCATATTTACCATTTCTGACATCTCATTACGTTTCAAAGGAGTATTATGTCTTACATGAAATGCCACTGCAGATGGACAATAGATGCATTGCCAATTCCGATGTTGCGCTCGCCAAGCTAAATCCACATCTTCACGGTATGCAAAAAAATACTCTAAGAAATATTCTCCATTTATACGAATATCCTGTAACATTTGTTTGTTATATAAAGGCGCTGCACCAGAAGCGCCAAAAACGTATTCTTTTTTGTCATACTGACCAATGTCTACTTCCTCAGCACCTCTATCCAAACTACGTCTATTTTTTTTAAAATAGACCCCAGTTGAATCAATAATATCAGTTTTTTTCTTTTTTTCTAAGTCAAATCGAAGTAATTTCCCAGATACCATGCCCACTCTTTTTTTACTTTTTATTGTCAACAGCATATTCTCTAAAAAATCTTTCTCTACAAAAACATCTGGATTAAGCGGCATGTAAAATTTTCCTTCTGACAAGCTAATGCCTAGATTATGTCCACCACAAAACCCCAAATTTTTTTCGTTTTTTATAATTTTCGCCAAGGGATATTCTTCCTTAATAATGTCACAAGTTCTATCAGAGGAGGCATTATCAATGATCAAAAGTTCAAAATCATTCAGGGTTTGTTCTTGTAAGCATTTCAAGCATTCTCTTATAAATTTCTGGCTATTCCAAGTTACAATGCAGACAGTTAAATCCATCTTAATCCTCCAACATTTTGCAAATATGATCGACTTTTTTGCTCCACGTATTCTCTTTCATGAAAGTTAGTCGTTCATTTTTCAATCCATCATTGTTTTCATTCAATGCTGTTGCCAGTTTCTTTACAAACTCCTGTCTGGTATGTCCTACATAAATAATTTGATTCAAGAGATCTGCCGGGGGAATCTCAGTCGAAACAATTGGTTTCCCATAAGCAAGATAATCATAGATTTTCATGGAGTCTTGGGATAATGTATATTCATTAACAACATGAGGGACAATACATACATCAAATTTACTAATATACCTTGGAATATCTTTATAATCCTTTGGTCCAGTAAACGAAGTATTTGAATAGTTCGCTAACAATTGATCAAAAAGTTTTGATTGAAAATCATTTTTCCCAACAAAAATAAATTTAACACGTGGATAGTGTTTAATTACTGACTCTAATAAGTCCATGTCTAACCTCTCATGAATATTGCCAATATACCCCACATATTTTCTCTTGTTATTTTTCTTGATGTTAACATTCTCAATTTTTAAAGAAGAAGTATTACAAATCAATTCAACCTTATTTACATGTGTTGATAATTTTTTTTTCATGTGAATTGTATTTGTAAGTATAAGTTCCGCATAATCTTTTGCTATATTATAACCGCGATTAATATATTTCATATGTCTTTTTCTATTTTTATAAAAAGGTGACAAACTCCAATCATCATATGCATCAAATAAGTTATGATAATTTTTTAATTTTAATATTAGACCTACAGATTTCGGATCACTAATCCACAAAAAACAATCACTTTGCTTAGTTTGTTTTAAGACATATTTTAATATGTACGGTAAAATTAATTCTTCTAATTTACCGAATGGGATACAATGTTCAATATAAAAAACTTTATTTTCACAATCAAAGAACAAATTAAAGAATAATTTTCTTAATAATAATTGACGATTTGACTTTTTGACTTTTAGAATTCGAAACGGATGAAGTCTGTTTACAATCAAGGCCTCAGAAAATCTTTTATGATTGTAAAATTGCTCTACCATTTTCAGTGGTCGGTTAACCTGACCTTTTAGAACATGATCATACCAATTATGAGGTGTAATATAAATTAAGCATTTATGAAACATTCGTTTCCCTCTTTATTCTTCTTAAAAATATAGGGAACTTCTTAATAAGCTCCCTTAGACCAAAATAATTGTACAATTGTCATGATTATTATTTTCAAATCTTGTATAACTGACCTTTTTCTTATATATTCCAAATCATATTCAACCATCTTATCAAATCCGACATTGCTCCGCCCGCTTATCTGCCACAGGCCAGTGCACCCTGGTGTCACAAGTAGTCTTTGCATATCATAATCAGAGTATTCATCAACCTCACGTGGAAGTGGCGGACGTGGTCCAACAAGACTCATATTCCCCTTCAATACATTAATAAATTGTGGTAACTCATCAATACTTGTCTTTCTAATAAAATGACCGATTTTTGTTACTCGTGGATCTTTTTTCATTTTGAACATCGCACCAGTCGTTTCATTTTCGTCAAGTAATTCATCAAGTAATTGTTCTGCATTGGTTACCATCGATCGAAATTTATAAATATAAAAATTTTGGCCATTTTTACCCACACGAATTTGTTTAAAGATTACGTTACCATGTGGATCTTCGAATTTTATAGCTAAAGAAACAATTAAGAAAACTGGAGAGAGCAAAACAAGACCAACCAAGGCGCCAAAAATGTCCAACAAACGTTTCATAAACAAATAACCTTTGCTGTCATTAATCGCCGTCAAAGTACTGGATTTAATATATTTAGTTGTTTCCATATAAGGCGTCCTAAACTCCGATCTTGATAGAGCCATCGTCTGTTCCTCCGTTTACTTGTTCATCTTGTTAGCCAATCAATTCAGGCGCCTGATCCGGACGCCCAATTGAGTAATATTCAATTGTTGCTTTTTTCACTTCATTCAGATCATAGCAATTGCGGCCATCAAACACGATCGGTTCCTTCATTAACTGACTGTAAATTGAAAGATTTGCTTTTTTAACTTCAGACCAGTCGGTAATGATCACAGTGAAGTCAGCATTTTTAAGTGCTTCAGTAAAGTCTTCGGTATAACCGATTTCAGTTCCTAATTGTTTCTTAGCATTGTTGACTGCAATTGGATCATAAGCGATGACATTTGCACCCAACTCTACTAATTTTGGAATTATAACAAGAGCGGGTGATTCCCTCAAATCATCCGTATTCGGTTTGAATGCCAATCCTAGGACTGCAACGCGCTTTCCCTGTATGTCGTCACCAAAGCGGCTCAGAATTTTATGAAGTAATAAAACTTGCTGATTGTTGTTCACTTCAATGACTGATTTTAAAAGGTTGAACTCATGATTCGCGTTACCCGCCAATTGAACCAGTGCGTTTGTATCCTTTGGAAAACATGAACCACCATAACCGATTCCCGCTTTCAAAAAGTCAGGACCGATTCGATGATCAAGTCCCATACCCTTTGCGACTTCTTCAACATTCGCTCCCATGGACTCACAGAGATTGGCAATTTCATTGATAAAACTGATTTTTGTCGCTAGAAAAGCATTCGATGAATATTTAATCATTTCCGCACTGGAAATGTCGGTCTTAACAATTGGTGTATTAAAGGGTTTATTAATTTGTGCCAAGATTTCACCTGTCTCAGCATCTTCTGCCCCAATGACAATTCGATCACCGTGAAAAGTGTCTTCTACTGCCGAACCTTCGCGAAGAAATTCAGGATTTGATGCTATTTTTACACGAACACTGTTCATCGTATGCTGATTGATCAAATTCCTAATATGGAAATTCGTACCAACCGGGACTGTGCTCTTTATGACAACGATGATATCTCTTTTAATGTTAGCGGCAATATCCAAAGCAGCTTGTTCGACATAGTCAAGATTTGCCGCACCATCTGCACGCTGCGGCGTTCCGACCGCAATGTACACAACCTCCGCGTCAGGTAGGCCCTTTTGATGCTCGGAAGTAAAGCGCAGATTCCCAGAGCCAATGTTCTTCTTAATCAGTTCTTCAAGGCCCGGCTCATATATGGTTGGTATCCCCTTACTCAATCTTTCAACTTTACTTGGATCAACATCAATACAGGTTACAACGTGACCGATTTCCGATAGTGCGACACCTGTTACAAGCCCGACATAGCCAGTACCAATCACCGCTATTTTCATTTGTTTCCCTCACAATCGTTTAACTGCTTGTGAAAATTACTACTTAATTATCACTCAAGTGGCAATTTATTCTCATGAAGAATGCGTTCAATGCCTTTAAGAACATCCTTCTGAATTGTTTTATCTTGAAGTGCCATTTCGATGTTGGTTAAAACAAAACCAAGTGTTTCACCCACATCGTAACGTCTGCCCTCAAATTGATAAGCGAATACGCCTTGAAGTTCATTTAACTTCTGAATCGCATCCGTCAGTTGGATTTCTCCGCCGGCGCCGATTTCCTTCTTGTCGAGGAAGTCGAAAATCTCCGGAGTCAGCACGTAACGGCCGATGATCGCCATATTGGAAGGCGGATTGCTTTCCGGTTTTTCGACGAATTTGCGAACATCAAATAAGCGGCCATCCTGCGTCTTCGGGTCAATAATACCATATCGGTGTGTCTGATTCTCGGGAACCTCTTTGACACCGATGCAGGAGCACCCGGTCTTCTCATATTGGTTGATCAGCTGCTTGATGCAAGGTGTCTCCGCCTGAACGATGTCGTCGCCGAGAAGGACGGCAAACGGTTCGTCACTGATAAACTTGCGGGCGCACCAAACGGCGTGACCCAGACCTTGCGGCGACTTTTGCCGGATATAATGAATATCAATCTTAGATGGTTCACGCACTTTCTCAAGTAAATCTAATTTATTTTTTTGAATCAAATTCTGTTCCAATTCGTATGCAATATCGAAGTGATCTTCGATTGCCCGTTTGCCTTTTCCGGTAACGATAATAATGTCTTCAATGCCTGCTTGAACGGCTTCCTCAACAATATACTGGATTGTCGGCTTATTGACAATGGGAAGCATTTCCTTTGGCAATGCCTTTGTTGCCGGCAAGAAGCGTGTACCTAACCCTGCAGCCGGAATGACTGCTTTTCTGACTTTCTTCATCAAAAAACCCCCTGAGTTGTGGAGACACATATCTTACTTGTGATGAAAGCTCTATGATGGTGTCTCGTTGAGTAATGAGGACATTCTATCTTATCTCTATTAAAATTGAATTAAAAATATGGGATGGATCAAGAACTCAAGATTCTCTCATTATACACTATTCCTATGCGATGTGAAGCTAAAACTCGACAATTTTTGTCTCGTCAAACTACAAGCATTATAGCATATTTTATTTTATTGAAAAGAGGGAGATCTGGGAAGAAAGTCACGGGAGTTGATTCTATCGGCTTTCGTTGGATATTGTTGCTCTATATTTACGTTTTGTTTACAAAAACGTTTCAACGTTCAGTGCTGAAAATGTCCTATTATGTCATTTATTTGCGCTGCTTAAGCAATTTTTTGCTGGCGTCGCTTCATCACTTCATTCTTCAATTGTGACGTAATAACCTTCCGCCTCACGGCCTGGCCGTGTCGTCTTGACATATACGCGATAATTTCCATACAACCGAAGTCAATGAGTTTTCCGCGCATACTTCTCACTGAGCATTCTGCAGTTTGCTCGATGCTTTCGGTTTGTTATATGCGTCAGGGATTGTCCTCTTGTCATCAGATTCATGATAAAAACGTATAATGTCTCCTTTACTTCGTACTATGAATAATTCTTTCTCGCTTTCTATGTGAAATCCGATGTGAGCCCGCCTTGATCTGTTGATAATTGTGTCTCTTCGTGCCATTCCCTGAGACTGATTCTTTGACATTTGCAGCCATGTAATGATGTGATGTGCAGAATTACGGTCGGCATCCTTCATCCTTCTTTCTTTCAATTCTCAAATTTTTTCAAAAGATATTTCTGCGTTTTGATTTCACTTAGATTTTCGCAGAGCCCGTAATGCTCTTGGGATATTTGACAATGATCGTTCTTTCAAATAAAGTAAATGTGACTTTCGTGGTTTTTTCGGACTCTTTTTTGTGTATCCTTTAAAAAAGGAAGATTGTAATGAACAAACAATTTGCCGTGATCGGCCTTGGCCAGCTTGGTTCAAGCGTCAGCATCGAGCTGAGCAATATGGGTTGCGAGGTCTTGGCGATCGATGTTGACCTGGATAAAGTAAATGATTACTCAGACGTGGTGACGCAGGCGGTTCAGGCGGATTCGACGGATGAGAAGGTGCTGCAGGCGCTCGGAATTCGCAATTTTGATCATGTGATTGTTGCGATCGGACGTAATATTCAGGCAAGCATCCTGACGACGCTGTTGCTGAAGGAAGCGGGTGTGAAGGAGATTTGGGCGAAGGCTCAGAATGACTATCACGAGAAGATCCTGAGGAAACTCGGTGCGGACAAGATCATTCGTCCCGAGGTTGAAATCGGCTTCCGAATCGCGCATCTGGCAACCGCGAATAAGATTCTTGATTATATAGAGCTGTCGAAAGATTACAGTATTATTGAAATTGAAGTGACAGATCGGCTGATCGGGAAGTCAATTATGGAAATTGATGTACGCGCGAATTACGGCTGTAATGTGATCGCGATTCGTCGTGATCGTTCCGTTATTGTGCGTAATATCGGTGAATTGAAGCTTGAGCGCAATGACGTGCTTCTAATTATCGGAAAGAGCGAGGATCTGGAGCGATTTGAGAAGGAGGGAGTCTGAGTATTTTTTCTGACTTCCTTCTCAATTAAGGCAGGGAATTTACTATGACGCAATCGACGAAGAAAATACTTTCCGCGCTTGATCTCAAGCGATTCAAATTCAGCCCGCCGCTCTTTCTGTCTCTTTTGCTGTTTGTCATTATCGTAATTGGGACATTGCTCTTAAAACTGCCGGTCTCTACAAAGCATCCGATTTCGTGGCTGGATGCCCTTTTTTTATCGACTTCCGCTTCAACGGTTACGGGGCTTTCACCTTTTGATACCGGTCAAACGTTTACCTTCTTCGGACAAATTGTTCTGATGCTGCTGATTCAGGTTGGCGGTATTGGCATCATGGCGTTTGCCGTATTTTTTGTTATTTTACTCGGCAAGAAGGTTTCGATTCGGCAGCGGCAGCTGATGCAGGAGGCGCTGAATGTTCCGTCGATTGGCGGTGTGATCCGGCTGGTCAGCTGGATTTTAATTTTTTCCTTTGTGATTGAACTGATCGGCACGTTCTTTCTCGCGTTTCGATTTGTTCCTGAATTTGGTTGGGGTAAAGGGCTGTATTATGGGCTCTTCCACTCGATCAGCGGATTCAATCAGGCCGGCTTTTCCCTTTTTCCCGGCAACATGAGCCGGTATCTCGGTGATCCGATTGTGAATCTGACGATGATCATGATGATTACGCTCGGTGGGATCGGCTTTACGGTGCTTGCTGAGCTGCTGTCCACACACCGCTACCGTAAGCTCTCGCTCCATGCCCAGGTGATGATCACCGGGACTTTGATTATTAATGCAGTCGCTGTGCTGGCGATTTTCATTATTGAGTATGCGAATTCGAATACGCTCGGTCCGCTCAGCCTTGGCGATAAATTCTGGGGTGCTTTCTTCCAAGGTATATCACCGCGAACGGCAGGTTTGACGACGATTGATCCGTCCGGATTGAGCCAGGCCTCCCTGCTGCTCACGATGCTGATGATGTTCATTGGTGCGGGCAGTACATCAACGAGCGGGGGCATCAAACTGACGACGTTCATGATCATCATCGCGCAGGTGTTTACCTTTTTGAAAGGTCGGCGCGAGGTTGTCATTAACAAGCGCACGGTGAATCATCAGGTCATTGTGCGCGCGGTATCGATTATCTCGATTTCGGTGATTGTCGTCCTGCTTGCCGTATTTCTGCTCTGCCTGTCGGAGCAGCAGCCGTTTGTCGTGATTCTGTTTGAAGTGATCTCGGCGTTCGGTACTGCTGGTGAATCGATCGGTGCGACGGCACATCTTTCCGCCTTCGGTAAGATTGTGATTATGTGCGTGATGTTTTTCGGTAAGGTCGGCCCACTGACGCTGGCATTCTCAGTGACGAAGCGTTCGCATGTGGACATCCGCTATCCGGATGGGGAGATTTATACAGGGTAAAGAATTGAAGAAGTTCTGGAATACGTTTAACCACGGCTTAGCT